>NZ_JCAFTD010000001.1:0-735555 GCF_059369935.1 Stenotrophomonas sp. YJH_SMC_36 | reverse complement strand
CTGGTCGCGCTGCCCGAACCGGGCGTGTACTACCTGGGTGAGCAGTTCAACATCCTGCGCGCCGACGGTGGCATCAACGGTCAGTTCGCCCGTACCGACTTCAGTGCATTCTCGCCGTTCCTGCAGTTCAGCCTGGCCTACGGCGCCAATGGTGCGCGCATCGACGTGGCCCGGGGTGCGCTGCTGGCCACCGCGGCCACCACGCGCAACCAGCGCGCCGTCGCTGGCGTAGCCGATGGCCTGGCGATCAACCAGGGGCTGCCCCGGCCGCTGACCCAGCTGTTCCCCGCCCAGGTCGGCGCCGCGCTGGACGGCCTGAGCGGCGAGCTGCATGCCGCCACGCCGCTGGTGCTGGTCGAGAGCAGCCGCTACGTGCGTGATGCAGCCTTGTCGCGGCGTGCGGGCAATGCGTCGCCGGGCAGCACCGGCGACGCGACCGGTGCGTGGGTACAGGCGATCGGCGGCAACGGCAAGCTCGACGGCGATGTCGAAACCGCGCGCACCGACGCCAACAGCAACGGCCTGCTGGTCGGTATCGACCGCGAGTTCGATGGCTGGCAGGCCGGCGTGCTGGCCGGCACCGGCCGTACCGACGTCAAGCAACGCGACCGCCGTGCCAAGTCGAAGATCGACAACACCCACGTCGGTGCCTACGCCAGCCACAGCTGGGGCGGCTTCGGTCTGCGCGGTGGCGTGGCTTGGAGCAAGCACGAGGCAGAGAGCACCCGCGAGCTGGCGTTCGCAGGATTCAGCGACACGCTCACCGGCCGTTATGACGCGCGTACCCGCCAGGCTTTCCTCGAAGCCGGCTACCGCTTCGGCTCTGATGAAGGCGGCCTGGAGCCCTACCTGCAGGTTGCCCGCGTCGAAGTGGACCTGAAGCGCATCAACGAGCGGGGCGGCGCCGCCGCACTGCAGGGCGAAGTGAAAGACACCCGTACTACCGTGGCAACCGCTGGGCTGCGCTTCGACAAGGGTCTGAAGGCATCCTTCCAGCAGGACAGCTGGCTGCACCTGCGTGGCGCGGTGGGCTATCGCCGGGCCTCCGGCGACCGCAGCCAGGTGGCCAACCTCGCCTTCGCCAACGGTGGCGGCGCGTTCGCCGTCAGCGGCGCGCCGATCGCCGACAGCGCTGTGGTGGCCGAGCTGGGGCTGTCCGCGTGGCTGACCCCGCGGCAGTCGCTGGAGCTGGGCTACAGCGGCCAGTTCGGCAGCGAGAGCCGTGACCATGGCGCTACGGCGCGCTGGTCCGTGCGCTTCTGATCGGCGCCCTACCAAGGTCTGTGAGGGGGCGGCCAATGGGCCGCTCCCGTCATCCCGTCCAAGTTGTATCACGGCGCATGCGAGCAATGCAGTTATCGCGGGACAGGGCTGCCCCCGCTCACGTCCATCCCGCCGCTGGAACTATGCGATCAAGGACTGATGGCATGCGATCAATCCTTTGTGAAAATATGAACTTCATCGACGGCATGATTGTTGGCTTCCTTATAGGGAAGTGCGTAAGCCTTATCGTAGTTATCCTCGTCCTTCGGAAATATGAGAAGGAAGATATGGGCGAATGAGAAGTCTCGAGGTTAGTGAGAGTTGCCATTCACAAATAGGACAAGTTCTGCGACATCCCATGTGATCAACACTGACGGCCACCCACTCGCGTTGGAGCGAGACATTCTCGCTGGAACGACCCTTTTCCAACGGTCATACCCTTCTCCGCAGTAGCTGCCATGGCCATCCTTCCATAGCAAGCTATGACGAGTACCCGCCACACGGATCCATTGGATGGTGGCAGGTTTCACCCCCTCCAATAACCCTACGGGGGGGGGTGCTTTTTCTGGCCAAAGGGTGGACTTACACACGCTTCCAGTGGCGACAAGGGCTGGGTGGAACCGAATGCTGGCGCGGCCTGGCCGCGGCTGACGCCCATCCAGAGAGAAGCCACAGGCCCCTTGCGTCTACCCGCATCCATGCCGCTGCCCGCTGCAATTGGCCCGGATTTGCCGAAAGCCGCATATGTTCCTTCGCCGCTTCTCCAGCTTTTCAGGCGGCAGCAGCGCCACACCGCAGGCAGTCGTCACGCCGATTCCGTCGCAGGCACCTCTTCCGCAGCATTGATGCGGTAGTACCGCCCAGTGCGCATTGCGGCACCATCGTCATAGTCGACGGTCAGCACGATCTGAGGTCCCGAAGTGACGTTCGGGTCGTCGAAGGTCAGCTGCAGCTTGTTCGGCAACGTAACGGATTCGAGCTTGTTGGCCAGGCGCATTTTGAGATTGAGCATTGCAAGTTCCTCTTCCTGTTGGTGACCCTCACGGGCCAGCGGGGTTACGCCAGCGCTTCACGCCGGCAAATTGGTTCGCTACTGCTCGACAGAGACCACAGAAAGGCTCTGGGTGATCGTCTGCTTGTTGAACGTTCCTGATGAATGGCTGACGGTCTGCTCAGTGAAGGAGGCGGTCTCGGCCCGATAGCTGCGACGCGCAGAGCCATCCGCGTTGTCGTTGATGGTCAACGACGCATACCAGGTGGACGTCGCCCGGTCGGGGCCGTCCACCTCGTTGACGATGTCCACGCCGCCCGTGATCTGGACCTGCTGCCACAGCGTCTCCGACTGCCCCTCGATCTGGCGGTACAGGTTGATGATTCCGCTGTTCTGCCCGCCGCCGGCTACGAAGCCACTGCTGCCGTAGCTGTCGTCCTTGATACGCGTGTGGACCCGGTTGAAGCCGACGACCACCTGCTTGTTCCGTCCGTTGGTATCGAAGGGACCAACCAACACCGAATTGCCGACCGTCACGATCGACGTGCTCTGCGCAGCGTTCTTCAGCACGCCGGCCGAGAGTGCACCGCCCCAGTAAGCACTGCCGTTCCTGTCCATCCACATCGTCGCGTTCGCCTTGCTGGCGTTGCCAGCGCCCACGTTGGGGCCGAAGTAATCGATCAGGCCCTCGGTGCCGAAGTTATTGCCGATGATGCGCTGGGAATTCCCGGCCCACACCCGGATGTAACCCTGCGTCATCTCGATGCCGTCGGCTCCGCCGGGCGTCAGGATGTTCACCGCCGACGCCAGCATGTTGATTGCCGAAGTGGCACCGTTGTTCTTCACCTGCATGCCGGCGATGTAGCCGTTCACGTCGGTGAACATGTTGATGTTGGCGTACTCTTCGGCGCCGCCGGCGGCCCAAGGCGACGGCTCGACCTGGTCAGATGCCACTTCCTCAAACTGCGGGCGCAGCCATCGGGTGAACCACGATCCTCCGTTCAGCGGGGTAACCAAGATGGTGCGGCAGCGCACTGCGTTGGCTGGCGCGGTCGCGCGCAGCTTCAGGCGACTGTAGTTGGCCAGCGCGGGGCCACCAGAAAGCAGTGTGAACTTGCCAGAGACTGCAATATCACCCACGTGGTTGTCGTTGACGTCGTACCACTCAAGGCGTAGCTCACCCCGATTGCCCGAAGCGTAGGCGGAGAACAGGTACGTTTTGCCCCCATCGATCGGTGTCGGAACGTCCGGCGCGACGAAGAAGTCTCCGCTGCTGGTGCCTCCAGCAACGATCAGTGCCCGCATCCCCACCGGTACGCCCGGGTCAGTGGCTCCGCTCATGCCCGGGCCACTGGCAAAGTACCGGTTGACGCCTTGGATGTTGCCGGCGGAATAGAAGAAGCTCCACCCGACGGTGGTCGCGCCGTTGAACCCAGCGTTAGACAGGAGGTTCCCCGCGCCGGTCATCTGGCGGACCACCTTTGCGTCCAACTCGATCAGCGCCTGCGCACTTGCTTTGCCCTCGACAGCCGCGCCGACCTGGTTGATCTGGGTGCCCTGCGCAGTAATCGTTTGTCCCTGCTGGGTGACCGTCGCCGTCAGTGACGCCAGACCATTGGCGGCGCCATCGGCGGTCTGCTGAGCGCTATTGGCTTCCGTAACGTCCAGGAGCACGAAGTCGTCCCACAGCAGCTGCGTAGCGCTGGTGGTCGCGCTGGCACTGTTGAGCTGTAGGACGGCTCGGTTCTTCCCATCCGGGATGGTGATGCGCCCGCTGACCTTCACGTAGCCATCTTCGGGAATGGTCGAAAGCGTGACCGTCTGGAAGTTCGGATACGTTGGCGACGCGCCGTTGTTGCTCAGCTGGAACCGCAACTGCATCGTGCCTGCGGCCGGCCCTACTCGCTTCACCCACGCCTCGCAGTAGTAGATCCGCCCTGGCGCCACATCGAAGGTCTGCAGGTTCGTGGATCGGGTGTTGGACGCGAACGAGACCTGCAACGCGTTGCTGCCCGTCCTACCACCCGGCACGACCACAGCCCAGGTCTGAATGGCCGTACCCGCCGCTCGATTCTCGAAGCTGCCATCGACAACCATGTTGCTGCCGGCGCGGTTCGACTGGCTCAGATCCGCGCTCACGGTGGTGATCTGCTGACCGAGCGCCGTAATCAAGCTGCCCTGCTGATCGACCTTACCCGTCAGCGTACTGGTGGCCGCTGCGTTGGCAGCAGTCTGTGCAGCGATCTCGCTGGCGCTGGGAGTCCAGTTGGTTGCCACCTCCCCTTGCTGCAGCATCACGTTGTCGATTTCGATCGCGATATCCTGCCCGGCGGCAGTCGATGTGCAACGGAAATACACGCGGACGTAGGACGTGCCAGCAGGAGCAACACGCGGCGTGCTTACGAAGCGCTTCCAGCCCTCGCCCATCACAAAGCTGTCGGGCTGGGCACCCCCCAGGGTTCCGCCCGCTGCGTCGAGGAACCACATGATGATGTAGGGAGTTCCACCCGAGCCACGCATGAAGGCGCTCGCCACGTAGGTCTGGCCGGCGGTCGCCTTGACCGTCCTATCGACGGTGCGGATCTCCAGGTACTGATTGGCGGCAGTGGAAGTGCCCGTCCGGCGCACAGCCTTCGTGCTGCCCGGAAGATCAGAATCAACGTACCCCAGGGTGGCACCCGATGGCACGCTCCCGCCAGAGGTGTAGCCGGTGGGTGCGGCCGTATCTGATGCTCGATCCTCAAGGCTGGCATTCGGCAGGAGGTTGTCGCCGCCTACGTTCTGGAGCTGTGCGTTGACGGTGGTAACCGACTGACCAAGCGACGTGATCTGCTGGCCCTGCTGGGTGACGGTTCCGGTCAGCGTGGCCGTGGCGTTGGCGTTCGCGGCCGTCTGAATCGACAGTTCATCCATGGAAGGCATGTAGCCGGTGGCCACCGACCCGACCTGCAGCTGGACGTTGTCCCACTCCACCCACTGGTCGGCTGCGCCATTGCCGTAGCAGCGCAGGTAGCAACGCGCGGCCACCGCGTTTGCCGGTGCCGGATTGGTCGGGACGAAAACCATCCGGGTCCAGGTCTCCGCCGGAACCACCCAGTCCGCGGTGCTGGGCGTGCCGGTGTAACCGATCACCCCGCCCTCTGCGCTCACCCATGCGATCTGCATGAAGAATCGCGGTCCCGGCGTGCCGCGAACATAGGCCGAGTACGCCACCTTCTTGCCAGGCTCAACCTTGGCGACCTTGACCGTCGTGTTGCTGACAATCTCTCCATAGCCAGTGGCGGCCAGGCCACTCATCGCGAGGCGGTACGCCTTGGTGCTGCCCGGCAGACTCGAATCAACGAGCGTGCGGGTGAAGATGGCGCTTCCAACGTTCCCGCTGCCAGTGGTCCAGCCCGCGGCCGTGCCCAGCTCGAAGCCGCTGTTCGCCAATTGATTGTCGCCGCCGATGCTGTACAGCGAAGCGGTGATGTTGGTCACGGACTGACCCAGGCTGGTGATGTCGCTGCCCTGCAGGCTTACCTGCGACTGCAACGACTGCAGCGCGGAATTGCTTGCCTTGCCGTCCACGTCCGTGCGCAGGGCACTAATCAAGCCGGCCTGGGCCGTGATCTGCTGCCCCTGCTGCGTGACGGTATTCGTCAGCGCAACCAGTCCTTGCGCATTGGCGAGGAGTTCGGTGACCTCCTCGATCATGACGTCATCAACCCACAGGGTGCCTGTGGTGTGGTCTGCCAGGATCCCCACCCGATAGGCGGTAACGCTGCCGTCGGTCGGCACCGCATGCACCCGCTCGGTGTACGTCCAGTCCACACGGTTAGCGGCGAAGGTGTTGCTGCCAATCTGGCCACCGGTCTGGTTGCCAAGCCGCAACTTGCCGTTGCTGGAAGTGCCGTTGTAATCGGCCGTGGTCCTGTACCAGCAACTCACGCGGTAGGTCCGGCCGGGGACAACCGTGACGTTGGCGTTGCCATTGACCAGTGCCTGTCGCACCCCCGTACCGCCATCCACGCGCAGGCACAGGCCGCTGCGCCCCTCGTTGACGACATTCAGCGTCGTTCCCGGATTGAGGTACGTCCAGCCCACGTCGCGGCCGGATTCCCACGTACCGTTCAAGGCGTGATTGCTGCCCTGCACGATCATCGCAGGCAGCGTCGCGTTGATATTGGTGATCGACTGCGCGAGGGCGCTTGTGGCGGTGGTAGTGGCTTCCTCGAGTGCGCTGACCCGTGCCTCGGACGCGAGCTTGCCACTGCCGGTGGGCATGCGGCTTTCCATCGCACTGATCCGCTGTACCTGTGCCTGGTCAGCCGTGATGCGCGCAGTCATCTCGTTGTACATCAAGCCGCTGGTCAGCTGCAGCGGGTCCGTGCCTTCGTACTGGCCACGCATCTGCACGCCCAGGGTCGTCACGCTGCTGGCGATGACCTGGTCGGCCTGCTGCAGGGCGGTCTGCACCTCCTGTACCTGCGCCACGCCGGCGCCCGGGGTAGGACGGCCGACAGCGACATAGTCGTACATCAGGTAGTCTGTGGCCGTCTGGACGGTGACCAGCGCCATGCGGACGGCGCGGACCGGCGACGGGCCGTTCCACGGGATCAGGTCGATGTCGACCGTGGCCAGGCCGCTAGCATCGAAGCTGGGCAACGGGATGGTGACCGACTTCGCGTCATCCCACGTCTGGTCAGCATCGGTCGTCCACCGCACCAAGCCGCGCCAGGGCGGATTGCCCACCCGCTTAACCCGGGTCTTGATGAACCGGTAGGAGTTTCCATCCACGCCGATGCCGGCCGGGGTCTGTGCGTATGCGGTCGTGCTGTTCGCCGGACGCAGCATCCCGTCCACTACGGTGGGTGTGCCGTTGGACGTCCATCCGTCGGTGGTGGTGTCGAAGTACCAGATTTTCTTCTGGTCGAACTGCGTGCCACTGCCGGCGGCGACCGAGCCGATCTGCTGGGCCACAGACTCAAACTGAGATTGCGTGGTGGTGGTCAGGTTCTCGACCGCAGCCACGCGTTCCAGCTTCTCGTTCAGGATGGCCTCTGCGCGCGCGAGCTTCTCCTGCGCCAGTTCGTTGGCCGTGTCCTGAAGGTCATCGGCGACGCCCTGCACGGCAGCAACACGGAACGCGGTCTCCGCGGCGATTGACGCATTCACGGCCGCGATGTCGTTCGCGCGGTTGAAGGCCTCCTGGGCGTCGCCACTGATGCGGTCGAGCTTCTCCTGGTCGATCTGACGCTGCTGCTCGATCTGCTTGCGGGTCTGCTCTTCCAGGCTCTCGCCGATGCCCCCGATCACCTCACCCAGATTGGCGCCCAGCAGCTTGCTGACCACCCTGGCGTTCGTGGAGAGTTCGCCCGACGTGTTGACGCTGCGGCAGGCGAAGGTCCATTGCCCTGCCTCGGGCACCACAGCCTCGAACGGCACGGGGTGATACCCACCACCCCCAATCGGGGTCATCTGGTCCCACACGGGCTCCGTGTGGGCGCCGGCGATATAGCGGACCTCCACCCCAGCGAAGTCCGGCGACTGGATGCTGTCGGCCAGGAAGCCCCAGCTGTACATGCGCACGCCACCGGACAGTTCGTCCACATCGAAGAAGTCGACCAGGCGAGGCGGGACGTCCGCACCGGCAGTGACGTAGATGCCGGATACCGCGACACCTGCCCTGCCGTCGGGGCTGAAGGGCCGGACGACCACTGTGTACTGATCTGCGTGCGAGATGCGCCACGTCGCCGTCCGGGTCGTGGTCTGGGCCACCTCGTTCAACACGCCATCGCTGCCCGCGGCCGACACCACGATGTTGCCCACCGGGCCGGTGATGGCGAAGGTGGCGGTCAGTTCAGTGAAGACGGTATCGCCCTGAACCACCTGCTGCTCGCTGATGGTCAAGGCACTGGCGATCGGGCGGTCGATCACCGGGTTCGGGTTCGCCGGCGGCACGTACTGGCCCGTCAGGACGTAGTTCCAGAACTCGGGCGGCTCCGGCACCACCGAGACCTTTGCGCCCTTGAGGTCGCTTTCCGGTTCGACCCCGGTGACGCGTACGCGGTAGCCCGGGGTCTGCTTGAAGTCATAAGTCCAGATGGTGTCGTGGGCGGGATTGGCCGGGGCGGCGCCCGGCAACGGGGCGTCATCCGGCCACTCACCAGTCAGGCGGATGGTTTCGCTGGTCCCGCTGAACGGCTGAACGCCGAACACGCGGTACACGCGCTCGCCAGGTACGCGCAGTCCGATCCATGCGTTGCCGTTTGCCGGCGCCGGCACTGGCTCATCCAGCTTCAGCGTTACGACCCCGTTCACCGCGGTCGCCGATACGAGCCGGCCACCGAATCCCCACTGCGTCAGGTCGTGCTGCAGGGCCAGCACCGACAGGCGGCGGTAGCTCAGGTGTTCGATGTCGGTACTGTAGGTGATGTCTTTGTACTGGTAGAGGGACTGGGCGAGGTGATAGCGCGCCATCTGCGCCGCGTGCGCTTCATTGGTGATGCCCTCACCCTCCACCGTGGCCGGGTTGAGCATGGTGGTGACGCCCGGCGCAGCGACGCGCAGCGTCTTGGTTTTCCAGTCGGTGGCATCGAAGAAGGTGAACTCGATCCCGTCGGCGGCGTTGGCCAGGGTGTAGTCAACCTGAAACTGCCCCTTCTTGATCGTGGCCATGTTGACCACGCCGGACAGCGGCTGCTCGGAGCCAACCCAGGCCACCGAAAGCCGCCCGCCCGCCCAGCTGATCTGCCCGAAGCCAGCCAGCGCGACGGCACCGAGCACGTCGTCGTGGCTGCGAACGTCCTTGATGTAGTGCGAGTAGCCAAAGCTGTTGGCCTGGCAGAACAACATGAACGCCTTGAGCGCCTCGATATCGATCTGCACATCGTCCAGGCCGATGCCGGCGATCAGCTTGCCATTCTGGTCCTTGAAACCACGGGCGTAGGCGAGGATCAGCGCGCCGGGATTGTTGGTCTCCTGGGTGACCCACCCTGCCTCAGTCCACACCGGTGCCGGCACTGCGTGCGCGACGCAGCGGATCTCGTCCGGCTGGCCGTTGAGCTGGCCCGTCGCCTTCATACGGATGCCGATCCGGGCCAGGCCGGCGTAGTCGGCGGTGTCCTTCTGGATGCTGGTCAGGGTCGACCAGGTGAAATCACTGGTCGCGCCACTGCCGTCGGTGTTGCGACCGGCGATGCGCACCCGCACTTCGTACTGCCCCTCCGGCACGTCCTTGGAGTAGCTGCGGCGCTGCTGCTTCTGGGACCGGCTGGTGATCGGGTAGGACCCGAAGATGCTCCAGTTCGTGACGCCGACGGCGCGGTACTGGACCTCGATCGTCTCCTGATTGTCCTTGGGCTTGCCCTTGCTGGTGGTGTCGAACAGCATGAAGTCAACGTCCACCTTCAGGCGGATCGTGTTCAGGCTACTGGTGCGCTGCACCCAGGGGCTGGCTTGGCCCTTCTCCGCCTCCAGCGCGCCGCCGTTGATCGTGTCGGCGTTGCTGTAGAGCGGGATCGCCTCGTTGGGCATGCCCGTGAAGCCGTTGTGCCAAACGGTCACCCCCTCAAACGAGGACAGCAGCGCATCACCGTTGTACAGCGCCTCCACGCGCCCCACGTTGATGCCGGCAGCGAGCGTCATCGCCAGGTACTGATCGTCCGCTTCGTACCAGCTGTAGGGGTTGCTCGCCACATCGGGCGCGATCAACAGCGGCCCACCCAGCAGCAGCGGCAGCGGCTGATATGGCCGCGGCTGGTTGCGCGCTGCTCCCAGGCTGTAAACAGCGCCGGCATCGCTCGCGCTCGGCTTGGGCGGCTTCGGGCCCAGCACCTTGTTGATCAGCAGCGAGCCCGCGGCATAAATGGCGGCCTGGGCCATGCCGGCCACGGCAGCACCGTAGCCGGCGGCTACGATCGCCGTGCCGACGCCCATGGTGAATACGGTGAGCGCAACCAGAGCAACGATCATCAACGCGGTCTTCTTGACCACACCACGGACCTCGATGACCGTCCCGCCCTTCGGCCGCACGCGATCCATGACCTCGTGCGGCACGACGACGCCGTTGATGCGTACTTCCCACAGGTCGCCGCTGTAATCCGGCACGGTGCGCGCCAGGAAGGCGCCAAGCCGCTCTCCCTGCTGAAGCTCAGCAGTAACGGCGCGCTGGCCGTCGAGCGTCACCGGATGCGGGGTGATGATCAGTGGAGCGGTGTCGATCAGACCCATCGGTAGTAGCCCTCAATCCTCAAGCCGAAGTCCGGCAGGTCGCGAACACGGTGCAGGACACTGCATCCGTTCTTCTCGTTGGAGTGCAGCACCCAGCCCTCATGAGCAAGGTGGAAGTAGACGCCGGCATGGCTGGCACGCTTATGGCCGTGCTCGATCATCAGCACCAGGTCCCCATCCACGGGCGTGGCCACGACACCTCCGTAGGGCCGCGACAGTTCCCCGATGGCCGCCTGCCCCGCAACTCCGCGTGGACGGCCACCAGGTAGCTGCACCGCCCGTCCGAACAGCTGACGCTGGACCAGCACCACGAAATCCGCGCAGTCGCAGGTGCGCTCGCAGTACGGCACGCCGACCAGCGCCTCAACATCGGCCAATCGCATCAGAAAATCCCAGGGAGGGTGAAAGGATTGGCGCGCAGGCGCACAGCCTGCTGCCGCATCAGGAAGTCGACGCCACACTGGGCGGAGGCGGTGGCACCGGACACTGAAACCATGGTCACGGGCAGGTAGTAGTCCCGCTCGTAGACATCTGGATTGGCCCGGTCGGAGATCATCAGCCTGGCCATCATCAACTCGTTCGGTCCGAGCGATTCCAGGTCTTCGGAGATTCCCCGGCCAACGTTGTCCAGCACCAGCTGCGCGCGGGGTGACTGACCACGGTTGTCATCGGGCAGCTTGAACCCGAACGGGACGCCCAGGTAGGCAACTCCCTGGCTTACCCAGTCCCGCGTGTCATTGACGATGCGCAATGGACCCGCCAACGACGGCGCGGAAATGCTGAGGAACAGCAGGGTCCCGCTCGTGTCGGTGACGCGCTGCTTTCGTTCAGTGAATGTGGTCATCGCAGGTACTCCACCACCACGTCCATCCTGAAGTCGCCCGGCAGCTTCTCGTCGGGCACGAGGTCGCCCAAGGCGCCATCCTCGAATCGAGCTGTGATGGTCTGACCCGAGTACGGGTGCGCCATGGTGAACCAGCCAATGCGCTGGATTTCCCCGAAGTACCAGTCGTCGAAGATGCCCACATCAGCGATGCTGGAGAAATAGAGGGTCATGGCCTGCTTGATGAGCACTTGGCTGTTCATCAAGCGCTGCTTGGGCACGCCACGTTCCATCTCGGTACGTTCGACGGACGGATCGAAGGATCGCTTCTGACCGTCGAACATGACCCGTGCAACCGAAGGTAGCTCTGCCATCACACCGAGTCCTTAACGCCGAAGCGGCTCTTCACCGCCGAGTACGTTGATCCCTGCCCGCTGGCGACCTGGCCGCCGATGAAGCTATCGACCTGCCCCAGCAGGACGTCGATGTCGAAGCCGCCTTGACCGTTAGGCGTTGCCGTCGCTGACGTGCCGGGGGGCGCGTTGATGACACGCACGTTGATTGAGCCACCACCCGCAATGGGCGGTGCGCTTTGACCAACGACTCCGCCATCTGCGAATCCACGAAGGCCCCGGCGCATGGCTTCTACGACGCCCAGGCCACCTGCGCGCGCGATATCGGCTTGGGACCAGACCACCTCGCCCTTGTGGACGACGCCCGCCGGCTCGAGCACGCCGCCGTCGCCGGTGTAGCCACCGGATGAGAAGCCCCATGCTCCGGAGAAGAGTGAACTCAGCGTTCCCGTGTAGGCACCGCCTCCGCCGAAGCCACTGGACATCCCCGCCACAGCCTTGCGCAGGATGATCCGCGACAGGTCGGCCAGAACGGAGCGCGTCATGTCCGAGAAGCTGAGCTTTCCGGTCTGGGTGAACTTCACCCACACGTCCTCAAGGCCAGCGAACACACCGCTTACGGCATTGCCCATCTGCTGCGCTGCGTTGGCAGCCTGCTGGCGGTAGTTCTCCCACGCCCCTGCGGCTCCCAACAACCAGTTCCCCTCTGCCTCCTGAAGCCTCTGGTAGCCGTTGCGGATGTCACCCAGCCGATCCAGCAGCTTGGCAAACTGGATTGCCTTCTCTTCATCGAAGGTCGCTTGGTCGATCTGGCCGGCGTTGAGCTGATCTGTCAGCTGTCGCAGCTTCTGTGAGCGGTCCTCGTAGGCACCATTGATCTGCTGCTGAATCTCGTACTCGCGGTCGCCCATCCCGACCTGAGCGACGCGGGCCTCCATCTGCCGCCGGAAGGCGTCGTTGCTGGCTTCAAGGGCGGCCGTATACGCCTCGATGGCATTCCTACGCGTCTTGACCGCCTGCTCTTCTTCAGTGGTCAGAACCTGAAGCTTCGCTGCACCCTCGATGCGAACCTTGGCCAGCCGTGCCTCCAGGTCTCCGAGCTGCCGGTTCACGGTGATCCCTTCCTTGCCAGTAACCGACTGCTTCTTCAGGAACGCGATCTGGCCCTCCAGCGAGCGCTCATCTGCGTCGGTGCTGGCCTGGGTCAATTCCCGCATGCGGCTGTAGTAAGCCTCAGCGCTGATCTGGCGGGCCGCGAACTGAGCGCGCAGCGTCTGGGTGCTGGCCTCGATCGTCGCCTGCTCCTGCAGCAGGTCATCCTTGTAGCTCTGGAGGCCAGCAGCGCGCGTGGCGCCTCCGGTGCCGGCCGCGCCCTTCTTCTTGTACTTTTCCTCGATCGCGGCGACAGCGGCCGCGCGTCGCTCCTCGATCTTCTCCACCTCAGCGGTTAGTCCGGCGGCCATTGCCCGTCGACGCGCGACTTCCGCCTGCCCGTTGATCTGTGCGAGATCGTGCTTCTTCTTCTGCTCTTTGCTGGCCTGGGCTTCAACGATGGCATCGAGCTTTGCCACGGTGTCGGCGGCCACGCCTTGGGCTGCTTTTACCTCAGCGTCTGCGGTCTCCTTGGCGATGTTCGCCGCCAGCTCCTTGATTTTCTCCGATCGATCCTTGATCGACTGCTCCATGGCCGCAAGCGCAACTGGATTGCGTGCGAGAGGTAGACCACGCTGATCGCCTGTGGCCAACGCATTGAGCTTGGCCAGTTCTCGTTGGTTCTCAGCCAGCAGCTGCTGCATCTGAACCGCCTCGGGGCCAAGGCCAACATTCGCCTTCATTGCCTGCCACGCCTTCGTCGCTTCGCTCCAGATATCCCTGAAACCTCGAATCACGGGGTTCTGGCTCGCGCGAACCTTTGCCAGGGCCATGACGGTCTCATCAGCCGCAGCACGCGTGATGACCGTTACGGCGTCCTGATTGCGTCCCTGCTCCTGCAACGCCTTGACGTGCTCGTACAGGTCCACGGTCATGAAATTGACCTGGTCGTTGAGCTTCTGGGCGTTCTTGATCGGGTCCTCAGCCAGCTTGCCGAAGGCGGCAACCGTTTCTTCAACGGACTGCCCCGTGATCTCCTTCATGGCCACCGCGGCGCTCGCCACCGCCTGCATGTTCTGCGCTGCAATGCGACCGTTGGAGCCGATGGCCAGCGCCGCCTCTTCGCCAGCGCCCGCAGTCACCTGCATCGCCTCGCTGGTGCGCTGCGCCAACGTGACCAGCGTCAGCGTCGATGCCGCAGCCTCGTTCCGGGAAAGCACGAGGGCACGGGTGTACGCCTCCTGTTGCTTCTGGGCGTCATACCAGGCATAGACCAGCACGCCGACGGCTGCCGCCGCCACGGTATACGGGCTGACCATACCCAGCAGCGCTGACGAAACCCCTTTCAGCGCCGGCTCGACACCTCCGAAGCTGTCCTTGATCTGGCCGCCCTGCTGCACCAGGACCGTGAAGAAGGGCATGCCGCCCTGCAGGCTGGTGAAGATGTCGGTGAACTGCGCCGGCAGCTGGCGCATCGCCTGCGCGGTCTGCCCGGCGGAGACGCCCAGGTCGGTGATCTGGTTTCTGGACGGCAGGGGACGCCCGGCTTCCGCGCGAACCTCGCGCAACTGGCGCGTCAGCACGCCGAGCCCCTGCCGAATGTCGTTCAGGTCAGTGCTGATACGGACGCGCAGATTGGCAGATGGCTCACCCATGGGTAGGTGTCTCCGTAGTCGTACCGGGCCGGGCGGCGCCGGTCATGGCGTTCTGGAACTGCTGCCAGCCGGTGGCGTCGGCGCCGAACGCGATCCGAACGACCAGGGCAAGGTCCGACAGTCGTTGGCGGTCATCCCTGGCCGCAGCTGCGGTGAACGCCCGCAGCTGGGCCAGCGTGTAGGTCAGCACATCGCGGCGGCTGTGCCCGCGAGAGATCAGGAACTGGACGATGTCGGCGATGCCGGAAGGCTCACCGCCTCTCTGATCGCCGCCACCATTCTCCGCAGCCGGCGGGCAAAAAAATCCTTGTTGAGGCCCGCCACCGCCTCGAGCAGCTGGGCAACCTCTTCCAGGCTGCCTGCCGCAATCCACTGCGGCTCCTGATCGACCGCGACGGCCAACGCCGCAGCGATCTCGCTGTTGTTCTGCTCGAGCAGGTCCAGCACGAGCGCACCGACGTCGACGGCGGAAGAACCCTCGGGCAGGCCGGCGATCATCGCGATGCGACCGATCGTGGTGCGACAGGCCGAGATGAACGGCCCCAGCTGCTCGAGGCGCAGCGGCTTCACCTCCAGCCGCTCGCCCCGAAACGGGACGATGCGGCACGGAGGGTTGACCACCTCCATTCCTTCCATGGTCACTTCTCCTGCTGCCAGTAGAAGTAGGCGGACTTATCGTCGCCCGTGGCTTTGGAGGCGTCCTTCAGCAGCTTGCACGCCACCGTGCCGGCGCCGAACTCGTTGCCGATCAGGCCCATGGTCTCGATGACGCCACCGGAGACCTTGTGGCACACCTGCCGCACGGCCTTGCCGCCGCGCGCCTCGTTCGTGCCATGGAACTGAATCTCGTAGAACTTCTGCGACGTGACGGCGGCCTCGACATGCCCCAGGTCGGCGTTCTTGTAGCTGACCTTGAGGTTCGGCTGCCCGTTAACGGGCGGCGGGATGGAGGAGCCCAGGGGAATGAAGAGCATGCCGCGCTCGAAACGGTAGTCCTTCCCCGCCTCGAAGGTCGCGGTGCCGGACACCGGAACGACCGCCGTGATTTCGCTCGCAATTCGAGACAGCGGTACGAACGCACCCGCCGTGGCCACGACAAGCTCATTGGAGACGGTGCCTGCGGCGATGCTGGATGCCTTGCCTCGGGTGGCGCGTGCGAAGTTGCCCGGGTTGAAGTCGTGGAAGGTGTAATTGACGTTCCAGGCGGTCACGCGGTCGACGCTGTTGGCAGTGCCACCACCCGGATTCTGGTAGTCAGCCAGTTCGATGGCGTTGGTCTGGGGGGCCGTGCTGAAGGCGGACACATTTCCGACTTCTTCGAACGGATTTCCGCTGTTCCACTCGCGGATCAGAATGATGCCGCTGCCCAGGTAGCTGTAATCTTCGGCCATGATGGCTCTCCAGTTGATATGCCGCTGAGCGGCGGGTTACTTCTTGGGGATGTTGGATTGATAGGTAAGCAGGACGCCGACCCACCCGGCGCCGGCCTTCTCCGGCATCAGCGGTTCCATGCCAACGTAGACCGGGACCTGAATGCCTACCGGGTAGTTGCGCGCTGTCTGGGCGCTTTCCAGCGCCGATTCGATGTCGCTAACCAGGTCATCGAGAACCGCTTGGTATTTCTCGGTGTCGGCCGGCACCTTCGCGATGACACTGACCGTGGTCAGGCGGTGGGTGTGGACCCGCGCAGCGTCGGTTGCCCGCTGCTGCTTCTCGATGATGGCGGTCAGCACCGCGGTGGTGTCCTGGTCGCCTGGCGCCGGCTCCAGCGTCCAACCGGTGCCAGCGTCAGTCAGGTAGCCGTTGCTTAGGCTGATCTGCTGCAACGTCTGACCCATGGCCTCGAGCAACTGTCGGCGAGGGCTAGGCATCAGCCACCTCCCACTGTTCGCGCGAGGCATCGCCGGCCAGCTTCTGCACAAGCTTCAGGCGCCGGCCCGTGCCGCTGATGCCCACGACCCCGCCCTTGCGAGGCGTGACCTCGCTCAGTTGCAGGGTGATCCTGTCGAACCCCGCCGGCACGGGTGCCGGATCGTCGCCGCTGAACTGCTGAACGTCCTCATCCAGCAGCACCGTGCACGGCACCTCCGTGCCGTCGGCGTTGATGTAGTGGGCCGCATCGGCGACGCCGGCGGCGCGAAACGAGTTGAACGCCAGCGCGTCGAAGCGCTGCATGAAGTCTTTCTGATTCAAGGCAGTGGCCTCGCGGTTTCCATCGCCTTCTCCAGCTCGCGCTTCAGGTAGAAGGGCATGAGCCGCTTCCACGTGTCCTCGGCCATGCCGAAGATGTCGTAACGGGGCTGGTAGGCGGCGGTGTTGGTGAAGATAAAGATCGAGCGGACCGCCGAGCCCCATCCGGTGCTGATGCGCTCATAGACGCCCGGCCGGAGCTTCCCGCGGCGCTTGGTGATGACGAAGTAGTCCCCACCGCTGGGCGCCTTGGTTCGCCGCCGCTTCGCGCTGGCCGGGGTCTGGTTCTGGTAGCGGTCCCGCTGCGCGCCCAGCTGGGACAGAATCTTGGTCACCTGCCCCGCAGGAACGTTGCCGTACTGATTCGGCCGAGCACCGCGGCCCATCACCGCAAACTGGCTCGGAGACAGCAGACCTCTGCTCTGCAGGAGTCGCTCGAAGCCCTTCCGACGGCGCTGACCGCCCTCGACCTCGGCCAGCAGGTACTTCGCTGGAGGCGTCCCCTTGAAGGCTTCATCGCGGATGTAGATTTCCGCGTAGGGCCGGTCCTTGGTTGCCTTGCGGTACATCGCCGCGTTGGTGGTCAGCGGCGTTGGACGGTCGAACACACGCGGAGCCTGGCGCTTCCAGCGCTCGCGGATCTCGTAGGCAACCTTGTTGGCGGCCTGCGACGCTGCGTAGGGAAGCTGACTCCGCTCCAAGTCGGTAAGCTGTCGGCCGAAGGCGTTGTCGGGGTCAACGCCGATTCTGATCTGGGCCATGGGACCTCCGGCCTGGCCCGCCGAAGCGGGCCAGGCTTGCGCCTTACTTCGCGCCGGCCTTCAGGCGGATGACCGCATCCGGGCGGGTATTGATGCTCAGCGGGTTGGACTGGCTTTCCAGCTCGATGCCCTTGTCCATACGCAGCCTTTCCGTCTTCGTGTAGTACGGCAGGCCCCGGGTGCGCACGGTCTCCAGGTAATCCGCCGGCGCGAAGCGAGTCAGGAACATGTCCGGCACGCCCAGCGGGAACGCGATCGCCTCGCCGTCCGGGATCGCGATATCGCCGCCGGTGCTCCCCTGCACCTCTTCGAAGGTCACGTCGCCGAAGACGAAGCCCTTGCGCAGATCGTTGCGCAGCGCGGCGCCATCCTGCCAGCGCTTGTAGGCTTCCTGGACATCGGGATGGTCGATCAGGGCATCGAAGAAGCCCGCGCTGCAGAACGCATGCACGCCGCTGTAGGGAACGCCGCCCAGCTTGGTTTCGATCGCACGCTTGATGGACACGGTCTTCGAGCGGACCTTGGAGTCGGGCTTGTTCAGCTCCATGCCGATCACGCTCTGCTGTACGTCGAATTCCTCGTAGAAGTCCACGATGACCGACCCGTCGGCATCAAGCACCTTGCCGCGCAGCGCGCCCATGCGCTGGTATTCGATGGTGTAGTCCAGGTCGCGCTTGTGAACGACCTGCAGGCCGTTCACGACCGAAGCGACATTGGTGCCCTCCGGGTCGTTGACCGGGTCCCATACGCCCAGCAGCTTGTCGGCCACGACGGTGGAGCGCTGCGGCAGGTGGGTGGTCTCCAGCAGCCTCACACGGCCGCGATCCAGACCCTTCGGCTGACCCGGAGCGCCACGCGGGACGTTCGGCACCAGCACCAGCTTGTTGTCCTCGATGCCGATGCTGACGATGTTGGTGCCGATCAGGCCATCTTCCTGAAACAGGCCCATCTGGGAGATCCGCGTGTTGATTCGCGGCAGGTTGTTGATGTGTGCATTCAGTTCGTGGAAGCCCAGCACGCCCAGGGCCAGGAGAGTCTGCAGATCCATAGTGGTTTCCTTGGAATCGGGTACGAAAAAGCCCCGCCTAGGCGGGGCCAGGAGTTGAAGCGATGAAGGCGGGGTCAGCCGCCGGCGGCCGCCGCGATGGTGATGGTGTCGGTGACGGCTTCGGCCAGATCCTGCGCGGTCGCCTTGAGGGTGTAGTCACCGGCAGCGCTGAGTTCGGCAGCGTCCCAGGTGACCACGCCGGCGACAGCCGCCTTCGCGCCGCCGCCGGTCAGGTTTCCGGTTCCGGTCGCCTTGGCCAGGGTCACGCTGACGGTGCTGCCGGTCACACGCGCGCCGAACACGTCCTTGACGTGCAGAACAATCGGTCCCAGGGGCTCGCCGACCTCGCCGGTCACCGGCACGGAGACGAACTCCAGATGAGTGGCAGTGTTCGACGCCAGCGGGGTCTGGGTCCACAGGGTCACGATGCCGGATTCAGCCAGGCTCTGTGCCGCGAGCAGCTTCTGGTCGTCGGTGACGCCCGGTGCCCACACCAGCTTTTCGCCGAACACCTCCGCGTCTCGGGCAATCGCTGCGCCCTTCACCGCCAGAGCATCGGTGTCCGTGCCCGTATCGACGGCTCCGTAGAGCACCTTCACCGCGTCAGCACCGTTGGCGGCCACAGTGTTGTCGGCCTTCAGCAGCGTGCCCGCCGGCAGCTGCCCCTGGCCTGCGGGGATGCGGATCAGCTGGCGGCTGCGTTCACCGTTCGCTTCGGAAAGCAGGAATTCGCCGGTACGGGTGCCGGCCAGGGAAATCTCCATCTCAGTTACCTCGACTCTTGTAGATGTGGTTGGGGTCCAGCTGCGCCTTTACCGTGGCAGCTCGTTGATCGGCCTTGGAGGCCGGATGCGCGGTAATGACCTGGGTGCTGCGGCCTTCCTCGGCCTTCATCGACAACAGTTGCGCACGCACCGTGTCGAGGTCGGTGTTCTTCTCGATGAAGCTCGCCGCGAGGGTGTCAGCGCCCCGCAACGCTGCAGCGCAGGCGTCCTGCACTGCCGCCGCGTATTCGATGGCGCTCTCTGCTGATTCGCCCTGCTGCAACGGGCGACGCAGCACCGCCAACGCCAACTCGGCAGGCAAGTCACTGCTGGCGACTGCTGCCGCCAGAGCTGCCCTCTGGCCACCAGCCAGCGTCCCGTCGAGCGTTGTGGTTGCGGTGGCCACGGCCTGGTCGCCGTCGGGTCCGGCTGGGATCGACGCGGCCGACGCCTCCGGAGCAGATGCGTCCGCTTCGGCTTCCGGGTCGCTTTCGACGGAATCGGCGCCATCGCCAAGCGCCGCGGGCGCCTCACCTGCGCCCAGGTGCGCGATCAGGTCATGCCAGGTGCCCAGCCGGGTGGCGAATCCGATATCGACGGCGCCCTGGCCGCGATAGCAGGCCGCCTGCGTTGCTCGTACCGCATCCGTGTCCATGCCCAGGTTCCTCGCCACCGTGTCCACGAACATCGTGTACAGGCCATCGAGGTCGGCCATCGCATCGGCCACGGCCTCTTCGCTGAGCGGGAAGTTGGGGTTGAAGTCGACCTTTCGAGCACCAGCGAACAGGGGCGTGACCTTCAGGCCCATCTGCGCGTTGTTGCCGCTCCAGTCATAGTGATAGGCGACCACGCCCACCGAGCCGACACCGCCGGTGCGGCTTACCCAGATTTCGTCGCAGGCGGTCGCCAGTGCGAAGCCGGCGGAATAGGCGTGATCGTCCACCAGTGCGTACAGCGGCTTACGGCCGCGCGCCTGATAGATGTGGTCGACCAGGTCGAAGCATCCGGAGGCCATTCCGCCCGGCGTGTCCAGGCGCAGGATGATCGAGGTTACCGAATCGTCGCCGAGCAGCTCATCGAACATGTCGCGCACCAGGGCGTAGCTCACCGGTCCCGGCCCGCTCGCCCCCGGCATCGGCCGGTTGACCATGGCACCAGACAGGTTGATCACGCCGATAAGGGGCTGCGACACCCCGACTTTCGACCCTCCGGACCCGGACGCCTCGAACCGATCAGCCCGCAGCACGCTATCAGCGCTGGTGATCTTGCCCTCCAGGTAGCCGCCAATCAGCGCCTCGCCGATGGACGACTGGACCATCAGTGGTTGATTCAGGACCGCAGCCGCGAGGGACGCCACGACCGGCGCATTGTTGCCTCGACCAAAGAGGCGGCCCAGCAGGCCAGGCTTACTCGTCATCGTCATTCCCTTCATCGTTGTTGGCGCCGCGAGCGCCGGGTTCGTCGTCCTGCCGCACACCGGAGGCGTTCGTGCGCCGGGGATCGCTGTCGTAGGTCAGCCCGGCCGCATCGGCTCGGGCGTTGTCGGCGGCCTGCTCCTGGTCGACCTGTTCCGGATCCTCGCCAGCACCCAGAACCACCTTCGTGCGCGACTTGAAGCCGGCGCGGACGGCTTTCACCTCGGAGGTGACGTCCTGCACCGGATGGCTCCACGGCCACCCCTCCGGGACCCACAGGGTCTCTGTCACGTCATCGCGTAGCGCGGCGTAGCGCGGAATCTTGAGCAGACCGGACAACACCGCCTGATCGAAGAACGCGTCGCGCACCCGCTGGCAGAACATCGGGATCATGTAGAGCCACTGGTCCTGCTCGATGACCCTGCGGAACTCGTTGAGGATCAGCCGCAGCGCGCGGTCAGACACGTTGCGCAGGTCACCGGTCAGGACCTCGTAAGGCACGTCCTGGCTGGCCGCGATCGCAAGCAGGTGGCCGCGCAGGAACTCGGCATAGTCCGAGCCGGCGCCGGGCGGTTCGGCGAAGTCGATCTTTCGGCCGGGAGGTAGTTCCTGGATCGTGCCAGGCTCGAGTCCGCCGAGCGCCGTCCCATCCGGGTCCTCGCCCGTGATCAGGTCGCCGACCGCTTCGCCCTCTTCGCCTTCGCCGTCAGCGTCGGAGGTGATGAAGCCGGCAAACAGGTTGGCCAGTGCCTGGCGTTCCAGCACGGCGTCGTCCAGGCGGTCCAGGTTGAACATCCGCAGCAGCGCCGGCGCCGAGCCGGGCACGCCGCGCATGGCGCCGGCCCGGTTGGGGCGGTAGAGGTGCAGTACCTGCTCGGCGGGCACCCGCACCAGCTCGTTGCCGTTCACCGTCACTGCGAGGTCGCCGGGGTGCTCCCGGTACATCCAGTAGGCAACGCGGCGGCCGATGCGATCCAGTTCGATCCCTTGGCGGATCACGTTTCCGTTGCTGGCTACGCCGTTGTAGTGCTGGGGGCACTGCTCGGCCTCGATCAGTTGGACCTGCAGCGGCACGGGCAAGCCGTCCTCCGGGAGGCGGAAGCGGATGCGTGCGAACACCTCGCCTGCCTCTTTCCACTCCCGCCAGGCCAGCGCCTGCAGTCCGCTCCAATCCAGCACGCCATCGGCGTCGGCGTACTTGCCCCAGCGCAACCACAGTTTCGTGGTGCGCTTCTTGTGCGCGTCGTTGCCCCAGATCGGCTTGGCCTGAATGCCGGTGGCGATGCCGTTGGACACGCTCTTGTTCAGCGCACTGACCATCCAAGGGTCATTGCGCGCCAGGTGTCGGGCGCGTGCCAGCACCGTCGGCAGACCGAGCAACGCGGCATTGGGCCCCAGCGATACCGGCCTGAACATCCGCAGCCGCCGCCCGTTGCCCGCCGCGCGGTAGCCTCCTTCGATTGCCTCAGACATTGCCGGACCCCGACTGGTAGAGGCGCACGACGCGCGGCCTGCGCCGCTGGCCGGACGCCATTCCCAGCTCCTGACGCATCTGCTTGAGCAGCCGCCGCATCGAGTCCAGGCTCTGGTAGGTGATGGTGCGATCTGCGTAGCGAACGCTCAGCACTCCGGCCGTGATCGCCTGTTCAAGCGCCACGGCCTGATCCTCGGTAAATGCCATATCAGCGTCCCAGGTACTTACTGCGAATGACGCGGCGCGGTCGTGCGCGCGGCGGAGGTGGCGGTGCCACGTCATCCGCCCTCACGTCAGGGTTGTCGTCCCATGCCGCGGCCCAGGCCGGCGGCGATTCCCACTTGATTGCCGGCACCTTCAGCCAGAGCGCCATGCCCTCGTCATAGCCGCACAGGTCAAACGCCTCGTTGCGACGTCCGGCCAGGTTCTTCCAGCCATTGGCCGTCCGCGACTCGGCTGTCAGCTCGGCGTAGAACGCCTCGGGTAGCCAGTCCGGGAAGTGGTAGTAGCCCGGACCTGGCTCAGCGCGCTTCACGTTGGCGTCGACGGTGTCCTTCAGCCGGTCCACGTTGAGCAGCAGCTGCGGCACATCGCCCTTTGAGCCTGACTTGCGATCCTTTCGCTTGCTGCTGTCCGGGTAGGTCTCACGGAAAAGAGGACCCTCTCGGCGAGCCTCACCCTTGATCAGCCTGACTCTGGCATGCAGCTTGCGGGCCTTGAGCGAGCGCCAGAACTCCAGGGCGCGCACCGATGTGCCCGACTTTCCGCCCCAGTCGATTCCAGTGGCATACACAGGCATGCTGCGGCCGGTGCCGTCGGCCAGCGGATAACGGCGGAGGATGACCTTCTCGACCAGCCGCTCCCAGTCTTCCAGGTACTTCGGCGGGTCCAGAGGAAGGAAGCCGCCCGAGCCGTCTTCACGCTTTGAGGTGCGAAGGGTGAAGTAGTCGACAACCCACCGTTCCAGCTGGCCAGACTCGTTGATTCCGAATCCGAGCACCAGCACCACGAACCGGTTCCCCTGTACGTCGACCGCACCCAGCAGGAAGCGAACACCCGGCGGGACGGTCCCCTTCGGCCAATCCTCCGCCCGCTCCTGCAGCTCCGATGGATCGCTGGCAGAGCGGGCGGCCATCGGGACGTAGTTGATCGCGCCGTCGACGTTGTGCGTCGTCTTCAGGGGCCGCTCTTCGCCAGTGGTCGCGAAGGTGCGCAGTGCTTGAAGGTAGCGCTCTACCAACGATTCCCAGGACTGGTACGCGGCTGCTACACCGCCGAGCCAGAAACTGGCTATGCGCGCCTGCGGCCGCTCTCCGGTGACTGTGCCGTCGGCGTGCACCACCTGCCCTTCGGCCGCCCAGACGCCGGCGCGATTCATGCCCTCCTTCCACCGATGCTCCAGCCCAACGCCACAGTTCGGGCAGTGCAGCATCGAGTAGCGCCGCGCCATCTTCTGCACGTCGTCCAGTACGACGCGCTCGAGCAGTTCCTCAAGCGGAGGCAGCGCGAAACCCTCGTAGCCCGGCGCCGCCTGAAACCGCTCCCCGCATTCTGGACAGGGCCAGTACCAGCGCCGCCGGTCTCCACGGGCATACAGCGCCGCAATCCCGGCAGCCGGCGGACCTTGGTGGGGGTGGTTCTGCTTCCAGGCACCGTCGGTGTAATCAGTCGCCGGGCTGGACTCGGCTACCACCATGCCGGCGGACATGTAGGTCTGCGTGCGCTTCAGCGCCAGGCCGAAGCACTCATCGATCGCCAGGTCGCCGGTGTAGTTGTCCACGTCCGTCATCAGCACGTCGTGGATGTCCTTGCCCGACAGCACGGAGACCGATGGCCATCCCATGCGCAGCGACATGCCCGACCGGAAGAACTTCAGCAGGATGTTGTCGTCGTGTGCCCTCGGGCTGAGCCTCGATCGCAGTTCGGGGCTGGCGGCGATGCTGCGCGCGATGCGTGTCTTGCTGAAGTCCTCTGCAGCATCCTTGGACATCTGCACAACCATGGCGTCGGCCGGGTTGCACGTAATCAGGTATGCCAGCCGAGCATCGATCAGCGAGATCGTCTTGCCCGAGCGTGCCGGCCCGACGAACACCACGGCCTCGAAGTGCCGACTGCCTGTCGAATCCAGCGGCTCGACCATGTAAGGCGTCGTGTCCGGGTCCCAGGAACCGGCCGCGCCAGCAGCGTTCGCGACCTGCAGGACCTTCGCGCCCTCGCTGACCCTGATCCGTCGTGGCGGTCGGATCATCTCGGCAACACCGAGGCGGACGCTACGCGCTGTCGCGTATGTCGTCATCGGTGATTCCCTCGTACATGGACTGACGCACCCGGTCGCATTCGTCCTGGACCTTCACAACCTGCTCGGGCGTGAGCCCGGCCTTGCGTTCGAGCACGTCCGGCAAGGTGTCAAAGAACTGGACGACCTTCTTCACCAGCTCGGCATAGTCAGACTCGACCTCGGCCGCTGGCACCAGCTGCCCGGTCGTGGTCTCCACCTTCAGTCGCTCGTTCTCCGACTGGTAGTACGCCCGCCGCTCCATCGGTGGGAGATCGCGCGGATCGACCACGCCCTCCGGGCCGATCGCGGCGCCGCCTACGGCGACCAGCGCGGGCGCAGCATCGGCCAAGCGGTAGACGTCATGACCGGCGCGCTTCGTCAGCGGCGGGACACCCGCCTCCTTGAGCCGCTTACTGGCCGTCCGACGGTCCATGCCGAACTCATCCGCCAGGCGGGCCACGGACCAGCCTTGAGTGAATTCGCGGATGTCAGCCATGTCCTACCCGATGCACAACCTATTCAGGCAAAAATTTGCGGTTTCTCCCGAGAAAATCCGCGAAAACCATGGCCTGTGGTGGATCACCCTGAAGGCCGAAATACCGTCTTTGACCGGGGTCCGAATCCCCCCCGGTAGGTGCGATCCCCGTCAGGGGCCCCGCCCACACGATGTCCACAGGTTATCCACCGGGTTTCCCGTGGCGAGGCCCGCTCGCGGTCCAATACATTCGCCTCGACCACTCCGGTCATAAGGAGAACGACGTGGCAGCCATTGCTAAGCAGTTCGTTATCTACAAGGACACAGCAAATGAGTTCCGTTGGCGCCTGTATGCGCAGAACGGGAGAGTCGTCGCGGATAGTGGTGAGGGCTACAAGAACCGAGCGGATTGCGTGCACGGCGCAAGGCTCGTGGCGTCCGTCGCTACTGGTGCACTGATCTGGGACGCAGACAACGAGGTCTGGATCGACTGACCTAGGAGGCGGCGATAGAACCGCCGCCTCCATTCTGCTCCGCTTCCCTACTGCCCAACCGGCTTTCCCTGAATCTGGTCGATAGCGTCGAACTGTGCCTCGTATTGCTGCAGGCATCGCTTCCGACCGTTGCTCACGTCAAACACCGCCGATTGCGGTGCCTCCTTCACCCACTTGCAGCGCTTGCGCAGCTTGGGGTCGACTGGGACGTAGGTGGCCACCTGGACCCTGATGACGGCTGCCGGCGGCGGATTCGGCTTGGTAGGTGCGGCCTGGCACGCAGCCAGCAGCGCCGCGGTAGCAACCACAATTACGCGCATGTCAGTATCCCTTCAGTTCCGGGCAGGCGGAATCGAGCAGCTCCAGTGCTGCCTTGCATGTATCGGGCCGCTGTTCATAGCGGCTGCGCCAGGTGGAAGCCTCCTTCTCGGACGCTTCGACCTTGCCGGCCAAGGCCCGCAGTGCCTCGGCGCTCTCGTCCCGCAGGGCTTGCAGCTTCTCGGCTTCCGCCCTCAGTGCGGCGGCGACCTCGGCCAGGCGCTGATCTCGCGTATCCACGTCGGCCTGCAGTCGGGCGGCATCAGCCTGCCAGTCGGCACGGACCTTGATCACTTGGGCGCTCAGGTCGCGGATCTTCTGTTCCTTCTCCCAGGCAGTCAGCCCGGACACCATGCAACCGAAGGCCAGCACAGCGCACACCAGCTTGACCTTGCTTCCGGGCTTGCCCAGCCACTCCAGCGCGTCGGCAGCAGCGCCGACGATCAGCTTCCACAGTGCGCGAAAGAATCGAATCAGTACGCTCATGCTTTATCGCCTCCGATCGCACCGGTGGCCCGCTCCACCATGCGCACGTAGCCGGGCAAGAGCCGGCGGATGAGAACACCGGAAAGGCCGGCCAAGGGCAGCTGCGGGGCGCCCGCCAGCGCCGGCCAGATGGACGCGGCAACGGCGATGACCCAGGCGGCCACGATCGCGTAGGCGACGACCGCCACAGCCAGGGCGGCCCAGCGCGCGGCCGTCTGCAGGAGGCGATGACCCCGCCGGCGGCTCGCGTCTGCGGCCACCCGCTCCGCGTCCTTCTCCGGCAGCAGCAGGACACCGATCAGCGCTCCCGCCATGGCAACCAGCAGCACGGACTGCGGTACGCCGAGGATCACTCGTTCGGCCTCACGCAGCGCATCAGCTGTCGCCGGTGCCACAACAGCCGCGGTGAACGTCGCGACGATGGTCTTGAGGCTGCTCACGGGCTCAGTCACGCGGCCAACACCTTCAGCGCGCGCGCATAGCGCGCCCTGCGATCAGCGGCGCCTGTCTGGCTGCCGTTCACCCGGTCGGTAATCTCGTCGAAGCGTCCGGCGTCAGCCAGCTTGTTCAGGGATCGGGCATCCCAGAATGCACCGGCCGCCAGTGCGCCCCATTTCGGCTGCTCCAGCGCCTCGGGTTGGGCCTCAAAGTCCGGCACGCCCTTGATGCCCTTCGCCCGCAAAGCGTCGCGGATGGCCGCATAATTGGCACGGCCGGTGTTCTGGATGGGACCACGGCCGCGATAGCGGTAGCCATCGCCACTCGCCTCCGAGCCGTTGCCGAGACGGTTGGCATACGCGTTGTTGCCGATCATGACCGGCTTCCGCTCCAGCGCGCGCGCCAGGTCGTTCGGCTTCCTCGGCTTGGCCTTGGGGTCAACGGCGTAGCGGCCGGGCCAGGTGTCGGCCATGCCCTGCGCACCGTAGTTCAGGTTCTCGACGGTCCGGGTCAGGCTCGCCGACTCATGACCGACCTGCGCCAGGAACGCCGCCACTCGCTTCGGGGTGCTGATGCCGAACGCCGTGCAGGCGTCGGTCAGGGGCTGGGCCCACTGGGCGGCCACGGCCGCACTGCAGCCGACCGCCTGCTGAATTGTCGAGGCGGTCAGAAGCATTAGATCCTCCAAAAGAAAAGCCCCTGAACTTCGTTCAGGGGCTCCTATGGCATAGTTGCACAATTAGAGCAGCGCAGGTGTCACCCGTCAAGTGGCCTCGTGCCTTATGCCCTGTCGTCGCGGATTCAGACATCGACATGAACAGTAAATTAACAAAATCACGTCAAGTTCATGTAAATTCTGCCGAAATTTCAGGGGACGAAGTACGTGGCAAAAGGGAAGCACACGCCGACACCACCGCGGCCAGACATTGTTCAAGTCATCCGTGAGAACGAGCGGCTGAAGCAGAAGCTGTCCAGCCGTCGAACTTCTCAGGTGATCAGCAGTCTAACCGAGCTAGGAAAGTGGATGATCGCCGGAGCAGTCATCGTAGCGTCCGTCTACTTTCTGGCCGGCCAGGTGACCAAAGTCGACGCGAAGCTTGATCTAGGCAGCTCGATCGGCGATGCACTGAAGGAAGTTGTTACGAATCTCTGGATTCATCTGTTCTTGATGGTCGGACTGCTCGCGTCCACACGAAGCGCAGCGCGCTATCGACGCATCAACAAGTCTCTGGTGCACCAAGTGTCAGAGAAGACAAAGAAGCTGGAAGAGATGAAAGACCCAAAGAGATCATCAAGCAACTTGGGCACGGACGGTGAAACCCACGAGGGGGACAGGTAATGGTCACGATAGTACTAATCACAACCGGTCTTCTATGTATCGCTCTCGTCGTGAAGGCGGTTTTCTTCGATTACTCGGCATCCGCTATCGCACTTGCTCGTCATGACCTTTTTAGGATCCGAGACCGGCTTTTTGAGATTGCAGCGTCCGGCGAACTAAAGTTCGACGACCGGCCGTATCTCGCAGTTCGCGCACTGATCAACGGGTACATTCAGTACGCTCATCGCCTCACCTTCAGCCAGGTTGTAATGACCAAAGTCTTGATGGCCTGGAAGGGGCAGAAATCCGATGGAATCAATTGGAGCAAGGAACTAAGCAAGCTTCCCGAGCCAGTGCGAGACCAAGTGAACGAAGTACTCCACGCCGCCATTGTCACCATGCTTCGTTTGATGGTTACGAGATCGCCGGTTCTGAGTGCCGGATTCATCTGCTTTGTGGTAGCTCGCCTTTCTTCGGCGGCTTGGCAGAAGGCGGTCGACCGGGTACGCAATACGAAGCCAGCGGAGATGACGGCGTCCGAGGCTGCCTACGAAGATGTGCTAGCCCACAAGCCTGGCCGCGCGTTTGTTTTTGTCCTGTCATCGGAGGCACGAAGAGTCAACCGATCTCAGTTCCCTTACGGACTGCAAGCAGCTTGACGAAAAGGGCCCGTATGGGCCCTTTTTTATGCAGCTCGACTTAGGACCGACATCATTCCATAAATGCGGTCCTCTCCCCTTCTGACCATTTCGAGATAGCCCCTTACGGTTACTGGAGGCTCTCCCAGGTTGGTCAGCAAGAGAAGGCAGGTCTCGTAACGCTCCACCTTCTTCCGTCCCATCCCGCAGTAGTATGCGCGCAGAACGCATGCCATCCCGGGGTTGGTTCTCGCAATCTCTGCGACAAGGTCCTCGATAAGCTGCGCCCGCGAATCACTGTCCAGAGGCTTGTAGCCCTGCGCTCTGCCAGGCATGTCTCCCTTGTGCTCAATCAGGACCGCGAGCAGGTTCTTAGACTGGTGGCCTAGATAGTCGCAGTCCCTGTGAAGGGCGAACTCCCGCCCCCAGTGCTCAAGCTGCGCTCGGACGTACGCTCCAAAAGTGTCAATCTGCATCGATGTTCTCCCCTTGCTGAGGGTTCGCCGCCTCCGGCCCGCCCGTAATCCGCACCACCACCTGGCCGCCCGGCCGGCGCTCGCTGCTCACAACCGGGTGGCTGATGAACCGCTTGTCGTCGATGCCCAGAACCTGGGCGATGCCGTCCCGGTACGCCTTGAACCGCCCCAGCATGTTGTCGTCGTCCGGCAGCGCCTTCCCCGGCGCCTGGTGGAAGCTCACCCACAGGTGCAGCTTCCCCGCCGGCAGCTGCAGCGCGCGCCAACCCGCCTCGTGCGCCAGCACCACCGCCGTCTGCCGCGCATGCTTCGTGGCCTTGGCCTTCCTGCTCCAGTGCACCCGGCCATTCTGAGACAGGTCCTTGCTTGGCCAGGGCAGTACCAGCTCCAGCGCGCGGTCAGCCTGCATGGGCGGCCTCGCTCTGCCCCATCGCCTCGCGGAAGGCCGCCCGCCACCGGAACGCCGTCGCCCTGCTTACCCCGAAGTCCGCCCGAAGCTGGGCAACCGACGGGATGCGGTTGCCGTACATACGGACCATCCGCAGGACAGCCGTGAGCGTGATGTTCTGGCGGCCCCACTCCGGCCAGCCAGGCTCGCGGCTGGAATGCTGTTCCGTCGACTTGGGGCTCATGGGGTCACCTCGGCCCAACCGGTGCCTGTGGCAGCGCACAGCTCCTCCAACACCACGGAACAACCGGCGGTCCTCCGCAGCCACCGGCCGGCGATTCTCACAAGTTCGCCGTGAGTTCTGGGGCCACCAGTCATCGAACGCCCCCAACGGAGCTGGGACTGGCGGCCTCGCTACCATCCGATAAGATCCCACAACCTACGGCGCCTAAAGGCTTCGCATAACCATGGAAAGGCTTTTCAACGGCATATACCTGAGCGTCATGATCGTGGTGGGCTTGGCGGCTGGCTTTTTGATGTCGGCGCGCTGGCCGCCCGGAATGTCCCCGGACCAAACACTGACCGTCGCGGCTGCAGTCATAGCGGCGCTTGGAACCTGGGCTGTGGGCATAGGAGCCATGCACTTTGCTGAGGCATCGCACAAGCTGCGCTTGGCGGAAGTAAAGAAGGCGGAGGAAGCAGAGTTCATCCAACTTAGGAGTCAACTCATCAACTGCCAGCTCGCTCCGCAACTCTACGACAAGATCGTCAAGAACGGGGGTCCCGGGCTTATGACGGCTGAGGCGCGTCACACAGCTCTCCACGCCATTCTCAGCTTGACGCCGGCGCAACCGATAAGTGTCACACCCACCTTGGCAGACAGGGACCGCGCACTGGGGCATAGCATTGACGTGGGTGCAGCAATGTTGCGTGTTGGTGCGATGCAGTTCATGGAGCGGTTTCCGATCACCAGCTCTCACGACGCGAAAGGAATGGCAGAGAATTTCGACCACGTGATTGGGCAGGCACGGAGTCTGGCTGCCCATGCGCGCAAGCTCGGCGATGCGCAAGATGCAGCGCGCGGAATCAAACCAACCCCGTCCAGAGACACTGATGTCGGATAGTCTGAAGTCATCGTGACAGCTTGCGGACCCATCAATTTGTGCTTCTTCGGCCGTCGACAGCCCGCGATGCTCTGCGCCAGAGATAGTTGTCTTCAAGCTCACGCTACCTGCTCCCAACTGGCGCGCAGGTGCTGCACCCGCCCGGCGCGCGCCTTGAATTGCTCCACCGTTTCCGCCACTCGATCGGCGATCACACGCGCCTGGACGCGCTTGGGCCGTGACACCGTTTTGTGGTCCATCCGCCGCTCGCGTGGCGCACGCTGGGGATTGATCCTCGGCGCCATGGCCTTCGTCCTCTTCATGCTGCCGCCCTCAGTTCGTTGATGTAGGTCTGGTTTGCAATCAGCTCGTCGTCGGAGCCGTATGTCTCGTGGAAAGTCCGCGAGCCGTCCATCAGGCTCGGGCCATAGATCTGGCGCATCGTTGCGAAGGTGTTCCCCTCCATTGGATGCCGCATGTGGTGCCACTTGCAGAGGGCGTAGCCAAACAGGTGACCTCGCCGCAGGTTCCCGCTCTTGGCGTGGTTGTAGTCGCAGCCGTAGACCACCAACTCCGGCTCCAGCAGCTGCTGCATCTGGAGCGACAGACAGGCCATGCACGGGCCCGTCTTTGCCAGCTCCATCCGCACCCTTTCCTCTCGGGTAGGAGGAGGCCCTAGAGAAAGCGACCACCACATCAGCGCAACTCCGGGATCGGGCCGGCATAGCGGGTGATTGGGATCCGCCGCATGCCATCGCGCCAGACAGTCATCCCGCGCGTCGCGTAGACCACCAGCGGCTTGATCCCGTAGCCGTAGGCCAGATACCAGCCCGCCTCCGCCACCGGCTCGCTCACAGGGCGCACTTCGACGTTGAAGTGGTCGGGGCTCATGCTGCTTTGCCCCCCAGCAGCACCACGATCTCGGCCAAGCGCGCACGGGTTCGGTCATCCGCTGTCGGCGATGCCTCAACCGTTCCGGCCAGCAGCGCCAGCGGGTTGAAGGCTGGGGTGGCGGGCGGAAGTGCCAGGTACTCCGCCACCTGTTCCTTCAACAGCTGGCCAGCAGCAACCGCCTCTCGCAGGACGCTGTCCCGACCGGACACATCGCCGCCAAGGGACAGCTGGTAGGTGGCGGTCCTGTGTGCAGCGCGCGCCTCCTTCACCAGCCGGGTGTACACCTCCAGAAATGCCGGCCGCGCTGCGATCTTGTCGCCCGCCTGCATCAGCGGCAGCGCCGCCGCCCACGCATCGCGGGTCTGCTCAGTCCACACCACCGTCGCACCTTCGTCGGCGGCGCGGATCGCGTTGGCCCACGCCTCATTCGGTGCTGGGTGGCCGTCCTCGATGCGCTCCAGCACCGCAGCCAGCGACAGCCGCCCTTTCAACTCTCGGCGGCACGATGCCAGCGCGCGCTCCAGCATCGGCAGCGGGTACTGCGCCAGATCCGCAACCATGAACACGGCGGCGCTCGGGCTGATCCGGTCGCCGATCACCTCGGCGGTTGCTACCAGCAGCTCGACCAGCCGCTCCTGCTCGAAGTCATTGAGCATGGCTGGCCCCCTTGATCTTCCGCAGCAGTTTCTTGGCCTCTTCGACCGCGTTGGCGTTCGACTGCGTCTGGTCCTGCTGCTGGGCGCTGGCCTGCGTCATCTGGCGGCCGGTGACCCACTGCGTGCGGTATGCCTCGCACTTCGCCAGCAGCGAGCCCAGGTCGTGCATGTTCTGCACCACGTAGCGCTCGTTGACGGTCAGGAACCACGCGGCGACGAGCGGTGCCTCGCTGTGGCCCAGCCGCTGCACGATCTGTCGGACGTTGGCGTTGACCTTCGCGTTGCGGACCGGCGCAACACCGTGGCGGTCGCGGTAAGCGCTGGCGTAGGCCACCCAGGTGGCCCGGCAGGCCGCCTGCAATTCGGTCTCGGAATCCACTGCCGGCAGGCCCGCCGGAGATGACGGTTCTTCTGACGGTTCATTGAGGGTTATATGACGGTTAGGCGGCACGGGGCGCACCCCCAGACCTGCGCCCGGTGCATCCCCTCCTGCATGGGGCGCATCCCCTCCTGCATCGGGCGCACCCCCTGCATGGGGCGCACCCCCTGCGCCCGGTGCAGTACCTGCTTTCCCCGCCTTGCGGCCGGCCTTCGACGGCGCCGCGGCCTTGTCGAAGCTGGCGGGGGTTACCTTGTAGACCGTGCTGCTGTTAAACCGGCGGTCGCGGGTCAGCAGGCCCACGGTTTCCAGATGATCCATCGCGGTCCGCACAGCGCGCGCGGACATGCAGCAGCGCGCGGCAATGGTGCCCACCGCCGGCCAGCACACGCCGTCGTCGTTTGCCTGATCGGCCAGCGAGATCAACACCGCCTTCTGCGTGACGCTCAGGCCCTGCAGAGGCCAGCACTGCGACATGATGATGGTCGACATGTCAGAGCCCCAACGGCATGTTCTGGCCCGGGGCCACCGGCCACCAGGTGCACGCCGAACGGTCGCTGACCTTGCAGCGCCTGCTCTGGCCGCGATACACGCGCCCTTCCTTGATGAGCTCCGGCAACCGGCGTGCCAGCATGTAGCGGTCCAAGCCGGTCGCCTGCGACAGCTCATGGCTGGTCATGCCAGGGTTCTGTGTGACAGCACGGGCGGCCTTGTCCTGCTGCACGGCCTGCAGGCCGCTGCTGACCACGTGCGCGCCGGCTGCGTGGCTGGTGTCGATATCGGTGGCGCGGGCGAGAGCGCTCATACGGCCTGCTCCAGGCCCATGGCGCGGATTACCGCCTTGCGGAAGGTCAGCGCGCTGATGACCAGGTCATCCGACTCGTTGATGATCTTGTGCCCGTGCGGGCGGTCCTTCTCGTCGATCACGCCATCTGCCACTGCCGGGCTGATCGCGGCGCAGAGGTCGCCGAAGTCCTTCATCAGCTGGCCAACACCTACGGTGTCCGCTGCGGTGTCGATCGCGTCGATGCGGATCGGCAGGATTCCGCGCCGGCGAGAGAGTTCCCGCTCGCAGTTGCTGCGGTAAGGCTCCGGCAGGCTCATCACCCAGGCGTCTTCCAGATCGGCTGGCAGCGTCTTCACCACGCCATCGAGGTAGCGTCCGAGAATCTGGCCGTTGTGCTTCTTGTCGGCATCGCCGTCGCCGCCCAAGGTGATGCGGAACGGCACCTCGCGGTCGTCTTCACCCAGCAATGAGAGATACGTGTCAGCCACCGCCATGGCGAAGCTGCGGCGGTTGGAGCCGGTTTCGCGCAACATCTGCTCGGTGAATCCGTAGATCACCGTCTGGCGCTTAGGCAGGAAATGGGGCTTGGGCTTCATGACGGGTACTCTGTTGCGCGGCAACATGGCCGCTATGGAGATCAACAACTCACGGACGACGGGCGCCGCCCTCCTTGCGCTACGCTGGCGTTTCCACACGAACAGCCCGCAAGGAGGGCGACATGAACTCGTTGAAGGAAGTGATCACGGAACTCAGGGCGACCCAGGCCGTCGTCAAAGCGCTGATCAAACACAAGGTCGTGGACCAAGCGACGTTCGAGAACGCGGTGATCGACCAGTTGCGCGAGGACTCCCGCGACCTCTCGCCGCTCGAAGCCGAACAGGTGCGCGACGCGGCGAAGGAAATCACCATTTACTGACCAGCCCTTGGGCCTCGCGCTCAGCAAGCCGCGCTGAAATCCTTTGCCGTCTGGCCATACGCCGGGCTGCCTGCTGTTCCAGCTCCTTCTTCGAAGGGGCTGTCAGCCAGTCGCGGAGCCAGATTCTGGGGCTGCTGATTCGCGCAAAGAGCGTCGATTCCGGCAGCCCAGCCGAGCCGGCTGGGACGGAGAACCTCTGGACCTGGTCATCAGCGGGCGTTCTGTGCTGCGCCCAGTTCTCCAGCTCTTTGGCGTCGATGTGGACGCCGGACGCAAGTCGGGCGGCGAGCATTTCCCATTGTTCGAAGGCGCGCTGGCGCCTATGGATCGCCAGCCGCTGTTTCAGCGCGCGCATTTCAGGCAGCCTCCACGGGGATGATTCGGTTCTCGTCCGGGTCCTGCGGTCCGCTCGGCGCCTGCGCCTGCTCCTGGACACCCAGCAGGCGCTGGATCTCCGGCAGCGCCGGCAAGGCGCCCTCCTCCGGCCAGCCCTCCACCTGCTCCAGCGGCAGGCCCAGCACCTTGGCCAGCTGCTTGTCCGCCGACAGGCCCAGCCGCGCGCGCAGCGCGCGCTTGCTCATGCGGCTGTCCACCTCGCCACGGATCCGTTCAACCACCGTCGGCTGCGGCTGCTCTTCACCAGGCCAGATATCCGGGCGCAGGTCGGTAAGCGACACCGAACCGGCGCTTTCCATCGACAAGCGCCGAACCAAGGCGCCGTCGAACCGCTGGCCTTTGCTCAGGGCCTTGCGCAGGTAACCGATGGTGGTTCCAGCCCGCGCGGCGAACTCAGCCTGTTCGGCGGGGATTAGGGTGGACAGGTATGAGCGAAGAGTCTCCATGCGTTGAAAATTACCATACGGTAATTTCTTGTCAATACCGTTTGGTAAATTACCTTTCGGTAACTGAAAATCCGCGAATGAAGACAGATACCGCGGCAGTGGCTCTGCGCAGGAAGCGCCTGAAGCAGTGGATCGACGAACGCCACGAGGGCGTGCAGGCGGCGTTTGTCCAAGCGGCCGGGATCAACCAAGGCGAACTCTCCGGGCTGCTGAAGAACAAGTCGTTCGGAGAGAAGCGGGCTGCAAGCCTAGAGGCTGCCGCTGGCATGCCGGCCGGATACCTCAGCGAGGAAGCGAGCGCGACAGCGGCCACGCCAATCTCTGGCCCTGAGACCCCCTCCGGCTACGTTCGCTTCGACTTGTTCGAAGGGGGGGCTGGAATGGGTGCAGGGATGGTCAACCAGGACTACCCAGAGGTCATCAAGACGATTGAGGTCGCGGAGTGGGAGGTTCGCAGGAAGCTGGGATATCTACCCCGCCCTGGGCGAATCCAGATCATCACCGGGCGCGGCCCCTCGATGCGGCCGAAGCTAGAAGATGGGGACATTGTCTGGATCGACACAAGCTGCGACTACTTCGACGGAGACGACTACTACCTGATCAACGTGGGCGGAGAAACGCAGATCAAGATGCTCCAGAAGCGTGGTGATGGACTCTATGTCGTCAGCGTCAACACCGACTTCCCTGCCTACAAGCCAGACACTGGTGACCTTGTCGTCCTAGGCAAGGCCCTCATACACGCTGGACTGCGCAAGTTCTAGCAAAAGAAAGGCCCCGCAACAGCGGGGCTTTTCGTTAGAACCACTTCTTGCCGACTGGCACTGAAGCGCCATCACTGGAGTTAGCCGGCACTTGGACCGAAGGAACTTGCCCGTTACCTTGGCCGGTGCACTGGTATTCCTTGGTGACCAGGAAGCGATCGCAACCGCCGAAACCACCGCCCATGTTGCACTGGGAGGTAGTACCTCCGAAGGCTTCTGCTCCTGTGTATCCCCAAGTAGCACAGCGCTTGGTCGCAAGAGAAAGAGCTTGCGATTCATCGAGAACGGGCTTCTCGAAAGCGCCGTGCTCGAATGACAAACGGACTACTCCGTCGGCGCGACTTCCACCGGTTGCAGACCAATCCTTATGCGTAGCGCAGCCAGTGAGCGTAAGCGCGAGCAATGCGCCCGCAAAAATCTTGTTCATCCTTGTCCCCCTGTTTGTCTTGAGTCGCCTCGCGGACTACTGCGCTCGCGCGGCTGGGCGATTGTCGCAGTCCTTTCACTTCCTCGTCATCATGGAGATACGAGGAAAAATGAACGAATCCACGTTCGTTCACGATACTTAGAATAAATTTACCTTTTGGTATTGACTACCAATTACCGTTTGGTAAATTTATCTCCAAGCAGCCCATCAAGCCCCATCCCGGGGCGGGCGCAGGAGATCACGCATGGCCACCCTTTCCTTGGGCTGCCGCTCGGCAGCAATCAATGTGACCGCTGACCCCGTCAGCGAGCGCGTCATCGCAGACATGGGCGCTGCCCGCCTGCATCTCACCGTCGAAGAGGCCGAGCAGCATGCGTGTCAGCTGCTGGCAGCAGCTAAGCAGCTGCGCGCAGCGCAGCACGACGCCGCCGCATGAGCGCCATCATCGCCAACCACTCCAATGCACAGCGTGCGGCTGCCGGCGCCAGCATCGTCGCCCGCGCCGGGCGCCGATGGGGCCTCCTCCCTTACCAAGTCGTCATCGCCGCCAGCATCGCCGCCAGCATCGCCGCCAATGCCGTCCTGCGGCACGGCCAGAGCGCTGCAGGTGCTGTCGCCGCCGCTCGGCGCGCAGCGCGCGCACAGGCAGGTGCTGCATGAGCGCCGCGACTTCCAAGTGCTACGTCAACCGCGCCGGCTTCCGCGACGACACCGCCTATGTGGAGGTTTTCGCAGACGGCCACTCGGTCATCCACACCCGGACCGGGCAGCAGAACGCGATGGCCTGTGCATTCGAACGCGCCATCGCCAGCGGCGAGTGGGTGGAGATCGAGAACCCGGCCAAGCGCGCAGGCGGTGCGCCGTGACCGACCACGACTTCTTCGCCGCCATGGCCGTCGGCATCCCGCCAATCACCCCACCCGTCGGATGGGCGCCCGCGCAGGCCGAGCGCCCCACCGAACGGGAGAGCGAGTAATGCGCCACCTGGCCCTTCCCATCTACTGCGCCGTCGTCGTGATCCAACCACCATTGCTACTCGTACTTACTTGCAATGTGCGCGAGCCTCTTGGCGCCTTGCCAATCCGTACGATCTGCGCCTGCGTTCTCTTTAAGCCCTTTGCCGAGGTTCATTCCAGGCTCCTCGATAGCCACGAGTTCAAGGTTGAGCCAGGTCGCCAAGGCCTGCCGGAGATTGGAGAGTCCATCAGCGACTTCTCTGTACCAAGACAAGTCGCCCTCTACGTTGTACCGCTGACCTGGCTCAGGCGTAAACAGATGGACTCGCCGCTTCTCAGCGGCAGAGAGCAGTGCCACTCCCTTCGTTACTTCATTCTCAACGTTTCTAGGCAAGTATTGGCTGAAGGGAATCAGTTCCCGCGCCTGAGCCGAACTAAGTACGGAGAGAGACTTGGTCATCTGATCGTACTCCCACGCATCGGCCACCCCCGATGTGGGCACTTCGAGCACGGCGCGGATAGTAATCGCTTGGATTGCAAGGTCATCGGCGAGCACCTTCGCAAGCGCAATCGCCTGCCTCTTCTTCGCTGTGCGATCGATCCATACGGGCAGGACGCCTACAAGCAGAGCAACTACCGCCGCGAAGCCAGTAGCAACGGCGGATATGGCGGTCCAGTCAAGTCCAGTCGTCGCAGCTTTACCTACGTGCACCAAGACACTCACCTGAAGATCCCCCTGTGGACTCGCCGGCATTCTGCCATGGCCCAAGCCTGGGAGGTATGTCGTGCATGACCAGCTCGACATTTTCGATCACGACCCAGCCCGCATGGCAGCGGCCAACCGCGCCGCCGCCGAGCGCGCACTGCACGACGTGCAGTTCACCGCCACCGTCCGGCAGGAGCGCCACGAGTACTACGTGGGCGAAGCCGAACGCTGGGAGCACCTCGCCGCGCACAGCGCGCGCCCTCGATAGCAAGGAGTCGCAAGCATGAACACCACGATGGCAGACGGCGCAGAGCAGCGCCTCGACGCACAGATCGCCGAAGCGCTCTTCGGCCAGCCGGGCATGAGCAAGATGGACGTAGCCAACCGCGTGCGCGAGCTGCGCGGGGATGGACCGGCGCTGCTGGATGCTATGGCGACCGGCGGTAGCGCGAGGCTGGGTGATAGCCGAAGCACAAGGGCTGCAACCTTTCTTCGCCAGTACCTCACCTACCTGCGCAGCAGCCCAAGGCAGGGACTGCGGCCTCGCTGGTGTGATGTGTATGAGGCGCTCGGAATCGCAATCGAAGCCCTCTCCGCCCAGCCCTCCCCGGGTGGTCAGGGGGATGCGCTTCGCTCCTTCGCCTGCGAGGCAGTCGAGTATTTCCGCAATCGTTCCGACGTTGTGGATGGAGACTACGGCAGTCCCAGCCCGAACGAGGAGATGAAGCTCCTGTCAGAAGGCGAAGCTGCACTCGCCGCCCGCCAGCCGGTGGGGCAGATCCCCGACACCGAAATCGACGCGCGGCTCAATGCCCTCTACCGCGAGATGGTGGACGGCGGCCAGCACAACGGCGGCATGTCGGGCGTTGCTTGGGACCGGGCCGTCTATCGCATGGCGGCAAGCCAGCCGGGGGGGGCAGGAGCCGGTAACCGTTGAGGCTGTGGCCACCGTTCGGCGCGACGGCGAAGGCGACCGCTACGTCGACTGGCTGACGGAGGGCGGGATTGCCGACCTAGAAGTGGGCGACGTTCTGATCGTCTCCGACCGGGCAATCACCGATGAAGACGGATCGGGCGAGGTCTACGCCGCCCCGCCCGCGCAGGCCCTGGACCAAGGTCGCTGGTCCCAGGGACATGCTGAGGATCTTGAACAGGCGATCCACACCGCACTCAGCGCCCACGCTGGATCCCTGAGCCAGAAGAAGCGCAAAGCAATCAGCGACTACGTGAAGCGGCTTCTGATCGACGGCAAGGCGGTGGGCAATGGATAGGCGCCTATTCCTGCAGCTTGTCTATGGCAGCGCGGGCGGCGACCTGAGCATGTTCGAGAGCTTCCTGCCAGCTCTCGAATCGGCCCTCACAAAGAACCCAAGGGTCGGTCGCAGAAAGCCCAATACGGTACTCGGCTGCGTATCCGCCTTGAACGGAAAAGCGACCTTTGGCGCTGTACTTGGTTCCTTTGTACACAGCCGAACGCGATCGGCCCATTTCCTTCAGCGACATCCTTGCCTCTCGCACATTTATGGAGAAGGGAGAGTAGCTGCACGCAGCAGCTATTGCCAAGAACGCGAGGGATTTCATTGAACTACTACAGCGAATGGGATCCCTACGCCGCGCAGTGGATCCGCAATCTCATCGATGCCGGGCTGATCCCGCCCGGCCACGTCGACACCAGGAGCATCACCGATGTTCAACCCTCAGACCTCGCCGGATACCGGCAATGCCACTTCTTCGCCGGCATCGCCGGTTGGTCCCTTGCAGCTCGACTTGCTGGGTGGTCCGACGACCGCGAGCTGTGGACCGGCAGCGCCCCGTGCCAGCCGTTCTCCGTCGCGGGTAAAGGAAAAGCCCAGGATGACGATCGGCACCTGTGGCCCCACTTCCTTCGCCTCATCCGTGCCAGACGGCCCGCTGTCGTCATGGGAGAACAGGTTGCGGCGGCGGTTGGCAAGAACTGGCTCGACGGAGTGTCTGCTGACCTGGAAGCAGAGGACTACGCCTGCCGGGCGGTCGTTGTCCCAGCTTGTGCCGTCGACGCGCCCCACCGACGGGACCGGCTCTGGTTTGTGGCCCACGCCAACGACGTGCATGCACAAGGGCACTTCCCCTGCAGCACTCACCAGGAAGAACGGTGCCTCCAGAGCCAACGATCGGCTGGATCACTGTGTACTGGCACAAGCCTTGTGGCCGACACCTTGCGCCAGGGATCACATGCCAGCGCACTCCCCGGAGTACATCGCGGAGAAGAAGGCGCGAGGGCATGGGATGGCGGTGCTGCCGGATTACGTGCAGCACACTCCCCTTGGGACGGCGCCGGATGGCTCACTGGCCACGATGGAAAAGCCCGGCGCTTTGAACCCGGAATTCGTCTTCTGGCTCATGGGGTTCCCGCCCGAGTGGGTAAGTTGCGCGCCGGCGGCAATGCCATCGTCCCGCAAGTCGCGGCCGAAGTGATCGGCGCCTACATGGACTGCTACCCGGATCCAGACGAGCAGCTGCGCGCTGCGCTGGCCACGAACTGAAGGAGACCAGCATGCAATTGATGACCCCCGAGCGGTGGCTGGACCGCTACTTTGAAGAGGGCAGCCGCCCGTCCCTGCAGGTTCTGCAGCGGCTGTTGCGCGAGGGCAAACTGCCCGGCCGCAAGGTCGGCGGCACCTGGTTCATCGACGAACACGAATGGCTCGCCGGCGGCGACGATCTCGTGGCGCGCGTCCTGGCCGATGCGGCGTAACCTGCCATGATGGGACGTGTCCGCAAGCCCGGCCGCCGAGACTGGCCGCAGAACCTGTACGCCCATAGGGACGGTTTCAAGTACCGGCACCCGATCACGCGCAAAGAGCATTCGATGGGCAAGGACAAGGCCAAGGCCTTCGCCGCGGCCAAGAAGCTCAATGCCATGCTGATGCCCAGCAACGACCTGGTATCGAAGGTGCTGGCGCCCGGCGAGACGGTGGCTGATGCGATTGTCGTGTTCCGCCGCGATGACGTGCCCGGCAGGAAGTGGGCGCCGAAGACGGCCGAGGTCTACGAAAGCGTGATTCGCCGCATCGAGGCCGGGCTGGGTTCGAAGCCGGTAGCCGACGTGTCGGTGAAGGTGTGCGCCACCTTTATCCGCGAGGTGACCGAATCCGACCGCGCGCGCCAGCAGTTCAGGCTGGTGCTGGGGTGGATCCTCGCCTGTGCGGTGGAAGAAGGCTGGATCGACACCAATCCCGCCTTGGCCACGCGCCGATTCCAGCACGAGCGGAAGCGCATGCGCCTTACGCTGGACGTCTACCGGGCGATATGGGACAAGGCCGCACCATGGCTGCGCAACGCCATGGACCTGTCGCTGGTGACGCTGCTGCGCCGCGAGGACGTGGTGACGGTGAAGTTCACCGACGTGCGCGACGGCCACCTGTGGGTGGTGCCATCGAAAACCGAGGGCTCGACGAACGTTCGGCTACAGATCGCCACTGCAGGCCCGCTGGCGGACCTGCTCAAGCGGTGCAAGGATGACGTGGCTTCGCCGTTCGTGATTCACCGGCTGCCAGAGCGCGCCAAGCCGCAGGACAAGCGCGCCAAGACGCGCACGCACCACACGCAGGTGCTGCCCGAGCAGCTGTCGCGCGCTTTCGCCACCGCACGCGATGCCGCCGGCATCACGGGGGATGCGCCGCCAACCTTCCACGAGATCCGCAGCTTGGGCGGCGCACTGCTGCGCGAAACTGGCTGGACAACGGAGCAGATTCAGGCGCTCATGGGACACGGAAACGCATCGATGACCGAGCATTATCTGGGTGGCCACGAAGCGCCCTGGCAGCCGGTCACCACGGGTATCGCGCTGCCGCGATAGTGGTGGAATAGTGGACACGTAGTGACCACAACGAAAAAGGGCCTGCACCGTATGGCGCAAGCCCTTGTTCTTTCGCAGTATTTGGTCGGGACGGCCGGATTCGAACCGACGACCCTCTGCCCCCCAGGCAGATGCGCTACCAGGCTGCGCTACGCCCCGACTGATGCTGCGATGTTCCCGCCAGTGCGGCGGGGCGTGAAGTATAGCGGATCACACGGGATTTGGGTCACCGGCGAAGCAATTGCAGCACTTCTTCCAGCTCCATCCGCACCTGCTTGATGATCTGGTTGCTCAGCGCCGATTCCTCGCGGGCATCGGGGCCCTCCAGACGCAGGCGGGCACCGCCGATCGTGTAGCCCTGTTCGTACAGCAGGCTGCGGATCTGCCGCACCATCAGCACGTCATGGCGCTGGTAGTAGCGGCGGTTGCCGCGGCGCTTGGCCGGCTCAAGGCTGGGAAACTCGGTTTCCCAGTAGCGCAGCACGTGCGGCTTGACGTCGCACAGCTCGCTCACCTCACCGATGGTGAAGTAGCGCTTGGCCGGGATCGGCGGTAGTTCGCGGTTACTGCCCGGATCCAGCATAAGCTTCCACCCTTTCCTTGAGCTTCTGGCCCGGACGGAAGGTGACCACCGTACGGGCGGAAATCGGAATTTCCTCGCCGGTCTTCGGATTGCGGCCCGGACGCTGGTTCTTGCGCCGCAGGTCGAAATTGCCGAAGCCCGACAGCTTCACCTGACGTCCCTGTTCCAATGCTTCACGCAGCACATCGAAAAACGCGTCGACGAATTCCTTGGCTTCACGCTTGTTCAGACCGACTTCGTCGAACAGCTTTTCCGCCATCTCCGCCTTGGTCAATGCCATTGCCTGCTACCCCCGAGTGCTGCCCGCTCAGCCGCGGATCCGGGCGTGGTGTTCACGCTCGATGGCGGTGACCGCCTCGGCCACCACCGCATCCACGTCGCGGTCCGTCAGAGTGCGCGACTTGTCCTGCAAAATCAAGCCCATAGCGAGACTCTTGAATCCCGGCTCGACCCCTTGGCCCACATAGCGGTCGAACAGGTTCAGCTCGCGCAGGAGCGGGCCGGCGGCCTGGCGGACCGTGGCGGCCAGATCGCTCCAGGCCACCTGCTCCGGCACCAGGAACGCCAGGTCGCGGCGCACCGCCGGGAAGCGCGACAGCTCGCCGGCACGCGGCAGGCGGCGCGCCGACAGCGGCTCCAGGTCCAGCTCGAAGGCGTAGACGTCGGCCTCGATGTCCATCGCCTTGGCCAGGCGCGGGTGGATCTGGCCGATCCAGCCGATCGCAACCCCGTCGCGGAACACCTCGGCCGAGCGCGCCGGGTGGCCATGCGCACGGCTCGACGGGCGGAACTCCAGCGAGGCACCACTGGCAGCAGCCAGGGACTCCAGATCACCCTTCAGGTCATGGAAATCGACCTTGCGGGAAGGCAGACCCCACTGCACCGCCTGCGCATCGCCGCACACCGCGGCAGCAACACGCGGAGTTTCCAGCGGCGCCGGCTGGCCCTCCCCCGCCTGGCGGGCGAACACGCGGCCGATCTCGAACAGGCGCACCCGGCCCAACTGGCGCGCGGCGTTGCGGCCCAGCGTGGCCACCAGGCCCGGCAGCAGCGACGGGCGCATCACCGCCAGTTCGGCCGACAGTGGATTGGCCAGCGGCACCAGATCGTCGCGCAGTTGCCACTGGGTCAGCAGCGCATCGTCGACGAAGGCGAAATTGAGGGTTTCCTGCAGGTCGCGCGCGATCAGCTGGCGACGCACGCTGAGGGTGTCGAGCTGGGTCTCGCTCGGCATCGCCACGCGCGCGGCACCGCCCGGCAGGGTGGTGGGAATCTGCTCGTAGCCATGGATGCGGGCCAGCTCTTCGATCAGGTCCTCTTCGATGGCGATATCGAAACGGCGGCTCGGTGCGGTGACCTGCCAGCCGTCGGCCGTGGCGACCACCTCCATGCCCAGCGCGCGCAGGATGCGCTCCACTTCGGCATCCTCGATGGTGATGCCGAGCACGCGGGTAATGCGCGCGCGGCGCAGCGCGATGGTGGCCGGCCGGGGCAGGTCAGCCTCGCGCACGGCCTCGGTGACCGGTGCCGGGGTGCCGCCGGCCAGGTCCAGCACCAGGCGGGTGGCGTACTCGATGGCGGTGCGCGGCAGCGCCGGATCGACGCCGCGCTCGAAGCGGTGGCCGGCATCGGTGTGCAGGCCCAGCTTGCGGCCACGGCCCATGATCGCTGCCGGCGCGAAGTGCGCAGCCTCCAGGAACACGCTGGTGGTCGCGTCGGTCACACGGGAATCGAAGCCCCCCATCAGACCCGCCAGGCCCACCGCGCGATCAGCATCGGTCACGACCAGGAAACTGTCGTCCAGCACGGCATCGCGGCCATCGAGCAGCTTCAGGTTCTCGCCTGCGCGTGCGCGTCGCACGGCGATGCTGCCCTGCAGGGTGCCCAGGTCATAGGCATGCATCGGCTGACCCAGTTCCAGCATCACGTACTGGGTGATGTCGACCAGCAGCGACACCGGACGCACGCCACTGCGGCGCAGGCGCTCGGCCATCCACAGCGGGGTCTTCGCCGCAGGGTTCAGGCCCTCGATGACGCGCCCCAGGTAACGCGGCGCCTCGGCGCCGGCGTCGAGCCGGATCGACAGCTCGCGGCTGCCGACGGCGGCGACCGGTGCTGCAGCGAAGTCCAGCACCTGGCTGCGGGTGGCGGCCGCTACGTCGTAGGCGATGCCGCGCACGCTGAAACAGTCGGCACGGTTCGGGGTCAGCTTGATCTCGATGCTGGCATCGGGCAGGCCCAGGTAGTCGACCAGGGTCTGGCCGACCGGGGCATCCGCGGGCAGTTCCAGCAGGCCGGAAGCATCGTTGTCCAGGCCCAGCTCCTTCGCCGAGCACAGCATGCCGTTGGACTCGACACCCCGCAGCTTGGCCGGCTTGATCTTCAGTTCGCCGATCTGCGCACCGACCATCGCCAGCGGCGCGACCAGGCCCGGACGCGCGTTCGGTGCGCCGCAGACGATCTGCAGCAGCTCGCCCTGCCCGGCATCGACCCGGCAGACCTGCAGGCGGTCCGCTTCGGGATGGCGCACGGCCTCGACGATGCGCGCCACCACCACGTGCTGCAGGCCCTCGCCCAACGCGGTCACGTCTTCCACTTCCAGGCCGATCGCGGTCAGCACCGCACTCAGCTCATCGCGCGACGCGCGGGTGGGGACGTGGCTGCGCAGCCAGTTTTCGGAGAATTTCATGTTGTCACCCTGGTGGACCCGGCGCAGGCGCCTGGGCCGTCGAATGTTTGAGTCCGCCAGGCTGGGCCCGGCGTTGCCGAATGCGTTACGCGAACTGCTTCAGGAAGCGCACATCGTTCTCGAAGAACGCGCGCAGATCGTTGACGCCGTAGCGCAGCATCGCGAAACGCTCCACGCCCATGCCGAAGGCGAAACCGGTGTAGCGCTCAGGATCGATGCCGACGCTGCGCAGCACGTTCGGATGGACCATGCCGCAGCCGAGCACTTCCAGCCAGCGGGTGCTGCCATCGGGCTGCTGCCAGGCGATGTCCACTTCCGCACCGGGCTCGACGAACGGGAAGTAGCTGGGACGGAAGCGCATCTCGAAGTCGCGCTCGAAGAAGGCACGGACGAATTCGGCCAGCGTGCCCTTCAGGTCGGCGAAGGTCGAGTGCTCGTCCACCAGCAGGCCTTCCACCTGATGGAACATCGGCGAGTGGGTCTGGTCGCTGTCGCTGCGGTACACCTTGCCGGCGGCGATCATGCGCAGCGGCGGCGCATGGTTGCCCATGTAGCGCACCTGCACACCGGAGGTGTGCGTACGCAGCAGGCGGCCGTCACCGAAGTAGAAGGTGTCATGCATGGCGCGCGCCGGGTGGTGCGGCGGGAAATTCAGCGCCTCGAAGTTGTGCCAGTCATCCTCGATCTCCGGCCCTTCCGACAACTCGTAGCCCAGTCGGCCGAAGATGCCGGTGATGCGCTCCAGGGTACGGGTGATCGGGTGCAGGCCGGCGCGTTCGCCATTGCGGCCCGGCAGGGTGATGTCGATGGCTTCGGCGGCCAGGCGCGCATCCAGTGCCGCATCCTCCAGCAGCGCCTTGCGCTCGCCCAGCGCGCGGGTCAGTGCGTCGCGGGCCTGGTTGATCGCTTCACCGGCGGCCTTGCGCTCGTCGGCCGGCAGGGCGCCGAGCTGCTTGAGCTGCGCAGTGATGCTGCCGCTCTTGCCGAGCAGGGCCACGCGCAGTTGCTCCAGCACGTCGGGGCTCTGTGCAGCAGCCACCTCGGCCAGCGCCTGGGTGGTGAGGGATTGGATGTCGCTCATGGGGGGCCGGAACTCCAGTCGATCTGCCATCGCGGCAGGCGAAGGGCCGACCCCTGTCGCCACCGCCGTCCCCGCGTCGCCGTGGCCACGCCGGGACCCAAAAAAGAATGGGGAAGGACTTGCGCCCTTCCCCATGCATTGCCTTGACCTGACACCGTTCCGGATGAACGGCAACGGCATCGGGAAGGACTTATGCCGCCAGCGCGCCCTTGGCCTTTTCGGCCAGCGCGGCAAAGCCGGCTGCGTCGTGCACGGCGATGTCAGCCAGGACCTTACGGTCCAGGGTGATGCCGGCCTTCAGCAGGCCGTTCATGAAGCGGCTGTAGCTCAGACCATTGATGCGGGCAGCCGCATTGATGCGGGTGATCCACAGCGAACGGAAGTTGCGCTTCTTCTGCTTACGGCCGATGTAGGCGTACTGCTGTGCCTTGATGACCGCCTGCTTGGCGACGCGGAAGACCTTGCGGCGGGCGTTGTAATAGCCCTTGGCGAGATCCAGAATCTTCTTGTGGCGGCGACGCGCCTGTACGCCACGCTTAACTCGTGCCATTTTTCAGTTCCTCAGAGGTAAGGGAGCATGCGGTCCAGACGGCCTGCGTCTTCTGCACGGACATGGCCCGTCTGACGCAGATTACGCTTACGCTTGGTCGCTTTCTTCGTGAGGATGTGGCTACGGTTGGCGTGGCCGCACTTGTACTTGCCCGAGGCGGTCTTGCGGAAACGCTTGGCCGCTGCCCGGTTGGTCTTGATCTTGGGCATTGCAATGTCCTTGATGGGATTTGACCCTGGTTTCTGACTGATCTGGCGGCGGCCTGGGCCGCTCTTTCCGTCCTGCCATGATCGGCGTACGACCCGTCCTGGGTGGGTCGAGCCGGGCATGATACAGGCAAAACCGCCCTGCCACCAGCCCCAGCACCCCTTGCGCCGGCATTTCACCGGCATCCTGCAAAAGCAAAGGGACGCCAGTGGCGTCCCCTTACCCTGAACCATTCAGCCAGGCGCCCCGGAAGGCGGCCCGTCAGGCCTCAGGTCTTCTTCTTCGGCGCGATCATCATGACCATCTGACGCCCTTCCAGGCGCGGACGGGATTCAATGACGATGTCCTCGCCCAGATCGGTCTCGATCCGGTTGGCCATTTCGCGACCCAGTTCCTGGTGGCTCATTTCACGGCCACGGAAACGGATGTTGACCTTGATCTTGTCGCCTTCTTCAAGGAACCCGCGCATCTTGCGCAGCTTGATCTGGTAGTCGCCCTCGTCCGTGACCGGACGGAACTTCACTTCCTTGATCTCGACCTGCTTGGTCTTCTTCTTGGCCTCGCTGGCCTTCTTCTGCGCTTCGAACTTGAACTTGCCGAAGTCCATGATCTTGCAGACCGGCGGATCGGCCTGCGGCTGGATTTCGACCAGGTCCAGGCCTTCATCTTCGGCCATGGACAGCGCTTCGTCGCGCGACAACACGCCGATCATTTCTCCGTCACTGCCGATCACGCGGACGCGCGGCACACGGATTTCCTGATTCTTGCGGTTCTGTTTGTTGTCAGGGGTGCTGATATTACGTTCTCCCAAGGGTATCGAACCGGTCCGGGTGCCTGTGCCCCCGGACCGGACCTTTGCTTACGCGCCCTCGGCCTGGAGCCGCTCGATGAAGGCCTGCAGGCTCATGCTGCCCAGGTCTTCGCCAGAACGCGTACGCACCGCCACAGCCCCATTTTCCTTCTCGCGGTCACCAATGACCAGCAGGTAGGGCACGCGCTGCAACGTATGCTCGCGGATTTTATAGCCGATCTTCTCGTTACGCAAATCCGAGCTGACGCGGAAGCCTTGCTCCGCAAGGGTTTTGGTCACGCCCGAGACGTAGTCGGCCTGGGCGTCGGTAATGTTGGCCACCACCACCTGGGTCGGCGCCAGCCAGGCCGGGAACTGGCCGGCATGGTGCTCGATCAGGATGCCGATGAAACGCTCCATGGAGCCGACGATCGCCCGGTGCAGCATGACCGGGTGCTTCTTCTGGCTGTTCTCGTCCACGTACTCGGCGCCCAGGCGGCCGGGCATCATGAAGTCGACCTGCATCGTGCCCAGCTGCCAGGTACGGCCGATGGCGTCCTTCAGGTGGTACTCGATCTTCGGGCCGTAGAAGGCGCCCTCGCCCGGCAGTTCCTGCCACTCCACGCCGCAGCTGGCCAGCGCCGAGCGCAGTGCGCCCTCGGCCTTGTCCCAGGTGGCGTCATCGCCCAGCCGCGATTCCGGCCGCAGCGCGATCTTGATCTGGATCTCCTCGAAGCCGAAGTGCCGGTAGACCGCCAGCGCCTGCTGGTGGAAGGCGGTCACCTCGGATTCGATCTGCGCCTCGGTGCAGAACACATGGCCGTCGTCCTGGGTGAAGCCGCGCACGCGAAGGATGCCGTGTAGTGCGCCGGAGGGCTCGTTGCGGTGGCAGGAACCGAACTCACCGTAGCGGATCGGCAGGTCGCGGTAGCTGTGCAGGCCCTGGTTGAACACCTGGACGTGGCCCGGGCAGTTCATCGGCTTGACCGCGTAGGTGCGCTTCTCCGACTCGGTGAAGAACATGTTGTCCTGGTAGTTGTCCCAGTGACCTGACTTCTTCCACAGGCTCACGTCCAGGATCTGGGGGCAGCGCACTTCGCCATAGCCGCTGTTGCGATAGACCTTGCGCATGTACTGCTCGACCACCTGCCACAGCGCCCAGCCCTTGGGGTGCCAGAACACCAGGCCCGGCGCCTCTTCCTGCAGGTGGAACAGGTCCTGCTGCTTGCCGATGCGGCGGTGGTCGCGCATTTCGGCTTCCTCGATGCGCTTGATGTAGGCATCGAGCTGCTTCTTGTCGGCCCAGGCGGTGCCGTAGATGCGCTGCAGCTGCTCGTTCTGCGCGTCACCACGCCAGTACGCACCGGAAATGCGGGTCAGCTTGAAGGCCTTCAGGAAGCGCGTGTTCGGCACGTGCGGGCCACGGCACATGTCCACATACTCCTGGTGGTAGTACATGCCCATGGCCTGGATGTCGTCGGACATGTCCTCGATCAGGCGCAGCTTGTAGTCCTCGCCACGCGCCTTGAAGATCTCGATCACTTCCGCGCGCGGCGTCATCTTCTTGATGACGTCGTAGTCCTGGGCGATCAGTTCACCCATGCGCTTCTCGATCGCGGCCATGTCGTCCGGGGTGAACGGGCGCTCGGAGTAGATGTCGTAGTAGAAGCCCTCGGCGATCACCGGGCCGATGACCATCTTCACGTCCGGGTACAGCTGCTTGACGGCATGGCCGACCAGGTGGGCGCAGGAGTGGCGGATGATCTCCACGCCCTCCTCGTCCTTGGCGGTGATGATGCGCAGGCTGGCATCGTGATCGATGACGTCGCTGGCATCGACCAGCACGCCATCGACCGAGCCGGCGATGGTCGCCTTGGCCAGGCCGGCACCGATCGACTGGGCGACGTCCATGACGCTGACGGGGTTTTCGAACTCGCGGCGGCTGCCGTCGGGAAGGGTAATGTTGATCATCGCAGTGGCTTCGTGCGGGGGCCCGCGCTGCGGGCTGGAAAGCGGCTCCGGGCAGGCGCCCGGGCAATAAAAAAGCGCCGCGAGGGCGCCTGGAACGCAGGGCCTTCGGGGGCAGGTCAACCGTGGGCGGTGGTAGTGCTCATGTCGCACGCTCGGCCGGCGCTGGGCGCGGGCCACCTTGTTCCAGTCAGGATAATGACTGCGATTTTAGACCAGTGCGCGGGAAAGCCCAAGCACTCCCCGTCGCGCCCCTGAATGGCCGTCGCTGGCAGCTTGAAATCGCAATGATTACCATATCCAGGCAGCCCGCCCCGTGCCAGCCTGCCCGCTTTCCCCCAGGACCTCGTGATGCGCCACCCGCTCCGACCGGCCTACGCCGGCCCCGCCCGTGTCCCGCGTTCGCCGCCCTCGCGCCGCGCAGGCTGCCGGCAATGATCACTGTCGGCCTTTCCACGCTCGGCTTCTGCAGCCTGGGCGTGCTGTCTGCGATGTTCTCGGCGACGGCCTTCTATGCCGCCTCGCCGCATTGCCGCTGGCCGCGCCTGCGCCGGGCTGGCCGGCTTGGCCGACAGATCGGCCTGGTTGCCGCTGCGGCCGCACTGTGGCTGTGGATGGCCGAACTGGGCTTCGCCGCCGGGCTGGTGGCGATGCTGTGCACCTGGATGCTGGCGGCGATGCTGCTGCCGGCCATCGCCGCCTGGCACCGCCCCGGCGCGGAGCCGCGCTGATGTGGGCCCGCGCCCTCGCCGGCATCTTCGCCGGCTTCCTGCTGGCCGCGGCCGCCACCGGACTGGTGGCCTGGCTGCCGCCCGGCCCATGGCAGCACGCCCTGGTACCGGCCCTGATCGCCTTCATCCCGCTGTGGATGCTGGCCGCCCTCTGGGCGTTCAGCTTCCGCCGCGCCGCGCACGCCTGGCTGGCCCTGGCCGGCAGTGCTGGCGCCGGCTTCGCCGTGCTCGGCCTGCTGCGCCTGGCCGGTGCGGTGCAATGAGACCGTCCCCATGAAGTTCTCCTCGCAGACGCTGCGAACGTTCACCACCCTGCACACCTGGGTCGGCCTGGTCGCCGGCTTTGGCCTGTTCGTGGCCTTCTATGCAGGCGCCCTGACCCTCTTCCACCATGACCTGCCGTTGTGGCAGACGCCGGGCGCGGCGACGGCATTGCCCGCGGACCTGGATGACGCACAGCACCTGCTCGAGGACGTGCTGGCAGCCCACGCGGAGGCACGCCGCCATGTCGGCATGACCTTCCCCGGCACCGACCATCCGCAGCCGCTGGCCTACTGGCAGACCGATGACGGCAGCTGGCGCTATGCGTGGCCGGGACACACCGCCGGCAGCCCGACGCCGCCGCAGACCGGTCTGGCCGAACTGGTCAACGAGCTGCATTACAGCCTGGGCCTGCCGGTGGCCGGCGTGTATGTAATGGGCATCGTCAGCCTGCTGTACGGCATGGCCCTGCTCAGCGGCCTGGTGATCCACCTGCCGAAACTGCTGGGTGACCTGTTCGCGTTGCGCCCGGGCCGCAACCTCAAGCAGCAGTGGCAGGATGCGCACAACGTGATCGGCGTGCTCAGTCTGCCCTTCCATCTGATGTTCGCCGTTACCGGCGCCCTGCTCTGCCTGGCGTTCGTACAGATGGCACTGCTCAATCCGCTGATCTTCGATGGCAAACTGCTGCAGGCCGTGCCGACCGCGATGGATACCGCTCCGGTGCGCGAGGCCAGCGGCGTTCCGGCACCGCCGGGCAGCCTGCAGGTCCTGCATGCGCGCGCCCTGGAAGTGGCCCGCGCCCAGGGCGTGGCCAACTTCGAACCGGCCTATCTGAAACTGGCCAATGGTGGCGACGCAAAGGCCACCATCGAGATCACCGGCGAATCCACCGGCACGCTGGGCCCGCTGGGGGCGGTCGCCCTGGACGTGGCCACCGGCGACGTGCTGGCCACGCAGCTGCCGGGCCAGCGCGATGCCAATCACGCTACGCTGAGCGCCGCCTATGCGCTTCATTTCGGTGAGTTCGGCAACGGCGTGGTGGTCTGGTTGTACTTCCTGATGGGGCTCGGCGGCGCCTTCCTGTTCTATTCCGGCAACCTGCTGTGGATCGAATCGCGACGCAAGCGACGCCAGCCCGAGCAGTCGCGTGCGGCCGTCAACATGGCGCGTGCCACCGTCGGTGTCTGCATCGGCCTGTGCGTGGCGATCTCGTTGGCGTTCGTGGTGGCGCTGGTGCTCGAACGCGCAGCACCCGCGGCGGTCGACCCGGGCATCCGTTGGGCCTGTTTCAGCAGCTGGGCCGCGTGCGCGCTGTGGGCATTCCTGCGCAGGCCCGCACAGGCTGCCCGGGAACTGCTGTGGGCCGCTGCGGCCGCGACCGCGCTGGTGCCGGTCCTGCATGGTGCATTGAACGGTGACTGGCTGTGGCGTGCCGCCGCTGCCGGGCACTGGCCGCTGTTCTGGATCGACGCCGTCGCCCTGGCGATGGCCTTCGGCTTTGCGCGCCTGGCGCTGGCCAGCCAACGCCGGGCGCGCAACGGCGACCCCAACAGCGTCTGGGCCGACTGACCGCCCCGCCGGGCCATGCCGGCGGAGCGCGGCGCCTTCAATCGCCCACGCGGGCCTTGTGCCAGGGCGCCAGCATCGCGTTGAGCAGGCTGGCCTGTTCATCGTCGCCGGTCAGCTCCCACATGAAGACACCGGCCAGCCCCTGTTCGCGGGCGACCTGCGCCCGCAGGCCGATCGAACGCGGGTCTTCATAGCTGATGAAGACGTTCTCCCGCGGGTTGTACAACCACGGGCTCTGCGCCTGCGGGTGCCAGTGCCTGGTCCAGCCCGGCTGATCGAGGTAACGCGCCTTGATCACCCGCCAGTCGCCGGCATCGGCCGGCGCACTGTAAGCCTGGTACAGGCCGTCGGCAGTCTCCCCGGTCACCTTGAAGCCGCGCCCGTAGAACGGCACGCCCAGCACCAGTTTGTCCGCCGGCACGCCATGTTCGCGGTAGTACTGCACCGCACCGGCCACGTTGTTCCAGCGCCGCAGTTCCGGCGCCAGCGGGTCGGCCGGCACTTCATGCAATGGCGCGTTGAAGGTCGACACGGCCGAAAAACCGGTACCCATGTCGTAGCTCATCAGGTTGATGAAATCGAGTATCCGGGCCAGCGCCGGCAGGTCGTAGCTGGCGGCGGGATCATAGGGGCCATCGGTCTGCAGCCGGCCAGCGGCCAGCGCGGCGGTCAGCAGCATCGGCTGCCCTGCCCTGCGCCCGTACGTATCGAGCGCGGTACGGAACGCCTGCGCCAGGCGCGTCATGTTGGCCCGGTCCTGCGGACGATGCGCCAGTTCCCTCGGGCCGCCACTGACCGGGAACTCCCAGTCGATGTCCACGCCGTCGAAGCTGCCTGCGTGCCGTTCGAAGAACAGTGTCATGCAGGAGTCGACCAGGCGCCTGCGGCTGGCTTCGGTCAGCGCGGCATCGGAGAACCCACCGGCGCCCCAGCCGCCGATCGAGATCAGCGTGCGCAGATGCGGATGCGCTTTTTTCAGGTCAGCCAGCTCGGCAACGTTCTTCGATGCGTCCGCACCGATCACGCATCGGCCGTCTTCGATGGTGGAGAACGCGTAGAACAGATGCGTCAGGCGCTCGGCTGGAATGCTCGAAACCGGATAGCGCCCGGCCGAGCCACCGGGGTAGTAGGCGCCGAAGATCGGCGACTGCGCCGGCGCAGCGTGCACTGCGCCGGGCACGGCAGCGGTGACGAGTACGGCAAGGACGGCCAGGGGCTGGCGGAACATGGGATCTCCCGGTTCGAAGGCGCAGCCACGGTAGCAAACCGATCACGCCCCGGCGCGGCTTCATCGAATGTCGTCCACTGGACAGGCACGGACGCCCGCAGGATGACATCGGCATGTCCCTGACGCCCCACGGCAGGACAGCGCGCTGCCGTCGCCGGTACTGGCCCTTCAGAATTCTTCAGACACGCTTCCAGCACTTCAGCGAAGGACCGGGCTCAATCCAGTCTCCTTTCCGATGGAGCCCGACCATGCGTCCGTTGATGCCCTTCCTCCTTCTGCTGCTGGCATTCATACCCCACACCACCGGCGCCGCAACGCCTGCCTCCGTCCGCCTGCCCGCCCTGGAGCAGGCCATCGCCCGCGATGACCTCAAGCAGATCCGCAGCGTGCTGCTGCAGGTCGACGGCAACGTCGTCTACGAGGGCTACTTCAACGGCGCGGACGCGGGCACCCTGCACGATGTGCGCTCGGCCAGCAAAAGCGTGACAGCACTGCTGATCGGCGCCGCCATCGGCGAGGGGGCGCTGCCGGGCGTGCAGGCCCGGGTCTACGACTACTTCCCCGGATTCACCGCGCGCCACGTCGTCGACCCGCGCCTGCGCGCCATCACCCTGCAGGATCTGCTGACCATGAGCAGCCTGTGGGAATGCGACGACGAGAACCCATTCTCGAGCGGCCACGAAGAGCGCATGTACGTGAGCGAGCGTTGGCTGGACTTCGCCCTGTCCCTGCCGGTGAAGGGCTTCGCGCCCTGGATGCAGCGACCGGAGGACAGCCCTCATGGCCGTTCCTTCGCGTACTGTACGGCCGACTCGTTCGTGCTCGGCGCCGTGCTCGAGAGGGCCACCGGCATGCCACTGTCGGACTATGCCGCCCGGGCACTGGAGCGTCCGCTGGGCATCACCGAGAGCCACTGGAACCGTTCACCGGAGGGCATCGGAATGGGAGGCGGCGGCACGCGCTACCGCAGCCGCGACCTGGCGCGGCTGGGGCAGCTGGTGCTGGATCAGGGGCGCGGCAATGGCCGGCAACTGGTTCCCCGTGATTTCATCGCTGCAATGATCCAGCCACAGGCCCGCACTGGCGATGGCAGCGAGTACGGCTACCAATGGTGGGGCCTGCAGCTGACGGTGCAGGGCAGGCAGCGGACCGTGTGGGCGATGTCCGGCAACGGCGGCAATTATGTCTTCCTGATTCCTGACAGGAATGCCGTGGCCGTAGTCACCAGCCAAGCCTACAACCGCAGCTTCGCCCATCCGCAGTCGCGGCGGATTCTCACTGAGTTCCTGCTTCCGGCACTGCGCTGAGACCGGACAGATCGGAGGGTCGCCATGCGGCGGCGAGGACCTGCGCGCGCTGCCTGGCGACATCCGCATCGATACGCGCCAGCAGCGGCTCCCACTCCGGCGCGCTGCGCAGCGGAGCATACAGCGGCGTGGCACGCAGCCATGCCGCATCGCGGAAGCCATCGTCCACCGCTTGGTGCAGCGCGGCCACGGCGGCCTTCGCATCACCCACCGACTGCAACAGCAGAGCCCGCTCGAGCGCAGCATCGGCCCAACCATCACCACTCCCCGCCGGCAGGCGCTGCAATCGCGCACGTGCCCATGCCGGATCGATGGCCGTCGATCCGTACAGGCCCGCCAGCGTCTCTCCCAACGATTGCTGCGGCCGCAGCCGGTGCGCCGTCGCGAACGCCTCGGCCGCCGCCGCGGTGTCACCGGCCAGCAATGCCAGTTCTCCCTGTAGGCGCAGCAGCTGGGGGTGTGGTGTGCCACGCGTCAATGCGATGGCCAGCTCCTCCCGGGCGCGCCCGGCGGCCCCGGCAACGTACAGGCTGCGCGGCCACGCGATGTTGGCGAACACGTTGTCCGGGTAAAGCTGGAAGTTGCGCGCATGGCGCTGCGCTGCCGCCTGGGTGAAACCGAGCAGTTCCATTTCGCGCGCCACCTGCACATCACGGAAGCGGATGCGTTCGGGTGCCTTGAGCGCGAGGTTGGCGCGCAGCGCCAGCGACAGGTAGCCCTGCTCCTGCTGCAGGTAGGCCAGCGATGCGCGGGTGCGCTCGTCCGCAGGATCGAGCTGGATCGCGCGCGCGTAGTCGGCTACCGCATCGTCCATCCGCCCAAGGCAATCATGCGCATACCCGCGCAGGGCGTACGTGGCACCGTCATGCGGCGCTCGTGCACGTTCGGAGTCGGCCAGCGCCAGCGCTTCGCGCATCTGCTGCGGAGAACCGTTGAACAGGCATCCCTGCGCCGACAATGCACGTGCCAGCCCACGCCGGGCCGCGCTGGATTCTGGATCGACCTGGAGTGCCTGGCGGTAGAGGGCGATCGCGCGTTCGTTGTTGCTCGCCTGGCCGATGCCGGCGTAATAGTCCGCGCGCTGCAGCAGGGACGTCGCTGCGGCGGGCGGAGCCTGGTCCGGCCACGCCAGCACCGCCACCGCCAACCCGCCCACCGCCACCAGCGCTGCAGCCCACCACCAGCGCCCTCGTGACGATCCGATCACTGGCGGCGGTGCCATCGGTATCGGTGCGGCGCACAGCTGATAGCCGCGCCCGCGCACCGAACGGATGTAGCGCGGCCGACGGCTGTCATCGCCGAGTGCCTGCCGCAGCAGTTTCACCCGCTGACTGACCGCATCCTCACCAACCACCGCAGGTGCCCAGACCTGGGCCGCCAACGTGTCGAAATCCACTACACGGGTGCCGTGTGCAAGCAGCACGTCGAACAGGGTCCAGCTCAGGCCACTGATGGGCAGGGCCTCACCGGCCCGGCTCACGCGCTGCGCCGGGCGGTCGATGTCCAGGTCGAGCAGGCGCAGGAGGTCCATGACAACAGCATAGCGGCAAGCCCGCTCAGGATGCCGGACAAAGAAAAAGCGGGCCGAAGCCCGCTTTCTCATTCCAGCGATGTCAGCGGCGGTGCTCAACCCGGGTTGACACCTGCCGTGATCGACCGTGGGTCGATCATTCGGCGCTGGCGCCCTCGCCTTCTTCCACGGCCTTCATCGACAGGCGGATACGGCCCTGCTTGTCGACTTCCAGCACCTTGACCTTGACCACATCGCCTTCCTTCAGCTTGTCGCCGACCTTCTCGACGCGCTCGCTGGAGATCTGCGAGACGTGGACCAGGCCGTCCTTGCCCGGCAGGATGGTGACGAACGCGCCGAAGTCCATGATCTTGGCGACCTTGCCTTCGTAGATGCGGCCCGGCTCGACGTCCGAGGTGATCTGCTCGATGCGGGCCTTGGCGGCCTGGGCAGCGATCGCGTTGACCGAGGCAATGACGATGGTGCCGTCATCCTGGATGTCGATCTGGGTGCCGGTTTCCTTGGTGATGGCCTGGATGGTCGAGCCACCCTTGCCGATCACTTCGCGGATCTTGTCCGGGTGGATCTTGATGGTCAGCAGGCGCGGCGCGTAGTCGGACAGTTCCGAACGCGGAGCGGTCAGGCCGTGGGCCATTTCGCCCAGGATGTGCAGACGGCCAGCCTTGGCCTGCTGCAGCGCCTGCTTCATGATCTCTTCGGTGATGCCTTCGATCTTGATGTCCATCTGCAGGGCGGAGATGCCCTCAGCGGTACCGGCCACCTTGAAGTCCATGTCGCCCAGGTGATCTTCGTCGCCCAGGATGTCGGACAGGACGACGAAGCGGTCACCTTCCTTGACCAGACCCATGGCGATACCCGCCACCGGGGCCTTCACCGGCACGCCGGCGTCCATCAGGGCCAGCGACGAACCGCAGACCGAGGCCATCGACGAGGAACCGTTCGACTCGGTGATTTCCGAGACGACGCGGATGGTGTACGGGAAGGCTTCCAGCGACGGCATGACAGCCAGCACGCCGCGCTTGGCCAGGCGACCGTGGCCGATCTCGCGGCGCTTCGGACCCATCATGCGGCCGCACTCACCCACCGAGAACGGAGGGAAGTTGTAGTGGAACAGGAAGTTTTCCTTGTACTCACCGGCAACGGCATCGATGACCTGACCGTCGCGGGCGGTGCCCAGGGTGATGGTCACGATGGCCTGGGTTTCGCCGCGGGTGAACAGCGAGGAGCCGTGGGTACGCGGCAGCACGCCGGTCTTCACGGAGATCGGGCGGACGGTATCCAGCGCACGGCCGTCGATGCGGACCTTGGTGTCCAGCACCGAGTCGCGCATGGTGCGGTATTCCAGTTCGCCGAATTCCTTCGACAGCTCGGCCGGGTTCCAGCCTTCGGCAGCCACGCGGCCGGCCAGGGCTTCGACCACGTCCTTCTTGATCGCCGAGATGGCATCGCGACGCTGCAGCTTGTCACGCACCTGGAAGGCTTCGCCCAGGCGCGGGCCGATGGCTTCCTTCAGGGCGGCGATCAGCGCTTCGTTCTTGGCCGGGGCTTCCCAGGTCGACGGCTTGGTGCCGGCTTCGACGGTCAGCTCGTTGATCGCGTTGATGACCTTCTGCATTTCGCGGTGACCGAAGGTCACGGCGCCCAGCATCACTTCTTCCGACAGCAGCGCGGCTTCGGATTCGACCATCAGCACGGCGTTGGAGGTACCGGCAACGACCAGTTCCAGCTGCGAGTCAGCCAGTTCACTGACGGTCGGGTTCAGGATGTACTCGCCGTTCTTGTAACCGACCTTGGCAGCGCCGATCGGACCCATGAACGGAGTGCCGGCCAGAGCCAGGGCCGCCGAAGCACCGATCAGGGCCGGAATGTCACCGTCCACGTCCGGGTTCAGCGACATCACCGTGGCGATGATCTGCACTTCGTTCTTGTAGTCTTCCGGGAACAGCGGACGGATCGGACGGTCGATCAGACGCGAGATCAGGGTTTCCTTCTCGGTCGCACGGCCTTCGCGCTTGAAGAAACCACCCGGAATGCGGCCGCCGGCGTAGAACTTCTCCTGATAGTCGACGGTCAGCGGGAAGAAGTCCTGGCCTTCGCGCGCGCTCTTGGCGGCGACGGCGGTGACCAGCAGTACGGTGTCGTCCATCTTGACGATGACGGCGCCGCTGGCCTGACGGGCGACTTCGCCGGTCTCAAGCGTGACGGTGTGCTTGCCGTACTGGAAGGTTTTGGTGATTTTTGCCACGGAGGGTGTCCTTGGGGATGCTGTCTGCGAATTTGGACCGTCGGCGACCCTTGCCGCCAGCGGGTGACCGGATCGTTCCGGCCTGAATCGGGGATTGCGGTACTACAAAACAAAACCGCGGCGCATCGCTGCGCCGCGGGGGATTCGTTGCTTAGCGACGCAGGCCAAGCTTCTCGATCAGGGCCTTGTAACGCTCGACGTCCTTCTTCTTCAGGTAGTCGAGCAGGCTGCGACGGCGGTTGACCATCTGCAGCAGGCCGCGGCGGCTGTGGTGATCCTTCTTGTGGGTCTTGAAGTGGCCGGTCAGCAGTTCGATGCGGGCGGTCAGCAGGGCCACCTGGACTTCCGGGGAGCCGGTGTCGGCGGCGCTGCGCTTGTTGTCTTCAATGACCTTCTGGGTGTCGATCGACATGTCTTTTTCTCAGTGATGCGTGGCCGGCAGGAACGCGCTTCGCGCACCGCCAGGCTCGCCGTGGACTACAGGGATGAAACCTGCGCGGGGCAGGCTGCCAGAAAATGGCCGCGAAATTGTAACGGCCAGGGGCTCCGGGGACAAGGACCGGGGCTGAACCGCCCCGCCCTGCTCAGAGGTTGAAGCGGCGCTGCGGGGCCAACAGGCCACTGTCATCGACCTGACCGAGGCCCTGGACAGCGGCGTCCGGACCGAACACCGCCACCAGACCGCGCGGCCAGCCGGCATCGCGCAACCGCTGCCCCATGCAGAACCGTTGCGTCTGGCCGGCGTCCAGCTCGACCCGCGGATACCCGGCCAGACCGTCGGCCAGCGGCAGCAGCAGCGCATCCATGGCCGCCAGGTCGCCCGCTTCGACCATGGCCCGCAGCTGGTCCAGGGTGACCATCGCCGGCTCGCGGAACGGCTCCACCCACAGCCGGCGCAGGGCGCTGATGTGCGCACCACAGCCCAGCGCCTCGCCGAGATCACGCGCCAGGCTGCGGATGTAGGTACCCGAGCCACAGGTGACGCGCAGGCGCAGCCGCTCGGGCTGCTGTTCCAGGACCTCGATGGCATGCACCTGGACCTGCCGCTCCGGCGCCTCGATGGCGTCGCCGCGGCGGGCCTTCACGTACAGCGGCTCGCCTCCCTGCTTCAGCGCTGAATAGATCGGGGCCCGCTGGCGGATGCTGCCGGTCAGCTGTGCCAGCGCGGCCTGCAGGACGTCAGCAGTGATCTGCGGCACCGGGCGCTGCAGCAGCACCTCGCCTTCGGCGTCATCGGTGTCGGTGGTCTGGCCGAGCACGATCTCGGCGTCATAGGCCTTGGCCGAGCCCAGCAGCAGGCCGGCGATCTTGGTCGCCTCGCCGAAGCACAACGGCAGCAGGCCGGTGGCCAGCGGGTCGAGACTGCCGGTATGCCCGCCCTTCTCGGCACGGAACAGGCGGCGCGCCACCTGCAGGGCAGCGTTGGAGCTCATGCCGGTCGACTTGTCGAGCAGCAGGATGCCGTCCAGGCGGCGGAACTGAATTCGGGTCATGACAGATACGGGTGTAGCGCCGGACCATGCCCGGCAAGCGCGCGGCGCGGCCTGCATCAGACATCGCGCAGCCGGAATGCAGCAACGCCGGGCATGCCCGGCGTCGCGCGGTTATTCTTCGTCGCTTTCGCGGCGCTTCTCGGCAGCCACGGTGTCGGGCAGATCGCGCAGGATGTTGTCGATGTGCTCGCCCCGATCAACGGAGTCGTCGTAATGGAAATGCAGCTCCGGCACGTGACGCAGCTTCATCGCCCGGGCCAGGTCCATGCGCAGGCGATAGCCCAGTTCCTTCAGGCCGGCCACCGCTTCGGCCGAACGTTCCGGCATCAGCGCGGTGACAAAGACCTTGGCATGGGCCATGTCGCGGGTGATTTCCACGTCGGACACGCTCACCGAGGGCAACCCGTGCTCGCGCACGGCGTTGTGCACCAGGGTGCCGAGTTCACGGCGCAGCTGGGCGGAGACACGGTCGGTTCGATGGAAAGTCTTGGGCACGCGGTCGGGCTCTTGAATTGAATGTGACCCGACCAAGGTCGGGCCCTACCGGGAGAGACGGCCCGACCGGGGTCGGGCGCCACCAGGGGTGGACCCGCCCGCGAGGGCCGGTCCGTTGCAGCATTACAGGGTACGCGGCACTTCGATGCGCTCGAAGCACTCGATCTGGTCGCCCGGCTTGACGTCGTTGTAAGCCTTCACGCCGATACCGCATTCGGTACCGTTGCGGACTTCCTCGACGTTTTCCTTGAAGCGACGCAGCGATTCCAGCTCGCCTTCGAACACCACCACGCTGTCGCGCAGGACGCGGATCGGCTTGCTGCGCTTGACCACGCCTTCGATGACCATGCAGCCGGCGACGGCGCCCAGCTTGGAGCTGCGGAAGACATCGCGGACCTCGGCGATACCGATGATCTCTTCGCGGATCTCCACGCCCAGCAGACCGGAGGCCACCTGCTTCACCTGATCGATCACGTCATAGATGATCGAGAAGTAACGCAGGTCCACGCCGTTGGATTCGATGATGCGACGGGCCGAAGCATCCGCACGCACGTTGAAGCCGATGACGGTGGCCTTGGAGGCGGCAGCCGAATTGGCGTCCGACTCGGTGATGCCGCCCACGCCGGAGTGGATCACGTTGATGCGGATGTCGTCGTTGGACAGAGCGACCAGGGCCTGGCTCAGCGCCTGCACCGAACCCTGCACGTCGGCCTTGATGACCAGGTTGAGGACCTGCTGGCCCTCACCCTTGCCCAGGGTCGCCATGATGTCTTCCATCCGGCTGCCCGCCGTGGCGACCAGGCGCGACTCGCGGCGCTTGGTCTCACGCTGCTGGGCAACGTCCTTGGCCAGACGCTCGTCCTCGACCACCACGAAGTCGTCACCGGCCTCCGGCACGCCGGACAGGCCCAGGACCTGCACCGGGATGGACGGGCCGGCGAACTCCGGCTGCTTGCCGGTTTCGTCGAACAGCGCTCGCACGCGGCCGTACTGGATGCCGCACACCAGGTAATCGCCCTTCTTCAGGCGGCCCTGCTGCACGAGCACGGTGGCGACCGGGCCGCGGCCCTTGTCCAGCGACGATTCAATCACCACGCCGGACGCGCGGCCTTCATCGACAGCCTTCAGCTCCAGCAGTTCGGCCTGGATCGAGATGGCGTCCAGCAGGTCGTCGATGCCCAGGCCGGTCTTAGCCGAGATCTCCACCATCTGGGTGTCGCCACCGAAGTCTTCGGCCACGACCTGCTCGGTCAGCAGCTCGTTCTTGACCCGCATCGGATCGGCGTCGGACTTGTCGATCTTGTTGATTGCCACGATCAGCGGCACGCCGGCGGAACGGGCATGCTGGATCGCTTCCTTGGTCTGCGGCATCACGCCGTCATCGGCAGCGACCACCAGCACCACGATATCGGTCAGCTTGGCACCGCGGGCACGCATCGAAGTGAAGGCTGCGTGGCCCGGGGTATCCAGGAAGCTGATCACGCCCTTCGGCGTATCCACGTGGTACGCACCGATGTGCTGGGTGATGCCGCCGGCTTCGCCGGTGGCGACCTTGGTGCGGCGGATGTAATCCAGCAGCGAGGTCTTGCCGTGGTCGACGTGGCCCATGATGGTGACCACCGGCGGGCGCTGCACGGCTTCGCCCTGGTTTTCACCGGTCGATGCCAGCAGTGCGTCTTCGGCGTCGTTGTCGTTGGCACGGATCGCCTTGTGGCCGAGTTCCTCGGTCACCAGCGCCGCCGTGTCGTGGTCGATGGACTGGGTGATGGTGGCCATCACGCCCATCTTGAACAGCGCCTTGACCACCTCGCCGCCCTTCAGCGCGAGCTTCTGCGCCAGGTCGGCCACGGTGATCGTGTCGCCGATCGCCACTTCACGCACGACCGGTGCGGTCGGACGTTCGAAGGCATGCGGACCGGCGTTGCTGCCACCGCGCGACATGTCGCGACGGCCGCCGGCCTGGTTCCGGCCGCCCGGACGACCACGGGTCGTGCTGTTGCTGTTGCCACGACGTGCACGGTCGGCGGCCGACAGGTGCATCTGGCCGGAGAAACGATCGCCCGGGCCACGCTCGTTGCGCGGCGCGCTGCGGTTGTTGCGGTCCTCGCTGCGTGGCGGAGCGCCACGCGGGGCAGCCGGGGCTGCGGCCGGGGTACGCGGCGGACGCGGTGCGGTTTCGTCGATCGGAGCGCGCGTCTTCGGCTGGCTGGCGGCCAGCGCCTCGGCGGCCTTGGCGGCAACCGCTGCTTCCTCTGCAGCCTTCTTCTCGGCTTCGGCACGCTCCTTGGCGGCAATCTCTTCCTCGCGTGCACGGACGATGGCCTCGTCGCGCAGACGGTCCTTCTCGGCCAATGCCTGCTGTTCGGCGAGGTTGCGGGCGCGCGACTCTTCCAGCTTGCGCAGGATGTCGGCGCGCTCTTCGTCCGGAGTCATCGCACGACCACCATCGGACTTGACGTAGGTACGCTTCTGGCGCACCTCGACATTCACGGTCGTCTTGCTGCGACCGGAATTGACCGTCACTTCCTGCTGTTTACGGCGGTTGAGGGTGATCTTCTTTGCAGACTGATCGGTCTCTTCCGGCGCCTGCTCGGGCTTGCCGTGCGAACGACGAAGGAAGCCCAGGAGCTTCACCTTCTCGGTGCTGGTCACGACCTGGTCGGGACCGCTGAACTTCATGCCGGCACCGGCCAGCTGTTCAAGCAGTTTTTCGACCGGTGTGTTGACCAGTTCGGCAAGCTTGCGGATGGTGGTTTGCTGCGACATTCGGATCCTATGATCTTGTGGGCGCCCCCCCGCATCTGGAGGTGGCGCGGATTCTACGCCCTGAGCGGCTCAGGGCCCTGTTCATTGCCGGCTCATTCGCCGCGTTCCAGTCGGGCGATCTCCTCGGCACGCGCGGCCAGGATCAGCGCGGCGGCGCGCTCCTGGTCCAGCCCTTCGATGCCGAAGTCCACGACCTCGTCGGCGGCCAGGTCGGAGAGATCCTCGCTGGTGCGCACGCCGTGGCCGGCCAGCGCATACGCGGTGGCTTCGTCCATGCCCTTCAGGGACAGCAGGTCCTGCGCCGGCTGGCCGTCTTCAAGGCCTTCCTCGACTGCCAGGGCCTCATTGAGCAGCGCATCGCGGGCACGAGCGCGCAGCTCTTCGACGATATCCTCGTCGAAACCTTCCACGGCCAGCAGTTCGCCGACCGGGACATAAGCGATTTCCTCGACGGTGCCGAAGCCTTCGCTGACCAGGATGCCGGCGATCTCCTCGTCCACTTCCAGCTTGTCCATGAACAGCTGGCGGGCCGAAGCCTGCTCGGCCTCCGACTTGGCGGTGACCTGGTCCTGGGTCATCACGTTGAGCTGCCAGCCGGTCAGGCGGCTGGCCAGGCGCACGTTCTGGCCACCCTTGCCGATCGCCTGGGCCAGGCGGTCCTCGGCAACGGCCAGATCCATCGAGTGCTTGTCCTCATCGACGATGATCGACTGCACCTCGGCCGGCGCCATCGCATTGATGACGAAGTTTGCCGGGTTGTCGTTCCACAGCACGATATCCACGCGCTCGCCATTGAGCTCGTTGGACACCGCCTGCACGCGCGAACCGCGCATGCCGATGCAGGCACCGATCGGATCGGTGCGCTGGTCGTGGGCCAGCACGGCGATCTTGGCGCGGTCGCCCGGATCGCGGGCACAGGCCTTGATTTCCACCAGGCCCTGACCGACTTCCGGCACTTCCAGCTTGAACAGCTCGATCATGAACTCCGGTGCGGCGCGGCTGATGAACAGCTGCGGGCCACGCGGCTCCGAGCGCACTTCGGCCAGGTAGCCGCGGACGCGGTCACCGGCGCGCAGCACGTCGCGCGGAATGCCCTTGTCCTTCGGGATGAAGCCTTCGGCGTTGCCGCCGAGGTCGACGTAGATGTTGCCACGCTCGGCACGCTTGACCACACCGGTGATCAGCTCGCCGACGCGGTCCTTCCATGCGTCCACGACCTGCTGGCGCTCGGCTTCGCGAACGCGCTGCACGATCACCTGCTTGGCGGCCTGGGCGGCGATGCGGCCGAAGTCCGGGTTCTCGATCTGCTCTTCGATGTAATCGCCGACGTCCACGCCCTCGGCTTCATCGATGGCGTCCATCAGGCGGATCTGGCGGTCGGGCGACTCCATGACCACGTCATCAGCCACCACTTCCCAGCGACGGAAGGTTTCGTAGCTGCCATCCTTGTGGTCGATGACCACGCGGGTCAGCACTTCCTCGTCGGGATAGCGCTTCTTCGCTGCCGAGGCCAGGGCGGCCTCGATGGCATCGAAGATCACTTCACGCGGCACGCCCTTCTCGTTGGCGACCGCGTCGACTACCAGCAACAGTTCCTTGCTCATTGGCTCACTCCGCGCGCGGCTTCTTTGCCGCCGGCTCGTTGGAAGAAGAATTCTTGTTCGGCTTCGGACGCTTCGGTGCCGGACCGGTCGGCTTGCTCGGGGCCAGCCCCAGCGCCACCCAGTCGGGCAGGATCCGTGCCTTGTCGATGTTGTCCGCCGACACGACCACTTCGGCCTTGTCGACGATGAAGGTGATGGTGCCCGCCGCCTCGTCGGTCGCTTCGATACGGCCCTGCAGGCGACGTCGGTTGTCCTGCGGCAGCTTCAGGGTGACCTTGGCCGACTCCCCCAGGTGGCGAGTGAACTGCTCCAGGTTGAACAGCGGACGATCGACGCCCGGCGAGGACACTTCCAGCGTGTAGTTGCCGCTGATCGGGTCTTCGACGTCCAGCTGCGCCGACACTTCGCGGCTGACCCGCTCGCAGTCGTCGACATTGATGATGCGCTCGGGCTGTTCAGCCAGCGGAACGTCGATGTAAAGGCGCAGGGTCGCACCGCCGGGGGCCGGCAGATACTCAACGCCCAGCAGCTCCAGGCCCAGCGACACAACGGTCGGGGCGAGCAGATTCGCGATGTCGGTTGCCTTGTCGCTCACAGCCTGCCTTGATCTCTTGGTTGGGTGCCGGCCATGGCCGGCGTGAACATGACGCCCCGGAAACGACAAAGGGCCCGCAGGGCCCCTTTTTCCGGAAAGACTCCGGTGACTGGATTCCGGTTGCAGCACGCCGCGAAGGCATGTTGCGAGCCCTCCTTCCGGGTGAGGTCTCCCCAGGGGAGCGCCGCCTTCAGGGGTACTGCTTAGGCCGATGATGATAGCGGCTGCACCGCGCTGGTGCAAGGCAGGGACCCGGGTCAGATCCCTTTTCCACGGAAAAAGGGATCTGACCCCGAACACGTGGAAAGCACACAGACCTCAAAGAAAAACGCCTTCGAAGCAGGACTTCGAAGGCGATCTCTTTACTTGGTAGCGGGGGCAGGATTTGAACCTGCGACCTTCGGGTTATGAGCCCGACGAGCTGCCAGACTGCTCCACCCCGCATCAGAAGCGGAATCATGAGGCATAACTGCAATAAACGCAAGCTTTACCTCATTCATCAAGCCGGATGGCGCCGGCCCGATGTTGGTAGCGGGGGCAGGATTTGAACCTGCGACCTTCGGGTTATGAGCCCGACGAGCTGCCAGACTGCTCCACCCCGCACCGGAAGTGTTTGAGCTGCTGCCCCACCCTGACGAGGGGGATGTCGCAACGATGTTCTGGCTGAACCGCTGCAGTGACAACTCAGGCTGCGCATATTACACGAATCGCGCAGCTTTGTGTCAACTTTTATGCAAGATGCGCAAAAGCCTGCTGACACCAGACCATGATCGGGTTCCAGGCCAGGCCCAGGGCCAGCAGCGCCAGCGCGTTCACGCCCAGCACCAGGCCCAGCACGCGATCGTTGCCGCGCGGAATGGCCTCGCCCACCGGCTCATCGAAGTACATGACCTTGATGACCCGCAGGTAGTAGAAGCAGCCGACCACTGCGCACAGCACGCCGAGGATCGCCAGCCACAGCAGGCCGCCGTTGACGGCCGCACCCAGCACCGCCAGCTTGGTCCAGAAGCCGAGGAACGGCGGAATGCCCGCCAGCGACGCCATGATGCACAGCACCAGGCCGGCCATCCACGGGTTGCGGGCGTTCAGGCCCTTGAAGTCCTCGATGTTCTCGGCCTCGAAGCCGGCACGCGACAGCGCGATGATCGCGCCGAAGGCGGCGGTGGACATGATGGCGTAGGCCAGCGCATAGAACAGCGCGGCAGCGTAGCCCTGCGAGCCACCACCGGCGATGCCCATCAGCAGGAAGCCGATGTGCGAGACGGTGGAGAACGCCAGCATGCGCTTGAGATTGCTCTGCGCGATCGCCATCAGGTTGCCGATCACCAGCGATACGGCGGCCAGGCCGGCGATCAGCAGCTGCAGCTCGGTCGACAGCGGACCCACGCCCATTTCCAGCAGGCGGTAGGCCATGCCGAACGCAGCCAGCTTCGGTGCCGAGCTGATGAACAGCGCGATCGGCGCCGGCGCACCCTGGTAGACGTCCGGCAGCCACATGTGGAACGGTGCCGCACCCAGCTTGAAGGCCACGCCCGCGATCATGAACACCGCGCCGGTGATCAGCAGCACGCGCTCTTCGGAATGCGGGACGGCATCGCGGATCACGTCCAGGTGCAGGCTGCCGGTGGCGCCGTAGATCAGCGACATGCCATACAGCAGCAGGCCGGAGGCAAGCGAACCGAGCACGATGTACTTCATCGCCGCTTCCGAGGCCAGGCCGCTGTCGCGGTTGCTGGCCACCAGCGCATACGAGCACAGCGCCAGCAGTTCCAGGCCCAGGTAGACCATCAGCAGGCTGCCGGCCGAGACCAGGATCATCATGCCGGCCGTGCCGAACAGGATCAGCACCGGGATCTCGCCCTGGAACAGGTTGCGGTCGCGCAGGTAGCGCCAGCCGTACACGAGGGTCAGGCCGCTGAGCAGCACGATCCCGGTCTTCATCACGTCCGCGGCGGTATCGCGCACGAACATGCCATGGAAGACCTCTCCCTGCCCGCCCACGCCGGTCGCCAGCATGAACAGCACGACGGCCAGTGCAGCAACCGAGAACAGGTGGGTGACGATCTTGTTCCGCTCGCTGACGAACAGGTCGAGGATCATCAGGGCGAAGGCGCTGCCGATCAGCACCAGCTCGGGGGCGAGCGGAGGCAGGTCAGCAGCGGTCAATGGCAGCAGCGGCGAGGTGGTCATCATCAAATCCTGGAATTACAGCAGCTTGCTGGATGCGATCTGCATCGCCAGCTTCGCGATCGAGGGCTCCATCAGGTCGGTCAGCGGCTTGGGGTAGATGCCCAGGGCAAGCACGCCGATGGCGAACACGCCCAGCACCAGCCATTCGCGGCCGTTGATGTCCTTCAGTTCGGCGACATGGCTGTTGGCCACTTCGCCGAAGAAGATGCGCTTGTACAGCCACAGGGTATAGGCCGCACCGATGATCAGGGTGGTGGCCGCGCCCAGGGCGATCCACGGGTTACGCTGGAAGGCGGACAGGATGACCATGAACTCGCCGACGAAACCGCTGGTGCCCGGCAGGCCCGCATTGGCCATGAAGAACAGCATGGCGAAGGTGGCGAACCAGGGCATCACATTGACCACGCCGCCGTAATCGGCGATGCGGCGGCTGTGCATGCGGTCGTACAGCACGCCGACGCAGGAGAACATCGCACCCGACACGAAGCCGTGCGAGATCATCTGCACCATCGCGCCCTGCAGGCCCAGGCGGGCCGCATCGACGTTGCCGGCTTCACGCACCAGCCACAGGGCAATGAAGGTACCCAGGGTGACGAAACCCATGTGCGCGATCGACGAGTACGCGATCAGCTTCTTCATGTCGTCCTGGACCAGGGCGACCAGGCCAACGTAGATCACCGCGATCAGCGACAGCGCGATCACCAGCCAGGCCCACTCCAGCGAAGCATCCGGCACGATCGGCAGGTTGAAGCGCAGGAAGCCGTAACCACCGATCTTCAGCGCGATGGCGGCCAGGATCACCGAACCGGCGGTCGGCGCTTCCACGTGCGCATCCGGCAGCCAGGTGTGCACCGGGAACATCGGCACCTTGACCGCGAAGGCGATCAGGAAGGCGAAGAAGATCCAGGTCTGCTCCTTGGCCGTCAGCGGCAGCGCGTACAGATCGGCCAGCTGGAAGCTGCCGCCCTTCATGTACAGGTAGATCAGCGCCACCAGCATCAGCACGGAGCCGAGGAAGGTGTAGAGGAAGAACTTCAGTGCGGCGTAGATGCGACGCGGGCCACCCCAGACACCGATGATGAGGAACATCGGGATCAGCATCGCTTCGAAGAACACGTAGAAAAGCATCGCGTCCGTCGCAGCGAAGATGCCGACGGTGACGCCTTCCAGGATCAGGAAGGCCGCCACGTACTGGTTGACGCGCTTGTCGATCGCGCTCCAGGCACCGATCAGGGCAAGCACGCTGACCAGGGTGGTCAGCAGGATCAGCGCCACGGCGATGCCGTCCACGCCCAGGTTGTAGCCGATCTTGTACGCCGGGATCCACGCATGGGTCTCGACGAACTGCAGGCCATCGATGCCCGGGTTGTAGCCGCCCAGCAGCGAGAGGCTCGCCACGAAGGTCAGCACCGCCACGCCCAGCGACGCCCAGCGGGCGGTCTGCGCATCACGGATCGCAAGGATCAGGGCACCACCGATGATCGGCAGCCAGATGAGGACACTGAGTAGAGGCCAGTTCGACACGTCTTCTTATTCCGTACAGGTCATCAACGCAGGTAATGCATCAGCACGCCCAGCAGGGCAATCAGGCCGATGATCATCGCGAAGGCGTAGTGATAGAGGAAACCGGATTGGGTACGACGCAGCACGCCGGCTGCGACGTCCACAACACGTGCCGAGAGATTGACCACGCCGTCGACGATGTTGCTGTCGATCCAGCGCGAGACCCTGCCGAGCTTGACGCTGCCACCGGCAAAGCCATCGATCCACAGCTTGTCGAAGCCGTACTTGTTTTCCAGCACCGACACCAGCGGGGCGAAGGCCTTGCGTGCCTTGCCCGACAGGTCCGGCTTCCACAGGTAGAACAACGCGGCCAGCAGGAAGCCCGCCAGGGTCAGCCAGAACGGCGGCAGCATCATGCCGTGCAGCGCGAACGCCACCGGGCCATGGAACTCCTCGCCGAGGAAGGCCACGGTGTTCTTGGCCGGATCGTAGAAGTCGACGATGCCGGTGAAGAACGTGGTCGCCTGGCCCTTGATCGCCTCATGGGCGTGGTGGCCGGCCCAGTCGGTGCCGTGCAGCATCGGACCGATGCTGAAGAAGCCGATGGCGATCGACGGGATGGCCAGCAGGATCAGCGGCAGGGTCACCACCCACGGGGTCTCGTGCGGCTCGTGCGCGCCGTGGCCATGACCGTGGTCGTCATGGTGGGCGTCGGCATGGTGCGCATCGGCGGCATGGTGATCGTCATGGCCGTGGCCATGATCGTCATGCGCGTCGCGGAAGCGCTCCTTGCCATGGAAGGTCATGAACAGCAGGCGGAAGCTGTAGAAGCTGGTCACCAGCACGCCGCCCAGCACCGCCCAGTAGCCATAGGTGGCCACCCAGCTGCCCTGGATATGGGCATGGATCTCGGCGGCCTCGATGATGGTGTCCTTCGAGTAGAAACCGGAGAAGAACGGCGTACCGACCAGGGCCAGGGTACCGATCCACATGGTGATGAAGGTGATCGGCATGTACCTGCGCAGGCCGCCCATCTTGCGCATGTCCTGCTCGTGGTGCATGGCGATGATGACCGAACCGGCGCCGAGGAACAGCAGCGCCTTGAAGAAGGCGTGGGTCATCAGGTGGAACACGGCAGCCGAATAGGCCGAAACACCCAGCGCCACGGTCATGTAGCCCAGCTGCGACAGCGTCGAGTACGCGACCACGCGCTTGATGTCGTTCTGCACGATACCGATCAGGCCGGTGAAGAAGGCCGTGGTGGCACCGATGAACAGGATGAAGTCCAGCGCGGTCTGCGACAGCTCGAACAGCGGCGACATGCGGGTGACCATGAAGATACCGGCGGTCACCATGGTCGCGGCGTGGATCAGCGCCGAGATCGGCGTCGGGCCTTCCATCGAATCCGGCAGCCACACGTGAAGCGGGACCTGGGCCGACTTGCCCATGGCGCCGATGAACAGGCAGATGCAGATCAGCGTGGCGATCGACCAGATCACCGGCTCGTTCAGCAGCTGCATCCCGAACAGGGTGCCGTCCCAGATCTGCAGCTGGGCGCGCGGGTCGGCCAGCATGCTGGCCTGCGAGAACACCTCGGAGTAGTCCAGGGTGCCGAACACCCACAGCACGCCGGCGATGCCCAGCAGGAAGCCGAAGTCACCGACGCGGTTGACCAGGAACGCCTTCATGTTGGCGAAGATCGCGGTCGGGCGCTTGAACCAGAAGCCGATCAGCAGGTACGACACCAGGCCCACCGCTTCCCAGCCGAAGAACAGCTGCAGGAAGTTGTTGCTCATCACCAGGGTGAGCATCGAGAAGGTGAACAGCGAGATGTAGCTGAAGAAGCGCTGGTAGCCCGGATCGTCCTGCATGTAGCCGATCGTGTAGATGTGGACCAGCAGCGACACGAAGGTCACCACCACCATCATCATCGCGGTCAGCTTGTCGACCATGAAACCGACGTGGGCCGAGTACTGGCCGACTTCGAAGAAGGTGTAGACGTTCTGGTTGAACGGCTGCGCCCCGCCCCACAGCAGCTGGTAGAGCGTGTACATCGACAGGCCGCACGCAACCGCAACGCCGAGGATGGTGATGGTCTGCGCGCCGAAGCGCTTGACCTGGCGACCGAACAGGCCGGCGATGATGCTGCCGAACAGCGGTGCAAGCACCACTGCGATCAACAGACTCTTGGAGAGAGTGATTTCCATCTGTGGATCAGCCCTTCAGCGAATCGACTTCGCCGACATTGATCGTGCGGCGGGTACGGAACAGGGTCACCAGGATCGCCAGGCCGATGGCGGCCTCGGCAGCGGCGACGGTCAGGATGAAGAACACGAACAGCTGGCCGGATGGATCGCCCAGCTGGCGCGAGAATCCGACGAAGTTGATGTTCACCGACAGCAGCATCAACTCGATGGACATCAGCAGCACGATGATGTTCTTGCGGTTGAGGAAGATGCCGGCAAGGCTGATGCAGAACAGCACCGCGCCCAGCGCCAGGATATGGCCCAGAGTGATCATGCCTTGGTCTCCTCTTCGCCCGCCGCAGGCGTGCTGTTGCTGTGCACCACCGGCTGCTCGGCACTCATCTTGACCACGCGCAGGCGATCGTGCGCCTTGACCATGGTCTGCTGCGTCGGGTTCTGGGTCTTCAGGCCTTCGCGGCGACGCAGGGTCAGCATCACCGCGGCCACCACGGCCACGGTCAGGATGACGGCGGCGAACTCGAACGGCAGCAGGTACTCGGTGAACAGGCTGCGGGCCAGCCAGGTGACGTTGGACGTGTCAGCGGCCAGAGCGGCGGCATTGTCGGCGGGGAACGGGTTGACCGCCCTGCCCTTGACGCCGATCAGCATCAGCATCTGCACCAGCATCGCCACGGCCACGACCAGGCCCACCGGCAGGTAACGCACCCAGCCCTCACGCAGGTTCGACGGATCGATGTCAAGCATCATCACCACGAACAGGAACAGCACCATCACCGCGCCGACGTAGACCAGCACCAGCGCCACACCGAGGAACTCGGCGCCCACCAGCAGCCACACGCAGGCAACGGAGAAGAAGGTCAGCACCAGGCACAGAACGGCGTGCACGGGGTTGCGCACGCTGATCACCGCCGCGGCGGAGATGCCGGCCACGATGGCGAAGACCCAGAAAGCGATATTTACCCAATCCATCTCTCGACCTCAGCGGTAAGCGGCATCGGCGGCGCGACGCTCGGCGATCTCGGACTCGAGACGGTCGCCCAGGGCCAGCAGCTGCGGCTTGGTAACGATGTTTTCGCCACGATTCTCGAAGTGGTACTCGAGGATGTGGGTTTCGACGATCGAGTCCACCGGGCAGCTTTCCTCACAGAAGCCACAGAAGATGCACTTGAACAGGTCGATGTCGTAGCGGGTGGTGCGGCGGGTGCCGTCCTCGCGCTTGGCCGAATCGATGGTGATGGCCAGCGCCGGGCAGACCGCCTCGCACAGCTTGCAAGCGATGCAGCGCTCTTCACCGTTGGGATAGCGGCGCAGCGCATGCAGGCCACGGAAGCGCGGCGACTGCGGGAACTTCTCCATCGGGTACATCATCGTGTACTTCGGCCTGACGCTGTACTTCAGCGTCAGCCAAAGGCCGGCCAGCAGTTCGAGCAGCAGCAGGCTCTTGAAGTAATGGGTAATCCTGTTCATCACTTTAGACGCCCTTTTGAATCACGCCGAAGAACACCATGACGGCGGTGACCGCGATCCAGAAAATGGTCAGCGGAATGAAGACCTTCCAGCCCAGGCGCATGATCTGGTCGTAGCGGAAGCGCGGGAAGCTGGCACGGAACCAGATGTAGGCACTGGCGAAGAAGAACACCTTGACGAACAGCCACGGCGCGCCACCCTTCCAGATCCAGTCGACCAGCGGCGACACAGTGCCCGGATCGACCCAGCCCTGGATCGGGCTCAGCCAGCCACCGAGGAAGAAGATCGAGATCAGGAAACTGATCAGTATCATGTTCGCGTACTCGGCCAGGAAGAACAGCGCGAACGCGCCGCCCGAGTACTCGACCATGTGGCCAGCGACGATTTCCGACTCGCCTTCCACCACGTCGAACGGCGCACGGTTGGTCTCGGCCACGCCGGACACCCAGTACACGACGAACAGCGGGAACAGCGGAATCAGGAACCAGTCGAAGAAGCCGGAACTGCCGGCCTGGGCCATCACGATGTTGCTCAGGTTCAGGCTGCCCGAAGCGATCATGACGCCGACCAGGGCGAAGCCCATCGCGATTTCGTAGCTGATCATCTGCGCCGAGGCACGCATCGCACCCAGGAACGCATACTTCGAGTTGGACGCCCAGCCGGCCAGGATGATGCCGTAGATGCCCAGCGAGGTCATCGCCAGCAGGTACAGCAGGCCGGCATTGGCGTTGGACAGCACGATCTGCGAATCGAACGGAATCACCGCCCAGGCCGCGAACGCCGGGGCCAGGGTGATCAGCGGTGCCAGCAGGTAGATCGCCTTGTTGGCGTTGCTCGGCTGGACCACTTCCTTGAACAGCAGCTTGAAGACGTCGGCGAAGGCCTGGAAGATGCCCATGCCCACGTACATCGGGCCATGGCGGACGTGCATCCAGCCGATCAGCTTGCGTTCCCAGACCACGTAGAAGGCCACCGAGACGATCACCGGTACGGTGATCACCAGGATCTTCAGGATGATCCAGAGCAGCGCGCCGATGTCACCGAGGCCGAGCAGCCACTGGTGCAGCGGATCGACCGCGTTCAACAGCAATTCGTTCATGCAGCCACCACCGTTACGCGAGCGGCACCCAGCGGCGCGGTCGCGCCGTGGCCCGATTCAATCCAGACCGAACCCGCAGCGACGCGGGCGTCGACCACCACCGGCAGGGTGGCGCGACCGGCATCGGTGCCGACCTTGGCCATCTGCCCTTCCTGCAGCTGCAGGCGTGCGGCATCTTCCGTGTTGAGGACGATGCGCGGGGCGTTGTTGAGCGGATGCGACTGCAGCGCCGGAGCGCGGCGGACCACGGCATCGGTGCGGTAGATCGCCGCCGTCGAGGCCACTTCCAGGCCTTCGCCTGCAACGGCCGGCTGGGCCGACGCAGCCACGGTGACCGATACCGGTGCCAGGCTGGCACGCAGGCCCGCCAGATCGATGAAGTCGAAACCGGCCACCGCCAGCTCACCGCCCAGCGCACGCAGGACGCGCCAGCCTTCACGGGCCTCGCCCGGCAGCTTGCCACCGGCACGGGCCGACTGTTCGCGGCCATCGAGGTTGGTCAGGGTGGCGTCGATTTCCGGCAGCGCACCGATCGGCAGGATCACATCGGCGACGTCGCGGGTCGAGGCGCAGGCGAAGTGGCTGAACGCCACGACCTGGGCACCGGCCAGCGCCTTGCGCGCGGCAGGCGCATCGGCAAAGTCCAGGCCCGGCTCCAGGCCGTACACCACGTAGGCCTGGCGCGGCTGCGCCAGCATCGCGGCGACGTCCCTGCCGGCCGGCAGCACGCCCGCACGGGTCAGGCCGACGGCGTTGGCGCCCTGCGGAATGCGGCACAGGCGGGCACCGGTGGCGGTGGCGAAATCACGCGCGGCGGCGCGGATCGCGGCAGCCTGCGGGTGGCTCTCGGCGATGGCGCCGACGATCAGCACGGTGTTGCTGCCACCCTGCACCGCCGAACGCAGCTCGGCGTTGGCCAGGGCATCGACGAACTGCGACGGTGCGACGATCTGCTTGCCGGCGATGCTGAAGGCGAAGTCGAAGTCGACCGGGTTGACGACGTGGATCTTCGCGCCGTTCTGGGTCTGCGCCTTGCGCAGGCGGGCATGCAGCAGCGGCAGTTCATGGCGGATGTTGCTGCCCAGAACCACGATGCGGTCAGCGCCTTCGATCTCCGCCAGCGGCAGGCCGAACACTTCGGCGGTGGCGGCGTCGGAGAAATCGCGGTTGTTGATGCGGTGATCGATGTTGCCCGAACCCAGGCCCTTGGCCAGGCGCGCCAGCAGAGCGCCTTCCTCGTTGGAGGTCGACGGGTGCACCAGCACGCCCAGGGTGTCGCCCTGGTTCGCCTTGAGGATATCGGCGGCAGCGGCCAGGCCTTCGGCCCAGCTCACTTCCTTCCACTCGCCGTTGACCTTGCGCAGCGGCTTGACCGCACGGTCTTCGCTGTACAGGCCCTGGTGCGAGTAGCGGTCGCGGTCGGACAGCCAGCATTCGTTGACCGCTTCGTTGTCGCGCGGCACCGAACGCAGCACTTCACCGCGGCGCACATGCAGGAACAGGTTCGACCCCATCGCGTCGTGGTAACCCAGCGACTCGCGCGCGGTCAGCTCCCACGGACGGGCACGGAACTGGAACACCTTGTTGGTCAGCGCGCCGACCGGGCAGACGTCGACGACGTTGCCGGACAGTTCGGTGGTCAGGGGCTTGCCGTCGTAAGTACCGATCTGCAGGTTCTCGCCGCGGTACATGCCACCCAGTTCATAGGTGCCCGCCACTTCGGCGGTGAAACGGACGCAGCGGGTGCACTGGATGCAGCGGGTCATCTCGGTGGCGACCAGCGGACCCATGTCCTCGTCCGGGACCACGCGCTTGCGCTCGTTGAAGCGGCTGACCGAACGGCCATAGCCCAGCGACACGTCCTGAAGCTCGCACTCGCCGCCCTGATCGCAGATCGGGCAGTCCAGCGGATGGTTGATGAGCAGGAACTCCATCACCGAGCGCTGGAACTTCAGCGCCTTCTCGCTGCGGGTGGCGACCTTCATGCCGTCCATCACCGGCGTGGCGCAGGCCGGCGCCGGCTTCGGCGACTTCTCCACGTCCACCAGGCACATGCGGCAGTTGGCGGCGATCGGCAGCTTCTCGTGGTAGCAGAAGCGCGGAATCGGAATGCCGGCCTTGTCGGCGGCCTGGATGATCATCGAACCCTTGGGCACGACCAGGGACTTGCCATCGATCTCGATGGTCACATGGTCCGGTGGCACGTTCGGGTTTACGGGTTGCGCGCTCATGCGGCGGCTGCCTCCACCTTCTTGCCGTCAACCATCGAATGACCGTTGACGATGTAGTACTCGAATTCGTCCCAGAACTGGCGCAGGAAGCCCTGGATGGGCCATGCCGCCGCTTCGCCGAACGCACAGATGGTGTGGCCTTCGATCTGGCCGGCCACCGCCTTCAGCTGGTGCAGGTCTTCCATCGTGGCCTTGCCGGCGACGATGCGCTCGAGCACGCGGTGCATCCAGCCGGTGCCTTCACGGCACGGCGTGCACTGGCCGCAGGATTCCTTGTGGAAGAACTGGCTGATGCGGCAGGCGAACTTGACGCAGCACACGCTGTCATCCAGCACCACGACCGCCCCGGAACCCAGGCCGGAGCCCAGCGCACGGATGGTGTCGTAGTCCATCGGCAGGCCCTTCAGCTCCGCCGCGGTGAGCACCGGCATGGAGACGCCGCCCGGAATCGCACCCTTCAGGGTACGGCCCGGGCGCAGGCCACCGGCCATTTCCAGCAGCTCGTCGAAGGTGGTGCCGAGCGGCACTTCAAAGTTGCCGCCGTTCTGCACGCAGCCGGAGACCGAGAAGCACTTCGGGCCGCCATTGGCGGTCCGGCTCAGGCCCTTGAACCACTCCGGACCGTTGCGGATGATCGCCGGCACCGAGCCGTAGGTCTCGGTGTTGTTGATCGTCGACGGCTTGCCGTACAGGCCGAAGTTGGCCGGGAACGGCGGCTTGTAGCGCGGCTGTCCCTTCTTGCCTTCCAGCGATTCCATCAGCGCGGTTTCTTCGCCGCAGATGTAAGCACCGGCACCGAGAGCACCGTAGATGTCGATGTCCACGCCTGAGCCCAGCACGTTCTTGCCCAGCCAGCCGTTCGCGTAGGCGTCGGCCAGGGCCTGCTCGAAGTGCTCGAAAGGCTCGTGGTGGAACTCGCCGCGCAGGTAGTTGTAGCCCACGGTCGAACCGGTGGCGTAGCAGGCGATCGCCATGCCTTCCACCACCGAATGCGGGTTGTAACGCAGGATGTCGCGATCCTTGCAGGTGCCCGGCTCGGATTCATCCGAATTGCAGAGGATGTACTTCTGCATGTTGCCCTTGGGCATGAAGGACCACTTCAGGCCGGTCGGGAAGCCTGCGCCACCGCGGCCGCGCAGGCCGGAGGCCTTGACCATCTCGATGACCTGCTCCGGCGGGATCTTCTCTTCGAGGATCTTGCGCAGGGCAGCGTAGCCACCGGTCTTGAGGTAGCTTTCGTACGACCACGGAGTGTCGTAATGCAGGGTGGTGTAGACCACCTGGTGCGGCAGCGGAGCGGGACCGACCGGGCCCTTGGATTCGTGGTGATGTGCCATGCCCTTACTCCAGCCCGTCCAGCAGCTCGTCGACCTTTTCCAGGGTCAGACGCTCATGGTAGTGACCGTTGATGACCATCATCGGCGCACCGCCGCAGCCGGCCAGGCACTCTTCCTCGCGCTTGAGGTAGACGCGGCCATCCGGGGTCGATTCGCCGTGCTTGATGCCCAGCTTCTTCTCGCAGTGGCGCACGATGTCCTCGGCGCCATTGAGCCAGCAGCTGATGTTGGTGCAGATGGCCACGTTGTTGCGGCCCACCTTCTCGGTCTCGAACATCGAGTAGAAGCTGGCGACCTCGTAGGCCCACACCGGCGGCAGGTCCAGGTACTTGGCCACGCCGGCGATCAGCTCGTCGGTCAGCCAGCCCTCGTTCTGCTCCTGGGCCGCATGCAGGCCCTGCAGCACGGCAGAGCGCTTGCGGTCCGGCGGGAACTTGGACAGCCAGTGATCGATGTGAGCGCGGGTCTTGTCGCTCAGCACCACCATCGGGTCGACGTCGCGCGCCGCCTCGAAATTACCTGTCGCCTTCATCGGCCGACCTCAGCGAAATGCATAACGTGAAATTCCAGGAACTGCGGCGCCGGCTTGCGCCGGCTGCCTGCAGCAGGCGTTGGCGTGGCAGACGGCATTACCGGTCAACCTCGCCGAACACCAGATCGTAGGTACCGATCATCGCCACCACGTCGGCCAGCATGTGGCCGCGCACGACCGAGTCGATCGAGGACAGGTGGGCGAAGCCAGGCGCACGCAGGTGCACGCGGAAGGGCTTGTTGGCGCCGTCGGAAACCAGGTAGCAGCCGAACTCACCCTTCGGGGCCTCCACCGCCGAGTAGGTCTCGCCGGCCGGCACGCAGTAGCCTTCGCTGAACAGCTTGAAGTGGTGGATCAGCGCTTCCATGTCGTCCTTCATGTCCTCGCGGCTGGGCGGAGCGACCTTGAAGTTCTTGACCATGACCGGGCCGGGGTTGGCCTTCAGCCATGCCACGCACTGCTTGATGATGCGGTTGGACTCACGCATCTCGGCGACGCGGACCAGATAACGGTCGTAGCAGTCGCCTTCCTTGCCCAGCGGAATGTCGAAATCAACGGCATCGTACTTGGCATACGGACGCTTCTTGCGCAGATCCCAGGCGATGCCCGAGCCGCGCAGCATGACGCCGGTCATGCCCCACTGGTGCGCCAGTTCCGGGGTGACCACGCCGATGCCGACGGTGCGCTGCTTCCAGATGCGGTTGTCGGTCAGCAGGGTTTCGTACTCGTCGACGCGACCCGGGAACTCATTGGTGAAGTTCTCCAGGAAATCCAGCAGCGAGCCCTCGCGCGAAGCATTGAGCTGCTTCAGCGCCTTGCCCTTGTGCCAACGGGATTCCTTGTACTTCGGCATGTGGTCCGGCAGGTCGCGGTAGACACCGCCCGGACGGTAGTACGCCGCGTGCATGCGCGCGCCGGAAACCGCTTCGTAGCAGTCCATCAGCTCTTCGCGCTCGCGGAAGGCATACAGCATCACCGCCATCGCGCCCAGGTCGAGCGCGTTGGAACCCAGCCACATCAGGTGGTTGAGGATGCGGGTGATCTCGTCGTACATGGTACGGATGTACTGCGCACGCTCCGGCGCTTCGATGCCCATCAGGGTCTCGATCGCGCGCACGTAGGCGTGCTCGTTGCACATCATCGACACGTAATCCAGGCGATCCATGTAACCGATCGACTGGTTGAACGGCTTGGACTCGGCCAGCTTCTCGGTACCACGATGCAGCAGGCCGACGTGCGGGTCGGCGCGCATGATGGTCTCGCCGTCCATCTCCAGGATCAGGCGCAGCACACCATGCGCGGCCGGATGCTGCGGGCCGAAGTTCATGGTGTAGTTGCGGATTTCCTGCCGGCTTTCGGCGGCATTGCTGGCGAACGCTTCGCCGGCCTGGTGTACGTGGCTCACTTCACTGCCTCCTGCGCGCGCTCGCCGGCTGCGGTCTGCAGACGGGCGTCGTCGCGGATCACGCGCGGCACGCCGACACGCGGCTCCACCGAGGTGACCGGTTCGTAGATCACGCGCTTCTTTTCTTCGTCGTAGCGCACTTCGACATTGCCGATCAGCGGGAAGTCCTTGCGGAACGGATGGCCGACGAAACCGTAGTCGGTCAGGATCCGGCGCAGGTCCGGGTGGCCTTCGAAGATCACGCCATACAGATCGAACGCTTCGCGCTCGAACCAGTTCAGGCCCGGCCAGATGCCGGTCAGCGAGGACACCACCGGCAGCGCTTCGTCAGGTGCGAAGCAGCGCAGGTGCATCATCAGGTTGTGCTGGTACGAGCGCAGCTGCGCCACCACGGCAAAGCGCTGGGTCGGCATGTGCTGCGGGCGGGCGCCTTCGGCACTCTCCTCGCTGGGGAACTCGCCCCACGCGAAGCGGCCCTGCGCCTTGCCCTCGACGCCGCGGCTGAAGCCGTGCGAGGACACGTCGGCGGTGTCCCATTCGTCGGAGCCATAGCCCAGGTAGTCCACGCCGCAGAGGTCCACGGCCTGCTCGAAACCAAACTCGTCACGCAGCGCCAGGGCGGTGGCGTGCCACTCGGCGGCAGGCACTTCCAGCGTCACTTCGCCGCGGGGTTCGACCACGATGACCTTCGCACCAGCGAAACGTGCGGAGAGTCGGTCGATGAAGGATGCTTGCTCTGCCATGGGGGCTTGGCGCGCTCTTGTCAGGTGAAGGGGTCAGCGGGCGATGGTCTGTGTACGCCAGATCTTCTTCTGCAGCTGCAGGATCCCGTACACCAGCGCCTCGGCGGTCGGCGGGCAGCCCGGGACGTAGACGTCCACCGGCACCACGCGATCACAGCCGCGCACGACAGAATAGGAATAGTGGTAATAACCACCGCCATTGGCACAGCTGCCCATGGAGATCACCCACTTGGGGTCGGGCATCTGGTCGTAGACCTTGCGCAGTGCCGGGGCCATCTTGTTGACCAGCGTACCGGCGACGATCATCACGTCGGACTGGCGCGGCGACGGGCGGAACACCACGCCGTAACGGTCCAGGTCCAGGCGCGCGGCGCCGGCGTGCATCATCTCCACGGCACAGCAGGCCAGGCCGAAGGTCATCGGCCACATCGAGCCGGTACGCGCCCAGTTCAGCAGGGCGTCGACGCTGGTGGTGACGAAGCCTTTTTCCAGCAGGGGATTGTCGCCTTCCGGCCGCAGGATGTCATCAACCCGCCCTTCCGGGGTCGGATTGTTCATCAGGCCATCGAGCGTCTGAATCACTCCCATTCCAGCGCTCCCTTCTTCCAGACGTAAATGAAACCGAGGAACAGCATGCCGACGAACAGGCCCATGGTGACCAGCGAACGGGCACCCAGCTCCATGAAGACCTGGGTCCACGGCACGATGAAGATGATTTCCAGGTCGAAGACGATGAACTGGATCGCGATCAGGTAATAGCGCACATCGAACTTCATGCGCGCGTCTTCGAACGCCTCGAAGCCGCACTCGTACGGCGAGAGCTTTTCCAGATCAGGGCGGCGGGGACCGAGGAGTCGGCCGACCAGCATCAGCACGACGCCGATACCGGTGGCAACGATCAGAAACAGCAGAGACGGCAAATATTCGGCCAGCACAGCGATTCTCTCTTGCCTCTGCCGCTGCGCCTGCAGGCGCTTTGGCATGGGGGAGTGGACGGGAATCGCCCTGGCGCATTGCGCGCCAGGTGAACCCGCTTTACTTACAAATGGTGCCCAAGAGGGGACTCGAACCCCTACGACTTGCGTCGCTACCACCTCAAGGTAGTGCGTCTACCAATTCCGCCACCTGGGCAAACGATCACATCAGACTATCTTCCCGATGCGCCGCGTATTGTAACCGGCTTCAGTCTTTCTGGGAGCCTTCCGACGGCTTTTCTTCACCAGAAACCGAAGATTCCGCCTGAGCCGGCACAGTCGCCGCCGGAACCGGGGCTGCCGGGACCTCATCGGCCTTCGGAACGGCCGGCAGTTCGCCCGCAGGGGCGGCCGGAGCGCTGGCCGCCGGGGCGGACATCAGACCCAGGTCCTGCTCGGCGGCAGGACGGCTGCCGTGGCCGGCATACCAGGCCATGAAGAGACTGATGCCGAAGAACACCACGGCCAGCCACTTGGTCGACTTGGACAGGAAGTTCGAGGCGCCACGCGCACCGAACACCGTTCCCGAGGCACCGGCACCAAAGCCCGAACCAGCCGCTGCGCCCGAGCCACGCTGCATCAGGATCAGCGCGATCATGGCTACGGCAACCAGCACGTAGACGACATTGAGGATCAACATCAGCATTGGAAATCCGCCCTCGGACAATACTTCTAGGATTTAGTTCGCGGCCGCCGCCTTCGCGATGGCCAGGAAGTCCGCAGCCACCAGGGAGGCGCCACCGACCAGCCCACCATCGACATCCGGCTGCGCGAACAGTTCCCCGGCATTGTCGGGCTTCACGCTGCCGCCGTAAAGAATGGGCAGTGAATCAGCAATTCTAGCATCGATGCGCGCGACTTCGCCACGGATGAACGCGTGCACCTGCTGCGCCTGCTCCTTGCTCGCGGTGCGGCCGGTGCCGATCGCCCAGACCGGCTCGTAGGCGACCACGGCGCTGGCGAAGCCGTCGGCACCGACGAGATCCAGCACCGGCGCCAGCTGGCTGGCGATGACCGATTCGGTCTGTCCGGCCTCGCGCTGCTCCAGGGTCTCACCCACGCACAGTACCGGCACCAGGCCGGCATGCAGGGCAGCGGCGAACTTGCGGGCAACCAGTTCGCTGCTCTCGTGGTGGTACTGGCGACGCTCGGAATGTCCAACCAGGCCGTAACGGGCACCGACCTCGTGCAGCATGGCCGCGCACACTTCGCCGGTGTAGGCCCCCTTCTCGTTGCTGCTCACGTCCTGGGCACCGAAGGTCATGCCGGTCGCGCCGAACTCCTCGACCAGCTCGCCCAGGTACGGCAGCGGCGGCAGGATGACGACATCGACCCCGTCCAGCGGCAGCCCCGCAGCCACCTGCCCCAGCAGTTCATTGGCGAATTGACGGCTGCCGTGCAGCTTCCAGTTTCCGGCGACGATCTTGCGGCGCATGAGCGGGTGGCTCCTGTGTGAAGTCAGCCGGTCATGATACCCGTTACGGCAAAAATCCGTTTCCGTGTAAGCGGTTACATGGATTTCCAGCCAACGGCGCGGCCCCTGGTGGCGGGGTGGGGTTGGTCGCGGGGAGCCCCGGGTAGTTGATCGGCCTGGCCGGGCGGGCGGGACTGCACAGGGGACGCTGCAAGTACGTCCCTGTAAGCTCGATCGCCGCATCCCTGCGGCTCACGCCCCTGCGCAGCCCCACCCGCCCGGCTTCTGACACATTCCGGCGGTTCCGCCCGCCACGGAAAGAGAAAAGAAGATCAAAGGCAAAAGCGGCGTTGCAGGTGACTACCGGGGTCAGATCCGGATCTGACCCCTGCCCCACCTCGGTGTGACAGATCTCATCCATCCGTCACCGGGAAACTGTCGAAGGCGGGGAGGTGTCGGATGGGGGGTGTCCGCGGCATGGATGCCGCGGCCAAGTCCCCAGGGATGGGTTTACGCCGTCCCCGCCATCCGACGCCTCCCCGCCTCCCCACGGAACATCCCGGAGCCGCTTTGGCTTTGGCTCGCCGGGCACGGCCCGGCGCTACCCGTAATGGAAAGGCCGCCTCGCGGCGGCCTTTTCATTACTTCAGCTTGATCTCGCGCAGGCGTTCCTCGAGGAAGCCGTGGGCGGTGATCGGCTCCGGATACCGGCTCGGGTTCTCCGGGGTGATGCAGGACGGCAGCACGTCGATCAGGAAGTCCGGGTTCGGGTGCAGGAAGAACGGCACCGAGTAGCGCGGCTGGCGGGCCAGCTCGCCCGGGGGATTGACCACGCGATGGATGGTGGAGGGATACACGTGATTGGTCAGGCGCTGCAGCATGTCGCCGATGTTGACCACGATGGTGTCCGCATCCGACGTGAACGGCACCCACTTGCCATCGTGCGACTGCACCTCCAGGCCCGCCGCACTGGCACCGACCAGCAGGGTGATGAAGTTGATGTCGCCATGCGCACCGGCACGCACGTTGGGAATGTCGTCGGTGGTGATCGGCGGGTAATGGATCGGGCGCAGGATCGAGTTGCCGAAATTGGTCTTGTCGGCGAAGAAATCCTCCGGCAGGCCGATGTGCAGCGCCAGCGCCGACAGCACGCGCGACCCGAGGTTGTCCAGCGCCTGGTACAGGCCGTAGCCCCGCTCACGGAAGCCCTCGACCTCGGTCGGCCACAGGTTCGGCGGCATCACGTCGCGGTACCTGGAGTCGTCGCCGATCTCCCGGCCGATGTGCCAGAACTCCTTCAGATCGAAGTGCTTGGACCCCTTCGCGGTTTCCACGCCGAACGGGGTATAGCCACGTGCACCGCCCCCGCCGGCCACGTGGTACTTCCGCTTGATCTCCTCCGGCAGGGCGAAGAAGGCCTTGAAGACATCGTAGGCCGCGTCGACGTCGGCCTGCGGAATGCCGTGGTTGCGGATGCCCGCGAATCCCCATTGGCGATAGGCCGCCCCCAGCTCGGCCACGAAGGCCTCGCGGTCGCTGTCAAAACGGGTGATGTCGAGGGTCGGGATCTGGCTCACAGCGGTTCCTGGCTTGTCATTGGGTCTGGAGGGCCGCCGCATTCAGGGCCCACCTGAACATTGTGACAGATCGCCCGCAGGTCGACACCGATACGTTGAAACAAACCGATACAATGCGCGACCCGCGCGCGGATCCGCCGGCCGCGGCGGCGCCGCCCCCTTGTCCCGCTCCTGCTGAACACGTACCGACGATGCCCTCCGCTCCACCCGCCGCCGATCCAGCTTCCCGACCCGGTTGTACCCAGCACTGGCGCCGGCTGGCCTGGTGGTCCTTGTTCGTGGCGGCAAACGCCGTACTGGCAGCCGTCATCACCCTGGGGAACGTGCCGCTGCGGGACAACCCCGGCGGCCCCGTCGGCCTGGCGTATCTGGCCGTTGCCCTGCCCGGCCACCTGCTGGCGTTCGGCGCGCTGGCCGGCCTGCTGCCGCTGCTGCTCGGACTGTGGGCCCGCAGCGCGCGTCCTCTGAGCATCGGCGCGGTGGTGCTGCAGGGCCTGTGGCTGTGCCTGCTGCTGGTCGATGCCAAGGTGTTCGCGCTGTACCGCTTCCACCTCAATGCCATGGTGGCGAACATGGTGTTCGGCGGCGCGCTGCACGATCAGGTCGCACTGTCGTGGAAGACCTGGCTGCAGGCGATCGCCCTGGTATCGGCCATCTTCGCCGCCGAAGCCCTGCTGGCGTGGGCCTGCTGGAAGCTGCTGCCCGCCCTGCCCCGACGGCGCCACGTCCTGCAGGCATGGACACTGGTCATCCTGCTGATGGCAGGTGGCCAGGTGGCGACCGCCTATTACGATGCACGCGGCGAGCGTGACGTGATCAGCCAGTGGAACTACCTGCCCTGGGCGCAGCCGATCACCGCCAAGAGCTTCATGCGTCGCCTGGGCGTGGTCAGCCAGCAGCAGGCGGGCCTGCCCGACCCCCGCCATGCCCAGCTGCACTACCCGCTGCATCCGCTGCGCTGCCAGAGCCACCGGCGGCCGAACGTGCTGATGGTGGTACTCGAATCACTCCGCCACGATGTGCTGACGCCACAGATCATGCCGAACACCACGGCATTGGCGCAGTCCTCCCGCGTCTACGAGCATCACTTCAGCACCGGCAACGCCACCCGCTACGGCCTGTTCGGCCTGCTCTACGGCCTTCCCGGTGGCTACTGGGCAAGCATGCTTGACGAGCAGCGTGGCTCGCAGCTGTTCCAGGTCCTGGGACAGCAGGGCTATGACCTGCACCTGTACGGCAGCGCGCCGATGTACAGCCCGGAATTCGACCGCACCGTGTTCGCCGATGTCCGTGACCAGCTGCACCAGGGGCCGTCGGCACTGAAGCCCGATGGCCGCGACCGTGCCATCGTCGCGTCGCTGCAGCAGGACATCCGTAGCAGCCAGGCCGCGCAGCGCCCGTGGTTCGGTTTCGTGTTCCTCGACTCCACCCACGCGCCCTACCACCTGCCGGCCGACTATCCGCCCCTGGCCACGCCGATGGCCGCGGACATCGACTTCCTCAAGTTCGGGCCGGACCACGATCCGACGCCGGAACTGAACCGCTATCACACCTCCGTCCACTACGCCGACAGCCTGGTCGGATCGCTGCTCGATACCCTGCGTGCGCAGGGCCTGGAGCAGGACACCATCGTGCTGGTCACTGGCGATCACGCAGAGGAGTTCAACGACCTCGCGCTGAACTACTGGGGCCACAACGGCAACTTCTCCGACTACCAGTTGCAGGTGCCGTTCGTGCTGCACTGGCCGGGCGAGGCCAGCGGCCGTGATGCGCGCACCAGCTCGCATGAGGACTGGGTGCCCACGCTGATGCGGCACGCCCTGGGCTGCGAGAACCCGCTGGCCGACTACAGCACCGGCCAGGATCTGCTGGCGGCCCCGGAAGGGCTCCGTGCCCTGGTGGTGGAGAGCTGGTCGCAGCGCGCCGTCCGCCACGGCGATGCCCTCTACGTGTTCGACAAGTTCGGCAATGCCACCGCGCTGGATCGGCACTATCGCCCACTGCCACAACAGGCGCCGAACGCAGCCGCGATCCGTTCCGCCTGGGAAGCGCTGACGCGCTTCCGCAATCGTTGATATCAAGGATCGAGTCCGCATGAAACGTTCGCTGCGCATCCTGCACACCGAAGCCGCCAAGGGAATGGGCGGGCAGGAGATCTACATCTTCCGCCACATGCAGGCCATGCGCGCGCGCGGCCACGACGTCTCGCTGCTGTGCCAGCCCGAGGCACGGCTGGCGCAGCTGGCGCGCGATGACGGCTTCACCGTGCATACGCTGCGCATGGGAGGGCTGGCGCGCCTGCTGCGCGGCATCTGGTCGGTTTCGCGCCTGGTGCGCCGCGAACGCTATGACGTGGTGAACACCACCAGCCGTCGCGACGCCTTGATTGCCGCCGCCGGCGCCCGCCTCGGCGGTGCGCCGCTGGTGGTGCGCTCGCGCCACCTGATGAGTCCGGTCAACTCGCTGCTGACCTATACCCGCCTGCCGCACCGGGTGCTGACCGTCAGCAGCTTCGTCAAGCAGCTGCTGGCCGACCGTGGCATTCCCGCTGAGCGCATCGGCATCGTGCCGCCGATCGCGGTTCCACCGCGCTGGACCGATATCCGCAAGGAAGATCCGTGGCAGTGCCTGCAGGACGTGCGTGCCGAAGTCCGTGCCGAGCTCGGCTTCGGCGAACAGGACATCGTGGTCGGCTGCGTGGCGGTGCTGCGCGAGCCCAAGGGCCATGCCGATCTGCTGCAGGCAATGGTGCCGCTGTGCAAGGCCAATCCGAACCTGCACCTGGTGGTGATCGGCGACGGGCAGCCAGTGATGGAGCGCCTGCAGGCGATGTGCGCCGAGCACGGCCTGCAGTCGCAGGTCCACCTGCTCGGCTACCGCGACGGCGCCTGCCGGCTGATGGCCGGCTTCGATATCTTCGCCCTCGCCTCGCACAAGGAAGCCGCCGGCACCGTGTTCCTGGAAGCGGCGTACGTCGGCGTGCCGATCGTGGCGACGCGGGTTGGTGGCGTGCCGGAGATGGTCGTGGACGGCAGCAATGCGATCCTCACCCGGCTGGGCGACAATGCTGCCCTGACGGGCGCTCTGCGCCTGCTGGTGGACGATCCGGAACGGCGCCGGCAGATGGGCCGTGCCGGCTGGGAATGGATGCGCGCTGCGCACCGCTTCACACCCACCGGCCACGGCGAGACCACCGAACACTACTACCGCCAGTGGCTGAAGGAGCTGGGACATGGCTGATGCCCGAACCGTACCGGTGCTGATGCACCATCACGTCAGTCCGTCGCCCGGCATGATCACGGTGTCGCCGGAGAATTTCGAAAGCCAGATTGCCTGGCTGGCCAACAGTGGCTGGACCTCACTGACACTGGAGCAGTACGCCGGGTTCCTGGCCGGCAGGCCGGTGCCGCGCCGGTCGATCGTCATCACCTTCGACGATGGCTACCTGGACAACTGGGTCTACGCGCATCCGATCCTGCAGAAGTACGGCATGCACGCGGTGGTGTTCGTGGTCACCGGATGGATGGGCGAAGGCCCGGTGCGGCCGCATGCAGGCCTGCCCGGCGCGGTACTGCCGGCAACGCCGGACCATCGCGGCTGCGAGGCCGCCATCTACGAGCAGGGGCGCAGCGACGATGTGATGATGCGCTGGAGCGAAGCGCGCGCGGCGATCGACGCGGGCACCTTCGAGGTGCATTGCCATACCCACACCCATACACGCTGGTTGCGCCGCGAAGACCTGGACCGCGCGCAGCGCCGGGCCGGCATCAGCAACGACCTGGCACTCTCGCGCCAGGTCCTGCAGGACAAGCTGGGCGAAGTTTCGGACACATTGTGCTGGCCGTACGGTGACTTCGACGATGACCATGTCGAAGTCGCGCGCGAGCAGGGGTTCCGTTACCTGCATACCACCCACCCGTTCGGCCGCAACGTGATCGGCGGCGATCCCGAACGCATCTACCGCTTCGCGATCCGCAACCGGCCGGCCAGCTGGTTGCGCAAGCGCATCGCGCAGAGCTACAACCCGTTGATCGCGCCGCTGTTCAACGGCTTCAAGGCCCGCCAGAAGAAGATGGTGCCGGGCCCCTGAGTCCGCCTCGGCCCAGCAGCGGCCCTCTGAACAGAAAACGCCCCGGTCGTCCGGGGCGTTGTCCGTTGCGGAACCACCTGCGGGCTCAGGCCGCGGCGGCGGCCTTCACTGCGGCCGACAGGCGATCCAGCGTGTCCTGCATCAGTGTTGCGTCATCGGCCTCGACCGTCACCCGCACCACCGGCTCGGTGCCGGACGGGCGCAGGAATGCGCGCCCACGGCCGGCCACGGCCTGCTGCGCCTCCAGCAGTGCCGACTGCACGCTTTCGGCCTGCACGGTGGTCTTGGCCGAGACATTGCCCAAGCGCACGTTCACCGTCTTCTGCGGGACCTTCACCAGCGGCTGCAACGCCTGCCGCAGCGTCTGTCCGCTGCTGCGCAGCGCAAGCAGCACCTGCAGCGCACTGACGATGCCGTCACCGGTCGTGGCCCGGTCCAGGCACAGCAGATGGCCCGACGCTTCGCCACCGAGCACGCCGTCACCTTCGATCAGTGCCTGGTGCACGTAGCGGTCGCCGACGTTGCTGCGCTGGAACGGAATCTGCAGGTCGGCCAGCGCCTTCTCCAGTCCATAGTTGCTCATCAGCGTGCCGACCACCGGCCCACGCAGGCGACCTTCCGCCTGCCAGGTGCGTGCCAGGATGTACAGCAGGTCATCGCCGTCGACCGGATTGCCCTGGTCGTCAGCCATCAGCACGCGATCGCCGTCACCGTCGAAGGCGATGCCGAGATCGGCACGGGTCTCGCGGACCTTGGCGGCGAGGTTGTCGATATGGGTCGAACCGACGCCGGCATTGATGTTCACCCCGTTCGGCTCGGCACCGATGCCGATGACCTCGGCACCCAGCTCGCGGAACAGCAGCGGGGCGATCTGGTAGGTGGCACCATGCGCGCAGTCCAGTACCAGACGTACGCCACGCAGATCGAATGCACGCGGCACGCTGGCCTTGCAGAACTCGATGTAGCGGCCTACGGCCTCGCGCGCGCGCGACGCCTTGCCCAGCCGCTCCGATTCGGCCGTGGTGAAGGGCACGTCCAGTGCGGCTTCCAGCGCCAGTTCGGTGGCGTCGTCCAGTTTCTCGCCCTGTGCGGAGAAGAACTTGATGCCGTTGTCGTAATGCGGGTTGTGCGAAGCACTGATGACGATGCCTGCATCAACGCCCAAGGTGCGGGTCAGGAACGCCACCGCCGGGGTGGGCATCGGGCCCAGCAGCTGCACATCTGTGCCGGCGGCAACCAGGCCCGCCTCCAGCGCCGCCTCGAACATGTAGCCGGAAATGCGGGTGTCCTTGCCGATCACCACGATCGGGCGGCGCCCGTCCTGGCCGTGCCGGGCCACCAGCACGCGGCCCAGCGCATTGCCCAGGCGCAGCACGAAGTCGGCCGAGATCGCTCCCTCACCGACACGTCCGCGGATGCCATCAGTACCGAAGTACTTGCGGCCTCCCATCAAGCCACCTCCGGCGCCGGCTGGCGGCCCAGCATCGCCAGCAGGTCGGACAGGCGGTCACGCATTTCGCGGCGGTCGCAGATCTGGTCGATGGCACCATGCTCCAGCAGGAATTCCGAACGCTGGAAACCTTCCGGCAGTTTTTCGCGCACGGTCTGTTCGATCACGCGCGGGCCGGCGAATCCGATCAGCGCTTGCGGCTCGGCAATGTTGATGTCACCCAGCATCGCGAACGAGGCCGATACGCCACCGGTGGTGGGATGGGTCAGCACCGAGATGTACGGCAGGCCGGCTTCACGCAGCTTGCCCAGCGCAGCCGAGGTCTTGGCCATCTGCATCAGCGAGAACAGGCCTTCCTGCATGCGCGCGCCGCCACTGGCGGAGAAGCAGACGTAAGGCGCACCGATCTCCACGGCAGCCTCGGCCGCCAGCGAGAAGCGCTCGCCGACCACCGAACCCATCGAACCGCCCATGAAGGCGAAATCGAACGAGGACGCGACCAGCGGACGGCCCTTGAGCAGGCCGCGCATGGCGATCAGCGCGTCGTACTCGCCGGTGTTCTTCTGCGCGATCTTGATGCGCTCGCTGTACTTCTTCTGGTCCTTGAACTTCAGCAGGTCGGTCGGCCCCAGGCGCGCGCCGATCTCGGTGGTGCTGTCCGCATCGAACAGCGCGGCCAGGCGCGCGCGCGCGCGGATCGCCATGTGGTGGCCGCACTTCGGGCAGACCTCCAGGTTCTCTTCCAGTTCCGGCCGGTACAGCGCGCTGCCGCAGTTGCTGCACTTTTCCCACAGGCCCTCGGGGACGCTGCGCTTCTTGCTGGGGGTGTTGTCGGTGCGGATGCCGGACGGCATCAACTTGCTGAGCCAACTCATGCGGGAGGACACTTCCGTTCAGGGCGGCCCGGGGGCCGCAAAGGCGGACAGTCTAGCTCCGCTTTCCCCGCCCGTGCACCCCTTGCCGGCCTGTGGGCGGCGGCGGAAAAACCATGCTGGGACGTACGTTTAGCGCAGGCAGCGCCGGGCCACGCCCGGCGGATACGCCGTAGCGCGCACCGCCGGGCATGGCCGGGCGCTGCCGTCAGGCGTCCAGGGCCTGGCGCAGGGGCGCCAGGAATGCGTGCGCCCGCTGGGCCGCCTCTTCGGCCGAGGTCGCTTCGGCCAGTGCCGCGACCAGGGCGCTGCCCACCACCACACCGTCTGCCTCGCGCGCCATGGCCGCCGCACTGGCGGCATCGCGGATGCCGAAGCCGGCCACCACCGGGACCGTGGCCCGTTCACGCAGCGCCTGCAGGCGTACGCTGGCGGCCTCGCTGTCGAGGCGGTCGGACGCACCGGTGACACCGGCAAAACTGACGTAGTACAGGTAGCCCCGCGCCAGCGCGAGCAGTTTGTCCGCGCGTGCCGGGCTGGTGGTCGGGGAGGCAAGCAGGACCAGGGCCAGGCCTTCCGCATCAAAGGCCTGCTGGGCTTCGCCGGCTTCCTCCGGCGGCAGGTCGACCAGCAGCACGCCATCCACGCCGGCGCTCACCGCGGCCTTGGCGAATGCCGCGTAGCCATGGATCTCCACAGGATTGAGATAGCCCATCAGCACCACCGGCGTCTGCGCATCGCGCTGGCGGAACTGCGCTACCGCCTGCAGGACGTAACGGCTGCCTGCACCGCGCGCCAGCGCACGTTCGGAACTGCGCTGGATGGTCGGGCCGTCGGCCATCGGATCGGAGAACGGCACCCCCAGTTCGATCACATCGGCGCCCGCCTCAACCAGTGCATGCATGACCGGCACGGTTGCTTCCAGCAGAGGATCGCCAGCGGTGACGAAGGGAATCAGTGCCTTGCGCTGCTGTTCGCGCAGGCGCTGGAAACAGGCGTCGAGTCGGGATACGGGCATGTCAGATACATCCTTCGATCAGGTCAACGGCGCCGCTGGCGCCCCAATGCATTCTGGATACGGTGCCATCCACGATCTCCACGCGGATCGCCAGATCGGAACCGGGGTCCTGCCAGAGCAGGGATTCGCCGGCGTCGGCATCAACGCCCAGCGCAGCTGCGATGACGCCCTGCGGCATCTGCTGCAGCACCTGCGCACGCGGCATGTCCAGGCGCAGTCCGAACGGCCCGGGCTGGGTCACCACCAGGCCCGAATCGTCGATCGGAGCCAGGTCGAAACGCACCACGTTGCCGTCCTGCACCAGCATCGCCACGCCCTCGGGCAGCGTGCCGCGCTCGTAATAGTCGCAGCGCCCGGCCGTCGCCTCGGCGAGGCCCGCCGAGTGCCACTGCGCCTCGGCCTGCAGTTCGCTGAAAGGCTGGCCGATCAGCACCTCGCCGGCATGGTCCAGCGCGACCGAAGCCACCGTCGGCGCCGCCCCGTCATCTGCGACCTCCCCCGCTGCAGGCAACGGTGCATCCTCGATCGGGTGATGGGCGGCATCGTCGTCGTTGCTGGCCACCTGGCGGGCCGGGGCGATGGCCGCCGGAGACGTCGCCGCGGGCGCCAGCACCGGCGGATCGGGCGGCGTGCAGCCGCCCAGCCCCACTGCCAGTACCAGCGCGCCACCATGGCGCAGCATGGGCCTCACAGCACCAGCCCTTCGCGTGCGGCGATGGTATGCACGTCCTTGTCGCCACGCCCGGACAGATTGCACAGCACGATCTGGTCGCGCGGACGCTCGCGCGCCAGCTTGATCGCCTGCGCCAGCGCGTGGCTGGACTCCAGCGCCGGCAGGATGCCCTCGGTGTGTGCCAGCAGATGGAACGCCTGCAGCGCTTCTTCGTCGGTGATGCCGAGATAGCGCGCGCGCCCGCTGTCGGCCAGGAACGCGTGCTCCGGGCCGACCCCCGGATAATCCAGGCCGGCCGACACCGAGTGGGTCTCGATGATCTGGCCGTCGTCGTCGCACAGCACGTAGGTGCGGTTGCCATGCAGCACGCCTGGACGCCCTGCCGCGATCGAGGCGGCATGGCGGCCTGTGTTGATACCGTCACCGGCCGCTTCGGCGCCGACGATCTCGACCTGGCGGTCGTTGAGGAAGGCATGGAACAGGCCGATCGCGTTGCTGCCACCGCCCACGCACGCCGTGATCGCATCCGGCAGCCGGCCGTACTCGGCCAGCATCTGTTCGCGCGCTTCGCGGCCGACGATGGCATTGAAATCGCGCACCATGCGCGGATACGGGTCCGGGCCCGCCACGGTGCCGATGATGTAGAAGGTGTCCTGCACGTTGGTCACCCAGTCGCGCATCGCTTCATTGAGCGCATCCTTCAGGGTCGCCGAACCGGAGGTGACCGGCACCACCGTCGCGCCGAGCAGCTTCATCCGGTAGACATTGATCTTCTGCCGCTCGATGTCGGTGGCGCCCATGTACACCACGCACTCCAGGCCCAGGCGTGCGGCAACGGTGGCGCTGGCGACGCCATGCTGGCCGGCGCCGGTCTCGGCGATGATGCGCGTCTTGCCCATCCGCGCCGCCAGCAGCGCCTGGCCGATGGTGTTGTTGATCTTGTGCGCGCCGGTGTGGTTCAGGTCCTCGCGCTTGAGCAGGATCTGTGCGCCGCCGACGTGGTCGCTCAGGCGCTGGGCATGATAGATCGGGCTCGGCCGGCCCACGTAATGAGCCAGATCGCGGTCGTAGGCCGCCTGGAACGCGGGGTCCTGGCGGGCCTGGTCATAGGCCTGGGCCAGCTCCTGCAGCGGACCGACCAGGGTTTCGGCGACAAAGCTGCCGCCATAGCGGCCGAAGTGGCCCTGGGCATCCGGGAAGGCGTGGTAGTCGGCAATGGGGGAGGCAGACATGGCAGGGACCGGTGATTCAGACAGGTGGATACTCTAGCGCACGGGTCATGACCGGAAAATGCATATTATCTGGCACCTATCGTCAGGAAATCTCACATGAGCCGATCCCTGCTGCCGCCACTCAATGCCCTGCGCGCGTTCGAGGCCACCGCCCGTCTGGGCGGTGTGGGCCGCGCCGCGCAGGACCTGCATGTCACCCACGGTGCAGTCAGCCGGCAGCTGAAGCTGCTGGAGGATCATCTGGGCCTGGCCCTGTTCCAGCGCGCCGGGCGTGGCCTGCGCCTGACCGCATCGGGAACACTGTTGCAGGCGGCCTGCAGCGAAGCCTTCGCCGGCATCGAAGACTGCGTGCGCGAGCTGCGGCGGCCCGCGGCGTCGCCAGCGCTGGTACTGGGCTGCAGCGGCAGCGTGCTGGCGCGCTGGATGATTCCGCGCCTCCCCGCCCTGCAGGCCGCACTGCCCGGTGTGCGCCTGCAGTGGTCGGCACTGGACGGTAGCTTCACCGAGGCGCAGGCGGCACTGGATGCGGTCCTGCTGCTGGCGCAGGGGCCGTGGCCACGGGGCTGGCAGGTGCGCGAGCTGGCGCCCGAGCGGGTGGGCGTGGTGGTGGCACCGTCACATCCGGCGGCGCAGCGCCTGCGCCATGTGCCGCCCTCGGCACTGCTGCAGGAGACGCTGCTGCACACCAGCTCACGGCCACAGGCGTGGCCGACGTGGGCGCAGGCGCACGATCTCGACCCCGCCCGGCTGCGGCTGGGCACGGGTTTCGAACACCTTTACTACCTGCTGGAAGCGGCGGTGGCCGGGCTGGGTCCAGCGATCGCGCCGGAGCCGCTGGTCGCTGAGGATCTCGCGGCAGGCCGGCTGCTGGCCCCATGGGGTTTCGCCGCCACGGGCGGCTTCTGGGTCCTGGCGCGGCCGGAGGGCCAGGCCGACGCACGCGTCGACGCCCTGGCGGACTGGGTCGCGGCCCAGCTGAGGTAACGTGACGCCGCAGCCTCCCGGTCCTACTCCAGCACGGTGCAGTCGGCGCGGCGCACTTCCTCGACGAAGGTGCGCATCCTGTAGCCGTCCTTGATGCCCGGCTCCAGTTCAATGCCGCTGGAGACGTCGACGCCCCACGGCAGGGTCGCCAGCACCGCGTCGTACACATTGTCCGGGGTCAGACCGCCGGCCAGCAGGAATGGCCGATGCAACCCGGTCGGAATGCGGGTCCAGTCGAATGCAACACCGGTACCGCCACCGCCCCCCGGTGCATGGCTGTCGAACAGGAAGCCGGCCGCGCTCGGATAGCGCAGTTGCAGGGTACGCGCGTTGACTTCCTCACGTCCCCCCATCGCGACCGCCTTCAGGTAAGGCATGTTGAAGCTGCGGCAGAAGCTCTCGTCCTCCTCGCCATGGAACTGCAGCAGGGTGGGCCGCACGGTGCGCAGCACTTCGCGCACCTCTTCCTTGCTGTTGTTGCGGAACAGCGCCACCACGTCAACCATCGGCGCGATCGCCTGGCGCATCGCGCGCGCTTCGGCGGGCGCAACCCGGCGGCTGCTCTCGCGGGCGAAGATGAAACCCACCGCATCCACGCCGAGCTCGCCGGCCAGGCGCACGTCGCCGGCACGGGTCATTCCACAGAACTTGATGCGTGTACGGTAGTAAGAGCGGCTCATAGCGTGACCTCGGCGGGCAGATGCCAGTTGTCGGGGTACAGCGGTCCAAGAAACACCAGGCCCTGCGGCGGTGCAGTGGGACCGGCTACGGTGCGATCCCTTCCGGCCAGCAGCTCGGCGATCCACTCCACCGGTTTCTCGCCGCTGCCGACCAGGATCAGCGAACCGACGATATTGCGAACCATGTGATGAAGGAATGCATTGCCTTGTACCGCCACCTCGATCACCTCGCCGTGGCGGCTGACCTGCAGTGACTGCAGCTCGCGCCGCGCATGCAGGGCCTGGCACTGGACCGAGCGGAACGCGCTGAAGTCGTTCTCACCCAGCAGCGCCTGCCCGGCCGTGTGCATCAGCGTCGCGTCCAGTGCGCGACGCTCCCAGCTCAGCGTCTGCCGGTCCAGCGCCGGCCGTACTTCGCGATTGAGCAGCCGGTAACGGTAGCGGCGCGCCCGCGCTGAGAACCGCGCATGGAAATCCTCCGCCACCGGTACGCACCAGCGCACCGCGATCGAGCGCGGCAGGCGGGTGGTGGTACCCAGCATCCAGGCGCGCGGGTCGCGCACTACGTCGGTATCGAAATGCACGACCTGGCACTGGCCGTGCACGCCGGCGTCGGTTCGGCCAGCGCAGACCACCTGCAGCGGCGCGTCGGCCACCGAAGACAGGGCCTGCTCAAGACTGGCCTGGACGCTGGGACCGCCCTCTCCCAGGTTCTGCCAGCCTCTGAAATCGCTGCCGTCGTACTCGACGCCAAGCGCATAACGCATGTGCTACCTCGATGTTGCGGAGTGGACGACGCTCAGGCCGGATCGCGTTCCGACCAGACCGCCAGTTCATTGCCACCGGGTTCGACGAACTGGAAGCGGCTGCCGCCCGGGAAGGAGAACACCGGCCGCACCACCTCACCACCCGCCTGGCGCACGGCCATTTCGACCGGGGCCAGCTGATCGGCGTACAGCACCAGCAGCGGGGCGCCTTCGGTGGCGCGTTGCGGCTGGCCGCGGAAGAAGCCCCCCTGCAGGCGACCATCGTCGAAGGCGGTGTAGTCGCTGCCGTAATCGACGAACGACCAGCCGAACACCTTCTCGAAGAAGGCACGGCTGGCGGCCGGGTCGCGGGACGCGAACTCAACATAGTCGATGCGACGCTCGCGGGTCATGGCAGGGTCCTTGTCGAAGGTATCGGTCACGGCAGCCGGGCCAGCAGCTCGCGCGCCTGCGCCTGGCAGTCCGGGTCGCCCCCTTCGGCAACCTCCAGCAGCAGGGTACGCGCGGTCTGTGCGTCGCCCAGATCCAGGTAGGCGATCGCCAGCTCCAGGCGTTCCTGCCCAGCGCGGGGCGACCAGGTGTCGCCGGCATCCTCCACCGACGGGGCGTCGTTGTCCTGCAGATCGGCGGGCAGGTCGAACACGCCGCGGAACTGCGGCTGCTGCTCGGCATGCAGCGCGTAGTCCGGGACCGAAACCCCGGAATCGGCTTCCTGGGCCGTCGGCCGGCCAACACCCCTCTCGTCCACCGGTTCGTCCCAGCGCGGCAGGTCGGTCACGGGTTCCGGCAACGGTGCCTCGTCCTTGCCATCGCCCGACGGCTGCTCGTCCGTGCCGCCCGATCCGTCTTCGGATCGGGCGTCGGCGATCGTCGCCCAGGCCGGCATCGCCGGCTCCTGGCGCCCGCTGTCGGCATCGGCGGTAGACCACGCAGACTGCTCGGCCAGCGTATCGAGCGCGGCACCGGCCGGCACGGCCGCCGCCAGAGCTGTGGCATCGTCTTCCTCGCGCAGCGGCGGCAGCGGCGATGGCTTGCGACGGCGCAGCAACCATGCGGCGCCTGCCAGCACCAGCAGCACCGGCAGTCCCAGCCAGTACCACGGCGTTCCGGCGTCACGCGCGCCCGGCGCCTGTGCCAGCCGTTGCTGGGCCGCCGCCAGGTCGTTGTCCTTCATCGCGATCAGCGACTGCTGTTGTGCCTTCAGCGTTTCCAGTTCGGCCACACGCTGTTTCAGCTCGCCGATCTCGGCATCGCGGGTGGCGATGTCCTCGCGCGCCTGGCGAAGTTGTTCGTTGCCCAGCATGTCACCCTCGCTGCCGGCTCCGGTGCCGGTGGTTGTGCCCGCGTGCGCGGCGTCGGACGCCAGCGCCGGGGCGATCTCAAGTCGTGCCCCGGCCGCGGCGGCCGGAGAAGTGGCCCGCGCAGCGACCGCAGGTGCAGGAACGCCTGCCGGCTGCGGCACGGTACGCGCCTGCCGCCACTGCGCGGCGTGTTCGCGGACCAGGGCACCGGCTTCGGCCGCATCCACCGCCGCCAGCGCGTCACTGCCGGGCATGCGCAGTACCGCACCCTGTTTGAGCAGGTTGATGTTGCCCCGGATGAAGGCCTCGGGATTGGCACGCAGCAGCGCAATCATCGCCCGGTCGCGGCTGACCTGGTTGCCGCGGGCGACCGCGCTGGCGATCTGCGACAAGGTCTGCCCGCGCTGCACGGTGATGCTGCCATCGGCAGCCGGCGGCAACGACGGTGCAGCGGCAGCGCGCGGACGCACCGGTGCAGCCGCCGTGGCCGCACTGGCCGGCGTCCCGCCCTGTGCAGGCGCCGGTACCGCCGCCTCGGCGGGCGGATCGCGGGCGATGGTATTGGAGAGCGTGCCCGCCGGTGCGACGATTTCCGGTTCCGCCACGGCCAGCGCGCTGGAGGGCGCATCGATCAGGGCCGAATACTCGCGCACCAACCGTCCCTGTCCCCAGTCGGCCTCGACCAGGAAGCTCAGCGACGGCGTCTCCACCGGCATCTGCGAGGTGACCCGCACCACGGCCCGCCCCTGCGCATTGCGGGTCAGCTCGAACTGGAGCTCGCCCACCAGGCCGGTCGGCTGTTGCAGGCCGACACGTTCGAACGTGGCTGGCGATGCCAGCGCCACGCGCAGATTCTCCAGCTCCGAAGGATCGGCGGACACCACCGGAATCTCCGCCAGCAGCGGCTGACCGGGTCTGGACAGGACGCGGATGTCGCCCAGCCCCAGCGCGAACACCGGACTGCTGGCCAGAGCCAGCAGTGCGGCAGACAGATAGGTGAGCGGGCGCGATGCGCCCTTGGCCCGTTTATTCATGGGCGACACTATAAAGCGTGCGGACCGGGGTCCGCACGCACAGAGCAGCCCAGGGAGCCCGGGCTGTCGATCAACGCTGCTCGGCAGCGACCAGCTCTGCCAGCTGCACCGCGTTCAGGGCTGCGCCCTTGCGCACGTTGTCCGACACGATCCACAGATTGAGGCCACGCGGATGCGACAGATCCTCGCGGATGCGGCCGACGTACACCGCATCGGTGCCCGATGCGTGGGTGACCGGCGTCGGATAGCCGCCGGCTTCATGGCGGTCGACCACCTCGATGCCGGGCGACTGTTCAAGCAGCGCACGGGCCTCGGCCACGGTGACCTTGTCGCGGGTCTCGATCGCCACCGACTCGGAATGGCCGTAGAACACCGGCACGCGCACCGCGGTCGGGTTCACCAGGATGCTGTCGTCGCCCAGGATCTTGCGGGTTTCCCACACCAGCTTCATTTCTTCCTTGGTGAAGCCGTTGTCCTGGAAGTCGTCGATGTGCGGGATCAGGTTGAAGGCGATCTGCACCGGGAAACGCTGCGGATCGATCTCCTGGAAACTCAGCAGCTGGCCGGTCTGCTTGCCCAGCTCCTCCAGTGCGGAGCGTCCACCGCCGGACACCGACTGATAGGTGGAGACGTTGATGCGCTCGATGCCATAGCGACGATGCAGCGGCGCCAGCGCGACCAGCATCTGCATGGTCGAGCAGTTGGGGTTGGCGATGATGCCGCGCGGACGATTGCCGATCTGGTCCGGATTGACCTCCGATACCACCAGCGGCACGTCATCGTCGTAACGGAAGGCCGAGGAGTTGTCGATCACCACCGCACCGGCGGCGGCGAACTTCGGTGCGTACTCCTTGGAGACGCTGCCACCTGCGGAGAACAGGGCGATCTCCACACCCTTCGGATCGAAGCTCGCCAGGTCCTGGATCCTGACCTTCTCGCCGTTGAACTCGACCTCACCACCGGCCGAACGCTCGGAGGCAAGCAGGCTCAGGGTTCCGACCGGGAAACCGCGCTCGGCCAGGATGGCCAGCATGGTCTCGCCGACGGCGCCGGTGGCACCGACGATGGCGACATGGAAGCGGCGTTGTGCATTGCTCATGGGGGAACTCTCAAGAAAACGGATGGGAAAAATTCACGCACGACAGCTGGGTTCGGGGAACCTCCTCGGACGGAACGCGCGGAGGCTCCCTATCGTTTCCCGTTTTTTTTGCCCAGGGCGGCACGTGCGGCCAGCGCCGCGTCGGCATTGATCGCGCTCGGCATGTGCGCCGGCCCGCCGGCCAGGCCGAGCGCGGCCAGCAGGTTGTCCACGGCCCGCTGCACCATCGCCGTACGCGTGGCCAGCGAAGCGCTGCCGATGTGCGGGGTCAGCACGACGTTGCGCAGCGCCAGCAGTTCCGGGCGTACGGCCGGCTCGCCTTCGTAGACGTCCAGCCCGGCAGCGGCCAGGCGCCCATGGGCCAGTGCATCGGCCAGCGCTGTTTCGTCGACCAGGCCTCCGCGCGCGATGTTCACCAGCGTGGCCGTCGGTTTCATCTTCGCCAGCGCAGCGGCGTCGATCAGGTGGTGCGAGGCCGGGGTGTAAGGCAGCACGAGCACCAGATGGTCGGACTGCGCCAGCAGCGTATCCAGATCGACATAAGCGGCACCGACTGCTGCTTCGGCATCTGCTGGCAGTCGCGAGCGGTTGTGGTACAGCACCTTCATGCCGAAACCATGCGCGCCGCGACGGGCGATGCCCTGGCCGATCCGCCCCATGCCGAGAATGCCCAGGGTGCTGCCGTGGATGTCGGCACCGAGCATGGTCTGGAACGACCATTGCTGCCAGTGCCCTTCACGCAGCCAGCGCTCGGATTCGGTGATCCGGCGCGCGGCGGCCATCAGCAGTGCGAAGCCCAGATCGGCGGTGGTCTCGGTAAGCACGTCGGGGGTATTGCTGGCCAGGATGCCCGCCGCGCTGAGCGCGGTCACATCCAGGTTGTTGTAGCCCACGCCGACGTTGGCAACGACCTGCAGCCGCGAGGCATTGGCCAGCTCGGCCGCGCCGATACGCTCGTTGAGGGTGATGATCGCGCCATCGGCGCTGGCCAGTTGTGCGGCGATCTGCTCAGGCGACCACACGGTGACGGCGTCGGTGGTGCGCAGCTGCACGCGATCACGCAGCGGCGCGATGGCCGCCTCGATCAGCGGCTGGCTCACCCACACCGTCGGCCGCGTTTCAGCCATCGACCTGCCCGGGAATGCGGGGCGTGATGGTGCCGACATCGCCGCATTGCGCGCGGTGACGCAATGCCTGGTCCATCAGCACCAGCGCCACCATCGCTTCGGCGATCGGCGTGGCGCGGATGCCGACGCAGGGATCATGGCGGCCAGTGGTGACCACTTCGACCACGTTGCCGGCGGTGTCCAGCGATGGGCCCGGCAGGCGCAGGCTGGAGGTCGGCTTCAACACCATCGACGCAACCACGGGCTGGCCGGTGGAAATGCCGCCCAGGATGCCGCCCGCGTGATTGCTGGCGAAACCCTGCGGGGTCAGCAGGTCACGGTGTTCGGTGCCCTTCTGGGCCGCGCTGGCGAACCCGTCGCCGATCTCCACGCCCTTGACCGCGTTGATGCTCATCAGCGCCGCCGCAAGCTCGCCATCGAGCTTGCCGTAGATCGGCTCGCCCCAGCCCGGGGGCACGTTGTCGGCAACCACGTCCACGCGCGCGCCGACCGAATCGCCGGACTTGCGCAGCGCATCCATGTACGCCTCCAGCTCCGGCACCTGCGCGGCGTGCGGCCAGAAGAACGGATTGTCTTCCACCGCCGACCAGTCGAAACCTGCAGGAGTGATCCCGCCCAGCTGCGACAGATACCCGCGCACGGTGACGCCGAAGCGCTCGGACAGCCACTTCTTGGCGACCACGCCCGCGGCCACGCGCATGGTGGTCTCGCGCGCCGAGGAACGGCCACCGCCCCGCGGATCGCGGATGCCGTACTTGTGCCAGTAGCTGTAGTCGGCATGGCCCGGCCGGAACTGCTGGCCGATGTTCGCGTAGTCCTTGCTGCGCTGATCGGTGTTGCGGATCAGCAGCGCGATCGGCGTGCCGGTGGTCAGGCCCTCGTACACGCCGGACAGGATCTCGACCTCATCGGCCTCGCGCCGCGCCGACGTGTGCCGGCTCTTGCCGGTGGCACGGCGCTGCAGATCGTGGGCAAATTCGGCCTCGTCCAGCGCCAGCCCGGGCGGACAGCCATCGATCACGCAGCCGATGGCCGGCCCGTGCGACTCGCCGAACGTGGTGACGGTGAACAGCTTGCCGAACGAATTGGAGCTCACGGCCGTTGCGCCGCCAGTTCGGTGATGCGGGCGCTGTGGGCGATCAGCTCGCGGCATTCGACCGCGAAAATGCCCATCTGCCCGACCTTGAACTCGATCCAGGCGAAGTCCACTTCCGGCAGCAGCTTGACCAGGTGCTGCTCGGACTCGCCCACTTCGCAGATCAGCAGGCCGTCCTCGCTCAGGTGCAGCGGCGCATCGCGCAGGATCTTCAGCACCAGGTCCAGGCCGTCATCGCCGGCACGCAGGCCCATTTCCGGCTCGTAGGAATATTCCTGCGGCAGGGCATCGGTCTCGTCGTTGGTGACGTACGGCGGGTTGGTGACGATCAGGTCGTAATGGCGGCCGGTCAGGCCACTGAACAGGTCGGACTTGATCAGCGTGACGTTGTGCGCCTGCAGGCGCTCCTTGTTCTCTTCGGCCAGCGACAGTGCGTCGTCGCTCAGGTCCACGCCGTCCACCTCCCAGTTCGGGTAATAGTGGCCCATGGCGATGGCGATGCAGCCCGACCCCGTGCACAGATCCAGCGCGCGGCTGACGTCGCGGCCGGCCAGCCATGGTTCGAAACCACACTCGATCAGCTCGGCGATCGGCGAACGCGGCACCAGGGCGCGCGCGTCGCTCTTGAAGCTCAGGCCGGCGAACCACGCCTCGCCAGTCAGGTAGGCGGCCGGGATACGTTCGTCGATGCGGCGCTGGAACAGCTCCAGCACCCGCACCTTTTCCTCCTGCAGCAACCGCGCCTGGCCATACGCCGGGCCCAGGTCATGCGGCAGGTGCAGGCTGTGCAGCACCAGTTGGGTCGCCTCGTCCAGGGCGTTGTCGTAGCTGTGCCCGAAGGTCAGCCCGGCGGCGTTGAAACGGCTGGTGCCGTAGCGGATCAGGTCGATGATCGTGTGGAGTTCGGCGGCCGTTTCAGCGGTCATGGCGGTACTGCGGGCAAAGTGGCCCCCGATTATAGGGGCTGGCGCCTGCGCCGGCATCCGTTGCGACGGAAACGATCAGGCCGCAGCCGGTATGATGGGGACCACTTCGCGCGGGGGCTCCCATGTTCAATCGCAACGTCGGCATCATCCTGCTGATCGCCCTGGCGGCGGGCCTGGGCCTGCTCGCCGCGCAGCAGGTCTTTGCTCCGAAGCCCCCTGCCGGCCAGCCGGCCACCGAAGCGATCACCCTGTACCCGCAGCCGCGCGAGCTGCCCGACTTCAACCTGGCCCAGTCCGATGGCACGCGGCTCATTCCGGGCGAGTTGAAGGGCCATTGGACCCTGGTGTTCCTGGGATTCACCTTCTGCCCCGACGTGTGCCCGACCACCCTGGCCGAACTGGCCGGTGCGCAGCAGCAGTGGGAAGCACTGCCCGACGGGCTGCGTCCGCGGGTGCTGTTCGTCTCCGTCGATCCCGAGCGCGACAGCGCCACCCGCCTTGGCGAGTACGCGCACGGCTTCCACAAGGACACCCTGGCGGCCACCGCCGACGTCCCTTCGCTGGAACGCTTCGCCACCGCACTGGGCTTCGTGTTCCAGAAGGTGCCGGGCAAGCATTTCGATGAGAATCCCGAGGATTACACCGTCGAGCACTCGGCCAGCCTGGCCGTGCTCGATCCGCAGGGCCGGCTCGCCGGCCTGGTGCGCCCCCCGTTCAACGCGCCGGCGATCGCCCGCGACCTGCAGAAGCTGACCGAGAAAACCGCCCCATGAGCCTCACCACCGCCCTGACATACGCCCTGCCCCATCGCCTGTTGTCCTCGATGGCGCGCTCGCTGGCGTACTCGGACAACCCGCGCGTGTCGCGCTGGCTGATCGACACCGTCAGCCGCAGGTTCAACGTCAATCTGGACGAAGCCGCCAACCCCGACCCGCGCAGTTACGCCACCTTCAACCAGTTCTTCACCCGTGCGCTGAAACCGGGCGCACGCGTGGCCGATGCCGATCCGCGCACCCTGGTGATGCCGGCCGACGGCCGTGTCAGCCAGCTCGGCAACATCGAGGCCGGCCGCATCTTCCAGGCCAAGGGCCAGTCGTTCACCGCCGCCGAGCTGCTGGGCAGCGCCGAGGACGCCAAGCCGTTCAACGACGGCCTGTACGCGACCGTCTACCTGTCCCCGCGCGACTACCACCGTGTGCACATGCCCTGGACCGGCACCCTGCGCGAGACCGTGCATGTGCCAGGCCGCCTTTTCAGCGTGGGTCCGGCCGCCGTGGCAGGCGTGCCACGCCTGTTCGCACGCAACGAGCGCCTGGTCTGCCATTTCGATACCAGCTTCGGCCCGATGGTGAGCGTGATGGTCGGCGCGCTGCTGGTCTCCGGCGTGGAGACAGTGTGGAGCGGTGAGGAGATCCCTCAGTACGGTGACCGCATCACCCGCAAGGACTATCGCGGCCAGGGCATCCGCCTGGAGCGCTTCGCGGAGATGGCACGCTTCAACTATGGCTCGACCGTGGTCGTGCTGCTGCCGCCGGGCGTGGCGGAGTTCGCTCCACACCTGGCTGCGGAGTCACCGGTGCAGCTGGGCCAGGCCCTGGCCACGCTGCGCTGACAATCCCGCCACCGGGTTGCTGCGCAGCGCCGGGCACGCGCCCGGCACTACGCACAGTCCCCTACTGCAGGGTGGGGGCCGGGCCGACGTCCATGCCGTCGTAGTCTTCCACACCCATCTGCGCTGCCAGCGCTGCCAGCTCCTGGTTGCGGCGATCCAGCGACGCTTCGTCGTGGACCTCCACGCGCTCCACATGCAGCACGTGGAACGGCGCGTCCCCCTCGTCCGGCTCCTGCTCGAACACCTCCACCAGGGTGTAGCCCTGCGCCTGCAGATGCGCGGCCAGTGCCTGCAGCGGCTCGGCAGTGGAATGCACGAAGAAATAGCCCCACAGCAGCGGGCCGCTGATGTCCCAGTCGGTGTTTTCGCGCAGATTGGCGAACAGGTTGCGGGTTGCTTCAAGGTCCATGGCAGTTCCAGAGGTCGTGGAGATTACTTTTCGCAGCCCTGCAGCTTCAGCACCTGGCCGTGGCGCAGGCTGTAGGCCGGTGCCTTCAGACCGTTGGCGCGTGCCAGCGTCGGCACGTCGCACTGGAACTTGGCCGCGATGCGGCCCAGCGTCTCGCCGCGGCCGACCTTGTAGCTGCGTGCCGGCTTCGGTCGCGCGGCCGGTGCCGGCCGAGGCGCGGCCACTGCCGCCACCGGTGCGGTCGGTACGCTGGTCGAACTGGCTGCATCGGCCACCGGCACCACGCCGCCCACCGCCACGCTGCCGGTGTAGCTGGCAGCGCTTGGCCGCACGATGGCGGCGTTGAGGTCGGCCGTGATCAGGGTGCGCGCCAGGTCGGCACGCGGTCCGCTCACGCAGTTGCGCTGATACAGGCTCGCGATGCGGGTGGTTGCGTTGATCAGGGTGCCGGCCGGAATCCAGCCATCGGCCTCATAACGCGGATTGAGGTTGCGCAGCGCACGCATGTAGCCATCACGGGTGCCGTGGCTGCCCAGGCAGATGGTCAGCTCGTAGATGGTGGTCGAGCGCGCCAGGCGCAGGGTGGCCGGCTGCGCGCTGATCTTCGGGAACTCCACGCCGTACTGCTGGGGGTGCAGGAAGATCCACGCCGCAGCGATCACCATCGGCACGTAATCCTTGGTTTCACCGGGGAACTGGTTGTAGACACGGTCGACCCAGAAGCTCTGCCCCGGATTCTCGCGCGCCACGCGCAGGGCGCGCCCTTCACCCCCGTTGTACCCGGCCAGCGACAACTCGATGTTGTTGTTGAGCTCGCGCATGCGCTCGTTGAGATAGGTCGCACTGGCTTCAGCAGCGCTGTGGGCATCGAAGCGGGTATCGAACCCGGTGCCGTCCGGACCGAGGCCGAAACGCCGCCCGGTGGCCGGCATGAACTGCATCAGGCCGGCGGCGCCAGCGCGCGAGGACGCATGCACGCGGCCATTGGATTCCTTGGCCATGATGCCGAACAGGAGCGCTTCGGGCAGGCCGCGCTTTTCCCACTCCGGCCACATCACGGCACGCAGGTTCTGGTAGTTCTCGTAGCTGGTCAGCAGCGCCGGACGCATGTCGGTCAGCCAGCGGCGGATGCCGGCCTGGACGGCCGGGTTGTACTCGACCATGTTGTCGAAGGCGTGCCGCTTGTCGTTGAGCAGTGCCGCTGCGCGTGCGGCTTCCGGCACGTCGGCGGTCAACGGACCGATATGGTCGGGGTCGGCTTCCAGCCGCTCGGCGGGCAGTTCACCGCCCTCGTCTTCCGCGGCCGCATCGGCATCGCGCTTGAGCAGGCGCTTGTAGGTGGCCAGCATGTTGCTCATCTGACAACCCTTCTGCTTCACGCACTCACTGATGACATCCTCCATGTCCTCCAGCGCCGCGTCGGCCTCGTTGCTGCCCTTGGGGTCGGCGTTGGCCACCAGCAGCAGCGCATCGCTGTAACGCTTCTCGGCAGCCGTCATGCGCTGCTGCAGGGCATCTACCTTCACTTTGTCCCGGGCGGAAACCCGCTGGGCGTGGGCATCGGGGGCCAGGGAAACCAGGCCAGCCAGGGCCAGCAACGGCCAGGTGCGGGAAATCAGGACAGGAACGGGCATTTTTGGCACTGTGTGCGAAACAGGCAGGCAGAGTAGCGGCGCCGCCAAGGTCGGGGCAAGCCGACCTTCGGGCCGTCATCGCTGCCGGTTAACATTGGGCGCATTCACCACAAGGGCTGGACCATGGATCCGATTCTGCTCGGCAAAGGCATCACCGACGATGTGGCCGTCACCCTGCTGCCGAAACTCGGCAACCGCCACGGGCTGGTGGCGGGCGCCACCGGCACCGGCAAGACCGTGACCCTGATGACCCTGGCCGAAGGATTCTCGCGGCTCGGGGTTCCGGTGTTCCTCGCCGATGTAAAGGGCGATGTGTCCGGCCTGGCCGTGCCCGGCACGGGCAGCGAAGCGCTGCTGAAGCGCGCTGCGGACATCGGCGTGGCCGACTATGCGCCGGCGGGCAGCCCGGCCATCTTCTGGGACCTGTACGGAAAACTCGGCCACCCGGTGCGCACCACCGTCAGCGAGATGGGGCCGACCCTGCTCGCGCGCATCCTCGAATTGAACGACACCCAGGCCGGCGTGCTGGACATCGTGTTCAAGCTGGCCGACGACCGCGGCCTGCTGTTGCTGGACATGGATGATCTGCGCGCCCTGCTCGGCCTGGTCGCCGAAGAGCGCAAGGACATTTCCACCGAGTACGGACTGGTCAGCGCGCAGTCGATCGCAGCGATCCAGCGTGCCGTGCTGCGGCTGGCGCAGGACGGCGGTGAGAATTTCTTCGGCGAGCCGGCACTGGAACTGGCCGACATCATGCGGGTCAATCACGACGGCCGCGGTGTGATCGGCATCCTCGCCGCCGACCAGCTGGTGCTCAAGCCCAAGCTGTACTCGACCTTCCTGCTCTGGCTGCTGTCGGAACTGTTCGAACAGCTGCCGGAAGTGGGCGACCTCGACAAGCCCAAGCTGGTGTTCATCTTCGACGAGGCCCACCTGCTGTTCGACGATGCGCCTTCCTCGCTGGTGCAGCGCATCGAGCAGGTGGTGCGGCTGATCCGCTCCAAGGGCGTGGGCGTGTACTTCTGCTCGCAGTTCCCCGACGACGTGCCCTCCAACATCCTGGGCCAGCTCGGCAACCGCGTGCAGCACGCGCTGCGGGCCTTCACGCCGCGCGACCAGAAGGCGGTCAGGACCGCCGCCGAAACCTTCGTGCCGAACCCGAAGCTGGATGTCGCCAAGGTGCTGAGCCAGCTCGGCACCGGTGAAGCACTGGTTTCCACGTTGCAGGACAAGGGCGTGCCGATGCCGGTCCAGCAGACGATGATCGCGCCGCCCCGCTGCCGGATGGGGCCGGTCACCGAGGCCGAGCGCGCACAGGTGCGTGCCGGCAGCCCGGTCGGCAGCCGCTACGACACGGCGGTCAACCGTGAATCGGCCGCCGAGCTGCTGGCCCAGCGGGCGCAGAAGAGCGTGGAGCAGGCCCAGACCCCGGCCGCGCGCAGCCGCGAGCAGGACGAGGCACAGGAAGGTGGATTCGGCCAGGCGATCAAGGATGCGATCTTCGGCACCAAGCGTCGCCAGGGCATGATTGAAACCATGGCCAAGCAGACCACGCGCACGGTCGGGACCAAGCTGGGCAACCAGATCGTGCGCGGCATCCTGGGCGGCATCTTCGGCGGCAAGCGCTGAGGCCCTTTCGTATTCCTGAGAAGAAGCTGTATTACATGTCCCGTTGGCGTCCGCCCGCAGAGAAAAGCACCGCCCTGATCACCGCCGCCGGCCACGCCCGGCTGAAAGCCGAGCTGGACGACCTGTGGCGGGTACGCCGGCCCGAGGTGGTGAAGGCGCTGGCCGCTGCCGCCGCCGAGGGCGACCGCTCGGAGAACGCCGAGTACACCTACCGCAAGAAGCAGCTGGGTGAAATCGACCGCCGCGTGCGCTACCTGACCAAGCGGCTCGAATCGCTGCGCGTGGTCGATACCACGCCGACCGATCCACAAGCGGTGTTCTTCGGTGCATGGATCGAACTGGAGAACATCGACAGTGGTGAGACCAGCCGTTACCGCATCGTTGGGCCGGATGAAACCGACGCCGGCCTGGGCTGGATCAGCATCGACTCGCCACTGGCGCGGGCCGTGCTGAAGAAGCGCCTGGACGATGAATTCTCGGTGGAACTGCCGGGCGGCCGGTTCACTTTCGCGGTGATCAGCGTCGAGTACCCGTCTTCGTAACACCGAGCCCTCCCCGCGTTGCTGTCAATCCAGCGCCGGGCATGGCCCGGCGCTACCGGGGCAAGAGCGGCGGCGGGTACAGGCGGCCCTGCCGCAGCGGGCGGAAGTAGTCGGCGTTGCCATGGAAGGCGGCGTCCTGCTGCGGGTGCCAGCCGGGGATTCCGGCCAGTGGCAGCGGGCGCAGCTGCAGCGGATCGGTCACCGTCGCGCCCTGCTCGATCGCCCGGGCCACGGTCTCGATGCAGGCACCCTCATCATCGCCGCGCACCACCACGCACTTGCCGACCAGCAGGCGCCCCGGCAGCAACGCCTGTTCCATCAGTGCATGGCCGAACACCGCGGCGATGGTGATGCGACCGGCCTGCCAGTGCGGCGGCGCGAACAGCATCGGCCAGTCGTGGGCGTCCCACGCAGCGATCAGCGCATCGTCCTGGACGCACACGATCACGCCGGTCTCGTCGAACTGGGTCAGCGCCGCCTGCGCGCGATTACGTTGACCCGTTGGCATCGTGGCGACGTGCAGGCATTGCCGCCTGTTGAGCGCGTGCTTCAGCTGCGGGTGACACGCCCACATCAATGCATTGAACAGATCGTGCCAGCTCGCCGCACGGGTGGCGATACGCCCCTGCGCGATGCGCGTTTCGTAGTGCAGGCCATCGGCCAGCAACGCCGCATCCTGCTCGACCAGTCGCCGCCCGCGCAACGCCAGCCGCGCATCCAGCTCGGCAACGGTCGGCCAGCGGTCGCCGGACAGAAGATCGCGGAAGGCACGCACCCGGGCAAACAGCGGATGATCGAACACCGCCGGGTCCACCGCCGCGCGCGGCGGCGGCACGAATCGCCGAGGGCTGCCAGCGTGGCCGGCAGCACCCTCGGCCATGATCAGAGCACCTTCAGGTCGAAGGCCGGGCGCGTGGTCGGCGGCAGCGCGTCGCCATACAGATCGTGTTCGTCGCTCTCGGTGATTTCCACGTTGATGAATTCGCCTACGCGCAGCGGCACCTGGTCGGCATTCTGGATATGCACCAGTCCATCGATTTCCGGTGCATCGGCCCTGGAACGGGCCACGGCGATGTCACCTTCGATGGCATCGACCAGGCACTGCTGCACCGTGCCGATCTTGGCCTCCAGACGTGCGGCCGAGATCTGTGCCTGCTTTTCCATGAAGCGCGCCAGGCGCTCCTGCTTCACCTCTTCCGGGACAGGGTCCGGAAGAGCGTTGGCGGTAGCACCCTCGACCGGCGAATACGCGAACGCACCCACGCGGTCCAGCTGCGCCTCATCGAGGAACGACAACAGCTCCTCGAACTCCGCTTCGGTCTCGCCCGGGAAACCGACGATGAAGGTCGAACGCACGGTGATGTCCGGCGCGATGCGACGCCAGTTCTGCACGCGCTCCAGCGTCTTCTCCACCGCACCGGGGCGCTTCATCAGTCGCAGGATACGCGGGCTGGCGTGCTGGAACGGAATGTCCAGGTACGGCAGGATGCGGTTCTCGGCCATCAACGGCACCACGTCATCCACGTGCGGGTACGGGTACACGTAGTGCATGCGCACCCACGCGTCCAGTTCGGACAGGCCCTCGCACAGCGCTTTCAGGCGGGTCTGGTAGGCCTTGTCGCGCCACATCTTCTCGGCGTACTTCACGTCCACGCCGTAGGCGGAGGTGTCCTGCGATACCACCAGCAGCTCACGCACACCGCCCCGGACCAGGCGCTCGGCTTCGCGCAGCACTTCATCGACCGGGCGCGAGACCAGCTTGCCGCGCATCGACGGAATGATGCAGAAACTGCACGCGTGGTTGCAGCCTTCGGAAATCTTCAGATAGGCGTAGTGGCGCGGGGTCAGCTTGATGCCGTAGTCGGGCACCAGGTCCACGAACGGATCATGCCGGGGCGGTAGCGCCTCATGCACCGCCTCCATCACGCTCTGGTAGTCCTGCGGGCCGGACACCGCCAGCACGTTCGGGTACGCCTCACGGATCTGTTCGGGGCGCTTGCCCAGGCAGCCGGTGACGATGACCTTGCCGTTCTGGTTCATCGCCTCGCCGATGGCGTCCAGCGACTCCGTCACCGCCGAATCGATGAAGCCACAGGTGTTGACCACCACCACGTCGGCCGAGTCATAGGACGGGACGATGTCGTATCCCTCCGACCGCAGCTGGGTCAGGATGCGCTCGGAATCGACAAGGGCCTTCGGGCAGCCAAGGCTGACGAAGCCGACTTTGGGGTTCAGCTGGGACATGGAATCGCGGGACTCTGGGGGCCTGGGCCCCTGCCGGAGTGGCAGGGGTTCCTGGGGGCCGGGGCCTGAAAGGGCGCCAGTATACCGGGGTTGAGGGCCGCGCTCTGAACGGCCCCGGGGTGTACTGAGGGGAGCGTCCCGGATTCGGCCCCACGTGCCATCTCCATCAGCGGGGTACCCGTGAACGCGTCAAGGCCCCCGGCGGCTTGAGCTGGAGCTCCGGCTCGACCCGGCGGAACACGCTCCGACGGCTCGACGCTCACGGAGCGGCAATCGTCTCACGGCCCACCGTCGCAACGGACGCACAGAAGCGTTGGTTGCGACATCAATAGACGATGATTGGTCCGTTGTTTGTTGAGCAAACCCGCGGAATGCATGCTGACGCAGCAGTTGGGATAACGCCTCGCCTCACACCAATACACACCACCTGAAGGGTGTAAGAACCCGTGAATGGGCCCGCGTATTCATCACTCGCGGAGGTCATGCAGCGCCCATTATCAAGCGAGAGAGCTCCTGTAGATTTCCCTGCCAATGAACTCTGGAAACGAGCAGTTCCTACCGAATTGAAGTTGACTCCGATTGGCGCACTCCCACTGGGCGCCAATGCAAAGACGTAGTACCCCGCCTTGGGCTGCGTCATGTCGCTGGAGGCTGGATTCGAATCCTCCGCCGGATCTGAATCACCCTCACAGGACCAACCAACGACGGCCGACTCGCCAGATATCACGGTTTCGCCACGGCGCGCCTTGGAGTTCATGACTTCGCAGGCGGCCTGGTGGTAGAGCTTTGTGGCTTCATTCTGATCATCGTAACGATATACAAAACCGCCCTTTCCATTCTTGAAAAGGCGCACCTGGACAGCCACGTCGCCGCCTTCGAAATCAGAGAGGCGCACCGTCCGCTCAACCCACTGCCTGCCATCCGATGACGCCATCTGGCGGTCCTGGTACGACGATTGGTTGGCCATAGCCACCGTGTGCATTGTTGCCATCCCCAATGCACACAGAAGGCGAAATTCCTTTTTCATTTCATGAAACTCCATTTATCGGGCGCCTGCGCCTTCACGCCGCGCCCCGGAAACATGCCGAGATATGATCAGCCCCACATCGCCCCTCCAGACTGGAGTTCCGCGAACGAAACGCTATCTGCTCGCCCTCTTGGCTTCAGCAGGTGCTTTACTGAATCTACTGTCAGAGCCAGGCCGGATCAGATGTCAGAATCCCTGGCAGGATCGTCCGCGACGCATTCGGTCAAGTCGCGATCCGACGTCGCTCGATGCATCAGCCGCCCGATCACGCACAGCCGCAGACGCCGCGCTAACCCGCCCAGCGCCGACAATGCAGGCCTGTCCACTGCTATGAGGAACCCGACGATGTCCGAATGGATCACCCTGGATACGCATCATGGCCCGGTCCGGGCCTGGCAGGCCCTGCCGGCGGGCACGCCGCGTGGCGGCCTGGTGGTCGTGCAGGAGATCTTCGGCGCCAATCCGCACATCCGTGGCGTGGCCGAGCGCTTCGCCGCCGAAGGCTATGCCGTGCTGGCGCCGTCGTTCTTCGACCTGGTCGATGGCCCGGACGCCGACCCCGACGCCCTGCCCTATGACCCTGAAGGGGTGAAACAGGGCCTGGAACGGGTAAGTGCGCTGGGCATTGAACGGGCACTGGAAGTGGTGCGCGCCGCAGCAACCCGGCTTGCCCCCTTCGGCAAGGTCGGCACGGTCGGCTACTGCTGGGGTGGAACGGTGGCGATGCTGTCCGCGCTGCGCCTCGGCCTGCCCTCGGTGAGCTATTACGGCGCACGCAACGTGCAGTATCTGGACGAGACACCGAAGGCGCCGGTGATCTTCCACTTCGGCGCGCAGGACCGCAGCATCCCACCTGAGGCCGTGGAGGCACATCGCCAGAAGCTGCCGCAGATGGCGACCTATGTCTACCCGGCCGACCATGCCTTCAACCGCGAGGTCGGACATGCGTATGATCCAGACAGCGCCACCCTGGCGCTGCAACGCACCCTGGACTTCTTCACGGAGCATCTTGGATGAGCGATTTCGAACTTGATTCCCGCCTGGCCACCGACAGCGTTCTGGTGGCGCAAGGCCCGCTGTCGCAAGTGCGGTTGATGAACGACGAACGGTTTCCCTGGCTGATCCTGGTGCCGCGTCTGGCCGGGGTAACGGAGTGGATCGAACTGGACGGCGACCAGCAGGACAAGCTGCGCACCGAACTCAACCGCGCCTGCAAGGCCCTGAAGGGCTCCGACGGGGTGGAGAAGATCAACATCGGCGCATTGGGCAACATCGTGCGCCAGCTGCATTTCCACGTGATCGGCCGCCACGACGGCGATCCGGCGTGGCCGGGACCGGTGTGGGGCAGCGGTCCTGCGCACCGCTACGAACCGGACGCGCTGCAGCAGCATGTCGCCTACTGGAAGGAACGGCTAGGATATCCGGCCCACTCCTGAGACCGTGCCGACACGATGCGATTCAACCTCGTCGCCGCCATCCTGCTGATCCTGATCGGGCTGTTCATGCTTGCCAGCAACCTGGGCTGGACGCACCTGAACCTGTCCAAGCTGCTGCTGACCTGGTGGCCGGTGGCCCTGGTCGGCGTCGGCATCGCCATGCTGTTCGGCCGCGGCAAATAAGCGAAGGCGGCGCAAGCGCCGCCTTCGATCGAGCGACGCCGGGCATGACCCGGCGCTACCGGTCCGTCAGGTGCGCGGCAGGGTGACGCCGGTCTGGCCCTGGTACTTGCCACCACGGTCCTTGTAGGACGTTTCGCAGATATCATCGGCCGCCGCCTGGAAGAACAGCATCTGGGCCACGCCTTCGTTGGCGTAGATGCGCGCCGGCAGCGGCGTGGTGTTGCTGAACTCCAGGGTCACATGGCCTTCCCACTCCGGCTCGAGCGGAGTGACGTTGACGATGATGCCGCAACGCGCGTAGGTGCTCTTGCCCAGGCACACCACGAGGGTGTCGCGCGGAATGCGGAAATACTCCACGGTACGCGCCAGCGCGAAGCTGTTGGGCGGGATGATGCATTCGTCGGCGGTGATGTCGACGAAGCTGCCCGAATCGAAGTGCTTCGGGTCCACGATGGTCGAGTTGATGTTGGTGAACACCTTGAACTCGCGCGAGCAACGCACGTCGTAGCCGTAGCTCGAGGTACCGTAGCTGACGATGCGCTGGCCGTTGACCTGCTTCACCTGCCCGGCCTCGAACGGCTCGATCATGCCGTGCTGTTCGGACATGCGGCGGATCCAACGGTCACTCTTGATGCTCATGCTCTGTCCTGGGTGCGAGGGGGCGCGAGGATTCTAGCAGGGGGCCGGGCGCCACCGCCCTCCCCGCCCGGTCCCTACAGCAGCGACGACAGGATCGGGATCGAGGCACGCGGGCGCTTGCCCACTTCCTCGATGAGCCGCTGCGCGGCGTGGCGATAGGCCTGGGCCGGCAGGGAATCCGGCTGCGCGGCGGTGATCGGTGTGCCTGCGTCACCCTGCTCACGGATGCCGATCTGCAACGGCAGCGATCCCAGCAGCGGCACGCCGTACTGCGCCGCCATGCGCTCCCCGCCCCCCTCGCCGAACAGGTGCTCGACGTGGCCGCACTGGCTGCAGGTATGTACCGCCATGTTCTCGACGATGCCCAGCACCGGCACTTCGACCTTCTCGAACATCTTCAGTGCCTTCTTCGCATCCAGCGTGGCGATGTCCTGCGGCGTGGTGACGATCACCGCACCGGCCAGCGGAATCTTCTGGGTCAGCGTCAGCTGGATGTCACCGGTGCCGGGCGGCAGGTCGATCAACAGGAAGTCGAGGTCGTCCCACAGGGTGTCGTTGAACAGTTGGGTCATTGCCGAGGTCGCCATCGGCCCACGCCAGATCATCGGCGTGTCTTCCTCGATCAGGTAACCGATCGACATGGTGTCCACGCCGAAGGCACGCAGCGGTTCGATGCTCTTGTTGTCCGGGCTTTCCGGGCGGCCGGACAGGCCCAGCATGGCGGGAACGCTGGGGCCATAGATGTCCGCATCGAGCACGCCCACCCGCGCGCCCAGCTGCTGCAGCGCCACCGCCAGGTTGACGGCCGTGGTGGACTTGCCGACACCGCCCTTGCCCGAGCCGACCGCGATCACGTTGCGGATGCGCGCGTGCGGTGCCAGCCCCTTCTGCACCTGGCTTGCATGGGGACGACGGGTCGGACTGTTCACTGCGGGCTCCGGCGGAAAGTCAGGAAGGAGAACCCGACATCATACCGCCGGAGCCTCAAGGACCGGCGCGCAGGATCGCGTTGGTCGAAGATGTGGGCGCCGCGGAGAATTTTCGCTCCCTGTTCACCCCAGCCCCCCCGTTAAGGAAGCAGACACGATTTGCGAAGGAACAGAAAAACCAGTTGAATCAATACACTGCGCGGTTTTCGACACGCCTTGATACGTTCCGACAGGAAATCGACCACAGAAAGATGACTGTGTTGTGAACGTTTGACACGCTTGGTTAATGGCGTGTTAATCTCGAGTCACTGGCTTGTGAAGCCGGTACCAAAACCGGGCGGCGGCACGCTGCCGATACCGGGGTAGGGGCACACGGAGACGCCCGCAAGGTCATGTCCCCGGTGTACGACGCAATCATTCGATTCAAGGGGATTTCAGATGATCAATCGCAAGTCGCTCGGCAGGAACCCGCTGAGCTTCGCCCTCGCCTCTGCCGTGCTGCTCGCCGCAGCCGCCCCGGCGATTGCCCAGGATGCGTCGGGCTCGACGCAGACGACACAGGACACGCCGCAGGAAGCGCCGAAGTCCAAGGCGACCAATCTGGACACAGTGACCGTCACCGGTTCGCGCATCAGTCGCGACGTGTTCAACTCGGTTTCGCCGGTGCAGGTCGTGACCCGTGAGGAGACCACCCTGGCGGGCTTCAACTCGACGGCCGCCGCGCTGCAGAGCAACAGCGTCACTGCCGGCAGCGCACAGATCAACAACTCCTTCGGCGGATACGTCACCAATGGCGGCCCGGGTGCCAACACCCTGTCGCTGCGTGGCCTGGGCGCTACCCGCACCCTGATCCTGCTCAACGGCCGCCGCGTTGCACCGGCGGGCTCGCGCGGCTCGGTCGGCTCGGCCGACCTGAACGTGCTGCCCAGCGCGATGGTCGACCGCGTGGAAATCCTGAAGGACGGTGCTTCGTCCATCTATGGTTCCGACGCCGTGGCCGGCGTGGTCAACATCATCACCCGCAAGAACGTGGACGGTGTTGAAGCCGAGTTCCAGCACAACGCCACCGAGGGCGGCGGCGGCGACGAAACCCGGTACTCGATCGTGTTCGGCAGCACCGGTGAGCGCTCGCACTTCTCTGGTTCGTACGAGAACTACCGTCGCAATGAGATGACCATTGGCGATCGCAGCTGGGCCAGCTGCCCGACCGATAACCTGCGCGACATGGACGTGGGCAACTACTTCGGCAGCGGCGACTACATCGATCCGACCACCGGTAAGCCGAAGTGCTTCACCCTCGATTCCGGCGGCGTGACCATCAACACCCTGGGCACCGCCACCTTTGGCGGGTTCAACCGCTGGCGTCCGAATCCGGCCGTCACCACCGGCCGCCTGCCGGGCTATGAGTCCGTCGGCTACTACGACCGCGACACCTACGATCCGGGCCTGCTGAAGGAATCGCTGGTGTCCCCGGCCGAAACCCACACCCTGTTCTTCCAGGGTGGCGTGGATCTGGGCGTGATGGGCGACGCCGAGTTCTACTACGAGTTCCTCGGCAACAAGCGCGACTCCACCCAGACCGGCTACCGCCAGCTGTCGTATGACTACTCGGTCGGCAATCCGCTGCTCGGTAACCTGTCCAACCTGCCGGCCTTCGCCCTGCCGACGGAAACGTCCAATGGCAAGAACGTAGCGGCCCGCACCTTCATCGGCTTCGGCAACGACCGCAGCAAGCAGTCGGTGGACTTCTTCCGCGCCACCGCTGGCGTGCGCGGCAGGCTCGGTTCGGAGTGGAACTATGACTTCATGGTCAGCCACGCCGACTCGGATGCCGATTACACCTTCAACTCGTTCCTGACCGACCGCCTGGCACAGAGCCTGGATGTTGTGTCCGACGGCGCAGGCGGCTTCAACTGCGTGAACCCGGCCAATGGCTGCGTTGCCGCACCGATGCTCAACGCACAGACCCTGGCCGGCAATCTGCCGTACGAGTGGAAGAACTTCGTCTATACCCCGGTCACCGGCAACACCAGCTACCAGGAATCGACCGCGAACCTGAACGTCAATGGTCCGCTGTTCGATCTGCCGGGCGGTACCGCCGCAGGCGCCTTTGGTGTCGAGTACCGCAAGGCCAAGATCGACGATACCCCGAGCATCCACTCGATCAACCGCAACCTGTACAACCTGACCAGCTCCGACCCGACCCGCGGCAGCGACTCGGTGTGGGAAGCCTACGGCGAAATCGAACTGCCGCTGCTGTCCGGCGTCACCGCTGCCGAAGAGCTGACCTTCAACGCCTCGGCCCGCTACACCGACTACCAGTCCTACGGATCGGACACCACCTGGAAGCTGGGTGGCCTGTGGACGCCGGTCAAGTGGCTGTCGCTGCGTGCGTCCTACGGCACCTCGTATCGTGCTCCGGCGCTGTTCGAACAGTTCCTGGGTGCCACCAGCGGCTTCCTGAACGCCTCCAGCGATCCCTGCAACAACTACGGCTCGCGCAATCCGACCAGCCCACGCTACATCAATTGCGCTTCTGAGGGCCTGCCCACCAGCTTCACCGCGACCAACTCGGTACGCGTGGACTCCATCGGTGGCGGCCTGGTCGGTGCCAACCTGAAGGCTGAAACCTCCGACGCGTTCACCGTTGGCCTGGTGTTCCAGCCGGAGTTCGGCAGCGGCTTCGGTGATCTGTCCTTCGCCGTCGATTATTACGACATCGAAGTGGAGAACGGCGTTGCCCAGATGGGTGCCACCTACATCCTGAGCACCTGCTACAACGGCACCACCGGCGACTTCGCCGCCAACAACGGTCTGTGCCGTCTGATCAGCCGTTCGCCCAACAACACGCTGACGGTCCAGAACGGCTATGCCAACCTGGCCACCGACAAGGTGCGCGGCCTCGACTTCACGACCCGCTACGTGCGCGACATCGGTCCGGGCGAGTTCCGCGCCAATGTGCAGGTCTCGCGGTTCCTGGAGCAGTCCGGCAAGGTGTTCGAGGACGATCCGCTGGTTGACTCCAACGGCCTGATCAACAACCCGAAGTTCACCGGCCAGCTCGACCTGACCTATCGTGTCAAGGAATGGCGCGTGCGCTATGGCCTGAACTGGGTGGACAACATGTCCAGCTACGCGTACTACGAGGAAGATCCCGCAACCTCGGCGTACAAGCTGGCCGTGCCGAACTACATCACCCAGGACTTCTCGGTGCAGTACACCGCCGACAAGTGGCAGGCCACTGCCGGCGTGCGCAACTTCGCCGACAAGGAACCGCCGACCATCAGCCCGGGCGCCGGCATCTACAACACCGTCGGCAACGCCCCGCTGTACAGTGGCTACGACTACTTCGGCCGTACGTTCTTCGTGAACCTCAGCAAGAAGTTCTGAGCCATGCGTCAACAGCCGCCGCCCGCAAGGGCGGCGGCTGCTTTTGGGGTGGGTGCAATGCCCGCCTTCCCATTGCACGGACACAGTGAGACGTCGCATGAAGCACTACCTGCTGCTGGCCGCGCTGGCCGTCGCCGCGCCGCTGCATCTCAACGCCAAACCCGCGGTCCCCACGATCGAACAACTGGCCGCCTTCCCGGATATTTCAAGCCTTTCCGTGTCGCCTGACGGCACGCAGATCGCCGGTCTGCAGGCCCGCGGCGAAGAGCGCGTGATCCTGGTCTGGAAGACCGATGATCTCAGCGCAGCACCGACCACGATCGGTGCGGGCCGCATGAAGTTCCAGAGCGTGGGCTTCATCAAGAACGGGCTGCTGGCAGTCACGCTGTGGCAGCCCTTCGACCTGCGCACCGACCGGGTCAACAAGACCTTCATCAGCAAGTTCTTCATCACCGATACCGAAGGCAAGCAGTGGAAGGAACCGATCAGCGTTCCGCGCGCCACCAGCCGCAACGAAGAACTGGAACAGGCGCTGTCCAATGCCACGGTGCTGGACACGCTGCCCAACGACCCCGACCACATCCTGGTGGTCAACGGCTCGGGCAGCAATTCCGGTGACGTCTACAAGGTCAACCTGCGCAGCTTCACGTCCCAGCGCATCCAGAAGACCGAAGAACGTGTCGCTGGCTACCTCACCGATCTGAACAGCGAACTGCGCGCACGCCTGCGCCAGGACGTGGACGGTACCGGCGCCTACGTCGCCACCGAGTTCCGCAACCCTGCCACCAACGCGTGGGAAGAACATTTCCGCTCGCACGTGAAGGACCGCGATATCACCCAGGTCGTCGGTTTCGCCGATGACCCGAACATCGCCTTCATCCAGAGCAACGTCGGACGCGACAAGACCATCATCTATGAGTACGACATTACGGCCCGCAAACAGAGGGAAGTACTGTTCGAGCACAAATTCTTCAATGCAGGCACCGTTCATGTGAACCGTTACAAGGACGTCGAGGGCGTGCCGTTCGGCGCACTGCTCGGCGTGACCTACAGTGGTCCGCGCGAGAACGAGGTTGAATGGACCCATCCGGTGTTCAAGGGCCTCAACCAGGGCGTCCGACAGGCCCTGGGCATCCAGTCCAGCGACGTCACCCTTGTCGATCCCGCAACGGGCCAGCGCGCGACCACCCAGGCCGACACCGGCCGCGCGGTGCGCGTGATCGACTACAGCAAGGACCTGAAGACCTTTGTGCTGGCCGTCTCCGGGCCGGCGAACCCGCCGGAATACCACCTGTTGCGCAACGGCAAGCTGACCCTGCTGGCCAAGTCCTATCCGAAGATCGATCCGGCTGCGCTGGGCGATACCAGGCTGGTCTATTACAAGGCCCGCGATGGTCTGGATATTCCGGCGTTCCTGACCACACCGAACACCGGACTATGCGGTGCCGGCCCGTGGAAGGCGGTGGTGCATCCCCATGGAGGGCCGTGGGCGCGCGATGGCATGGACTTCGACGGTTCGATGTGGGTACCGCTGATGGCCTCACGCTGCATGGCGGTCCTGCGCCCGCAGTTCCGCGGTTCGGCCGACTGGAGCCGCAAGCTGTGGATGGCCGGTGACGCCGAGTGGGGCCAGAAGATGCAGGATGACAAGGACGACGGCGCCAAGTGGATGATCGAGCAGAAGATCGCCCAGCCTGGCCACATCGCCATGTTCGGCTTCTCCTACGGTGGTTATTCCGCGTTCGCCGCCTCGGTCCGCCCCAATGGGTTGTACAAATGTGCCATCGCCGGTGCTGGCGTCTCGGACATCAAGAAGATCTGGGCACGCTTCTATACCAACCCGTTCTTCCGCCAGGCGCAGTCCAAGACCGTTGACGGCCTGAATCCACTGGACAAGGCCGGCGAGATGAAGATCCCGCTGATGGTCTACCACGGTGACCGCGACCGTACGGTGCCGATCGAGCAGTCGGAGTGGTTCGTTAATAAGGCCAAGAATTCAGGACAGCCGATCGAATTCCACGCCATCGCCGACTACGCGCATGGCCCCGCGTGGACCCGAGCGATCATGGGCGACCAGCTCAAGTTGATCGACGACTACCTGACCAAAGGCTGCGGCGGCGGCGGCCTGTAAGCCCCGTCGCTGCCAGGCAAGGGCGCCCACGGGCGCCCTTGCCCGTTCTGGCCCTTGCACCCGCCCATGACCTTCGACACCCTTGCGGGGTAGGCTGGCGGCGTATCGTTCGGCCCACGGCCGTCCCCGCGGCTCTTCCCTGACTCACTCGGCCTGGAGGCCAAACATAGTGATCACGCGTACTCCCAAGATCGTGCTGCTCAGCCTGGCCGTGTCGGCCGTGCTGGCCGGCTGTGGCAAGAACGAAACCCCGGCCAAGGAGGCCGCTGCGCCTGCCCCGGCCGCCGCCGAAGCCACCACCTACACCCTGGATGAGAGCAAGCTGCCGGCCTATAACGCCTTCCAGCCCAGCGATCTGGACACCAACCTGGACGCCTGCACCGCATTCGGCGACTACGTCAACAGCAAGTGGCTGGCCGCCAACGAGATTCCCGGCGACCGCACCAGCTGGGGCGCGTTCACCATCCTCGACGAGCGTTCGGTGGCAGTGCAGCACCAGCTGGCCGAGCAGGTCGCGCAGGTCAAGAACCCGAGCCACATCGAGAAGATCGTCGGCGACCTGTGGGCCACCGGCATGGATGAGGCCAAGATCAACGCCCAGGGCATCGAGCCGCTGAAGGCCGACCTGGCCGCCATCGACGGCCTGCAGGACAAGGCCGCCATCGCCGACTACCTGCGCACCAGCGCAGCCAAGGGCGAGAACGTGCTGTTCGGCTTCGGCGCCGAGGCCGACTTCAAGAACTCGACCATGAACCTGGCCTATGCCAGCCAGGGCGGCCTGGGCCTGCCTGACAGCACGTACTACACCGACGCCAAGAACGCCGACAAGCTCAAGGCCTACCAGGCGCACGTCGCCAAGGTGCTGGAACTGTCCGGCGTGCCGGCAGCCGACGCCGCCAAGCAGGCTGAGGACGTGGTCAAGTTCGAGACCCGCCTGGCCAAGGCGTCCAAGTCGCGCGTCGAACTGTCGCGCAATGTGGAGCTGTACTACAACCCGGTCACCCTGGCTGACGCCGACAAGCTGACCCCGAACTTCAGCTGGACCGAGTTCTTCAAGTCGCAGGGCGTTGCTGCGCCGGAGAAGTTCTCGCTGGCGATGCCGGCCTTCCATGAGGAAGTGAGCAAGGCGCTGGGCGACACCGACCCGTCGGTCTGGCGCGCCTACCTGCGCTTCCACACCGTCGATGGCGCCTCGCCGTACCTGGCCGATGCCTTCGTCCAGGAGAACTACGCGTTCTACGGCAAGACCCTCAACGGCCAGAAGGAACAGAAGCCGCGTTGGAAGCGCGTGCTGGGCACCATCGAGAACGATGCCGGCGAAGCGTTCGGCCAGCTGTACGTGAAGGTTGCCTTCTCGCCGGAAGCCAAGGCGAAGATGGAAGAACTGGTGAAGAACCTGGCTGCCTCGCTGAAGGAACGCATCCAGGGCCTGAGCTGGATGAGCGAGGAAACCAAGGCCAAGGCCATCGCGAAGTGGGAAACCTTCACTCCGAAGATCGGCTACCCGGACAAGTGGCGTGACTGGTCGGGCCTGCAGACCCAGCGCGACAGCTACCTGGCCAACGTGCGTGCGGCCAACGAGTTCAACTACAAGTTCAATCTGTCCAAGATCGGCAAGCCGGTGGACAAGACCGAGTGGGGCATGACCCCGCAGACGGTCAACGCCTACTACAACCCGCTGCAGAACGAGATCGTGTTCCCGGCCGCCATCCTGCAGCCGCCGTTCTTCGATCCGAAGGCAGACGATGCGCTGAACTACGGTGGCATCGGTGCGGTGATCGGCCATGAGATGACCCATGGCTACGACGATCAGGGCGCGCGCTTCGGGCCGACCGGCAACATGGAAGACTGGTGGACGCCGGCCGACAAGAAGAACTTCGAAGGCCTGACCGGCAAGCTGGTCAAGCAGTTCGACCAGTACAAGGTTGACGGCCAGGCCGTGAACGGCCACCTGACCCTGGGCGAGAACATCGCCGACCTGGGTGGCCTGGCCACGGCCTACGATGCGCTGCAGAAGGCCTCGGCCGGCAAGGAAGATCCGAAGGTCGACGGCTTCACCCGCGATCAGCGCTTCTTCTTCAACTGGGCCACCGTGTGGCGTACCAAGTACACCCCGGAAAACGCCAAGGTCCGCCTGGCCACCGATCCGCACGCCCCGGCGCAGTTCCGCGCGATGGGCGCGCCCTCGAACCTGCCGACCTTCGCGGCCGCGTTCCAGTGCAAGGCCGGTGCACCGATGGCGCGCAGCGGCGAGCAGCAGGTGGTGATCTGGTAAGCCACGGCTGACGCCAAGGCAGACCTGCAAGGGCCCGGGATCTCCCGGGCCCTTGTTTTTGCGCGACCCGCCACGGCCGCCAGGCATACCGTGATACGTGCATGCTGCGCCCATGCGCGGCTTGCTATAGTGCGCCCGCCCTCAATCCATCATGGATTCGTTCTACATGCCCAATTTCCGTCCGCTTGCCATCGCCCTGGGCATCAGCCTGGCGACCCTGGTCCCGAGCCATGATGCGTTCGCCGCAAAGAAAAAGGCCGCCCGCGCCCCGGCCGTCAGTGCCCAGTGCAGCGACTTCTACGGCGCCACCAACGCTGGCTGGCTGAAGGCCAACCCGGTACCGCAGACCGGAGCCACCACCGCGCTGGGCCAGCTGGTCGAGCGCAGCAGGCAGCAACAGCGCGAACTGCTCGATGCGGCCATGACGTCGCCGCAGGGCAACGTGCAGAAGCTGCTGGGCGACTTCTGGGCCAGCGGCCTGGACGAGGCGGCGGTGGAAGCCGATGGCTCCAATCCGATCGCGCCGCTGCTGACCCGCATCAATGCGATCAAGAAATCCAAGGATGTGCCGGCGTCGATCGCTGCACTGCATCAGGTCGGCATCCCGGTCGCCTTCAACTTCGGTCCGGACGTCGACCTGAAGGCACTGGACCGTCATATCGGCTACTTCATGCAGGGCGGCATGGGCCTGCCGGATCCGGCGTTCTATACCCGCACCGATGCCGATACCGTGGCGCTGATGGGCCGCTACCGCACCTACGTCAAGCAGATCCTGGCGCTGACCGGTACGCCGGCAGCCAAGCTCGATGCGGAGTCGCAGGCGGTGATCGCGCTGGAAACCGAGCTGGCGCGCAATGCACAGTCGCTGGCCGGCATCAACAACCCGTTCAACAACTACGCGCCGATCTCCACCAAGGAACTCAACAGCCGCTACCGCAACCTGCAGCTGGAGGCGTTCCTGAAAGTACAGGGTGTGAACGACGATCTGGTATCGCTGGCCGACCCGGGCCTGTTCCAGCAGCTGGATGGCATGGTCACCAAGCTCAAGCCGGACCAGTGGAAGGCCTACCTGCGCTGGCGCGTGGGCGACTCGATGGCGCCGTACCTGTCCAAGGCCTACCGGGACGCCGAGTTTGAGTTCCGCGGCCGCGTACTGCGCGGGCAGACGCTGCCGCCGCAGCGCTGGGAAGCGGTGCTCGATGCCATCAATGTGGCGGCCGGTCCGATGGTCGGCCGCGAGTACGCTGCCCGCCATCTCTCGGCCGAAGACCGCCGGCAGGCGGCATGGATCGTCGACAAGGTCCGCGAGGTGCAGATCGAGGCCGTCAGGAACAGCACGTGGATGAGTGCCGAAGCCAAGGCTGAAGCACAGGCCAAGCTGGCGGCGCTGAAGATCGAGATCGGCACCCCGCTGCGCGACCTCGACTACACCGTGCAGCCGATGGGCCGGGGCTCGTTCGGTGGCAACATGCTGATCGCCTCGACCTGGCGCCATCGCGAGGAGATGAAGCGCATCGGCAAGGGCAATGCCGACCGTCGCTGGGACGTGCTGCCGCAACAGCCGTCGCTGGCCTATGACCTGGCGCAGAACCGCCTGATCGTCACCGCGGCCATCCTGCAGGGCCCGGTGTTCAACGCCAAGGCCGACAGCGCCGACAAGTTCGGCAGCTTCGGCGGCCTGGTCGGCCACGAGCTGACCCGTGCCATCGATGCCAAGGGCGCGCTGGTCGATGCCAAGGGCGAACTGCGCAGCTGGTGGACGCCGGCCGACAAGACGGCCTGGACCCTGCTCGGCAGCCGCGTGGCCGCCCAGTACGGCGCCTATGAGTTCCCGGGCGTGAAGGGCGCCAAGGTCAATGGCACGTTGACCCAGGAAGAGAACCTGGCCGACATCGCCGGCCTGGAACTGGCCTGGGCGGCCTACACCGCACAGGAGCCGAAGGCCAAGCCGGCCCAGCAGCAGGGCTTCTTCCGTGCCTGGGCCGCGTTGTGGGCGCAGCAGCTGTCGCCCAACGAAGCCGCACGCCGCCTGACCGCCGACATCCGCGCGCCGGGCATGTGGCGCACCAACGGCACGCTGGCCAACCTCCCGGCGTTCGGCGCCACCTTCAGCTGCAAGGCCGGCCAGCCGATGCAGCGCAGCGATGCCGAGCAGATCAAGGTCTGGCGCTGAGCCAGCCGTCCGTGACACGAAGGGCGCCCTCGGGCGCCCTTTTTTTTGCGCATGCAGCACGATCCGCCATTAACACGCGGCATGCTATCGCTGCGCCTTCGTCCTGCAGCGGAGCCCGACCATGGCCCACAAGAACACGATCTGCATCTGGTACGACAGCGAAGCACTCGAGGCCGCCACGTTCTACGCCGGGATCCTGCCCGACAGCGCGGTAACGGCCGTGCATCACGCACCGGGTGACTATCCGGACGGCAAGGAGGGCAACGTGCTGACGGTCGAGTTCACCGTCTGCGGCATTCCCTGCGTCGGGCTCAACGGCGGCACCGCGTTCAGGCACAGCGAAGCGTTCTCGTTCCAGATCCAGACCGAGGACCAGGCCGAGACCGACCGCCTGTGGAACGCGATCGTCGGCAACGGTGGGCAGGAGAGCCAGTGCGGCTGGTGCAAGGACCGCTGGGGCATCTCATGGCAGATCAGTCCGCGCATGCTGATCGAAGCGGTGACCAGCCCGGACAAGGCCTTGGCCAAGCGCGCCTTCAACGCGATGATGCCGATGAAGAAGATCGACATCGCGACCATCGAAGCGGCGATCCGCACCGCATGACCGCGTGGGATGCAGTCATCGTCGGCGGCGGCCACAATGGCCTGGTCTGCGCGGCCTATCTTGCCCGTGCCGGCAGGAAAGTACTGGTGCTCGAACGCCGTGGCGTGCTCGGCGGCGCAGCGGTCACCGAGGAGTTCCATCCGGGCTTCCGCAACTCGGTCGCCTCCTACACCGTCTCGCTGCTGCAGCCTAAGGTGATCGACGAACTGCAGCTGCACGCGCATGGGCTGCGCGTCGTCGCCCGCCCGGCCAACAATTTCCTGCCGTTGCCTGACGGCCGCTATCTGCTGTCGGCACCCGGCCGTACCCAGGCCGAGGTGGCGAAGTTCTCCGAACGGGATGCGCAGCGCCTGCCAGCCTATGAGGCGAGGCTGGAGGTCTTCGCCGACGTGCTGCGCGCCTGGGCCCTGCGCGCGCCGCCGGACCTCGGCGTCGCAGGCGGCTGGCGCGCATTGCCCGCACTGTGGCGGATGGGCCGGCTCGGCCGGGAACTGGCAGCACTGTCCCCTGCCCTGCGCCAGGAGCTGCTTGATCTGTTCACGCTGTCGGCCGCCGACTATCTGGACCGCTGGTTTGAAAGCGAGCCGATCAAGGCCCTGTTCGGATTCGATGGCATCGTCGGCAACTACGCCAGTCCGTACACGCCCGGCAGCGCCTATGTCCTGCTGCACCACGTGTTCGGCCAGTGCAACGGGGTGAAGGGTGCCTGGGGCCATGCAATCGGTGGCATGGGCGCGATCAGCCAGGCCATCGCTGCATCGGCGCGCGCAGCCGGCGCAGAACTGCGCGTGGATGCCGGCGTGAAGCGGCTGCTGGTCGAGCACGGACGCGCGGTGGGCGTTGAGCTGGCCGGCGGGGACGTACTGCGCGCGCGCGTGGTGGTGGCCAACGTCAATCCAAAACTGCTCTACGAGCAGTTGCTGGAGCCGGAGCAGGTGCCCGCGGCGACGCGCGAACGCATGGCGCAGTGGCGCTGCGGTTCGGGCACCTTCCGGATGAACGTGGCGCTGTCGCGGCTGCCGGACTTCCACGCCCTGCCCGGCGCCGGTGAGCACCTCAATGCCGGCATCATCATGGCGCCCAGCCTCGACTACATGGACCGCGCGTGGCTGGATGCGCGGCGCGACGGCTGGTCGCGCGAGCCGATCGTGGAGATGCTGATTCCCAGCACGCTGGACGATTCGCTGGCGCCGCCGGACCAGCACGTCGCCAGCCTGTTCTGCCAGCATGTGGCACCGGTCCTGCCCGACGGTGGGCATTGGGACACGCATCGCGATACCGTCGCCGACCTGATGATCGCCACCGTCGATCGGTACGCGCCCGGCTTCGCCGACAGCGTGCTCGGTCGGCAAGTGCTGTCACCGCTGGATCTGGAGCGGACGTTCGGCCTGGTGGGCGGCGATATCTTCCACGGTGCGCTCAGTCCCAACCAGCTGTTCTCGGCGCGGCCGATGATCGGCCAGGCCGGCTACCGCGGTGCCCTGCCCGGGCTTTACCTGTGTGGTTCAGGCACGCATCCCGGCGGCGGCGTGACCGGCGCGCCGGGCCACAATGCCGCGCAGGTGATCCTGCAGGATCTGTAGGGGTGTGCCAACCACGGTTGGCACCTGCTGCATCAAATGACCCTGCGGATCATTTGACGCTGCGCAGATGATTCGGACGGTTCGGCGGGCCGGGGGGACGGCGCTTGTTGAACGGTGGCTGGCCGCGCCAGTAGCGGATCAGCAGCCAGCCGAACAACATGCCACCCAGGTGCGCGAAGTGCGCCACGCCCGGCTGCCAGCCGGTCATGCCCAGCACCAGTTCACCGACACCGAACAGGATCACGAACGTGCGCGCCTTCATCGGAATCGGTGGGAACAGCAGCATCACCCGCTGGTTCGGGAACAACATGCCGTACGCCAGCAGCAGGCCGAACACACCACCGGACGCGCCCAGCACCGTGGCCGGATTCTCCAGCAGCGTCCCCACCAGCAGCTGGCAGACGCCGGCGCCCGCCACGCATACCAGGTAGTAGAGCAGGAAGCGCTTCTCGCCCCAGGTCTGTTCCAGCGGCGCACCGAACATGAAAACGGCCAGCATGTTGAAGAACAGGTGGCCGAAGCTGCCGTGCAGGAAGCCGTAGGTCAGCAGCTGCCACGGCTGGAAGTTGCCACCCGGGGAGAACGCATCGAAGCCCTGCTGCAGCGGCTGCAGCATGAACGGCTCGAAGGTCTGGTTGCCGAGCAGGAACGGCTGCTGCAACAGGAACAGGATCGCGTTGGCGATCAGCAGGGCCTTGGTGACGGTTGGCAGTCGCGGGAACATGGGGACACCGGCATGGAACGGTCTCCATCATAGCCGCACCATCGTGTCGTGTCGGCGTCTGCCGCGTGCGGCCCGTTCAGACCCCGGTCGCGCTCAGCCCGGTCCCCACACGGCGGCATCCAGCGCCGCCGCCGGGTCGGACGCCGGCATCCGCACCCGGCCGTTCTCCACCACCACGCCTTCCGCGCGCAGCCGCTGCGACTGTTCCCGCCAGCCCGCCGACCCCTCCGCCATGGCGATGCGTCCGTCAGAACGCAGCACGCGGTGCCAGGGCAGTGTCGGGTCATCGTTCTGGCCGAGAATGCGTGCCGTCAAGCGTGCCCGCCCCGGCAGGCCCGCGCGCATCGCCACCTGTCCATAGCCCATCACGTGTCCCGGCGGGATCGCGTGGATCACCGCCAGGATGCGCGCGCGCGCCTGGTCCGGCGTCAGCGGCGCAGACGCGTCACCAGCAGCACGCCGAGCAGGACCAGCACGGTGCCGGCGATCTGCGCCGGCCCCATCGGTTCGTCGAGCAGCCATAGGCTCATCACGATGGTGGAAACAGGCCCCAGCATACCGACCTGCGCTGCCAGCGAGGAACCCACGCGCTGCACCGCCAGCATGATCGCCAGCACCGGCAGCACGGTGCAGACCGTGGCGTTGACCAGCGACAGCCACTGCACCGGTGCAGGTGCCTGCCACAGCAGTGGCAGCGGATGGGTGATGGCGAAATGCAGCAGCACCAGACCGCTGGCCACGCAGCTGGCATAGGCGGTCAGGCGCACCGCGCCGATCCGTGCCACCACCTGGCCGCTGCCGAACAGGTACAGCGCATAGCTGAGCGCGCTGCCCAGCACCAGCAGGCTGCCGACGATGATCTGCCCGCCCTCCCGCTGCAGATCGTGGCCGAACGCCAGCAGCACCCCCAGGTAGCTCAGCACCAGCGCGGCGACCTGCCAGCGCCCTGGCCGCTGCCGCGCCAGCAGCACGTTGATCAGCAGCACCAGCGTCGGGTTGAGGTAGAGGATCAATCGTTCCAGCGTGACGCTGATGTACTGCAGACCCTGGAAATCCAGCAGGCTGGACAGGTAGTAGCCGGTGAACCCCAGCCACAGCACGCGCGCCCGGTCTGCCCACGACAGCGGCTCGACACGGCGCGAAGCCCACACCGCCATCAGTGCGAACAGGGGCAGTGCCATCAGCATGCGCAGCGCCAGCAGCGTGGTCGCATCGACACCGTGGCGCAGGCCGAGCTTGACGATCACCGCCTTGCCGGATGCGGCAACGGCGCCGATCGCCGCCAGGCCGATTCCCCCCAGGGCGATGCGTGGGGATGCGGTGGCGATGCGCGGGGAGGAGCTTGACATGGGAACAGCGGCGGGCCGCGCAGGGCGGCCCGGGGGTGCGTGTGGACGCCCATTGTCGCATGGCCCGACGCGGCAACCGCAGCGTCAGCGCATCAGCACCACTTCCTCTGCGGAGGTCGGGTGGATCGCCACCGTGTCATCGAACTGGGCCTTGGTCGCTCCCATCTTCACCGCCACCGCGAAGCCCTGCAGGATCTCGTCCGCGGCCTCGCCCAGCAGGTGCACTCCCACCACGCGCTCTTCCGGCCCGGCGCAGACCATCTTGAACAGGCTGCGCTGGGTACCGTTGGCCAGTGCCTGCAGCATCGGCCGGAAACGGCTGTGATAGACCGTCACCTGCTTGAAGCAGGCACGCGCCTCCTCCTCACCCATGCCCACCGCCCCCAGCGGCGGATGCGAAAACACCACGCTGGCCACATTCTCATAGTCCATCTTCGACTGTGGGCGGCCACCGAACAGACGGTCCATCAACCGACGCGATGCAGCCACCGCCACCGGGGTCAGGCCCACCTTGCCCGCGATATCCCCCACGGCATGGATGCTGGGTACCGCCGTGGTCTGCCATTCATCCACCTGCACCTGCTCGTGCTCGCCGATGTCGATGCCCAGCGCCTCCAGGCCCAGGCCCCGGCTGTTGCCACGGCGGCCGGTGGCGAAGAACACCGCGTCGAACACGCTGTCCATGGGGCCATCATGGCCGAAGGCGCGGACGCGCTCACCGTCGCGCTGCAGTTCGCGCAGGCGGTAATCAAAGTAGATGCGCACGCCCTGCTGGCGGAGGTTTTCCGCCAGCTGATCGGTCAGCTCGTAGTCGAAGCGTTCCAGCAGGCGCTTGCCGCGTACCAGCAGGCTCACCCGGCTGCCCAGCGCCTGCAGCAGCCCGGCCAGCTCCACCGCGATGTAGCCGCCGCCGATGATCGCGACCTCGGCCGGGGCCGCACGCAACTCGAAGAAGTCGTCGGATACCAGGCCCAGCTCCGCGCCGGGGATGTCCGGACGCTGCGGGTGCGCTCCGGTGGCGATCAGGATGTGGTCGGCGGTGTAGCGCACCCCGTCGCTGCAGGCCACCGTGTGCGCGTCGAGCAGGTGGCCGCGCGCCGGGATGCGGACGACGCCGGTTTCATCCAGACGCTTGTGGTAGCTGGTATGGATGTTGCTGATATAGGCCTGGCGATGGATCACCAGTTCCTTCCACGACAGTGCCGGTCGTGGCGGCACATCGAAGCCCATCGCGCTTGCCAGGCCGATACGCTCGTGCAGATCGGCGGCCAGCCACATCGCCTTCTTCGGTACGCAGCCAACATTGACGCAGGTCCCGCCCAGTTCACCGGGTTCCAGCAGCGCTACGCGCTTGCCGTACTGCGCGGCGCGGATGGCGCCGGCCAGGCCGGCAGAGCCGCCGCCAAGGACGATCAGGTCGTAATCATGTGAAGCCGTGTTCATCGGAATCGCTCGGGTCGGTAAGGGGCAGGATCGATCGCTGGCGTGCGGCCACAGACGAGATCGGCGATCAGCTGGCCGGTGCCGGCACTCATGCTGATGCCGAGCATGCCATGCCCTGCCGCAAGCCAGACGTGAGGATGCGCAGGCGCGCGGCCGATCAACGGTACATCGTCCACGCTCATCGGACGCCAGCCGCACCACTGCTCCTGCAGCTGCTCGCCACGAGGCATGCGCAGGTGGCGATCAGCGGCCAGCTGCAACGCCTGCAGGCGCTGCGCACGCAGCTGCGGGTCGGCACCGGCGAATTCCATCGTGCCCCCCAGTCGCAGCGCGTCGCGCCAGGCGATCACGAACACGGAGTGATCTTTCAGCACCACCGGACGGGCCGGCACCAGCGGCGGGCGTGACCAGGTCAGCGAGTACCCCTTGCCGGGCTGGATCGGCACCCGCAGGTCGAGCAGCCGTGCCCATCGCGGCGACCACGGGCCGGTGGCCAGCACCAGTTCGCGCGCGCGCAGCGTGCGTCCGCCGGCCTGTACCCGGACCCCGTGTACGTCGCCGCTGAAGCCCTGCATCTCGACCTGCTCGTCGATCTCGACGCCCTGCGCACGCAGTACCCGCGCCAGCTCCGCAGTGAATCGGTCCGGGCGCAGCTGCGCGTCGCCGGGGAAATGGATCGCACCGGCAAGCCGATCATGGAACGCCGGATTGTCGCGTGCGTAGTGGCCGCCATCGATGCAGCGGGTCGCAATGCCGTGCGCATCCAGCGCCTCGCACTGGGCGATATGCTGATCGAAGCTGCGTGCATCACCGAACACGTAATCCAGGCCGCGCGTCTCGAATTCACAGTCCAGCCCATGGGTTCCCACCCATTCGGCCAGGCGCACGCGGGAATCATTCAACAGCGCAGCGCGCGCGCGCGTGGCCTGCAGCCAATGCCGCGCATTGCAGCGCGCGCTGAACTGCAGCAGCCAGCGCCACAGTGCGGGATCGAGGCGGCTGCGCACATACAGTGGCGCGCGTGGGTCGAGCATCCAGCGCAACGCACGCAGCGGCACACCCGGCGCGGTCAGGGGCGGTGCATGACTGGGCGTGACGGTGCCGCAGTTGCCGTACGACGTCGCTGCGCCCACGCGGCCACGATCGATCACCCGTACCTGCCGTCCCTGTCCGCACAACGCCAGCGCAGTCGCCAGGCCGATGGCACCGGCACCGATCACGATCACGTCATCGCGCGCCCCCTGCATCGGTCAGCCCCTTCCAGCCTCGCGGCGCATCGGCGGCCACTGGCGATAGGTCATCGCCCGCCACAGCCACTCCATCGGTCCGAAGCGGAAGCGGCGCAGCCAGGCATGGGAAAGCGCGACCTGCGCGGCGAACAGCAGCACAGCGAAGAGCAGCTGCACGCTGCGCGGCATCACGTCGAAATAGCCCAGGCCATGGTGGTAGAACACCCAGGTGCACAACAGCGACTGCCCCAGGTAGTGGGTCAGCGCCATCCGGCCGACCGGCGCCAGCCAGCCCAGCCGCGCGCGCCACTGCACGATCCAGGCGAGGTAGCCCAGGCACATCGGCAGCGCGCCGATCGTCACCAGCGCCATCGCCGAGGTCACACCAAGGTCGTAGGCACCGGGTGCCAGGTAAGGTTTCCAGGCCACACCCAGCACGGTGACCAGCAGGCCCAGCGGCAAGGCGACCCAGCGCAGCGCCGCGAACAGGCGCGGATGGCGTTCCGGCGCGGCCAGGGCACCACTGCCGGCCAGTCCACTGCCGATCAGGAACATGCCCAGTACCGCCGGGCCGGTGATCAGCAGCGCCCCCATCGACGAACCAAACTCATGCAGGCGCTGGATGCAGGCCTGGATCCAGTTGCCGTGTCCGTAGACCATGCGCTCCCGGGCGATGCTCTGCTGCGCGTCGACCAGCATCTGCTGCGCGTCCTGCGGCGTCGCCAGTGAAACCATGGCACCGAGCAGCATCATCATCGCCGCGCCACCGAGGTAGACGATGACGCCCATCCACGGCAGCCAGCTGCGCGGTGCCTCGCGGCACGCAAGCAGGGGCAGCGACGCCAGCGCGTAGAGCACCAGGATGTCGCCGGACCAGACCAGCAGCGCGTGGCACAGGCCGATCAGCATGAGCCCGGCGCTGCGGCGCAGATAGAACGGAGTGAACTCGCGGCCGGCGGTCTCGGCGCGCTGTACCATCACTGCGAATCCGGCGCCGAACAGCAGCGAGAACAGGGTGAAGAACTTGCCCTGCACGAACACATAGACGAAGGCGTCGGCCCAGTAATCGATCCCCTGCCAACGCACGTCGATACCGGTGAATGCCAGGTCCAGCGGTCCGCTGAAGGCCTCCATGTTCATCAGCAGGATGCCCAGCAACGCCGCCCCGCGCAGTATGTCCAGCACGGCGATGCGGTCGCCGGAGGCGACCGGCTGCAGGGAAGACGAAGCGCTGTTCACAGGACATCCGGCGGGCAGGTCCTTCATTATGCAGCCCGCTTGCGCGCCGTGGACGAGCGCGCGGTGTTCCAGACATGCAACGGCCCGCCGAAGCGGGCCGTTGCTGCCGTCACGATCGCAGGGCGATCAGTGCGCGTGACCGCCGTCGCCGTGAACGTGGCCGTGCTCGATCTCTTCCTTGCCGGCTTCGCGGACGTCGACGATTTCCACGTCGAAGTGCAGGTCCTTGCCGGCCATCGGATGGTTGAGATCGACGTCGACCACGCTCATGCCGACCTTCTGCACGGTCACCGCACGCGGGCCGAAGTTGGTCTGCAGCACGACCTGCTGGCCCGGCGCCAGCTTGGTATTGCCGAAGTGCTTCTTCGGCACGCGCTGGGACAGGCCTTCGCGGCGCTCGCCATAGGCGTCGGCCGCCGTGACGTCGACACTGAAGGTGGCGCCGGCTTCCTTGTCCATCATGGCGTTTTCCAGGCCCGGGATGATGTTGCCGTGACCGATCAGGATCGCCAGCGGCTCGCCGCGGTCCTTGGACGATTCGATCGGCTCCTGGCCGACTTCGGAAACGGTGTAGTGGAAGCGGACAACGCGGTCTTTTTCGATCTTCATGCGCGACTCTGTCTGGTTCTGCCGGAGGCAGACGGGTTGGGGCGGGTTGTCGCCCGGCGGGGACGCCGCCATCATGACGGCCAATCCAAGGTGGCGCATTATCCGGAGAACATGCACATCACGCCAGTTTCGTCCGGCCCGCGCCGGCTGTCCGTGCCCGCCCTGCTGCTGGTCCTGCCCCTGCTGCTGACCGCCTGCGGCGGCGGCAAGGCCACGCGGACGGCGGCGCCCCCGCCGTCGGCGCACTGGCCGGCGACCACCCCGGACAATCCCGAGGCCGCCAATTCAGTACTGATGCGTGCCATCAGCCTGGTCGGCACGCCCTACCGTTACGGCGGCAACACCCCCGAATCGGGCTTCGACTGCAGCGGCCTGGTCGCCTATGTCTACCGCGAGATGCTGGATCTGAAGCTGCCGCGCACCTCGCGCGACCTGGCCGCCGTACAGGGCCCGAGGATCGATCCGAAGCGTCTGGCCACGGGTGACCTGGTGTTCTTCGGCAGCCGCGGCAACGTCACCCATGTCGGCATCTATGTCGGCGAGGGGCGCTTCGTCCACGCCCCCAGCACCGGCGGCACGGTGCGCCTGGACTCGCTCAGCGGGCCCTACTGGAAGGACCACTACACAGGGGCCAAACGCGTCCTTCGCTAAAATGAACAGGCGACATGTTCAAAATTGAGAATTACGTCACAGTGGAAATAACGGTTTTATAACGGAATTTTTAACTTATCAGTGCTTTTACAGGGCATGATGCCCCATCGTTTTTTTTCTGTGACCGACGCGTGACGACTGACGACCTGACGTGCAAAGGCCAGACCGCCGCTTCCCCGTGTAGTGTCCGCCCTGTTCTTCTCGGCTTGGCACTGTGCCTGACCAGCCTCCCCGCCTGGTCGCAGACCGTTCCCTCACGCGCCGACGCTGCTCCGGTCCCGGCGACCGACAATGGCGTACGTGTGACGGGCAAGACCGACACCGCGGCCCCCCAGCGCAGCCGCACCGATGCAGCCGCCAGTGCCACGCTGGCCGCCCTGCTGCCGCACCTGGCCGCCAACGACACCATTCCGCTGATGGACCGCTCGGCCATGGTCGCCGGCGATCTGAGCCGCCTGCTCGCCAACTACGACACCAGCAGCGCTGCCAATGGCAGCGTTGTCGGCAGCGCCGCCGACAATGGCAAGGTGCAGTCGCTGCTGCGGCGGGCGATGACCCTGCTCGGCACCCCCTATCGCTGGGGTGGCAGCAATCCGGACAGCGGCTTCGACTGCAGCGGCCTGGTCGGCTACGTCTTCCGTTCGGCGCTGGGCATCGAACTGCCGCGCGTCTCCCGCGAGATGGCACACGACAACAACGCCGAGCTGATCAACGACCGTGCCGCCCTGGCCGCGGGTGACCTGGTGTTCTTCGGTCGCAAGGGCCGGGTCGACCACGTCGGCATCTATGTGGGTGACGGCCGCTTCCTGCATGCCCCGAGCGCAGGCAAGGATGTCCGGGTGGACACCCTGCTCAGCGGCTACTGGGGCAACAAGTTCATGCAGGCGCGCCGCGTCGAGCTCTGACGCCGCCTTTCCAGGCACCGCCTGATAGCTGAAAGCCGCTGCCCTGCAGCGGCTTTTTCGTTGCCCGCGGAATGCCTGGGATGCGTCTTCCCTTCCCTGGCCCGGCGGGCACGCCCCCAACGAAAAGGCCCGCCAGTCCGGCGGGCCTTCATCTCTCGCATGACAGGCCGCTGCGCGGCGTCTCAGCTGCGTGGCGGCGTAGGGTCCGGGTCATCCACGCCCACGTTGCTGGAGGGATTGTCGTACACCGACTGGTCGAGCAGGCCGGTCTCCTTGGCCACCAGCACCGGCACCAGCATCTGACCGGTCACGTTGGTCATGGTGCGCATCATGTCCAGGATACGGTCGATGGCATACAGGTAACCGATGGTCTCCAGCGGCAGATTGGCGGCACTGAGCACCACGGTGGCCATGATCACGGCCGTACCCGGCACACCGGCAGTACCGAAGCTGCCCAGCACCGAGGCGATCAGCACCACCACGTACTGCTCCGGCGTCAAAGGCACGCCGCTGTACTGGGCGATGAAGACCGCGCACAACGCGGGGTAGATCGCGCCGCAGCCGTCCATCTTGATGCTCGCACCCAGTGGCACCGCGAATGCACCGTAGTCCTTGTTGACGCCCAGGTTGTGGGTGATCGAACGCAGCGCCACCGGCATCGCGGCGAAGCTGGAGGAGCTGACGAAGGCGACCTGCATGCCTGGCGCCGCGCCGCGGAAGAACTTCAGCGGATTCAGCCCGTGCGCCAGCAGCAGCGCGCTGTAGACGACCACGATGTGCAACGCACAGGCCACGTACAGGGCCAGCACGAAATGCCCCAGCGGCAGCAGCTTTTCGAAACCGTAACTGCCCACCAGGCCGGCAATCAGGCCGAAGGTACCGATCGGGGTGACTTCCAGCACGAAGCGGGTCACCTGGATCATGATGTCGCTCATCTGGCCGACCAGCTTCCGCGCCTCGGTCACCTTCTCGCCCAGCTTGACGATGGCAAAGCCCACCAGGCCGGCGAAGAAGATCACCGGCAGGATCGAGCCCCTGCCAGCGGCCAGCACGGTCTCGCCGGCGGCATTGACGCGGGTGCCGATGCCGGACAGTGCATAGAAGACGTTGGCCGGCACCACATCCAGCAGCACCTGTACCACGCTGGGAACCTCGCGCGGTACATAGTTGCTGGCCATGGACAGCTGCAGGCCACCAGCACCGGGCTGCAGCACGGTGCCCACGCCCAGGCCCACGCACACCGCCAACGCCGCGGTAATCACGAACCACAGGAAGGTGCGGCCACTGAGCGCTGCAACCGACTTCTGGCCATGCAGTGACGAGATCGCGTTGATGACCGCGAAGAACACCAGCGGCACCGCGATCATCTTGATCAGGGTGACATACAGCTCACCGAGCGGACCGAACCACGTTTCCGCAGCGGGGCCGAGCGCCCAGCCGGCCAGCGCACCAAGCACGAAGCCGCCGACCACGCGCTGCCAGAATGGAATCCGCAGCCAGGCAGAGACCAGCGTCATAGGCAATCCAGAGGGGAAGGAAGGGATGCTGGCACGATAGCCCAAGGCGGCCCGCAGAACGACCGTCCGCCCGGCAAATCAGTGTGTCATCGGCGTGCCTTGCGAGGGCGGGCATAATGAACGTCCCGTTACAGTTTGTGAGATCCCAGCGTCCATGCGCCGTTCCGTCTCCCTGTTGGCCACGTGTGCCACCACCCTGCTGCTCGGCGCCTGCGCCAGCACCACCCCCGCTTCCGCGCCGGCAGGCCTGAAGGTCGCCGTCGAGCCGGTTGCACACCCGGCCGGCGAGACGCCGCAATGGTGGTACCGCAGCGGCGCCGCCCAGGCCGCCGCCAATGGCGCGATGGCCGGCAAGGCCCGGAATGTCATCCTGTTCCTCGGCGACGGCATGAGCCTGACCACCGTGGCCGCTGCGCGCATCTACGAAGGCCAGAAGAAGGGCGGATCGGGTGAAGAGAACCTGCTGTCCTGGGAACGCTTCCCCGCCACCGCGTTCAGCAAGACCTACAACACCGACTCGCAGACCCCTGATTCGGCGGGCACCATGACCGCCATCACCACCGGCGTGAAGACCCACATGGGCGCGATCGGTGTCAGCGCAGGCGCCCGCACCGATTGTGCCGACAGCCTGTCCAAGGGCCTGCTCACCTGGCTGCAGCTGGCCGACAGCGCCGGCCTGGCGACCGGCATCGTATCCACCGCGCGCCTGACCCATGCCACCCCGGCGGCCACCTACGCGCACTCGCCGGAGCGCAACTGGGAGAACGACACCGATCTGACCGAAGCGGCCAAGGCCGCCGGCTGCAAGGACATCGCCCAGCAGCTGCTGTCCACGTCGCGCTATGGCCGCGGCCCGCTGGTCGCGCTCGGCGGTGGTCGCGGTGAATTCACCACCGTGGAAGAGCGCGATCCGGAATACGACGACAAGGTCGGCCAGCGCCTGGATGGCCGCAGCCTGGTACAGGAATGGCAGCAGGCGCATCCGCAGGGTGCCTACGTGTGGAACAGCAGGCAGCTGGCCGCCGCCGCGAATGCGCCGGCCATCCTCGGCCTGTTCGAGCCGGACCACATGCGCTACGAATACGAGCGCCCACAGGATCCGGCCGGTGAGCCGAGCCTGGCCGAGCTGACCGCTGCTGCGATCACCAATCTGTCGCGCCATCAGGAAGGTTACGTGCTGATGATCGAAGGCGCCCGCATCGACCATGCCAACCACAGCGGCAATGCCTATCGCGCACTGACCGAAACCGTGGCGATGTCCGATGCGGTGCGGGTGGCGTCGGAAATGACGTCGGCCGACGACACGCTGATCATCGTCACCGCCGACCACTCGCACACCCTGAACTTCGTCGGCTACCCCGCACGCGGCAACCCGATCCTGGGCAAGGTGAAGGACAAGGGCGGTGAGGACGGCGCCGGCAAGCTGGACTACGCGCTGGACGGCAACGGCCAGCCTTACACCACCTTGAGCTACGCCAATGGACCGGGCCACACCGGCAGCACCAACCAGCAGCCGGCGGGCAGCAAGCGCTACCCGCACAACCCGAGCAGCTTCGAGCCGGCCAAGGGGCGTCCGGACCTGCATGATGTCGACACCGAGCATCCGGACTACATGCAGGAAGCGCTGGTGCCGATGAAGTCCGAATCGCATGGTGGCGAGGACGTCGGCATCTGGGCGCGCGGTCCCGGCAGCAAGGCGATCCGCGGCACGCTGGAGCAGAACACGATCTATCACATGATCGTGCAGGCAACGCCGGCGCTGCGCGATCGCCTGTGCCAGGCGGGCACCTGCGATGACAAGGGCGTACCGGTGCAGCTGCCGGCGCCCAAGGCCTTCGAACGCAGCGTCGACGGAAAGTAACGGCACGGCGGACGCAGTGTGCAGCCGGGCCATGCCCGGCTGCATCCCGCCCGTGAGTCGAAGGCGCGGCGCGACCCCGCCGATCACCCTACACTTCACCCGTGACTGCCTTCCCCGCCCTGGTTTCCCTCGATGCACCGCTGCTGGTCGGCTACAGCGGCGGCTTGGATTCGACCGTCCTGCTGCACTGGCTACGGCGCTGCACGCAGGCGGCCGGCGTGGGACTGCGCGCTGTACACGTACATCACGGGCTGCAGCCCGACGCCGATGCCTGGGTCCAGCATTGCCAGCAGCAGTGCGCGGCCCTGGGAATCGAACTGGTCGTACACCGCGTGCAGGTCGAGACCGGCACCGGTCTGGGCCTGGAGGGTGCAGCCCGGCAGGCGCGTCGCGCTGCTTTCGTCGCCTCTCTGCGCGACGGAGAGACGCTGGCCCTGGCCCAGCATCAGGACGATCAGGCTGAAACTTTCCTGCTGCGCGCGTTGCGCGGTTCCGGTGTTGATGGCCTGGCGGCAATGAGCAGGGACAGCATGCTCGCCGGCCACCGGCTGTGGCGGCCGCTGCTGCAGGTCCCGCGCGACGCTCTGCATGACTATGCGCGGGCCCACGATCTGCACTGGATCGAAGACCCCAGCAACGACGACGCGTACGCCGACCGCAACTTCCTGCGCCTGCAGGTGCTGCCGCTGCTGCGCCAGCGCTGGCCGCACGCCGCAGCGGCCCTGGCCGGCAGTGCCGATCATTGCGCGCGCACCCGTGGCCTTCTGCAGGAAGAGGACACCGAGCTGCTCGCGCACCTGGAAGCAGCCCCGCGCGTGCTGTCCTTGCAGCTGCTGCGGCAGGTCTCGCCGGAACGCGCCGCACGCGTCCTGCGCACCTGGGTGGCCAGCCATGGCGCGGCACCGCTGCCGGGGCGGGTGCTGCAGCAGATGCTCGAGGAAATGCTGCCCTCCGCTTGCGACCGGCAGGCGCAGGTGCGCTGGCAGGATCACGTCATCCAGCAATGGCGCGAGCATGCCTATCTGCTGCCGGCCGAGCTGCCTGCCCTGCCCCTGGACTGGCAGGAGGAGTGGGACGGCCGGGTGCCTCTGGCCTTGCCAGATGGCGGCCAGCTGCGCCTGCTGGGCGCCGCGATGTTCCAGCAGCCGATGCAGGTGCGTGCACGGCGTGGCGGCGAGCGCATCGTGCTGCCGGGACGCAGCCACGCACATGCCTTGAAGGACTGCCTGCAGCGTGAACATCTGGCCCCCTGGCGGCGCGCGCAGCTGCCGCTGCTGTTTGCTGACGGCAACCTGCTGGCCGCCGCCGATGTGGTGATCGCCGCACCGCTGCAGGCCTGGCTGCACGCTCACGACGCCCAGCTGCGGTGGCAGCCGGGTGGCTGGTGAATTGACCCCTGCGCGCGTGCCGTCCACACTTGCCGCATGGCCAAGAAGTCCCCCGAAAACGCCTCCCCTGTTGCCCAGTTCGAGCAGTCGCTCGAATCGCTGGAGCAGCTGGTGGAGCAGATGGAAACCGGCGAGCTGAGCCTGGAAGCGTCGCTCAGTGCTTACGAGCGTGGCGTGGGCCTGTACCGCCAGTGCCAGCAGGCGCTGGAGCAGGCCGAACTGCGCGTCCGGCTGCTCAGCGATCCGGCACAGCCCGATACGGCAGAACCCTTCGATCCGCCCAGCCATGACGGCTGAGGCGGCGTTCGCGCGCTGGCGCGACCGGATCGAAAGCCTGCTCGATGCCGCCCTGCCCTCGCCGGCCGATGCACCGCAGCGGCTGCACCAGGCCATGCGCCATTCCGTCCTCGGCGGTGGCAAGCGCATGCGTCCGCTGCTGGTCTATGCCACTGGCCAGTTGTTCGGCGCTCAACCGGAAAGGCTCGACGCGGCCGCGATGGCGGTGGAACTGATCCATGCCTATTCGCTGGTGCACGACGACCTGCCGGCAATGGACGACGATGCCCTGCGCCGTGGCAAACCCACCACCCACATCGCCTTCGACGAAGCCACCGCGATCCTGGCCGGCGACGCCCTGCAGACCCGCGCCTTCAGCCTGCTGGCCGAGGCACCACTGCCGGCAACACTGCGCGTGGACTGCCTGCAGGCGCTGGCACACGCCTCCGGTGCCGCCGGCATGTGCGGCGGCCAGGCGCTGGATATCGATGCCACCGGACAGCAGCAGTCGCTGGCCGCGCTGACCCGGATGCATGCGCTCAAGACCGGCGCGCTGATCCGTGCCGCGGTACGCATGGGCGCATTGTGCGGCGATGCGCCAGAGCCGCAGCGGGTGCAGCTGGACGCATTCGCCGATGCACTCGGCCTGGCGTTCCAGGTCCGCGATGACATCCTCGATGTCGAAGCCAGCTCCGAGCAGCTGGGCAAGACGGCAGGCAAGGACCAGGCGCAGGACAAGAGTACCTTCCCCGCCCTGCTCGGCATGGAGGGAGCGAAGGCGCAGCTGCGCGAACTGGCGGCCCGCATGCAGGCTGCTCTGGCGGGCTACCACGAAGAGGCCGATGCGCTGCGCGCGCTGGCCAGGCTTGCGGTGGAGCGCGATCACTGACGTGGTGCGCAACGAAAACGCCCGGCAATGCCGGGCGTTTTCATGTCCGCATGCAGCCGGTCTTACTTGATCAGGCGCAATGCGAACGGGTAGCGATAGGCTTCGCCGTTGTTGGCCTTGACCGCGGCAATGATGCAGAACACCAAGCTGACCAGTCCGACGATCGGCATCAGGATCGCGCCGATGACCACGATGGTCAGGATGATGCAGACCACCATCGCGATGGCCACGGTGATCTGGAAGTTCAGCGCTTCCTTGGCCTGGTCGGTGACGAAGGACTTGCCGGCGTCGTCCTTGTTGATCAGCCAGATGATCAGCGCGCCGATGAAGCCGGTGAAGATGCCCAGCAGGTGCGCGGCCAGGGCCATGGTGCGCTGGTCTGCCGGGACATCGGCGGTGACCGGCGGCGGCGGCGGGACGTTATCGAATTCACTCACGACAAAACTCCTTTTCATTGGGTGGTCTTGACCCACCGGCATCAGGCCGGTTGCGTCAGGCGGCCATAGCTTACGCCATCGACGCCATCAATCATTACCGGCGATGGTCATCCGCCCCACCAGGATCGAACCGGTCCGGATGTGCGAGCGCGGATCGACATCGCTGCCCACCGCTTCGATCGCCATGAACATCTCGCGCAGGTTGCCGGCAATGGTGATGCCGTCCACCGGGTACTGGATCTCCCCGTTCTCGACACGGAAGCCACCGGCCCCCCGCGAGTAGTCACCGGTCACACCATTGACACCCTGCCCCATCAGCTCGGTCACCAGCAGGCCGCTGCCCATCTGCCGGGCGATGTCTTCCAGCGGCCCGGCGTTGGCCGCCAGCTGCAGGTTGTGCACGCCGCCGGCATTGGCCGTGGTCTGCAGGCCCAGCTTGCGGGCCGAGTAACTGCCCAGTACGTAGCGCTGCAGCACGCCATCGCGGACCAGTGGCGACGCGCGGGTCGCCACGCCATCGCCGTCGAAGGCAGCCGAGCGCAGGCCGCGGCGCAGGTGCGGCAGCTCGTCGATCTGCATCCAGTCCGGGAACAGTCGCTGCCCGGCGCTGTCCAGCAGGAAGCTGGCCTGGCGGTAAAGCGCGCCACCGGACACGGCCGACAGCAGATGGCCCACCAGACTGCGCGCCACTTCCGGGGCGAACAGCACCGGCATGCTGCCCGTAGCCAGCGAGCGCGGTTGCAGGCGGGCGACGGTACGCGCGGCGGCCTGGCGGCCGACCTGGGCCGGATCTTCCAGGTCCTGCCTGGCCAGCGCACTGGTGTACCAGCCGTCGCGCTGCATGCCATCGCCTTGGCCGGCAATCAGCGCACAACCGATCGAATGGTGGGTGCCGCGCTCACGGCCAATGAAACCGTGCGAATTGGCGTACACCGACAGGCTCTGCGAGGTGGACACCGCCGCGCCATCGGAGTTGCGGATCTGCGCGTCGGCCTCGCGCCCGGCGGCCTCGCAGGCCAGCGCCAGGTCCACCGCCTCGTCAGCCTGCAGGGCCCAGGGATGCCAGCCGTCCAGGTCGGGAAAGTCCTTGGCCATCAGGCCGGCATCGGCCAGTCCGGCGGCCGGATCATCCTCGGTGTGGCGGGCGATCGCGCAGGCCTGCTCCACGGTGGCCGACAGGCTGGCCTCGTTCAGGTCGCCGGTGCTGGCGCTGCCCTTGCGCTGGCCGAAGTACACGGTCACGGCAATGCCGCGGTCGCGGGTGGACTGTACGGTTTCCACTTCGCCCAGGCGCACATTGACCTCCAGGCCGCGGTCCTCGCTGCAGCTGACCTCGGCTTGGCTGGCCCCCAGCGCACGGGCACGCTCGAGCAGCTGCTGGGAAAGGTCGGCCAGCCGTTCCAGGCGGGCCGGGCTGTCGTCGCCGACAACCACTTCAGGGGCGATCACGTTCAATGCTTTATCCTGTACAGGTTGGGCCCGGCATCACGCCGGGCGACTTTTTTGAAAGCAGGTGTGGACGATGCGCGGACGCGACGAAGAAACCGGTGAATTCCTTGACAAGAGCCGCAAGCAGAAGCGCGGCGAAGCCCTGGAAGTCCTGGCCCTGGGTGAGAAGCTGGTGTCGCTGACCCCGGCCCAGCTGGCGCGCCTGCCGATTCCGGAGGATCTGCTGCCGCATATCGCCGAGTGCAAGCGCATCACGGCCCACATCGCCCACAAGCGGCAGCTGGCGTTCCTGGCCAAGCACATGCGCCGCGAGGAAGACGAAACCCTGGAGGCGATCCGCGATGCGCTGGACGCCAACAGCGAAACCTCGCGCCGCGAAGTGGCGATGATGCACCGCGTGGAAGACTGGCGCGAGCGCCTGCTGGACGACGGCGACAAGGCGCTGGCCGCGCTGCTGGACGAGTATCCGCAGGCGGATCGCCAGCAGCTGCGCACGCTGGTGCGCAACGCCCAGGCCGAGAAGGCGAAGAACAAGCCGCCGCGCGCCTACCGCGAGATCTACCAGGTGCTGCGCGGGCTGATGCTGCCGGCCGCGCTTGGCCTGAAGGTCGCCACCGACGACGACACCGGCGCCGATCTGGACGACGCGACCGACGAGGACTGAGTCCCCGCCGGCCGGGGCGCTGGCCGGGGCCGTTGCCATGTTCAGGCCTGGGTGCCGCCGACGGTCAGGCCCTCGATCAGCAGCGAGGGCTGGCCGACACCCACCGGCACGCTCTGCCCGTCCTTGCCGCAGATGCCCACGCCCTCGTCCAGGGCCAGGTCGTTGCCGACCATGCGCACCTTCTGCATGGTTTCCGGGCCGTTGCCGATCAGGGTCGCGCCCTTCACCGGCGTGGTGATGCGGCCATCCTCGATCAGATAGGCCTCGGTGGCCGAGAACACATACTTGCCACTGGTGATGTCGACCTGGCCACCGCCGAAGTTGACCGCGTACAGCCCCTTCTTCACCGAGCGGATCATCTCCTGCGGATCGTGCTGGCCGGCGCGCATGTAGGTATTGGTCATCCGCGGCATGGTCAGGTGCGCGAACGACTCGCGGCGCGCGTTGCCGGTCGGTGCCATGCCCATCAACCGTGCATTGAGGCTGTCCTGCATGTAGCCGACCAGGATGCCGTCCTCGATCAAGGTCGTGCACTGGGTCGGATGGCCCTCATCATCGACGTTCAGCGAGCCGCGACGGCCGTCCAGGGTGCCGTCATCGACGATCGTCACCCCCGGGGCCGCCACGCGCTCGCCGATGCGACCGGCGTAGACGCTGGTGCCCTTGCGGTTGAAGTCGCCCTCCAGCCCATGGCCGACCGCTTCATGCAGCAGCACGCCAGGCCAGCCCGGGCCGAGCACCACCGGCATCACACCGGCCGGCGCCGGCACCGCGTCCAGGTTCACCAGCGCCTGGCGCAGCGCCTCGCGGGCGAACGCTTCCGGCCGGCCATCGGCGAACAGTTCTTCGTAGCCATAACGGCCACCACCGCCGGCATAACCGGACTCGCGGCGACCGTTCTGCTCGACGATCACCTGCACGTTCAAGCGCACCAGGGGGCGGACGTCGGCACCCAGAACGCCGTCGCTGCGCGCGATGAGCACGGTGTCAACGCCACCGGACAGGCTGACCATCACCTGCTTCACCCGCGGATCGGCGGCACGCAGATAGCCATCCAGGCGCTTGAGCACTTCAACCTTGGCCTCGTTGCCGAGCCCATCGATCGGATCCAGCGCCGGATACAGCGCGCGTGCATTGCCGCGCAGCAGCGAGCGGCCCGCCTGGGCACCGCCCTCGCGCGAAATCGCGCGTGCCGACTGCGCCGCCGCCAGCAGCGCATCGGCATGGATGTCATCGGAATAGGCGAAGCCGGTTTTCTCGCCGGCAATGGCACGCACGCCGACCCCCTGCTCGATGGAATGGGCACCGTCCTTGACGATGCCGTCTTCCACGCTCCAGCTCTCACGCCGGGCGTGCTGGAAATAGAGGTCGCCGAAATCGACACCGGGGCCGAGCAGCTGGCCGAAGGTGCGCTCCAGTCCAGCGGTATCCAGGCCGCCGGGGCGCAGCAGGCGGTCTTGGGCAAGCGTCAGGGCGATATCAGTCATGGCTCTCGATCTGGGGATGCAGGGGCACTCAGGCAAGCCCCGGGGAATGGGAGGCCGCGCTCAGCGCGACCGCGGCAGGTCGGTCACGGCCGGTGGAAGGGTCGGCGCAGGTGCGGGAGCCGGCGGGGTCCGTTCGCGGCTGCGTTCGATCACCTCCACCTTCGGCTCCTTCCAGGGACCGGTCACCTTGTAGGTACGGGCGCCGATCTCACCCAGCGGCTTGGACAGCACCGCATTGGTCGCCGCCCCCAGCGCCGCCCCGACCGGGCCACCGGCCACTGCGCCGACCACGGTCAGCAGATTGCCGGCACGCGGATTGACGTCGATGGTCTGGTCGAACTGCTGCTGGCGCAGGTCGGCCTGACCGCGGATGGTGATGTTCGCCGCAGGCCCTTCGATCAGCACCTTGTCGGTGCGGGCCACGCCCTGGCCGAACTGCAGGCTGCCCTCGATCTGATTGAACGCGAAGCCCTTGGAGAAGAAATCACGGAAGTCGAACATCAGCCGCCGCGGCAGCTGGGCCACGCTGAGCAGACCCAGCACGCGACCGGCACCGGGGTCCAGTTCCAGCAGCTGACCGTTGCGCGCATGGATATCCAGCTGGCCCTGCAGATTGCCCAGCTGGAAGTCCGACGGCCCGCCATTCCACGACGCCTGCAGCTGCGCCTGGCCGGCGCCGCCACGCAGTTGGCCACCGTAGTCGAGATTCTGCATCAGCGCGCCGAGATCCTCGCTGCGCACCTGCGCGTTCAGCTCGGTGCGGGCGCCGCTGCTGCTGCCCAGCCAGCGGCCGGTGATATCGATCTCCTGGTCGGGCGCGCGGAAGCGCAGGGTCTGCACCTCCAGGCCGTTGCCCCGCGGGCGGGTGCGCAGCACGGCCTGGCCGAGCGCCACCTTGCCGAACTTCAGGTCGGCGATGTCCAGCGCGAACGGCGGCAGTCTGGCCGGATCCATGTCGTTGGCGCCGGCCTGCACCCGGGCCGGTGCCGCTGGCGCACCGGACGCGGCCGGCGGTGACTGCCAGTACACCCGGTCGAGCTGGCCGCTGATGGTGCCGCCCTCGGCATTGGGCACGCTCAGGCGGCCAGCCAGCGAAGGGCCGTCCAAGCGCACATCCAGCGCCTGCGCGCCCGGGCGCAGTTGCAGGCGGGTCTGCTCGAACACCCCTCCGATCAGCATCAAGCGGCCGACCTGCACGTCGATCGCCCGCAACGGCATCGGATCGCCGTCGCCGTCTCCGCCGCGGGCCAGGCCGATCCACTCCAACGCGTCCAGGGTCGGGCTGTGACCGTTGACCGCCAGCCCGCTGGAAGGCGGCTCGCGGTCGACCTGGCCGCTGCCGAGGGTCACCTGCACGCCGGTCTGATTGTTATGGCTGCGCGCGGCCAGGGCCAGGCGCTGGCCAAACGCCACGTCGATACGGCCATCCCCCATCGGCAGCTGCGCAGTCACGGTGGTGGCCAGTGGCTCGTCGGCGGGCTTGTCCAGCGGGGCGGGAAGATCCAGGCGCGTGCCTGCCAGATCCGAGCGCAGGCGCAGTTCGCTGGGAGGAGCGGGCGCGCCTGGCGCGACCTTCGGCAGGTTGACGGCGATGGTCCAGGGCGAGGTACCGGTGATGTAGGGCTTGAGCCAGGCCATTTCCGGCGCGCGGTCAATCAGCACGCCTGCATCAAGGCGCGCCGAAAGCTCCGACTCGAAGGCCAGCTTCGGGTCACGCACGAACCCACCCGCGCGCAGGCTCAGTTGGCCGTCCTGGCCCAGATGGCGCACCGCCAGTTGCTCGGCGGCAAAACCACCGTTGCCGTAGCGGGCCAACCCACGCATGTTGTCGAATTCCAGCGCGAAGCGCTTCTCCACCAGCTTCACGCCGGCCAGATCGACCGTGCCCTGCAGGTGCCCCCCCCCTTCGTCGGCATGCAGCGGCTTCAGCAGGTCGAAGGTCACCTGCGCCGGCCCGGTGGCGGTCAGGTTGTCCAGCGTCTCGCCGTATTCCTGGTGCAACGGGCTTTGCCGCAGCAGCGCCAGCAGCTTTCCGGCTTCGCTGCGGGTATCGGCACGCACGTACAGCGGCTGCTGGCCGAAATCCTTGATGCCGGCCTCGAAGTGCTGCACCGGCACGCCTGCCAGGTCACCGCGCCCCTGCATGTGGAAGCCAGGACCGATGAAGGCGATGTCGGCGTCAACCTGGCTCATCAGCGGCCAGTCGCGCTGGAAGCGGATGTCGCCGCGGGTGATATGGCCGGTGGCCTCGAACCGCCCGTCGTTGTTGTCGAAGGGCCAGTCGTCGAGGTCACCGGTGACCAGGCCGATACCATCACGCACCTGGCCGCCGGCCAGCGCCATGTCCAGCCAGTCGGTGGCACCCTTGCTCATCCTGGAATGGATCCAGAAGCGCTTGGCGGCCGTCATCGGTACATCGTCCAGCTTGGCCGCCAGCTGCAGCCACGGACGCGTGCCATTGCCCTGGAACCAGACACCACCGCGCAGATCGGCTGCGTAATCCGTGCCTTCCACACGCAGGGCGGCCGTGCCGATGCGCCAGCCGCCGCCTTCGTCGCGCCACCCCACCACCTGGCCTGCCAGGTGCAGGTCATGGCGCACGCCGAAGCCGGTTGGCCAATCGAACTGAAGCTCGCGCTGCGGCTGCAGCTGCAGGCGGAAGCCATCGGCGTCGCCTTCGAAATGGCCGCCCAGCCCACGCAAGCCAGGTGCGTCACCGACGCTGGCAAAACCCAGCGACTGCAGCTCGCCCTGGGCCCACAGCGGACCGTTGCGCTTGCCGGCCAGCTGCAGTTCCCGCAGATCCAGCTGCGGCTTTGACAGGAACAGCCAGCGCCGCAGGCCAGGGTCCAGGCGGTCACTCAGCGCCAGCGCACGCAGCGCGGTGCCGGCCTGCACCGCCCCGCTGCGGATGCCCAGTTGCGTGCCGACCTGCAGTTGCAGTCCATCAAGCTGCTGCGCGCCGGTGTCGTCCACCAGCCGCAGGCGCGGTACCTGCATCGCCCATCCGTCCGCCTGCCGCTGCCAGCGCAGCAGCGCCTGCATGCGCTGCAACTGCAGCCGCGGCACTGCCAGCCCCGGCATCGGTGCGCCGTCGATGCGCAGATCCCGCAGATCCGAATCGGTGGTCAGCGCCACGGGGACGAAATCGCGCAGGGTCAGCCACACATTGAGTTCGCCGCGTCCTTCACGCAGGCGCACGCCGCCGGCCGCCAGCAACGGCGACCAGGCGCGGAAATCGATGGGATCGGCGCCCAGCCATGCCTCGCCGTCGCCACGCACACGGTCCACATCCAGCACGGCGGTCAGCGGCAGTGCGTCGGTCTGGGCCCAGGCCCGCACGCCTACCCGCAGGCGGTCGCCATTGACGCGCAGGCGCAGATCGACGCGCGGCAATACGGTGTCGATGCCGAGTGCCGGGGCCTGCACGCCCAGCCGGCCGCCGATCACCTGCAGCTCGCCCAGCCGGCGCAGCGCCTCCAGCGGGTCACCACCGCTGCTGGGCTGCGGCAGGCCACGCACCGACCAGCGACCGTCCTCGCTCTGCTGCAGATCCAGGGCCAGGCCGCGCAGACGCAGCTCGGTCAAGGAACGGCCCGGCAGCAGGCCGCTGTACATCGACACCAGGATTTCAGCCTCGCCGACCGCCAGGCCCTGCCCGGCGCCGATGCGCAGGCCCTTCAGCTGCAGCAGCGGGCCACGACGGGTCCACGCCGTGTCCAGCTGGTCGAAACGGACCGGCTGGCCTGCGCGCTCGCTCAACCAGGCGGCGATCCTGTCGGGGTGTCGCTCGGCCAGCGGCAGCAGCTGGCTGAAGGTGCCCACCAGCAGCGCCAGCCCGACCAGGGCCACCGCACAGGCAGCAATGAGATGACGGCGGATCCTTCGCAGTCGCAGGCGCGGCGGCGCGCTCATCGGCCGCCGCCGACCTTCGGCCGGCGTGGATCAGAGCAGCACAACATCGAACTGCTCCTGCAGGTACTGCTCATCCGCCTGGAAGCGGATGCTCTTGCCGAGGAACTCTTCCAGCTCGGCCACCGCCGCGGATTCCTCATCGGTGATGCGCGCCACCACCTTGGTCGACGCGATCACCAGCAGGCGCGCGGCATCGAACTGGCGCACCGCGCGGGTGATCTCGCGGAAGATCTCGTAGGTGACCGTTTCGGTGGTCTTGATGGTGCCGCGACCGCTGCACTGCGGGCAGGTCTCCGACAGCTGGCGCTCCAGGCTTTCGACCGTGCGCTTGCGGGTCATCTCCACCAGGCCCAGCGGCGAGAAGTCGTAGACCGTGGTCTTGGCATGGTCCCGCGCCAGCGCCTTTTCCAGGGTTCGCAGCACCTGGCGGCGGTGCTCGGCATCGTCCATGTCGATGAAGTCGATGATGATGATGCCGCCGAGATTGCGCAGCCGCAGCTGCCTGGCCACGGCCTGCGCCGCCTCCAGGTTGGTGCGGAACACCGTCTCCTCCAGGTTGCGCTGGCCGAGGAACGACCCGGTGTTGACGTCGATGGTGGTCATCGCTTCGGTCTGGTCGATCACCAGGTAGCCACCGGACTTCAGCGGCACCTGCTTGTCCAGCGCGCGGCCGATCTCGTCCTCCACGCCGAACATGTCGAAGATCGGGCGATCGCCGGAGTACAGCTCCAGCTTCTCGGCCAGCACCGGCATGTACTTGGCCACGAAAGCCTGCAGCTGCGCGAACGTTTCCTTGGAATCGACCTTCACCTTGTCCACGTCCTTGCGGATCAGGTCGCGCACCGAACGCAGCGGCAGGCTCAGGTCTTCATAGATCACGCTGCAGGGGGTGGCGTCGCGGCCGCGGCGCTCCACCACGTTCCAGACCCGCGACAGATAGGCGATGTCCTCGGCGATGGCTTCGGCCGGCTGCCCTTCGGCGTTGGTGCGCACGATGTAGCCGTAGCCGCCGTGCTGTGCCGACAACTCGGTCACCAGCGCCTTCAGGCGCGCGCGCTCCGCCTCGTCCTCGATGCGCGCGGAGACGCCCACCACTTTCGATTGCGGCAGCAGCACCATGTAGCGCGACGGGATGCTGATCTGCGTGGTCAGCCGCGCGCCCTTGGTCCCGATGGGATCCTTCACCACCTGCACCACGATGTCCTGGCCGTCGCGCAGCAGCTCGACGATCGGCACGCTGGCCGGTGGTGGCAGGGTGGTGTTCTCGGTGTCGGCACTGGCCACCGGCGCTGGCCGCACCACGTCGTTGGCATGCAGGAACGCAGCGCGCTCAAGGCCGACCTCGACGAAGGCGGCCTGCATGCCCGGCATCACCCGCTGCACCTTGCCCTTGTAGATGTTGCCGACCACACCCCGGCGCCAGCCGCGCTCGATGTGCAGTTCCTGCAGCATGCCATTCTCGATCACCGCGACCCGGGTCTCGCGTGGGGTCACATTGACCAGGATTTCCTCAGACATCTGCAGCCTCCCTGGCGGCGTTGGCAATGGGAGCCGGCACGCCGCAGCGCGCCAGCAGACGATCGGTGTGCAGCAGCGGCAGCCCCATCACACCGGAGTAGCTGCCGGACAGGTGTTCGATCCAGCGCTCGGCCCCACCCTGGATGGCGTAGGCCCCGGCCTTGTCCAGCGGCTCACCGGTGGCCACATAGGCGGCGATGTCGGCGGCGCCGATCGCAGCGAACGTGACCTCGGACACCACCAGTTCGCTGTCCAGCCCGGCCGCGCCGACCACCACCACGGCCGTCATCACCTGGTGCGTGCGTCCGGCCAGGCGCGTCAGCATTGCCCGGGCATCGGCGGCATCGACCGGCTTGCCGAACACCTCGCCATCAAGCACGACCTCGGTATCCGAGCCCAGCACCCGTGCGTCCGGGTCATCGGCCAGCACCCGGGCCAACCCGGCGCGCGCCTTGTCGGCCGCAACCCGGCAGACGTACTGTTCGGCGCTTTCACTGGGCGCGCGCTGCTCGACAACCTCCAGGTCAAGCGCCTGGAAGGGGCGTCCGAGTCGGGCCAGCAGCTGGTTGCGTCGGGGGGAGCGGGAAGCAAGATAGAGCATCGGCACAGCATAACCTGAGGCCGCCGCCTGAATCGTCGGCAACCTGCTCCCGCGTGCCTTCAACCCCGAACGGACTCACAGCGCGTTCATCGCTACGACACCACCCTCACGCCACAACAAGGAGATCCCATGCGCCTGACCGCCTCCCCGCTGCTGCTTGCCCTGTCCCTCGCCCTTGGAGCCTCGATGTCCGCCCATGCCGCCCCGCCGCCGCCGATCGCCGCCCCGGCCGAGGGCACCCTGCTGAACATTTCGGCCAACGCCGAAGCGACCCGTGTGCCGGATGTGGCCACCCTGTCGGCCGGCGTGGTCACCCAGGCCGCCGACGGCAACAGCGCCATGCGCCAGAATGCGCAGCAGATGGACAAGGTGCTGGCCGCGATCAAGGCGGCCGGCATCGCCGAGCGCGATGTGCAGACCAGCGGCGTCAGCCTCAACCCGCAGTACCGCTATGCCGACAACGAAGCGCCGAAGATCACCGGCTACCAGGCCAGCAATACCGTCAGCCTGAAGGTCCGCGACATCGCCAAGCTGGGCCGGGTGCTCGATGCGCTGGCCGCCCAGGGCGCCAACCAGATCAACGGCCCCAGCTTCGAGATCGACCAGCCGGAGCCGGTCTATGACGAAGCCCGCTTGGCCGCGCTGAAGAAGGCACAGGCGCGCGCCCAGACCTATGCCAAGTCGCTGGGCCTGCAGGTGCGCCGCATCGTCAGCATCTCTGAAAACAGCAACGGCGGCTTCCGCCCGGTGCCGATGATGCGGGCACAGATGGCCTCGGCCGCCATGGACAAGGCCACGCCGGTCGCGCCGGGCGAATCCACCGTTTCGGTCAACCTGGACGTGGTGTTCGAGCTGGGTCGCTGACGACCCGGCACGGCGGGGGCACTGTCCGCCGGACAGCGCCCTGCCCTGATCTGCTGCCCACGGGGCCGGATGCCTTTCCAGCGGAAAGGTCTCCGGCCCCGTTGCGTAGATGAAGGCCAGTTCAACATCGCCTGACATGCCTCTAGGCAATGGCGGCCACGACGCGCTAATGCTTGGCTGCCAGCCGCGTGCGGCAAACCCCGATGGCGGCCCTGGTGCGTTGACGTCTTTCGACACTGGCACGGAGGTGGACCATGGTTCGTACGTATCCCGTTGCATCCGCGCACTTCGACCCCGCCCGCATCGCCGCCTGGAGCGCGGCCATCGCACTGCATCTGCTGGCGTTGCTGCTGCTGCTCATCCCCGCCACCTACCAGGCGGTACAGGCCCCGCGTGACACGACCACGGTCCGCTGGATCGAAAAGGTCGAGACACCGGAACCTCCGCCGATCCTGCCCACCGAACCCGAACAGGTGAAGGTCGCCTCCCGCTCCCAGGCGGTGCCGACCGCACCGGCGCTGCCAGCCCCCACCGCAACGGTCGAAGACGCGCCGGGCATCGTCCTGCCGGCCGCCGAACCGACCGCCGTGATGGCGCCGCCGACGATGGCGGCAGCTACGCCGCTGGCGGGAGCCCAGCTGCAGTACCGCAGTGCGCCGCCCCCGGCCTATCCCATCCCCGCGCTGCGCAACCGCGAACAGGGCACGGTCCTGCTGCGCGTGGAAGTGGACAGCAACGGCCAGCCTGTTGCGGTCAGCATCGAACGCAGCAGCGGTTCGCGCAGCCTGGACCAGGCCGCACGCCAACAGGTGCTGCGCCACTGGCGGTTTGAGCCCGCCCAGCATGACGGCGTGGCGGTGCCTGCCATCGGCATGGTGCCGGTGCAGTTCTCGCTGCCCGACTGACCGCTGCACCGGCCCGGCCCCAGGCCGGGCCGGAATCCGCGACCGGGTTTGCGAATCCGCACACCGCCCGTCCGCGCGCTGCCGATTAAGCAAAATTTCACGACTCCGTCACCTGCCGGAAACCTAGATTGGCCCGTCCCGGACCTGATCCGGCGACAGCCCTCAACGCAAGGTTTTCCAGTTAGGAGAGAAGCTGTGAAACACCCGATCCATCGGCCCGCCAGCCGCCGTGACACCCTGGCATCGTCCATCACTCACATCCTTACCGGCAGCACCCTGCTGCTGGCCGGCGCCGTGGTTTCCTCCTCCGCCTTCGCCCAGGAGCAGGCCACCAATCTCGACCGCATCACGGTCACCGGCTCGAACATCCCGCGCACCAATACCGAGACACCGTCCCCGGTGCAGGTGGTGACCCGCCAGGAGATCGACCGCACCGGCAAGACCACGGTCGCCGAATACCTGCAGACCCTGACCGCCGACGGTTCCGGCTCGATTCCCAAGACCTTCGGCAACGGCTTTGCCGGCGGCGGCGCCGGTATCTCCCTGCGTGGCCTCGGCGCCGGCTCGACGCTGGTGCTGTTGAATGGCCGCCGCATGGCCACCTACGGCCTGGCTGACGATGGCCAGAAGGTCTTCACCGATCTGAGCACCATTCCGCTGGATGCGGTGGAGCGCGTGGAAGTTCTGAAGGACGGCGCATCGGCGATCTATGGCTCCGACGCCATCGCCGGCGTGGTCAACATCATCCTGCGCAGCGATTTCCAGGGCGCGATCCTGCGCGGTTCCTACGGCGTCTCCGGCGACGGCGACGGCGATGCCAAGAAGGCGACGCTGACCGCAGGCACCGGCGACCTGGCCACCGATGGCTGGAACGCATTCTTCAGCCTGGACGTCGGCAAGACCGACGCGATCAAGATCGGCGATCGCAAGAACCGCAAGTGGATCGGCACCGGTGACATCCGTCGCTGGGGGTATTCCGCCGCCGACGCGCAGTTCCTGGGCGGTGCCTACCTGTCCGGTGGTACTGCCGGTGGCGTGGGCCCGAACGGCTCGGTGTTCGACGACCGCAATGTCGACGACGACAATCCCGCGTTCCTGGTGGCGCTGCCGGGCTGTGCCAATCTGACCAGCATTCCCGGCCAGACCGATGCGACCGCACAGCAGCAGGGCTGCCTGTGGGATCCGGCGCAGAAGTTCCGTGACCTGAGCCCGGAAGAGAAGTACATCAACGTGTTCGGACGTGCCAGCTTCGCCTTCGGCGAAGGCGGCGAGATCTACACCGAGATCGGCTACTCGAAGAAGGAAACCACCTTCAGCAACACGCCCTCGGGCGTGTCCGGCGGCTGGGGCTACCCGGAAGGACCGGTCAACGCCAACAGCGGTTCCGGTGCCACCGTGCTCGGCCCGGATCATCCGGACAACCCGATTCCCGGCCAGGCCTCGCGCCTGCGCTATTCGGCCTGGGACGTTGGTCCGCGCGTGACCAACAACACCAACGAGTTCAACCGCTTCCTGGTGGGCGTCAAGGGCAACTGGGGCGACTGGAACTATGACACCGCCTACCTGCACTCCGGCACCGACCTGATCAACCGTCGTACCGGCTTCCTGCACTACGACAACGTCCGCTGTGCACTGGCCAACCCGAACTGTGCCGGTGGCGTATGGCGCATCGGCGACAACGCCAACCTCAACTCGCAGGCGCTGTACGATTTCATCTCGCCGGAGATCAGTGCACGCGCCAAGTCCAGCCTGGACATGTTCGACTTCACCGTGTCGCGCAGCCTGATGGACCTCAAGGGTGGCCCGCTCGGCCTGGCGATGGGCACCGAGTGGCGCAAGACCAGCAACAGCCTGACCCCGCAGACGTTCACCGACACCGGCGACATCATCGGCCTGGGCTACTCGGCCTATGACGGTACCCAGAACGTGTACGCCGGATACGTCGAACTGTCCGCGCCGGTGCTGGAACAGCTGGAGCTGTCCGGTGCACTGCGCTACGACAAGTACGAGAGCGGTGAAGGCAAGGCGACGCCGAAGCTGGGCGTGAAGTGGACCCCGGCCGACTGGATCGCGCTGCGCGCCAGCTACGCCGAAGGTTTCCGCGCGCCGAACCCGGCCGAGAACGGCGACGGTGGCCTGGCCGCCTTCTCCAACGCCCGCGACCCGGTGCGCTGCGCCATCAGTGAAGCCGAATGCACCGCACGCTCGGTGGCGATCATCACCCGCCCCAACAGCGACCTGAAGCCGGAGGAATCCAAGAGCTATTCGGTGGGTATCGTGCTGCAGCCGACCTCCTCCACCTCGATGACGGTGGATGCGTGGCAGATCAAGCGCACCAACGAAATCGCCCAGGGCAGCACCGCCGACGCCATTGCCGCCGGCAACGTCCTGCGCGACACCAACCTGCTCAACGGCATTGCCGGCACCGGCAGCATCCTGGCGGTCAACACGCAGTACATCAACGCCGCTTCCACCCGCGTGCGCGGTATCGACACCGATATCCGCCAGACCTTCGATATCGGTCCGGGCCAGCTGGAAATGGATCTGCAGTGGAGCCATGTGCTGAAGTTCGAGCGCACCGATGCTGACGTGACGGTCGACTACGCCGGCACCCACGGCAACTGCGACGTCACCAACTGCATCGGCACGCCCAAGGACCGCATCAACTTCGGCACCACCTGGAGGCAGGGCCCGTGGAGTGTCAGCGGCGTCGCCAACTACATCAGCAAGCTGGAGAACAAGGACCGCCGTGGCGGCGACTACCTGGCGTTCTACGAGGATGGCTCGCCGGTCGAGAAGATCTCCTCGTTCACCACCTTCGACCTGTCCGGCCGTTGGAACATCACCGAAGCCTTTGAACTGAACGCATCGGTGCAGAACGTGTTTGATCGCATCGCACCGCTCGATCCGACCACCTATGGCGGCGTGAACTACAACCCGCTGCACTTCAGCGGAGCCATCGGCCGCTACTTCACGGTCGGTGCCAAGTACACCTTCAACTGATCGTCGCTGCAGCATCACCTTCGGAGGCCCGGGCACATGCCCGGGCCTCCGTCGTTGCAGATGTTGCATGCGGCTTCACGGCACTGCCGCTACTGTGCCCCTGCGGCCGCGCTGCCGCAGGGGAGATTCATGGCTGCGACCTCACAACGGCTGGGCCTGGCTGCACTGACCGCTCTGGTGGTCGGCTCGATGGTCGGCGCCGGCATCTTTTCCCTGCCACAGAACGTGGCGCGCAGCGCCGGTCCGGCCGCCGCGATCATCGGCTGGGCGGTGAGTGGCGCCGGCATGCTGATGCTCGCCTTCGTGTTCCAGGCCCTGGCCAACCGCCGGCCGGACCTCGATACCGGCATCTACGCGTATGCGCGGGAAGGCTTCGGCAACTACATCGGCTTCTCCGCGGCATGGGGCTACTGGGTTGCCTCGGTACTCGGCAACGCAAGCTTCTTCGTGCTGATCTTCAGTGGCCTCGGCCACTTCATGCCGGTGTTCGGTGAAGGCAATACGCCGGCAGCGGTGGCTGCCTCGTCGCTGTTGCTATGGACCGTGCACCTGCTGGTGCTGCGCGGACTGCGCACTGCCGCCATCGTCAACGGCCTAGTCACGGTGGCCAAGCTGCTGCCCATTGCGTTGTTCCTCATCCTGGCCGCCGGCGCGTTCCGCATGGACGTGTTCGGCGCCGATTTCCTGGGTACGCCCGCACTTGGCGACCTCGGCCAGCAGCTGCGCGGCATGATGCTGGTGACCGTATGGGTGTTCATCGGCATCGAAGGCGCCAGCATCTATTCCCGGCGCGCTGCGCGTCGTGCCGATGTAGGGCGCGCGACCGTGATCGGCTTTCTCGGCGTATGGCTGCTGCTGGTCCTGGTGAGCCTGTTGTCGATGGGCGTGCTGTCGCAGGCCGAGCTGGCTGCCCTGCCCAATCCATCGATGGCCTACGTGCTGCGCGCCATCGTCGGCGAATGGGGCGCGACCGTGATCATCATCGGTTCGATCATCTCGGTGCTTGGCGCCCTGCTGGCCTGGGTACTGCTGTGCGCCGAGGTGCTGTATGCGGCTGCCGGCGACGGCACCATGCCCGCGTTCCTTGGCCGCGAGAATGCGCGCGGCGTGCCGGCCAATGCGCTCTGGCTGAGCAACGGCCTGATCCAGTTGTTCCTGCTGCTGGTGCTGGTGAATTCCGGCAGCTATACCGGCCTGGTACTGCTGGCTGCATCGATGAGCCTTGTGCCCTATTTCCTGTCCACGGCATTCGGCGTGCAGCTGGCCTGGCGTGGTCAGGCCTATGCGGGCGGCGAAGCAGGAATCCGCTGGCGCGACTTCAGCGTCGCGCTGCTGGCAAGCGCATACGCGCTGTGGCTTGTGTATGCCGGTGGCCTGCACAACCTGCTGCTGTCGGTGCTGTTGTATGTACCGGGCGTAGCGCTGTTCGCGCTGACCCGTCGCCAGCGTGGCGAACAGGTGTTCACGCCTTGGGAGTGGGTGCTGTTCGGCGCCATCCTGGCCGTTGCGATCGCCACACTGGTGGCGTTCTGGCGAGGAGCGCTGACTCTGTAGAGCAAAAAAAAAAACCTGCATCTCGCGATGCAGGTTTCTGAAAGTGGCGCCCGAAGTTGGACTCGAACCAACGACCCCCTGATTAACAGTCAAGTGCTCTAACCGGCTGAGCTATTCGGGCAGACGAACAGTATAACGGCTCTTCACGCGCGATGGTAGGGGTGATTTGCAATCATTGCGGCGGCCCGGTACAGCTGTTCCGCCACGACCAGCCGCACCAGCATGTGCGGCAGCGTGAGCGGACCAATCGACCACTTCTCGTCGGCCAGTGCCGAAACTTCGGGCGAATGCCCCTCGGGACCGCCGATCAGGAACGCCAGGTCCCTGCCCTGTCCCCGCCAATGCTCCAGGCGCTGCGCCAGCTGTTCGGAACTGAGCTGGCGGCCGGGCACATCCAGCGCCACGACGTAGGCATTCTTCGGCAGCGCGGCGATCACCCGCCGGCCCTCGTCCTCGGTGGCACGGCGTGGATCGCGGCCTTTGCCGCGCAGGCCGGGCTCGATCTCGACCAGCTCGAACGGCAGCCAGTGCGAGAGCCGCTTCTGGTACTCGGCGAACCCCTGCGCGACCCAACTGGGTGCGCGTTCACCGGTGGCGATCAGGCGGGCTTTCATCAGCGCTCCTCGAAAACGTCGACGGCGCCATCGGCGCCGTCGAAGGGATGCATCAACGTGCGGCTCAGGCCACTTCGTCGTCGCTGGACGGCGGCTGGTCACCGACCGTCCACAGGCGCTCGAGGGCGTAGAACTCACGCACGCGCGGCAGCATCACGTGGACGATCACGTCGCCCAGATCGACCAGTACCCACTCGGCTTCGCGCTCGCCCTCAACCCCGAGCGGCATCACGTCGATCTTCTTGGCGAAGCGCACGACCTCGTCGGCGATCGACTTGACGTGGCGGGTCGAAGTACCCGAGACGATCACCAGGTAATCGGCAACGCTGGACCGGCCGCGCACGTCGATCTCGACCAGGTCCTTGGCCTTCAGGTCTTCGGTGGCTTGACGGACACTGGCCAGCAGTTCCGGCACGGACGGCGGCGGGCTGGGCAGATCGACCTTGATGGTCTGGGGCTGGGTCTGGTTGCTCAAAGTGGATCGACTCGATAAACGTGGGGGCGATTATACGGGGATGGCGCGGTCGCGGCATTCACGGTGTTGCCGGATAGTACAGCCGCTGCGCGGCCACGTAGTCGGCCACCGCCGGCGGCAGCAGGGCACGCCAGGGCCCTGCCGCGGCGATCTGCGCGCGCACGGCGCTGGCCGATTCCCCGCGCAACGGATGGTGCAGGCGCAGGATGCGGCCGGCCGGACTGGCAAACAGGTCCTGTTCGCTGTCGGCCCACCGCCCTTCCAGGACACGGCCGAGCTCGCCGTCGACCGAGGCCTGCAGTGGACTGCCCGGCCGCTCCGCCACCACGAAGTGGGCCAGGCCGAACAGCGCCTCCCACTCATGCCAGCCGGGCAGGCCCAGCAGGCTGTCGGCGCCGACCAGCCAGGCCAGGGGCCGGCTGGGACCGAGCTCGCCGCGCAGTTCGCGCAGGGTATCGACGGTGTAGGACGGGCGACCGGGAAAGCGCGCGGCCCGATCCAGTTCGTGCCGGTCCAGCAGCAGCCCCGGCTCGTCGCCGATGGCCAGCGACAGCATCGTGCAGCGCTGTTCGGCGGTCGCGCCGGGAACCGGGCGGTGCGGTGGATCGGCCGCCGGCAGCATCCGCACCGCGACCTGCAGCTCATCGCGCGCGGCGCGCGCGATCGCCAGGTGCCCCAGGTGCACCGGATCGAAGGTGCCCCCGTAATAGACCCGCAGGCTCATCGATCAGGCCCGGGCCAGCAGCCGCACGGCGCGCGGCTCGGCCACGGCCACCAGCAGGCGCTCCAGCGCCAGCCAGGCGTCGCCGTCGGCGCGCCCCTTGGCGATGCGGTCGACCAGCCCGGCCTCGGCCACGAAACGTTCCCAGCGCTTGCCTTCCGGATGCCGCTGCAGCGCACGCTTGTACGGTGCCTGCCGCGACTCCCAGATGCCGCGCGATTTCATCTCGGCGGCAAGGTTGCCACCGCGCGCCTGCACCCGTGCCAGCCCGGCACCTGCCAGCAGTTCCCGGATCACGATCGGCATCAGCGCGGCCACCGCCTCGCCTTCGCCGCGCAGGCCGGCAAGCATGCGCAGCACCGCCGCCGGTTGCCCGGAGAACGTGGCTTCCACCAGCCGGAATACGTCGTAGCGGGCGGCATCGGCCACCAGCGATTCCATCCGTTCCACGTCCAGCGCGTGCCCATCGGCCAGCAGCGCCAGCTTGTCGATCTCCTGCGCCGCGGCAAGCAGATTGCCTTCCACGCGCTCGGCCAGGCGCTGCACTGCGGCCGGATCCGCGCGCAGGCCTTTGCTGCGCAGGCGACGCTCGATCCAGTCGGGCAGTTCATGCGGCTTGATCGCCCAGGCCACCGACAGCACGCCGACCCGGCCCACCGCTTCAGCCCACTTGCCCTGGTGCGCCTTGCTCCATTCGTTGGCGGTGATCATCAGCACGACGTCCGGTGCCGGATCGGCGCAGAACCGGCTGATCACCTCGGCGCCGTCCTTGCCCGGCTTGCCACTGGGCAACCGCACTTCCACCAGGCGACGGGCACTGAACAGGCTCGGCGCGTTGAAGCTGGCGTCGAGCTGGCCCCAGTCGAAGTCGCGACCATCGGCGTCGAACACCTCGCGCTCACCGATGCCGGCGGCGCGCGCCCGCGCACGGACCGCGTCGGCGGCTTCCAGCACGCGCAGCGTCTCAGGACCGGCGATCAGGTACACCGGCGACAGCGGGGTATCAGCGCCCTGGCTGGCCAGCTGCTCCGGACGCAGTTCCATGCCGGTCCCGGTCAGGGCTTGATGGCCGGTGCCGGTGTCGGCTCGGCCGGAACCGCAGGATCGACCGGCTTCGGCGAGGACAGGCTTCCCCCCTTCGCGACTTCGGCACGGACCACGCTGTCGATGCGGCGGATGATCGAGGCCGACATTTCCCGGCGCAGTTCATCGGCCAGGATCTCGCGCTCGGTGGTGGTACCGGTCGCGTCGGTGGGCGGCGACACGTAGTCGCGCGACAGTTCGATCACCTGCTGCGGCACCAGTTCGCTGCCATCCTCGCGACGGAAGATGAAGATCACCGCGTAGCGCAGGCTGTATTCCTGCGCACGACCCTGCGAGTCGATCGCGATCGGCAGGTCGCCCCAGCGTTCGGACAACACCTGCAGCTGGGTGCTGGGTTCGTTGCCATCCTCGCTTGCCAGCTTGGCGCCGGACGCCTGCAGACTGCGGTTGAGCAGCTTGACCAGTTCACTGTACGGGGCCGTGGAGACCACCTTCACCGGCGCGGTGTCGGTCGGCAACATCAGCTTGTTGCGCAGATGGAAGCCACAGCCGGCAAGGCCGAGGACAAGAACGAGGGCAAGCAGGAGTCGGGTCATGGAGAACAGTCTGGCGGAGCCGGGCGATCACGGCAACAGACAGCGTGCCCGAGACCGCGTGAACGCAGGGCCATCAACCGCATGCCCCCCGCGTTGCTGGAACACCGGCCGCCGGGAGGGCGGCCGGTGCGGGTACATCAGGCGGCGACGATGTTCACGATCTTGCCCGGGACGATGATGATCTTGCGCACCGTCAGGCCTTCCATGAACTTCGCTGCGTTCGGCTCGGCCAGGGCCAGCGCCTCGACCTGCTCGCGAGCGGCATCGGCGGCCACTTCGATGGTGCCGCGCAGCTTGCCGTTGACCTGCACGGCCAGGGTCAGCGCGTCGCGCACCAGCGCGCTGGCGTCGGCCTGCGGGAACGGCTGGTCCTCCAGCAGCGTCTCGCCATGGCCAAGCACCTGCCACAGGGCGTGGCTGGCATGCGGGGTGATCGGATTCAGCAGCAGCACGATGGCCTGCAGTGCTTCCTGACGCACCGCGCGGCCCTGTTCGCTGCCGTCCTCGAACTTGGCCAGCGCGTTCATCAGTTCCATCACCGCAGCGATCGCGGTGTTGAAGCTGTGGCGGCGGCCATAGTCGTCGCCGACCTTGCCGATGGTCTCGTGGGTCTTGCGGCGCAGCGCCTTCTGGCCACCGTCCAGCGCGGCCACGTCCAGCGCGGGGGCGGCACCCTCGGCGGCATGCTTCTGCACCTGGGCCCACAGGCGGCGCAGGAAGCGGGCCATGCCGTCCACGCCGGCCTCGTTCCACTCCAGCGACTGTTCCGGCGGCGCGGCGAACATCGAGAACAGGCGCACGGTGTCGGCGCCATACTTGCCGACCATCGCCTGCGGATCCACGCCGTTGTTCTTCGACTTGGACATCTTCTCGGTGCCACCGACCACCACCGGCTGACCGTCGGCGATCAGGGTCGCGCCGGTGATGCGGCCGCGCTCGTCACGCTGCACTTCCACGTCGGCGGGATTGATCCAGTCCTTGGAACCGTCCGGGTTCGGACGGTAATAGGTCTCGGCGATCACCATGCCCTGGCACAGCAGATTGCGGGCCGGTTCGTTGCTGTCCACCATCCGCGCGTCACGCAGCAGCTTGTGGTAGAAGCGGAAGTACATCAGATGCAGGATCGCGTGCTCGATGCCACCGATGTACTGGTCCACCGGCAGCCAGTAGTTGCCGCGCTTGTCCACGGCATCACGCGCGCCCGGCGAGGTGTAGCGCGCGTAGTACCAGCTCGACTCCATGAAGGTGTCGAAGGTATCGGTCTCGCGCTCGGCTGCACCGCCGCACTCCGGGCAGGTGGTCTTGCGCCACTCCGGGTCGGTCTTGATCGGCGAACCGGTGCCGGAGAACGCGACGTCCTCCGGCAGCACCACCGGCAACTGCTCTTCCGGCACCGGTACCGCGCCACACTTGGCGCAGTAGATCACCGGAATCGGGCAGCCCCAGTAGCGCTGGCGGCTCACGCCCCAGTCGCGCAGGCGGTAGTTGACGCGGCGCTGCCCCTGCGCCTTGCGCTCGAAACGCTCGGCCAGGGCTTCAAAGGCGCCCTGGAAATCCAGCCCGTCGAACTCGGCCGAATTGATCAGTTCGAAGGCACGGTTCTTGTCGCTGTACCAGTCCTGCCAGCGCGCGCCATCCCAATTGCGCTCGTCGTCATTGCGCGGATCCTTCAGCGCGATGACCTGCACGATCGGCAGGCCGTACTTGTTGGCCACTTCGTTGTCGCGCTGGTCATGGCCGGGCACGGCCATCACCGCACCGGTGCCATAGCCCATCAGCACGAAGTTGGCGACCCACACCGGCACCTTCTCGCCGGTGACCGGATGGATGGCGCGCAGGCCGGTATCCATGCCGCGCTTTTCCTGGGTTTCCAGCTCGGCCTCGGACACGCCGCCCTGCTTCATTTCCGACAGCAGCGCGGCCAGTTCCGGATTGTTCTTCGCTGCGTGCAGCGCCAGCGGGTGCTCGGCGGCGATCGAGACGAAGGTCACGCCCATCACGGTGTCCGGGCGGGTGGTGAACACCCGCAGCGGATCCAGCGCGCTGCCATCGACGTCGCGCACGTCGAACTGGATCTCCAGGCCCTCGGAACGACCGATCCAGTTGCGCTGCATGGTCTTGACCGATTCCGGCCAGCCGTCCAGCTCGTCCAGGCCGTCCAGCAGCTCCTGGGCGTAATCGGTGATGCGCAGGAACCACTGCGGAATCTCACGCTTCTCGACCAGCGCACCGGAACGCCAGCCACGGCCGTCGATGACCTGCTCGTTGGCCAGCACGGTCTGGTCGACCGGGTCCCAGTTCACCACCGCGTTGCGACGGTAGGCCAGGCCCTTGCGCATCAGACGGGTGAACATGCGCTGCTCGTGGACGTAATAGTCCGGGCGGCAGGTGGCGAACTCGCGCGACCAGTCGATGGCATAGCCCAGCGACTTCAGCTGGCTGCGCATGTGGTCGATGTTCTTGTAGGTCCACGCCGCCGGCGCGGTCTTGTTCTTGATCGCCGCGTTTTCCGCCGGCAGGCCGAACGCGTCCCAGCCCATCGGCTGCAGCACGTTGTGGCCGGTCATGCGCTTGTAGCGGCTGATCACGTCACCGATCGTGTAATTGCGCACGTGCCCCATGTGCAGCGCACCGGACGGGTACGGAAGCATCGACAGGCAGTAGTACTTCGGCTTGTCGGAAGTCTCGTCGACCTCGAACGCGCGGGTGGCGTCCCAGTACTGCTGGGCGGCGGATTCAACCTGCTGCGGGTCGTAGGCGTTGGGTTCAGCGCTGGTCATGGAACACGCGGATGCGGCGGCAAAGCGGTACAGCGTACCGCAGTGCGGCAAACGTCTCCAATCCTGTCCGACGGCTGTGGGCCCGGTGGCGGCCCCGCGACCGTCTCAACGGGCCCGCGACAGCGGCAGCGCCAACGCCAGCCAGACCGCCCAGCAGGCGAAGGCCAGCCGCTGCGACAGAGGCGCCGGCAGCACGCCCTGCAGGGCGAAGGCTGCCAACGCGGCAACCACACCACAGGCCAGCGCCACCCCGCCCAATGCCCGGCCCTGTGTGTCGCGCAGGCGCGCCGTGCCCAGCAGCAGGGCGCCGGCAACGAAGCCCAGCACCCATACCATCCAGGCGCTGGCATGCAGCTGGCTGGCCAGCCCGTGCAGGTCATCCACATCCAGCGGCAGCACGCCCATGGCGGCGAACGCCAGGCCGGCCAGCAGCAGCATCTGGCTGCCCACACGCGGGGCCCAGCCCGCGGTGGCCGGCAGCTGCCGGCGCAGGCATTCGGCCACCACCACCGCCAGCAGGCCCGGCAGCATGAAGCCCAGCAGATTGAAGCCCAGGGCATGCGGCATCCCCTGCGCGCCCAGCAACGCCACCGGATGGCGGGCCTGCGCATAGCCGTCGAGCCCGGCACCGAAGCCGATGACCGCAGCCACGAAGACGAGTGCGGCGATCACGCCCGACAGGCGCAGCAAGGGGGACGGCGACGACATGCAGGCTCCACGACAGCGGCAACAGGAAGGCCGCATTGTCGGCCATTTGCAGCGGCCCGGGTTGAGACGGACAGGTTCCGCCACCATAGAATCCCTCTCCAGATGCCAAGCGATGCCTCCTCCATGACCGAGACGACCTACGTATTCGACGCCACCACTGCGACCTTCGAGGCCGAAGTCCTGCAGAAGTCGCTGCAGACGCCGGTGCTGGTCGATTTCTGGGCCACCTGGTGCGGTCCGTGCAAGACCCTGGGACCGATGCTGGAAAAGCTGGCCGGCGAGTACAACGGCGCCTTTGAGCTGGCCAAGGTCGATGTCGACAAGGAACAGCAGATCGCTGCCGCCTTCCAGATCCGCTCGGTGCCGACCGTGTTCCTGGTCAAGGACGGGCAGCTGGTGGACGGCTTCCCCGGCGCCATCCCGGAGGGCCAACTGCGCGAGTTCCTGGCCCAGCACGGCATCGTCCCCGCCGATGTCGGCGATACGGTCAGCGAGGAGGAAGCACCGCTGGACCCACAGGCACAGGTGGACGTGCTGCGCGCGCAGATCGCCGCCGAACCGGACAAGGACGAGCTGAAGCTCGACCTGGCCCTGGCCCTGCTGCAGATCGGCGGCGTGGATGAAGCCGGTACGCTGATCGACCGCCTGCCGGCCAACCTGGCCACCGACGACCGCGCCGTGCGCGCCCGTGCACGCCTGGCCTTCGCGTCCGCACTCAAGGACGCCCCGGCCGCCGAGGTGCTCGAATCACGCATCGCCGCCGATGGCAGCGACCTCAAGGCGCGCCATCTGCGGGGCGTGCAGCTGCTGCTGGAGGGCCAGGACGAGGCGGCCCTGGCCCAGTTCCTGGAAATGCTGCGGATCGACCGCGGTTTCGAGGACGGATTGCCGCGCAGGACCCTGATCGACGCCTTCAATGTGATCTCCGACGAGGACCTGGTCGGGCAGTACCGCAGGAAGATGGCCTCGCTGCTGTTCTGAACGGAAGCCTGTCCCGTTCAGAATCCCTGCACTGAACGCGGGCGATAATGTGATCGATGGCGGCCGTTCGGCCGCCGCGATCCATTCGGGGGGATGAGGGTCGGGGCCATTGGGTCTTGCTGCTGCGCCTCCGCATTGCCGGGACTGCAAACTGTGACCTTCGTCCGCACTTCGCCTTTCATTACGCGTCTCCAACGTGTCCTGCTGTGTGCCCTCCTGCTGCTGCCGGCCATCGCCGCCGCACAGGACTGGAACTACCGGGTCCGTCCCGGTGACACCCTCTGGGACCTGGGTGGCCTGTACCTGAAGCCTTCCGTGCCCTGGCAACAGCTGCAGCAGCACAACCGCATCGCCAATCCCTACCAGCTGCCGCCGGGCCAGCTGCTGCGCTTCCCGATCAGCTGGCTGCGCACCGAGCCTGCGCCGGCACGGGTCCTGTCCGTGCGCGGGAAGGTCGGGCTGGTGGGCGGCGATGGCAGCGCCACCCGCGCGGTGCGGGCCGGAGAGCAGCTGCGCATCGGCGACACCGTGGAAACCGAAGGCGACTCCAGCATCACCCTCGAATTCGCCGATGCCTCGCGGTTGCAGCTGCGCGAGTATTCGCGCCTGCGCCTGGACCAGCTCAGCCGCTACGGCCGCACCGGCATGGTCGATACCCGCCTGCGCCTGCAGCAGGGCCGCGCCAGCAACCGGGTCACCCCGGCACGTGGCCCGGCATCGCGCTACATCATCGATGCACCGACGGCGACCAGCAGCGTGCGCGGCACGGTCTTCCGCGTCAGCGCCGGCGATGGCGATGCCGGCCGGATCGGAGCCACCGAAGTGCTGGAAGGACGGGTGCAGGTCGCCAACACCCACGGCCAGCGCCTTGTCCGTCCGGGCCAGGCCAGCCGCAACGCCAGCGCCGACAAGGCGCCCGCCGCCGTGGCCGCGCTGCTGCCGGCGCCGACGCTGCGCCAGGATGAGCTGAGACTGGCCCCCCTGCCGAGCCTGCTGGCCTGGGACGCGGTCGCTGGGGCCGACCACTATCGGGTGGAGGTGGTGCAGGCGGCCACGCCGGAAATCCTGCTGTTCGCCGCCACCACCGCCGACACGCGACTGGCGATCGGCGATCTGCCGCCCGGCGAGCTGCGTGTGCTGCTGCGTGCGGTCGACGCACAGGGCGTGGAGGGCCTGGACGCCAGTGCCGACTTCGAACTCAGCGACCAACCGCCGCCGCCGTTGACCGTCTCTCCGCTGCACGGCCAGACCGTCAACAGCGATCGCCCCCGGTTCCGCTGGACCCAGGCCCCGGGCGCGAGCAGCAGCGTGCTGCAGGTCGCTGCAGAACCGACGTTCACGCAGCCGCTGCAGGAGCAGGCCAGCACCGGTACCGACCTGCGCCTGGCGCAGCCCCTGCCGCCGGGCCAGTACTACTGGCGCGTTGCCTCGCGCGATGACAACGGCCACCAGGGGCGCTATGGACAAGCGCTGCCACTGCAGCTGACCAACGAACCGGTGGACCCTGCCCTGCAGCCGCCCGAGGCGGCGCATGGCCAACTGACCCTGCGCTGGCAGGCCGGCAGCGAAGGCCAGCGCTACCGCGTGCAGGTGGATCGTCGTGGCGACTTCGCCAGCCCGATGCTCGATGAAACCGTCGAGCAGCCCCAGGTCAGCTTCAAGCGGCCATGGAGCGGCACCCTGCACGTGCGCGTGCAGTACATCGACGACGACGGGCACGCAGGCGATTTCTCGCCCGCGCAGCAGGTCAAGCTGCCCTGCCGCCTGTGCTACGGCGCCGGCGGCGGCGGTGCGCTGCTGCTCTGGCTGTTGTTATGAGGCGTTCGCCGCTTCCATGGTCCCGACGGATCGCACTGGCCGTGCTGGCCGGTGTGCTGACGGCCGTGGCCAGCCATGGCCAGTGGCTGTGGCGCCAGGATGAAGCGGCCTACGACGCGATGGTCGGCGGCTGGGACTATCGACCCGACCCCAGCGTGCTGATCATCGCCATCGACGAAGGCAGCCTGCAGCGCATCGGCCAATGGCCATGGCCGCGCTCGGTACATGCGCGCCTGCTTGATCGCCTTACCGACGCCGGCGCCGAACGCATCGCACTGGACCTGATGCTGTCAGAACCCGACCGCCGCGACAGCCGCCAGGACGAAATCCTGGCCGCCGCGATCCGGCGCAATGGCCACGTCGTACTGCCCGTGCTGGCGGCGCCGGCAGCCGGCGACCGCATGGCCGAGGAACTGCTGCCCATTCCACTGATCGCGGCCAGCGCTGCGGCGATCGGCCACAGCGATGTCGAAGTGGATGGCGATGGCGTCGCCCGTGGGGTGTACCTGCGCGCCGGCATCGGCCAGCCGCATTGGCCTGCGCTGGGCCTGGCCCTGGCCGGACTGCCCGCCAGCGCGATCGACGGCCTGCCGGATCCCGAGCCGGAGGTCGATTCCCCCTATCAGTGGCGCCGCGACGATTACGTGCGGGTGCGCTACGCCGGCCCGCCGGAACGATTGCCGCAGGTGTCCTATGCCGACGTGCTCGAGGGCCACGTGGACATGGCGATGCTGCATGGGCGACGCATCGTGGTCGGAATGACCGCCAGCGGCATCGCCCCGCGCCTGCTCACGCCGACCACGCGCGAGTACTGGATGAGCGGCAGCGAGTACCAGGCCAACATCGCCTCGATGCTGCTGCAGGGCAGGCAGATCCACGTCCTGCCACGGCTCTGCCAGGACGCCATCGGTGGCCTGCTGGTGGCGCTGTGCGTGATCCTCCTCGGCCTGCGCCTGCCCTGGCTGACGGCGCTCTGTTCGCTGCCGCTGGCCCCGCTGCTGAGCTGGGCGCTGCTGCGCGCCGGCAACCTGTGGTGGGCACCGGCCAGCGCGATGCTGGGCATCGTGCTGGTGCTGCTGGCCTGGGCGATATGGCGGATCGCGGCCTGGCACCGGCTGGCCAACCGTGACGCGCTGACCGGCCTGGGCAACCGGCTGCGTTTCGAACAGTCGCTGCAGCAGGAATGCGATGCCGCACGGCGCAGCGGCAAGCCGCTCACGCTCGCGCTGATCGACGTCGATCACTTCAAGCACCACAACGACCGTCACGGTCACCAGGTCGGCGATCGCGTACTGCGCGAAGTGGCGCGGCAGATCGCCGCCCACGCGCGTCGCCCGCGCGACAAGGCGGCACGCTACGGCGGCGATGAGTTCGCGCTGGTGCTGCCGGATACGCCGGCCGAGGGCGCGCGGCAGGTGATCGAAGGCCTCATCCAGAGCATCCGCGCCCTGCCCGCACCGGGCGAAGGCCATGGCGGCGGCATCACCCTGACCATCGGCGTCTATACCCGCATCCCCAACGGCGAGCTGCAACCCCACCATTTCGTGGAAGGTGCCGACGCGGCGCTGTACCAGGCCAAGGCCAATGGTCGCGACGGCTACGTGATCGACGCCGCAGGGTGACACGCGCCGCGCCGCGCACAGCTACAACATACGCATGCGAATGGTTAGACTTGGGGCCCGCCCTCCGCCCTCGCGATGCACATGAACGCCCGCCTGTTCCGTTTCGGCATCAACCTGTGGCCGCCCTTCCTGTTCACCGGCATCCACGTCACCCGGGTCAGCCCGGACTACCGGCAGATCGACGTCGAGCTGCGCCAGCGCCCCTGGAACCGCAACTACGTGGGCACCCACTTCGGTGGCAGCCTGTTCGCGATGACCGACCCGTTCTGGATGCTGGGCCTGCTGCATATCCTCGGCCGCGACTACTACGTGTGGGACCGCGCCGGTGCGATCGACTTCCTCAAGCCGGGGCGCGGCACCGTGCGCACGTCGTTCCGCATCGACGATGCGCTGCTGGACGAACTGCGCGCCGACGCTGCCGGCGGCGGCAAAGTGCTGCGCTGGTTCAGCAACGAGGTGGTCGACGAAAGCGGCGAGGTGGTCGCCCAGGTACGCAAGCAGGTCTACCTGCGGCTGAAGCCGCACGCACGCTGATCCCGGCCGCATTCCCCCGCATCATCGGCAAGCGCTGGCCGCTACAATGCGCCCATGTCGCTCGAAGCCCCCTCCCTGGTCCCCCGCCCCTCCCTGCAGCGCCTGTTCCTGACCGGCCTGCTGACCCTGCTGCCGATCTGGCTCACCTGGGTCGTGGTCAAATTCGTGTTCGTGCTGCTGTCGGGCATCTCCAGCCCGCTGGTGGTGCCCCTGTCGGAGCAGATCGCGACCAGCTTCCCGCATTACCTGGGCTGGGTGCGCGCGGAGTGGATCCAGAACACCATCGCGCTGCTGGCGACGCTGCTGGTGATCCTGGCCGTGGGCGTGGCCAGCCGCCGCGTGCTCGGCCAGCGCCTGCTGCGCTGGATCGGCGCGGTGATCAAGCGGATCCCGCTGGCCAGCATCATCTACGACAGCGCCAAGAAGCTGCTGGACATGCTGCAGACCGAACCCGGCAGCACGCAGCGCGTCGTGCTGATCGACTTCCCGCACCGCGACATGAAGTCGGTCGGCCTGGTCACGCGGGTGATCAAGGAACACGGTACGGACCGCGAACTGGCAGCGGTGTACGTGCCGACCACGCCGAACCCGACCTCCGGCTATCTTGAAATCGTGCCGGTGGAACTGCTCACACCCACCGACTGGACCGTGGACCAGGCGATGAGCTTCATCATTTCCGGTGGTGCTGTGGCGCCAGCCAGCGTGCCGTTCACCCGCGCGGGCGAACGCACCGAATGAGCACGACGCCGGTCGAGCGCCCGCTGCAGGACCGCGCGGTCCTGCTGTTCATCGTGCTGGCCGCGTTCTTCTGCGGCAATGCCGTGCTGGCCGAGCTGATCGGAGTGAAGATCTTCGCGCTGGAAGACACGCTCGGCATCGACCCGCTGAACTGGAACCTGTTCGGCCAGACCGGATCGTTGAGCTTCACCGCCGGCACACTGCTGTGGCCGGTGGTGTTCATCATGACCGACACCATCAACGAGTTCTTCGGCAAGCGCGGGGTGCGTTTCATCTCGTGGTTGGCGGTGGTGCTGATCGCCTACGGCTTCCTGTTCGCTTTCGCGGCGATCTCGCTGGCGCCGGCCAGCTGGTGGGTCACCTCGATGAACGCCCATGGCGTGCCCGACTACCAGGCCGCGTTCGCCGCGGTGTTCGGCCAGGGCATGTGGACCATTGCTGGTTCGCTGGTGGCCTTCCTGCTCGGCCAGCTGATCGACGTGGCCGTGTTCCACAGGATCCGGCAGGCCACCGGCGAGCGCCACGTCTGGTTGCGCGCTACCGGTTCCACCGCGGTCTCGCAGCTGGTGGACAGCTTCGTGGTGATCTGGATCGCTTTCGTGCTCGGCCCGCAGCAGTGGCCGACATCGCTGTTCCTGGCGGTGAGCAGCGTCAACTACGTCTACAAGATGGGCTTTGCGATCGCCCTGATTCCCCTGCTGTACCTGATGCGCCGTGCGATCACCCGATACCTGGGTGTCGAGCGCGCGGCCGCGCTGCGGGCTGCGGCCGCGGCTGACTGAAGGCCCAGCGGGCGCCAGCTGACTGCGCCCCCGCGCTGGCCGTACGCGGCCGGATCGTGCAAGCTCCACGGTCTGTGTTCCACGGAAGCTCCTGATGCCGTATTCCACCCGCGCCCTGGCCGCCGCCATTGCCGCGTTGTTCCTGTTCAGCGCCGTTCCGTCGGCCGAAGCTGCGAAGAAGAAGGCCAGCCGGCCCGCTGCGACGCAGAGCCGTCCGGCGGCCAAGCCCAAGGCGCGGCCCAGCACGCGCGCCACCGCACCGGCACGCAGCGCCACCCGCTCCCCCGCGCGCCCGGTCGCCGCCGCCCGCACTGTGCCCAAAACGGTCCAGCTGGAGCGCCTCTATGACGAATACTGGGATGCGTCGATGCGGTTGAACCCGCTGCAGGCGACCTTCCAGGGCGAAACCCGCTACAACGACCAGCTGCCGAACATCCTGTCCGCGGCGTGGCGCCAGCAGTCGCATGACTTCACCGTAGAGTGGCTGGGCAAGGTCGAGAAGATCGGCAGCGACGGCCTGCAGGGCCAGGACCTGCTGAGCTACGAGATCTTCGTGCGCGACGCGCGCGCGACCTTGGCCGCCGAGCCGTATCCCAGCTGGATGATGCCGATCAGCCAGTACTACAACGTCGGCAGCATCATGGCCATTCTCGGTGCCGGCGCGGGTGCGCAGCCGTTCAATACCGTGCAGGACTACGACACCTGGTCGCGCCGCTCGCTGGGCATTCCGGCGCTGTTCGACCAGGCCATCGACAACATGCGCCAGGGCATGAAGGCCGGTGTGGTGCAGCCGCGCGACCTGATGGAAAAAGTGCTGCCGCAGCTGGATGCGGTGATCAAGCCGACCGCCGAGGAAAGCATCTTCTGGTCGCCGATCCGGACCATGCCGGAGTCGATTTCCGCCGAGGACAAGGCGCGCATCAGTGCCGAGTACAAGCGCATGATCGAACTGCGCATCATGCCGTCCTACCGCGCCCTGCGCGGCTTCATCGCCACCGAGTACCTGCCGGCCACGCGGACCAGCAGCGGTCTGGGGGCCCTGCCCAATGGCCAGGCGTGGTACGCCAACCTGATCGTGCAGACCACGGCCAGCGAACAGACACCCGCGCAATGGCATGCGCTCGGCGAACAGCGCGTGCAGGAGCTGCAGGCGCAGATCGCCGCAGTGATGAAGGATGCGAAGCTGCGCGGCACGCCGACCAAGCTTCTGCGCAGCATGCGCAGTGATCGCCAGTTCCAGTATGGCGACGCCAACGCGCTGCTCGGCCGCTACCGCCAGGTGCAGCAGCAGGTCGCCACGCGCCTGCCGCAGGTGCTCGACACGCTGCCGAAGGCTGCCCTGGACATCCGTGCAGTGGAGCCCGAGCGTGCGCTCACCGCGGCCGCGGCCTCCTACCAGCCGACACAGCCCGGCGAGGCCGGGGTGCTGTATGTGAACACCCGCGACCTGCCCAGCCGCAAGCGCTGGAACGTGCCGGTGCAGTACCTGCATGAAGGCATTCCCGGCCACCACGTGCAGCTGGGTCTGCAGCAGGAGCTGGCCAAGCAGCCGCGCTTCCGGCGTGCCGGCGGCGACCTGGCCTTCATCGAAGGCTGGGGCCTGTACTCGGAAACGCTGGGGGAAACGCTGGGCGTCTACACCGATCCCTACGATCGCATCGGCTATCTCTCCTCGCGCCTGCTGCGCGCAGCGCGCGTGGTCGCCGACACCGGCGTGCATGCCCAGGGCTGGAGCAAGCAGCAGGCCGTCGCCTACCTGCAGAAGACCGTGGACATGAGCAGCGATGATGCCAATGCCGAAGTGGAGCGGATCATGGCCCAGCCGGCGCAGGCGCTGTCCAACGTCGCCGGCCTGACCACCCTGCTGGCACTGCGCGACAAGGCCAAGGCACGCCAGGGTGCGGCATTCGACCTGCGCCGCTTCCATGCCGAGCTGCTGAAGGACGGCTCGATGCCGCTGGACGTGCTGGAGCGGAAGATGGAACGATGGCTGTCACAACCGCCGGGGTCCGCGCCCACCCCCTGATCGCCACGGAGCCCTCATGCGTCCCGCCACCGTCGTGTTCGCTGCCGTACTGGCCCTGCTGCCGCAGGCCGCGCCTGCCGCACCGGCGGTGATGCCGCCGGATGCGGGCATCGATGGCCTGATGCAGGCCTACGATGGCCAGGTGCCGGGAGCAGCGGTACTGGTGCTGCACGACGGGCAGGCGGTGTTCCGCCGCGGGTACGGCCTGGCGGTGGTGGAAGATGGCACTGCGGTGACCGCGGCCAGCAATTTCCGGCTGGCCTCGGTGAGCAAGCAGTTCACCGCCGCCGCCGTGCTGCTGCTGGTGGAAGAGGGCCGCCTGGGCCTGGACCAGCCAGTGCGACGCTGGCTGCCGGAACTTCCCACTGCGGTGTCCTCCGTCACCCTCCGTCACCTGCTGTCGCATACCAGCGGTCTGCCCGACTATGAGGGCCTGATGGACCCCGCCGACAGCCGCCAGGTGCACGATGCGGACGTGCTGGCGCTGCTCGCACGCGAGGACCGGCTGGATTTCACACCGGGCACTGCGTACCGCTACAGCAACAGCGGATATGCGCTGCTGGCGCTGATCGTCGGGCGCGCGTCGGGCCAGGATTTCGCCACCTTCCTGCAGCAGCGGATCTTCGGCCCGCTGCACATGACCCACACCGTCGCCCACCAGGACGGCGTCGATACGGTCACTGCGCGGGCCTACGGCTACAGCTGGCTCGACGGTCGCTGGCAGCGCACCGACCAGAGCACCACCAGTGCCGTGCTGGGTGATGGTGGCATCTATTCCTCGCTGGACGACCTCGCCCGCTGGGATGCCGCACTGTACGACGACCGCCTGCTGTCAGCCGCATCGCGGCGGGCCATGTTCAGCCCGGCCACCGCAACCACCGAACCGGACGTACCGCATTACGGCTTCGGCTGGCGCCTCAACGGCCGCATGCAGTGGCACAGCGGCGAGAGCATCGGCTTCCGCAACGTCATCCTGCGCTATCCGGACCGGCATCTGACAGTGATCGTGCTGAGCAACCGCAACGACCCCGAACCCTATCCGCTGGCGCTGAAGATCGCCCAGCGCTGGCTGGACATCCTGCAATGACCGATGATCCGACCGCCCTGCTGGGCATCCATCATGCCGCGCTGATCTGCAGCGACTATGCGCGCTCGAAGGATTTCTACGTGCGCATCCTCGGCCTGCGCGTACTGGCCGAGAACCACCGTGCCGCGCGCGATTCGTGGAAGCTGGACCTGGCACTGCCCGATGGCGGCCAGCTGGAACTGTTCTCGTTCCCGTCACCACCGCCCCGGCCCAGCCGCCCGGAGGCACAGGGCCTGCGTCACCTGGCCTTCCGCGTGGCCGCGCTGGAGCCATTCATCCAGCGCCTGGCCAGCTGCGGCGTGGACTGCGAACCGGTCCGCGTGGACGAATACACCGGCCGCCGCTTCACCTTCTTCGCCGACCCGGACGGCCTGCCGCTGGAACTCTACGAAGTCGGCTGATGGCTCGGGGTCAGATCCCTTTTCCATCGGGAAAGGATCTGGCCCCACTCACCTGCTCGACCCGGCACCCCCTTCCCCATACCCCGCCGAATGGGTATACAGTCGGCGTGTACCGGCACCGTGCCGGAATGAACCCTGGGAGGGGACCATGCGCAAGACCTTCAAGACCCTGCTGCTGGCGCTGCCGCTGTGCCTGGCGGCGCTCTCGGCGCAGGCCGCCGATGGCGCGGCCGGCCGCTGGAAGACCATCGACGACAAGACCGGCCAGGTGAAGTCCATCGTCGAGATCAGCCAGGCCGCCAACGGCACGCTGTCCGGCAAGGTGGTGGACATCCTGCACTCGGACAAGGGTCCGAACCCGGTCTGCGATGGCTGTGAGGGTGCCAACAGGAACAAACCGGTGAAGGGCATGACCATCCTCTGGAACCTGAAGGCCGACGGCGCCAGCAAGTGGTCCGGCGGCACCATCCTCGACCCCGCCAACGGCAAGACCTACAAGTCGAAGATGGAACTGCAGCCGGGTGGCAACAAGCTGGACGTCTCCGGCTGCATCGCCTTCATCTGCCGGGCGCAGACCTGGGTACGCGAGTAAGCCACCGGCCCGTCCGTGCATTCCCGTGACCCGGCCCCGGCCGGGTCACCTCGTTGCGGGCATGCGATAATCTGCGGTTCCCCTCGGCTTCACCCCGCGACCATGACCCGTACCGCGCTCGTCACCACCGCCCTGCCCTACGCCAACGGCCCGCTGCATCTGGGCCATCTGGTCGGCTACATCCAGGCCGACATCTGGGTACGTGCACGGCGAATGAGCGGCGGCAGGACCTGGTTCGTCTGCGCCGATGACACCCATGGCACGCCGATCATGCTCGCAGCCGAGAAGGCCGGGGTAACCCCGGAGGCCTTCATCGCCAGCATCCAGGCCAGCCACGAACGTGATTTCGCCGAATTCGGCGTGGCCTTCGATCACTACGATTCGACCAATTCGGCAGCCAACCAAGCGCTGACCGAGGCGTTCTACCTGAAGCTGGAAGCGGCCGGCCACATCAGCCGCCGTTCGGTGGCCCAGTTCTACGACCCGGCCAAGGGCATGTTCCTGCCGGACCGCTACATCAAGGGCATCTGCCCGAACTGCGGCAGCGCCGACCAGTACGGCGACAACTGCGAAGTCTGTGGCGCGACCTACAGCCCCACCGATCTGAAGGAGCCGAAATCGGTGATCTCCGGCGCTACGCCCGAGATCCGGGATTCGGAGCACTTCTTCTTCGAGGTCGGCCGCTTCGAGGGCTTCCTGCGCGAATGGCTGGCCGGCGACGTCGCGCTGCCCGGGGTGAAAGCCAAGCTGATGGAGTGGCTGGACGCGGAGGGCGGCCTGCGCGCGTGGGACATCTCGCGTGACGCGCCGTACTTCGGCTTCCAGATCCCGGGCCATCCGGGCAAGTACTTCTACGTCTGGCTGGACGCGCCGATCGGCTACCTGTCCAGCTTCCAGACCCTGTGCGGCACGCTCGGCGAGGATTTCCAAGCCCACCTGCGCGCCGGCACCGCCACCGAGCTGCACCACTTCATCGGCAAGGACATCGTCAATTTCCATGGCCTGTTCTGGCCGGCGGTGCTGCACGGCACCGGCCACCGCGCGCCGACCCGCCTGCACGTCAACGGCTATCTGACCGTTGACGGCGCCAAGATGAGCAAGTCGCGCGGCACCTTCGTGATGGCGCGCACCTTCCTCGATGCAGGACTGGAACCGGAAGCACTGCGCTACTACTACGCGGCCAAGTCCGGCGGTGGCGTCGACGACCTCGACCTGAACCTGGGTGACTTCGTCGCCCGCGTCAACGCTGATCTGGTCGGCAAGTTCGTCAACCTGGCCAGCCGCTGCGCCGGCTTCATCAGCAAGCGTTTCGACGGCCTGCTCGCCGGGCAGCTGCCCGATGCCGCCCAGTACCAGCGCTTCATCGACAGCCTGGCGCCGATCCGCGAAGCCTACGAGCGCAACGATCCGGCGGCGGCGATCCGCCTGACCATGACCCTGGCCGACGAAGCCAACCGCTACATCGACGACGTCAAGCCGTGGGTGATCGCCAAGCAGGAAGGAGCCGACGCGCAGCTGCAGGCCGTGTGCAGCCAGGGCCTGAACCTGTTCCGTGTACTGGTCACCGCACTGAAGCCGGTACTGCCTTCCACCGCCGCCCAGGCCGAGGCGTTCCTGGCCGCGCCAGTGGCCGACTGGACCGACCTGGCGCAGCCGCTGCTGGCCCATCGAATCGCTGACTACACCCCACTGTTCACCCGTATCGACCCGAAGAAGATTGACGCCATGATCGACGCCTCCAAGGACACCCTGCAGCCGACCGCCGCTGCCCCCGCCGCCAAGGCCGACGCTGCCAAGCCGGCGGCTGCCGTGCCGGCCAGTGCCGCAACGGCCAGCGCCGAGGCACCGGCCTACATCGGCATCGACGACTTCGCCAAGCTCGACCTGCGCATCGGCAAGGTGCTGGTGTGCGAGTTCGTGGAGGGTTCGGACAAGCTGCTGCGCTTCGAGCTGGATGCCGGCGAACTGGGCAAACGGCAGATCTTCTCCGGCATCCGTGCCAGCTACGGCGAGCCGGAAGCGCTGGTCGGCCGCAGCGTCGTGTTCATCGCCAACCTGGCCCCGCGCAAGATGCGCTTCGGCCTGAGTGAAGGCATGATCCTGTCGGCAGGTTTCGATGGTGGCGCGCTGGCGCTGCTGGACGCCGACAGCGGCGCGCAGCCGGGCATGCCGGTCCGCTGATGCACTGCGCGGGTGCGGCCACGGCCGCTCCCGCCGGTCACGGCAACGACGGGACGCACCACGGGAGGCATCGGAATGGAACTGGCGCTGTTCGACTTCGACCATACCGTCACCACCTGCGATACCTATGGCCGCTTCCTGCGCCGCGTGGCCACCGCCGAGCAGCTTGCGCAGGCGTGGTGGAAGGTGGGTCCGTGGCTGGCGGCGTACCGGCTGAAACTGATCTCGGCCGAACGCATCCGCGCCCGCGTCACCCGCCTCACCTTCAGCGAGCGCCACGCCGACGACATCGCAGCGCTGGCCACCGGCTTCTCGCGCGAATTCCTGCCCGAGGTGGTGCGCCCGGAAATGCTGGAACAGATCCGCTGGCACAAGGAACAGCAGCACACCGTGGTGGTCGTGTCCGGTTCGCTGGATCTGTACCTGCGTCCCTGGTGCGAAACGTTGGGTCTTGAACTGATCTGCAACCGCCTTGAAAGCCGGGACGGACGCCTGACCGGCCGTTACCACGGCGGCGATTGCGGTCCTCGCAAGGTCGAGCAGATCCGTCGCCGTTTCGATCTGTCGCGTTACACGCGCATCCACGCTTATGGCGACAGCGCAGAGGACCGGCCGATGCTGGCCCTCGCCCACGAACGCTGGTTCCGTGGCAAACCCCTGAAATGATCCATACGCGCAGCCTTCGCCACGCATGAGCCTGATTCCGCCGCTGACCGAACGCCTGGACCGACTGTTGCCGCAGACGCAATGCGGACAATGCGGCTATGACGGTTGCCGCCCCTATGCGCAGGCGATGGCGCGCGGCGAGGCGGGCGTGGACCGCTGCCCGCCGGGCGGCGATGCGGGCGCGCGTGCACTGGCCCAGGTACTGGGTGTGCCGGCACTGCCGTTTGATCGTACGCGCGGCGAACACAAGGCGCCGCAGGTTGCGGTGATCGTCGAGGCCGACTGCATCGGCTGCACCAAGTGCATCCAGGCCTGCCCGGTGGACGCGATTGTCGGCGGCGCGAAGTACATGCATACCGTGATCGCCGACCTGTGCACGGGCTGCGAGTTGTGCATTCCACCGTGTCCGGTGGACTGCATCGTGCTGCGGGAACGGTAGCGGTGCCAGCTCCCTTCCGGCAGGAAAGGGAGCTGACACCCGCCCGCCGTTACGGCACGGCCGCCGTCACCACGATCTCGACCTTCCACTCGGCGTGTGCCAGCTTGGCTTCGACCGTGGCACGGGCCGGGGTCGCACCCTCGACCACCCATTCGTCCCACGCCTTGTTCATGCCGTCGAAGTCGGCCATGTCGGCCAGGAACACCTCCGCGCGCAGCACATGCTGGCGATCACTGGCCACCAGTGCCAGCAGCTTGTCGATCTCGGCCAGCACCTGCCGGGTCTGTCCGGTGATGTCCTGGCTGGTGTCCTCCGGAATCTGGCCGGAGAGGTAGGCAACCTTGTTGTACACGGTCATTTCGGACATGCGCGGTCCGACGTCGTAACGCTCCATCATGGGCGTGGCTCCTGCGGGTGATCAGGCCTGCATTGTCCTCCAAACCGGCGGCGGGTGGGGCTCCTGCACCACCGCTGTTCAAATGCCTTCGAGAGGCGCACGATGCGCCACGCCCGCGTTGACACCGCCCTCGCCCTCCCTGCCGCACCCTTGCGCCGATGACCGTCCCTTCCGATCCCGCAACCGCTCCGTCCATCCCGGTCTGGAAGCGGCTGCTTACCATCTTCGTTCCCCTGCTGATCCTGGCCCTGGCCCTGCATGGCCTGGCCGGCGAGTTCGACGAACATGGCTACCGCGCCATCCGCCAGGCGTTCCATGCACTCAGCGCAACGCAGATCGCACTGACCGTGACGCTGGGCCTGGCCAGTTATGCCTGCCTGATCGGCTTCGATGCCATCGGCCTGCGACGCAGCGGCATCCGCGTGCATCCCGCGCGCATCGGCATCACCGCGTTTCTCGCCCACACCCTGGGCCAGACCGTCGGCTTTGCGGCCTTGACCGGCGGCGCGGTGCGCCTGCGGGGCTATCGCGGTGCCGGGCTGGATCTGGCCCAGATCGGCCAGGTCGTGCTGATGAGCACGCTCGGTTTCATGTTCGGTGCATGGCTGTTGATCGGCCTGGCGTTATGCCTGGAACCCTCAGCGGCGGCGCTGGCGCTGCCGTTGGATTCCGGCGCCGTGCGCGCGGTCGGCATTGCCGCCCTGCTCGCCTATCTGGCCACGGTGCTGCTGGTCGGCCGCAGCGGACGCCAGTTCCGTGTGTTCGGCCACGCCCTGTGGCTGCCCGACCGGCTGACCATGCTCGGCGTCACCGCGCTCAGCGTGATCGAACTGGTGCTGGCCAGCGCAGCGTTTTACGTGCTGCTTCCGGACTCCACGCCCACCGGGCTTCCCGGCTTCGTCGGCCTGTACCTGGTGGCGGTGCTGGCAGGCCTGGTCTCGACCGTTCCGGCCGGCCTGGGCGTGTTCGAGTGGAGCCTGCTCAAGCTGCTGCCGCAGGTGGCACCGGCGGCGGTGCTGGCGGCCGCGCTGATCTACCGCGTCACCTACTACGTCCTGCCGCTGCTGCTGGCCACCGTGCTCGCGCTTGCGCCTGCACTGCGGCGACCGCTGCGGGCCAGCGCCGGCGCCACCCGCGCCGGCTGGAACGCGCTGCGCCCCTGGCTGCCGCAGATCATCGCGCTGGCGGCTTTCAGCATCGGCGCCGCCCTGGTCATCGATGGCACCTTGCCGACCCCGCGTCGCCATCTGCTCAATGCATCGCTGCCGATCCTGGAAACATCGCACCTGATCGGCAGTCTTGGCGGTGTCGCCCTGCTGCTGATCGGCCAGGGCCTGGCCCGGCGCAGCCACGCCGCGTGGATGCTGGCGATGGCGGTCTGCGTGATCACGCCGCTGCCGCTGTGGCTGCGCGGCGGTCAACCGTTGATCGCGGTATCGGCCGTACTGGTCGCGATGGCACTGTGGGCCGCACGCCGTGAGTTCTACCGCCAGGGTGCGCTGCTGGATGAGGCGTGGTCGTGGCCATGGTTGCGCAACCTGGGGCTGGTCCTGGTCGCGGTCACCTGGCTGCTGTTCTTCACGTACAGCCATGTCGAGTACCAGAACGAACTCTGGTGGCAGTTCGCACTGTCCGGCAACGCACCGCGTGCGCTGCGTGCGCTGCTGGTGGTGGCCATCGCCCTGGTGATGTTCGGCCTCGCCCGCCTGCTGCACAGCACGCGCAGCCCGCTGCCGGCCGCTGACGAAGCCACGCTGCAGGCGTTGGCACCGGTGCTGGCCAGCGCCACCGACACCCAGGCCTGCCTGGTGCTGACCGCCGACAAGGCAGTGCTGCGCGACGATGCCCGGCAGGGCTTCGTGATGATGCAGCGCTACGGCGGCTCGTTGATCGCGATGGGTGATCCGGTCGGCCCGCCGGAGGTCGCACGTGCGTTGATCTGGCGTTTCCGTGAGGAAGCCGACCGCCTCGGCCTGCGCCCGGTGTTCTACCAGGTGGGCGAAGCCTACTGGCAGACCTATCTGGATCTCGGCCTGGGCCTGGTCAAGCTGGGCGAGGAAGCGATCGTGCCGCTGCACGACTTCGGTCTGGAAGGCCGCGAACGCGCCGACCTGCGCCAGGCATGGAACCGGGGCAAGCGCAGTGGCCTGTCGTTCCGGGTGGCGCCGGTGGAAGAGGTCCCCAGCCTGCTGCCGCGCCTGCATGCGATCTCCAATGCCTGGCTGGAAGACAAGTCCGGTGACGAAAAAGGATTCTCGCTGGGCAGCTTCGATCCCGATTACCTGGTGCGTTTCCCGGTCGCGCTGGTCGAGGCCGAAGGTCGGATCGTCGCCTTCGCCAACCTGTGGCAGGCGCCAGCCGGTGCCGAGCTGTCGGTGGACCTGATGCGGCACGTCAACGACGCGCCGAAAGGCACGATGGATTTCCTGTTCATCGAACTGTTCCTGTGGGGCCGGGCCCAGGGCCATGCGCGTTTCTCGCTGGGCATGGCGCCGCTGTCTGGGCTGGCCCAGCATCGCCTGGCGGGCCGCTGGAATCGTCTTGCCGGCCTGCTGGCACGGCATGGTGAGCGCTTCTATGGTTTCAGTGGCCTGCGCCGCTTCAAGTCGAAGTTCGATCCGCAGTGGCGCCCGCGCTACCTGGCGGCGCCCGGTGGCATGCACCTGCCGGCAGCCCTGCTGGACGCCACCCGCCTGATTTCGCTGGATCCACGCCGCGGCTGAGCCACCCGACCGCCGGGCATGGCCCGGCGCTGCTCCTGCAGGCGTGTGCTGATTACGTGCCGCCCTTGAGGATGACCTCGGCCAGACGATCGTAGTCGCCACCGAAATGGTGGTCGCCAGGCAACCGGATCCTGCGCACGCCCTCGTTCGCAGGCAGGTCCGGACACAGCGCGTCCTCATCCTTGTCGCCATAGACGCACAGGGTCTTGGCCGCCGGCAGCCTGGCCACTTCCGGCGCGATCGGCAGGCCATCGCCGCCACCGCCCAGCCAGTTGCTGACATGGAACTCGAAATCGGCCTTCCGCCCCACGGAGAGCAGCACGATGCGCTCGAGTGCTTCGCGGCTGCCGGCATCGAGCCGGTTGATGGTGGCCGGCAGCACGTCGGCGCCCTGCGAGAAGCCGATCAGCATCACCTTGTCGCGCCGCCATTGCTGGCGGTAGTGGTCGATGATCTTCTGCAGGTCAGCGGCAAACCCCTCCGGCGTGCGTTCGCTCCAGAAATAACGCAGCGAATCGATGCCCACCACGGCCACGCCGTGTTCGGCCAGCGACGAGGCCACGTCCTTGTCCAGTCCCGCCCAGCCGCCATCACCGGAGACGAAGATCGCCAGCGTATCGCCGTCACCGTGCGCGGGGACTTCCACCACGGGCAGGCCCTTCAACGCCGCCGGCGGCGGTGCCAGGCTGATGCCGGCCTGCGCACCGATCACCCGCGCGGCAGCCACCAGTCCCGGCGTGGCATCGCCGCGGGCGCTGCGCTTGAATCCGCGCGCCATCGCGACCTGCTGCACGAACGGACCCGCGCCCTGGCCCCTGCAGCCCATATCGCCGATGGCATTCAACCAGGGAAAGTTCAGTTCGGCCGGTTGCAGCCGCCCCTCCTTGACGCCGTCTCCGCAGACCATGCGTTCGTGGGCATGGTCGGGACAGAAACCGGAGGTCAGCAGGCCGGCGAACACCTGGGTGTCGGCCTGTGCGGCCAGGCTGTAGGCCAGCTCGGCACCCTCACCATCGCCGCCGACCAGCGGCAGGTGATATCCCGGCAGGTGCAGGAACGCCTGCACCCAGCGCGAGAAATTCTCGACGTCGCCAGCACCGAACGAACAGGTGCTGTCGCCTTCGCGTTCAAGCACGCCCCGCAGGTGCGCCACATCCACCGCCGCCACCAGCGCACCGTCGGCACGCAGTGCTTCGATCGGCGCCAGGCTGGCAGCGCCATAGGGACCTTCGTGGAACCAGATCACCACCCGCTGCGGCACTCCCGCCGGCAGATGCACCGGCACCTGCTCGAATCGGCCATGGCTGACCTGCTGCACGGATGCCGCGGCCACCGCCGGCAACGCCGCCAGTGCCATCACCAGTCCCATCGCCCTGCCCAACCCTGCACGCGTCATGTCGCAACCCCAGTGGAATGCGCACACGATACGCCGCCACCGCGTGCACGACACGTACCGGTCACGGCCGTTCGCCGGGCCCGCGGCCAGGGTTCAGGCGCGTGTGCGCGCCAGACCGCGCCGGTACAGGGTGACGGCCAGCCAGAGCAGCCAGCCGACGATCACGGCGATCACCAGCTTCTGCCCCAGCCCGCGCGGCGGCCCGTCACGCCAGAGCACATGCAGCCACAGCAACGCGAAGGCCAGCCAGGCCCAGCCCCACAGCAGGGCAGCACTGCGCTGCCAGCCCGGCTCGCGACGCAGGTACCACGCCTGCAGCAGCATGCCGACGCTGGCACACAGGAAGGCCGTGTTGGCAGCCACGCCATGCACCAGCGGCGCCAGCAGCGGCGTCGCCTGCGGCAGCCAGCTGTCGCCGATGGCGACCGTCGCCAGGCCCAGGGCGGACACGGTGAACAGCAGCGGCGCGGCCGCGCTGCGGCGGGGCCCCACGCTGTGACGATAGAGCGCGATGCCGAGCGCGGCGATCGCCACCGCCAGCAGGCAGTAGGCGGCGCGCAGCGCCAGACCCCAGGGACCGTGCAGGTACAGGCTCAGGGTCGCGCGCATCCAATCCAGATCAGCGCGCGCGAACTGCGTCCACAGGGCCGTCGCCACGAACAACAGGAGCGCCACCAGGGCCAGCAGCGCAGCCGGACGCGCTCCGGTCATGGCGTGGCCTCCGGGTGGCGCGCCTTCCATTCGGCCAACGCCTTGCGGTAACGCTGCAGCTCTTCGGCATACAGATCGAGTACGCACAGCGGGCAGCCGCTGCCGCAGCACTCGTTGGGACCAGGTTCTTCCGGTGCGGTCGGCCGGGGATCAGGATCGGGAACGGACACGGTGGGCGGCGCTACCTTGCAGATGCAGGCCGCCAGTGTAACTGCCCCGCTCAGGTGTCCAGCCGGCGGCGCAGGTTCGCGCGTGCCGCGGCATCCAGGCGCTGGTGGAAGAAGTCGCTGAGGAAGATCCGCGGTGCGCGCAGCAATCCCTGCAGGAAGCGGCGGCGGCCGGCGCGGTACAGGAAACCCGGGACCACCCCCTGGTACTCCTCGGCCACACCACGATCGTAGGCATCGAACACCGGTGCAGGCGCGCCCAGGATCGCCATGTCGCAATCCAGGAACAGCGCCGCTTCGACGTCGACATCCGCAGGACCGAGTTCGCCATGACGGGCAGTCAGCAGGATCAGCTGCTCGACGCGGGCGGCGTCGATGCCCGCCAGCGCAGGCTCCTGCGCGATGGCCTGCACGGCCAGTGCCGCCGAGCGTGCCTCGTTGTCCTTGCGTCCCGCCTCGTAGACCGCATCGTGGTAAAGCGCGGCCAGAAAGACCTCGGCGGGCTGCCGCCAACCCGGTCCATCGGCGACGTCCTGGCAGTGCTGCAGCACCGCGCGCACGTGGCCGAAGTGATGGTACGCGCGTGGCGGCGTGGCATATCGGTCCTGCAACGCCTGCCACTGCGCCGGATCGAGCGGGATCGGGGCGAAGTCCATGCCGGCATGATCCTGCCAGACGCCCCGGCCAGCAAGCTGGACAATAATTCACCACGCACTCACAGCCGCCGTCCGGCAAGGGCGGAGCACAGTTGTCCACAGCTTTGCCGAGCGCTGGTCCACATCGCCTGTGGATGACCGCGCCGCCGACCGACGGTCGATGCACGGGCGCACGGGCAGGACTACACTCGGCGGCAGGCGGATGCGCCCGCCGCTGCCGGGAATTGCCATGCAACGTCCTGCCACCCGATTCCTGCTGCTCGCCCTGCTCGCGCTGGCGGCGCCGGCCGCTGTCGCCCTGGACGGTCCTGCCGCCGCACCGGCCGCTCAGTACCGCCCCGCCCCAGCGAGCGTGCCGACCGCAGACGAAGTGCTGGCGATTCCGCCGGCGCTGCGCGCGATGCTGACCCGACAGGTGATCGCGCGCAGCCACTCGCGCGACCAGCGCCTGCAGGCCCTGGTGGAGATGATCTTCGATCGGCAGGGACTGGATCTGCAGTACGACGCCGACGCGACCTATACCGTCGGCGAAGTCTGGCAGTACCGCCGCGCCAACTGCCTGGCATTCACGCTGCTGTTCGTGTCGCTGGCACGCGAGGCCGGCATCCAGGCCCGGGTGCAGGAAGTCGGCAGCGTGGTGTCCTGGTATCAGGAGCAGGACCAGGGCGTGGTCTACAGCGTCGGCCACGTCAATGCCGGGGTCGACGTCGGCGGCCGCTTCGGCACGGTCGATCTGGACCGCAACGTGCTGTACGACCGCCACGGCCCGCAGCCGATCGACCGTGCCCGTGCGTTGGCGCACTTCTACAACAACCGTGGCGCCGAACGCATGGCCAGCGACGATCTGGATGGTGCCCGGGTGTTCTTCGATGCAGCGGTCGCGCAGGACGCGCGATTCGCACCGGCCTGGAACAACCTGGGCGTGCTGGACAACCGGAAGGGAGACACCGCCGGCGCACGTCGTGCGCTGGAAATGGCATTGCGCCTGGACGGCCGTCAGGATGCGGCACTGAACAACGCCAGTGCGCTTTACCGGCGGTTGGGCCTGGTGGCAGCAGCGCAGCAGCTGGAGCGCCGCCTGCGCGCCGTACAGCGCGAGGATCCGTTTACCCAGTACATGCTCGGGGCCCGCGCCGAACGCGCGGGCGACCTGGCGGAGGCCATCCGCTGCTACCGCCGGGCCGTGCGCCTGTACGATGCCGCACACCAGTTCCATTTCGGCCTGGCGAGGGTGTACTTCCTCGCCGGCCAGCTGGCCCGCGCCGACAAGGAACTGACACGGGCCCAGGAACTCGGCGGGGCGCCGCAGCAGGCCCGCTACCAGGCCAAGCTGGACAGCCTGGCCCGCTGGCGGGCGCAGCAGCAGGCCAGGCGCTGAGGGCCGGTCAGGCCTTCTTGAGGAAGCAGGTTTTCAGCACCAGGCCCTTGATCTTGTCCGAGTTGCCTTCGATGTGCTCCGCATCGTCCTCGACCAGCCGGATGTTGCGGATCACCGTGCCCTGCTTGAGCGGAATCGAGGAGCCCTTGACCTTCAGGTCCTTGATCACGGTAACGGTGTCGCCGGCCTGCAGGGTGTTGCCGTTGCTGTCACGCACGACCAGCGCCTGCCCCGCGCCCTCCTCGGCGGTCCATTCGAAGCCGCAATCGGCGCAGATCCACAGCGCGCCATCGGCATAGGTGTTTTCCAGGGTGCACTGCGGACAGGCGGGAACGGACGACATTGCAAGTACCTCAAAATGAATCAACGGCCGCCATTGTAACCGCCCGCTCTTTTCACCCGTTCTCCCGCGGCCGCTCCCCCTGCCCGCCCGAGATGGCCGGCGGGCGCTTGCAGCGGACCGCAAACTGCAGCAGAGTGCGCGGCCCTTGTCCGTCCCTGGAATTCCGCATGCGCCTCGGCATCGACTTCGGTACCAGCAATTCTGCCGCCGCCATCGTGCACGAGGGCCGCCTGTTGCCGATCCGCTTCGGCGATGCCGAACAGTTCCGCACCAGCGTCTACTTCCCAGGCGTGGTACCCGATCCGGACGACTTCCAGCCCGATGCCAGCCAACAGCATGCGCTGGAGCAGATGATCGACAGCGCGGCGCGTGCCGCCCGCGCTGCCGGCCAGGAGCGCCCGCCGCAGGCACTGCGCCGCGAAGCATTGCGCGCACTGCGCCGCGAATGGATGGAAGCTCGTGCCCGCGAAGCGCGCAGCGCCAGCGACCTGCTGCAGAACGCGATCTACGGCGATGACGCGCTGGAAGCCTATTTCGAGGAGCATGAAGGCAACCTCGTGCAGAGCCCCAAGTCGATGCTCGGCTACAACCTGCACCCGCGCGCGAAGCAGACCATCACCGGCATTGCCGCGCATATCCTTGAGCACATCCGCCTGACCGCCAGCGCGCAGCTCGGCCAGCCGCTGCGCACCGCCCTGCTCGGCCGCCCCGTGCAGTTCCGCAGCTCGATCGGCGAGGCCGGCAACGCGCAGGCGCTGGACATCCTGCGCGAGGCGGCGGCGCAGGCCGGCTTCGACCGCATCGATTTCCTGGAAGAACCTGCCGCAGCGGCGATGCACTATCACGCCGGAAGCGCGACACGGCACCAGGCCGTGATCGTCGACATCGGCGGTGGCACGACCGACATCGCCCATGCCGAAGTGGGGGGACCAGTGCCCCCGCATATCCACCGTGCCTGGGGCATCGCCCGTGGCGGCACCGACATCGACCTGGCCCTGAGCCTGTCCAGCTACATGCCGCTGTTCGGTCGTGGCATCACCCGCGTGCCCGCCCACCACTACGTAGAAGCCGCCACCGTGCAGGACATGACCCGCCAGCGCGACTTCCGCCAGCACAACTACGATGCGGTCGACGCACCCTGGGGCCCGCGCCTGCAGGCACTGCAGGACACCGGCAACACCGCGCGCCTGTACCGTGATGTCGAGCGCGCCAAGATCGCCCTGAGCAGTTCTGCCACGCACCGCAGCACGCTGGACTACATCGGCCGCGACCTGCACGCCGACAGCAGTGCCGAGGGCCTGGCCAGTGCGGCCCATGGCTACCTGGAACAGATCCGCACGCTGCTGGCCCAGGTGCGCAGCGATATCGGCGGCGACCCGGACGCGGTGTTCCTGACCGGTGGCATGTCCCGTGCGGGCTACCTGCGCCAGGCCGTGGCGGAGGCCTTTCCGGGTGCCAGGATGGTCCATGGGGAGCCCTCGCTCGGGGTGGTGCAGGGCCTGGCGCTGGCCGCAGCCAGCCGGGATTAACAAAACGTTACGCAGGGTTTGCTACCCTCGGTAGGCTTGATCCACAGCTGTACCTTCCATCGGCCCTGCCGGTGTGTGTTCCGGGTGCAGCGCGGCCCGCCACGCGGGTCTTGCGGCCGTGCCTTCCTGGCTCGTTCATGGCCGCGCATCACCCGAGCCGCCATCGAGACCCGCTTTGGGCACCCGCCAGGCCCCTGTGGCCTTACAACCTGACGCCGCACCTGCACCCATCGACTGCCGCCGTTGTGACGCGGTCTGTTGCCGGCTGCCGGTACTGCTGCAGCCCGGCGACCACGTGCCCGGCCAGTTCCTCGCGCGCGACGCCCACGGCCGGGCCGTGATGGCGCGCAACGAGGAAGGCTGGTGCGCGGCGATCGATCCCTATCACCTGCGCTGCACGATCTATTCGCAGCGCCCGGCGATCTGCCGCCAGTTTTCGATGGGCGGCGATGACTGCCGCCGCGAGCGACAGGATTACCTGCGCCAGGCCGATGCCTGTGCGCTTTCCTCCCCTTCCACCTGACAGGAGCAACCATGCCCCGCAAGGCAAAGACCCCCGCGAAGGCTAACAACAGCATCCGTAGCGAACGCAAGGGTGCAGCCGCCAGTACTGTGGTCAGCAGCGACTCGATCGCGTCTGACCTGGCCGCTTTCCGCAAGGCCGGTGGCAAGATCGAAGTGCTGGGTACGACCTGGGCGCTGAAGAAAGCCAGCTGACCCTCCCTGACCGCGGCGGCGCTGCCGCCGCGGCCTGCCGGTCGATGCTCAGCGGTCCAGTCGGACCCGCACGCTGCCCGAATGCGACTGGATGCGGATATCGCCGTCACCGCCCCCCAGCCGCGTGTCGAGATTGCTGCCCGGCCCATAACGCGGCCGCTCCACCGTGCCGGCATCACTGTTGATCGAGCCGCTGAAGCTGTTCACCGACAGCTGCGCCGATACGGTCCGCGGCAACCGCAGATTGACCGATGCGCTCACCGATTCGACGTTGATGCGCCCCCCCGGCGCCAGACCGGCAGCGGCCAGTTCGATGCTGCCTGACACCGTCTCCACCGCCAGGCGCTGGATGCGCCCCGCATCGACATCCACGCGTCCGGACACGGTCTGCGCACCGATGTCGCCGGACACGCCTCCGCCCGCGTCAATGCGGCCGCTGACGGTGTTCACGTCCAGCCGCGGCGTCTGCAGGCGGGCAGTGACGCTGCCGCTGACCGTGTTGAGCTTGGTGTCGCCGCTGCGGCCTGCCGCGGACAGGCTGCCGCTGACCGTATCGGCCTGCAGCCGACGCACATCGATGCCACTGATGTCCTGGCTCGCACTGACGGTGCTGAGCAGCAGTTCCGCCGAGCGTGGCACGTTCAGCACCAGGGTGGCCCCGCCATTGTTGCTGCGGCGTGGATATTCCACCTCCCACCGCACGCGGTTGGCACTCTTCTCCTGACGCAGCTGCAGGCCGTCGCTGAGGCTGCCGGTGAGCTGGACCTCGTTGCGGTCCCAGCCGCGCACGGTGACCTTGCCGGCCACGTTGCTCAGTTCAATCCGGCCACCGGTGGCGAGTGCATGGCGTTCGTCGACGCGCGTGTCGGCCAGTGCCACAGCCGGTACCAGCAGCAGCGCGGCGCAGCAGAAAAGAAGGGGTCGCATCATGGGTCTCCTCAGGTTGTCAGTCCGGCGGCGGCCTGCGCCGCCTGCCGGGTCAGTTCCAGCCGCAGCGCATAGGTGCGCTTGAGCTGTCCAAGCAGGTGCGGCGCACGTGGATCCTGCGCCATCGCCGCGCGGATCTGCTCCGCGCTGCGGTCGAGTTCGTGCAGGGCCGGTTGCCACTCCGCTGCCCCGCCCTGCGGCAGGGAGGCCACCGCCTGCTGGTACTGCTCGGTCATCGCTGCGGCCTGAAGCTGCAGCCCGGAAGGCGCCGGCGTGGCCTGCGGCGGCTGCCACCACGGTGCCACCGCGTAGACCGCCAGGCTGGCGGCCAGCGCCGCGCCCACCGGCAGCCACCAGCGCCGTCGCGGACGCGGCGTCATCGCCACCACCTTGCCTGCTGCCGGGAGCGGTCCGGGGGCGGACCCGCGCGGTGGCAGGCTGGCCGACAGCCGCGCCCAGCCGTCCTCCGGAACGCTGCGCTCGCGGGGCAAGGCGCGCAGGCGCGCGAGCAGGTCGTGGTCGTAGTCGGGGTCGTTCATCGTCATGTCATGTCTCCCAGCCGTGCACGCAGCAAGCCACGCGCACGATGCAACTGTGCCTTGGAACTGCCGACAGCCATCTGCAGCTGCTCGGCGATTTCCTGGTGTTTCCAGCCTTCGATGTCGTGCAGCACCAGCACCGCCCGCGCCCGCGGGGGCAGCGTCGCCAGCGCACGTTCCAGGTCGCGCTCCGTGCCGGCGCAGCGGTCATGCACGGCCAGCTCCGGTACACCACCGTCCACGTCATCCAGGCTGTCGTGATCGTGTCCTCCCGCCCGGCCGCGCAGTTCCATCAGAGCGGCATTGACCCCGAGACGATGCAGCCAGGTCGACAGGCTGCTTTCGAAACGGAACCCGGGCAGTGCCTTCCACGCCTGCAGGAACGCTTCCTGCAGCGCATCCTCCGCACGTGCCTGCTGGCCGCCACACAGCCTCCACAGCACGGCGAACACCCGTGGCGCATGGCGTCGATACAGCAGTTCGTAGGCCGCTGTATCGCCACCGGCTGCCGCCCGTACCAGGGCGGGTTCGTCGACGGAGTCGGAGGCAGCAGGCGGTGCGGGCATGGTGGTGTCGAGCATAGTCCTTGGATGCGCCAGTCCCGCAGAAGGTTTAGATCCGATTCCTGCCAGGCACGATGCAACCTTTTCGGCGGCCGCTGCATCCATGGAGGGTCCTTAGTGAAATACCGTCCGGGAGCCCGCCATGTCCAGCCCATCGTGTGCCGCTCTGCTGGCCGTCGCTGCCTGCGTCGCGCTGCAGGTGCTTGGCCTGTCGCTGCAGCTCCACCCCGAGCGCGGCCGGGCCTGCCTGCAGCAGCAGCGCCAGGAGCTGGTGTGCCTGGCGTGGAGGCCGATGGTCGAATCGCCGGCACGTGCCGGGTAACATCGGCGACCACCACCGCTACCTGCTGTCGCCCCATGATGTTGTCGCTGAAGGATCACCTGCCGGCCTGGACCCATCCCTGGCTGCACAACATGGGCATCGCCCTGCAGATCGCGCTCGTCCTGCTGGCCGCCTGGCTGCTGCGGCTGCTGGCGCGCCGCCTGATCCGCCGATTCGCCGACCACTACACCCTGCCGCCGGAAATGGTGATGGGCGCGCGCCGCATCACCAGTTTCGTGGTCTATTTCAGTGCACTGCTGTACATCCTGAGCCTGCTGGGGGCCTCACCGGCAGTGCTGTGGACGGCATTCACGGGCTTTGCAGCCGTCGGTGCGGTGGCCTTCTTCGCGGCCTGGAGCGTGCTCTCCAACATCTTCTGCACGCTGCTGATCTTCACTACCCGCCCGTTCCGCCTGCATGACTACATCGAGGTGCTGGAGAACGGCGAGAAGCCCGGACTGAAGGGCCGGGTGATCGATGTGAACCTGATCTACACCACGTTGCAGGAGACCGGCGAAGGCCACGAAGGCACGGTGCTGCAGCTGCCGAACAACCTGTTCTTCCAGCGCACCGTACGCCGCTGGCGCGATCCGGCACAGGCGCCGGGCGGCATCCAGGGCGACGGCTGAGCCGCCCACATCAACGCAGCTGGCTGTCTTTGCTGCCGCGACGGTTGTAGCTGCTGTGCGCCTGCTCTTCCTCATCGTGCGCCTGCTGGCAGGCCACGCACAGCCGTACGCCGGGCACGGCGTTGCGCCGCGCCAACGGAATCGGTGCGTCGCATTCCTCGCAGTGCTCCAGACCCGGGCCCTGGCGCAGCTGGCGCCGCGCGCGGGCAATCGCATCGTCTACCGTCGCGTCGATCTGGTCCTGGACCGCGCCATCTCCCGCCCAACCGGTAGCCATGTCCGTCCTCCGCAGGTGTGTGGCCTGATATGGGGACGATACACCCACGGAAAAGGCCGGGCAGTGCCCCGCCCGGCCCGTGCTTCAGCTACCTGTCTGCCCGTGGGGACGCCTGCGGCAGCGGCTTACCAGACCAGATCGTCAGGAATCTGGAACTGCGCGTAATAGGCATCATCTTCGGCGTTGCCGGTGGAGATCTCCTCCGTCGAGCCCGGCTGCCCGTGGTCGACCACGATGGCTTCCGGCGCACGCTCGCGCACCTTTTCAGCCGCAGCACGGGGCAGCAACGCGTAACCCTCGCCCTGGGCGACGATGACCAGCACGCCCACCGACAGCGCCTTGCGCAGCTTGGGGTCGATCAGCAGGGTACGGATCGTGCTGCCATCGCTGAAGCGATACTCGTCCTCGCCCTTATGCGGCACGGCATGGGCGGCGATGATCTGCTTTGCCTGCGCCTTCTGCTCGGCCAGCCTGGCCTGTGCGTTGCGCTCGGCGGCCAGGGCACGATCACGCTCGATCTTCTCGGCGCGGGCGCGTTCAGCCTCACGCTGCACCTCGGCCGACGTCGATTCAGCCTTGCCCTGGCGCGCCTTGGCCTGTTCGCGTGCGGCGGCGCTGGCCTGCGACTTCTTGGCCAGGCCGGCCTTGAGCAATTGTTCCTGCAGCGCGTTGGGCTTTGCCATGGTCGGTGCGTACCGCGTGTAATCTTGGATGCCCCCATTCTACCGACGCCCCGCCGCCCCTGCATGGCAGTCCTGAAGTACCTCACCGGTTATCCCGAACCCCTGGTCGCCCAGGTCAGCGAACTGCTGGCGCAGGGCCGGCTCGGCCCGTGGCTGCAGCAGCGCTATCCCGAGCCCCATGAGGTGCGCAGCGACCGCCAGCTCTACGACTACACCCAGGAGCTGAAAGACCGCTACCTGCGCAAGTCGGTACCGCTCAACAAGGTCTGCTACGACAACACGCTGGAAGTGATCAAGCATGCATTGGGCACGCATACCGCCATTTCCCGCGTGCATGGCAGCCGCCTCAAGGCCAGCCGTGAGATCCGCATCGCCACGGTGTTCCGGCAGGCGCCGGCCGCCTTCCTGCGCATGATCGTGGTGCACGAGCTGGCGCATCTGAAGGAAGCCGACCACAACAAGGCCTTCTACCAGCTCTGCCAGCACATGGAGCCCGATTACCTGCAGCTGGAATTCGACACCCGCCTGTACCTGACCGAGCTGGCCAACCGCAGCCAGCGCTGACCGCGCGCAGGGGCTACACTGCGCGGCCCCCGCCCGACCTGCCCGCCCATGGAACCGATACGCCTCGACAAACGCTTGTCCGCCCTGCTCGGCATCCCGCGCGGCGAAGCGCGGCGCTACATTGAAGGTGGCTGGGTCACGGTCGATGGCGAGGTGGTCGAACAGCCACAGCGCCCGGTCGATGACACTGCGGTGATCGTGGTCGATGAACAGGCCAATGACAGCAAGGCCGAGCGCGTGGGCATGCTGCTGCACAAGCCGGCTGGTGCTGCCGCCGAAACCCTGTGTGCGCTGGTCAGCAGCAACAGCCACAGCGCTCTGGACGCCAGCGGCATCCGGCCACTGCAGCGCCATTTCCACGGGTTGCAGCTGGCTGCGTCCCTGCCCGCGGCAGACAGCGGCCTGGTCGTGGTCAGCCAGGACCCGGCCACGCTGGCCCACCTGCAGCGCAATCTCGGCCGCACCGAACAGGAGTATCTGGTCGAAGTGGCAGAAGGCGGGCCGGAACGGGGCCCCTGGCTGCTGGCCCGGCTGCAGCAGGAGTCGGGCGGGGCCAAGGTGAGCTGGCAGAGCGAGCAGCGGCTGCGCTTCGCCGGCAAGGGGCTGACGGCCAAGGGCCTGAAGACCGCGGTGGCTGCCGCTGGCCTGCAGGTCACCGCCCTGCGCCGCCTGCGCATCGGCCGGGTGGCACTGGGCCCGCTGCCGCCGGGACAGTGGCGCTACGTGGGCAGCGACGAACGGTTCTGACGCGCGCCGCCGCGCGGCACGCCGATCCACTAGCATGGGGCCATGAGCCCGCCTGCGCCTGTGTGGCGACGCCTGTTGCGCGTCGTTGCGATCATCTTCGCCATCCTCCTGCTGCTGGTCCTGTCCGGACTGCTGCTGGCCGACCACCTGACGCCACAGGCGCACGGTGAGCCGTCGCACGTACTGCCGCTGCAACCGGCGCAGACCCGCATCGACCAGAAGGTCGTGCCGCTGCAGGAGGCGCACCCCGGGCAATCCGGCGTGGCCTTCCTCGGCGATGGCATGGATGCATTCGCGGCGCGCGCGATGATCACCGCGCAGGCCGGGCGCAGTCTGGACCTGCAGTACTACATCTGGCACGACGACCTGATCGGTCACCTGATGGCCAGAGCGCTGCATGACGCCGCCGAGCGCGGGGTGCGCGTGCGCATCCTGCTGGACGACATGAATGCCAAGGACAAGGACGCGCTGATGATGGCGCTGGACCGGCATCCGAACATCGAGATCCGGCTCTACAATCCGTTCCGCAACCGCAGCGGCATCCTGCGCATGGTGGAGATGGTGCAGCGCTTCTTCAGCGTGAACCACCGCATGCACAACAAGAGCTGGATCGCCGATGGCCGTGTCGCCATCGTCGGTGGCCGCAACATCGGCGAGGAGTATTTCAGCGCGCGCACGGATGTGAACTTCCAGGACCTGGACCTGCTGGTCGCCGGCCCTGCCGTTGCACAGGCGAACCGGATATTCGACGACTACTGGAACAGCCCGGCGGCGATTCCGGTCTCCGCGCTGGCCTTCCATACCGACGCGCAGCTTCGCCTTCTGGTGCGTGAGTCCGACCATGAAGCGCAGCGCGATGCTGCCCGGCCCTATCTTGCGCGCGTGGCCGAATCACGCCATCGGCAGCGTCCCAGCCCCGAGCCGCTGCACTGGAGCAGCACCGTGCGCATCGTCTCGGATCCGCCGATGAAACACCGCAACGACGACCGCGGCAGCTGGCTCGTTACCGGGCTGATCGGTGAACTGGAGTCTGCGCGCAGCAAGGCCTTGTTGATTTCGCCCTACTTCGTGCCGGGCAACGAGGGCCTGGACGGGCTCTCGGCAATGGCGTCGCGCGGCGTGCACGTGGGCATAGTGACCAACTCCCTTGCCGCCAACGACGTTGCGGCCGTGCACGGCGGCTACATGGGCTACCGCGTGCCCCTGCTGAACGCCGGCGTGCACCTGTATGAGCTGAAGGCACAGGGCCAGGCGGGCGATGCAGGCCTGTTCGGCAGCAGCGGGGCCAGCCTGCACACCAAGGCCTTCCTGGTGGACGACCGCCGTGGCTTTGTCGGTTCCTTCAACCTCGACCCGCGCTCGGCCTATCTCAACACCGAAATGGGGGTGCTGTTCGACGACCCCGTGCTGGGCGCGCAGCTGCGCGACGAGTACCTGCGCCTGGCCGACGCCAGGCACAGCTGGTGGCTGGCAGTGGACAACCGCGATCGGCTGCGCTGGCTGGAGCGTGAGCCTCCGCCGCGCTGGGTGGAGGACGAGCCAGGTGCTACGCGGCGCCAGCGCTGGCTGTCGCGGATCATCAGCTGGCTGCCGGTGGAATCGCAGCTGTAGCGCTCAGTGTGCCCTGGCCTCGCCTTCATGCGGGGCGTCGTCCAGTGTTTCCACGCTGCGACCATGCAGGCGCCGCCAGATCCAGCGCAACGCATGGGGCGGTGCCGACGGCAGCTGCTCCAGCAGGGCCAGCATCCGGCCCTGGGTGGCGTGGCCATGCCGGCACAGCAGGCTCGCCGCCGCCGCTGCGCTGCCCAGCCGCAGGCTGTCGGACAGCGGGCCCGAGGCGTCGGCCGCCAGGGTCTGGTGCACCGGGTCGGGCAGCTCCCAGGCGGCGGCCACCCGCTGTGCCAGCGGCAACGACCACTGCTGCAGCAGCTGCAGGGCCAGGGCCGGCTGCACGTCCTCGCCGCGCGCCTGGGCTTCCTGCAGCAGCTGGCGCATCACCAGCGCCGCACCGAGTCCCTGCACCAGGCCCAGCCACTGCGCAGCGAAGGCATCGCCGGAGTTCACGCTGCGTGCGTGGTCGGCAGCAGCACGCGATGCCAGCAGGGCGTGCTCCCAGGTGATCGTGCTGAACTGCGGGAACCGCTCGCACTGAACCTGCATCACCGGCTGCACCAGCACCGCACTGATGATCTGCCGCACGCCTTCCGTGCCGACCAGGGTCACCGCCCGCTGCAGGCTCTCGACCGGGCGTTCGTGCACCTTGTACGCGGGACTGTTGGCGATACGCAGCAGGTTGCCCGTGAGTACCGGATCCTGGCCGATGATCGCCGCCATCACCCGTGCCGAGGCGGCATCATCGTTGACGGTCTGGATCAGCTGCGGCAGCAGCTGCGGCCGGCGCGGCAGCTGCCGCGTCGCCCAGTCGCGATCCTGCAGCGCGTCCGCCACCGCCTGTGCCAGTCCGGCGCTGGCGGCATCGACAGGGCCGGGCTCGCCCGCCAGTCGCGGGTACAGCGCCAGCGCGTGCAGGCCACGCTGCAGCTGCGCGGCGATCTCTCCCGGGGGCACTGGGTCTCCCTGCAGGCGGGCAGCCGCAGCGGCCACCGCCTGACGCGGCCCCGCCGACAGACGCGACGGCGCCGCGCCGGTCAGCGACGCAAGCCAGCCGCGTACCCTGCGTGCCCAGGCCAGCGTCACCGGCCGTGATCCTGTCGATGTCGTACTGCGCTCGCCATGGCCCGTCTCTGTCTCTTCACACGATCCGGCCACTGGCCATCGACGCAGCATCGGCCGCGCTTTCATCTTCTTTAACCCGCAGTGCCCATCGACGTCGACGGCAGACACTCGGGGAATGGACTAGAATGGCGCCGCGCGACCCGTCTCCCTGCACCGACGACGTCGCTTTTTTTGTTTTGGGACCCTACCGTTCACTGGTCGTTCGCTGCAGTTCGCCGCCGTTCGCACCATCGGAGACGCCATGCTATTCGAAACCCTCGCCACCACCGGCCACGAACAGGTGGTGTTCTGCCACAGCCATGACGCCGGCCTGAAGGCGATCATCGCCATCCACAACACCACCCTGGGCCCGGCCCTGGGCGGCGTGCGCATGCGTCCCTATGCCAGCACCGACGAAGCGCTGGCCGACGTGCTGCGGCTGAGCCGGACGATGACCTACAAGAATGCGCTGGCCGGCCTCAATGTCGGTGGCGGCAAGGCGGTGATCATCGGCGATCCGAAAGCGGACAAGACCGAAGTCCTGTTCCGCGCCTTCGGTCGCTATGTCGATTCGCTGGGTGGCCGCTACATCACCGCCGAAGACGTCGGTACCGACGTCAACGACATGGAGAACATCTACCTGGAAAGCCAGTTCGTGACCGGCGTCCACCAGGTGCATGGCGGCTCCGGAGATCCCGCACCGTTCACCGCCTACGGCGCGCTGCAGGCGTTGATGGCGTCGATGCGTTTCAAGTTCGGCCACGAGGAAGTGGGCAAGACCAGCATCGCGGTGCAGGGCCTGGGCCACATCGGCATGGAACTGGTCAAGCTGCTGCGCGACCGCGGCGCGAAGCTGTATGTCACCGACCTGGACGCGGCCCTGGTCGATCGCGCAGTCAGCGATTTCGGCGCCGAAGCAGTGAAGCCGGACGAGATCCACGAAGTGAATGCCGACGTCTTCGCGCCGTGCGCGCTGGAAGGCTCGATCAATGCCGACACCCTGCCGCGGATCAAGGCCAAGATCATCTGTGGCACCGCCAACAACCAGCTGTCCAGCCTGGAAATCGGCGATGAACTGCACGCGCGCGGCATCCTGTACGCACCCGATTACGCGGTCAATGCCGGTGGCGTGATGAACGTGTCGCTGGAGATCGATGGCTACAACCGCGAGCGCGCGATGCGCCTGATCCGCAGCATCTACCACAACCTGACACGCATCTTTGAACTGTCGCAGCGCGAGAACATCGCGCCGCAACGTGCGGCCGACCGAATCGCCGAGAGCCGCATCCTGTCGATCGGCAAGCTGAAGATGCCGCTGGGCCGCAGCACCCCGCGCCTGGGCAATCTGCGCGGCGGTTGACCGCCCCTGCCGGGCCTCGGCACGGCGCCCCTCCGGGCGCCGGCAACCCCATGATGGATCAGAACCCGGCGCTGTAACGCAGCGCCGCTTGCCGTGCGTCATCACCGCCGACACGCTGATCGATGCCCAGGCTCAGACGGCCACTCCGCCCCCACCACGACTCCAGCGCAAGCCCGAGCAGGGCGCTGCCACGCGGTGAGTCGGCACCGGGCAACGGTGCCCACGCGTCGACACCGACGAAGCTGGCCTGCCACTCCCCGGCGCCGCCCTGAAGGCGCTGCTGCCATTCGGCGTGCCCGCGCAGCGTCCAGCGTCCCCAGCCGCGCTCGCCGCGCAGCCCCGCCAGCAGTTGGCTGCGCTGCGTACGATTGGCTTCACCCCGCAGGCCGAAACCGAAGCCGCCGCGCTCGTTGAACGCCGCGGTATCCACCCGCGTGGCACTGGCACCGACATACGGTGTCAACGACGCGCCGACGGTGCCGAAGCGATAGCCGCTTTCGACACTGGCGCTGCTGAATCGACCGCCGTAGCGCGCGGAAACGCCGTAGGCACCTGCACCCAGCAGCAGCTGCCGGTCCAGTTCGCGGGTGAACCGCCCTGTGCCGAACTGTGCCAATGCATAACCGTGCCCAACGCTCCAGCCGGCATACAGCTGCGCCTGCGCCTGGCGGTCCTGCCCGCGGTCACCGTTGAAGGCACTGCCACCGTTGCTGCGTGTTTCACCGAACGCCATGCCCAGCAGGCCATGGCTGCCCAGCGGCACGTCCTGACCGGCCATCCAGCCCCGGCTGTCGGTGGCGCTGCCGGCGAAACTGCCCTGCCCTGCCTCACCCAACGTGCTCTGCCAGGCACCGCGCAGCGCAGGCAGAGCCTGCACGCGATCGAAACGGGCGGCCACCGCGCGTCGCGACATGTCGATGCTGTCGAAGGTCGCCGCCTCGGCACGCGTGTGGGCCTTGCCGGACAGGCTCTCCAGCGTGGCCGCCAGGCCCGTGCTGCGCTGCAGGCCGGCCGCTGCGCCACCGAATGGTGAATCCTGCAACGCGTGGTTGCCGTCCAGTTCGACGAACGCGCCTTCCAGCCGCGCCGCAGTTGTCTGCACACCGGCATCGAGCCCACGCGCAGCGGCGGTGACACTGATCCGGGTCAGGTTCAACCATGCGTTGTTGCTGTCATAGCCATAGCTGGTCTGCAGCAGGGCCAGCCCCTGCAGGCCACTGGATGTGGCCGCGGTGCTGAAGGTGCCGGTCAGGCCGGCTGCAGCATGGATCAGATCCTGCCGGGTACCGTCCTGCGGCACGTAGCCATCGACGAATCCGTGGACGTGCACGCCACCGTCCAGACGGGCGCTGCCGGTGACCTGCAGCGCGTTGGCCCCCAGCGCGATCATCAGCTGTGCGCCGGCCTGCTGCACGTAGTTGCCTTCGATGGTCGCCGTGGTATTGGCGGTGGTCAGGAACACGCTGCTGCCGTTGGTCACGTTGCCGACCACGCGGGGCGTGCCGCCATTGAACTGCAGGCCGCTGGATGATGGATCGGCCTGCGGCAGGATGCTCACGCTGGAACGGATCACGCCGCCGTCGCGCAGCGACAGCACACCGCCTTCGATGCGGGTGGCACCGCTGTAGCTGCTGTTGCCGGTCAACGCCAGCACGCCGGCGCCCTGCTTGACCAGGCCGCCACTGCCGACGATGTCGTTGCTCCAGACCGAACCGGTGGATGCTGCGTCGACATTGGCAATCACGTCGCCCCAGTCGAAACGTCCCGGCCCGTTGATGGCCCTGCCGATGTCGAGCAGGCCGTAGCCGAACACCGGGTCCACGCCGGCGGCGCCGATGTCCTTGGCCGTGCCGAGCAGGGTCTGCCGTACCAGGTTGTTGTCGAAGTACGGATACCGCTCCCACACCAGCGCGGCTGCGCCCGACACCAGAGGTGCGGCGAAGGACGTGCCGTAGTTCCAGAAGTAGCTGGTGCCCGCGTCATCCGGATAGACCGCGCTGCCCGGCGCCGCCAGACAGTAGCGCGCCGCCTGGCCGCAGGCATTGGCGTAACCGGCCAGCGTGTCCGGCGCGTAGGGATCGACGGCCGTGGCCACCAGCCAGCCGCGCTCCAGATCCGCAGCCGGTCGCGAGCCTGCCACGCCCGCCTGGCCCGGCAACGCCGCCAGGCTGCTGGGCTCGCTGCGCGCATCGTTGCCCGCGGCGAACACCACCAGCCCGCCGTGATTGATGACGAAAGGCCGGTACTCGCCGGCGACCTGGGCGGTGGTGGGCAGGTCGGTCCAGTACAGACCGCCCCAGGAATTGTTCATCACCTTGACGTTGTAGCTGATCAGGTCGCGGTGCACCTGGGCCACTCCGAGGGTGCCGCTGAAGGAATTGCCCTGGCCGCTGCCGTCGTCTGCCGGCGGCTTGTCGGAGATGATCCGCGCCGACACGATCTGCGCACCGGGCGCGATGCCGCCGGGCCAGCGCCCGACCGCTGCGCCCGCGGCCAGGCTGGCGACGGCAGTGCCATGGCCGACCACATCGTCCACGCCCAGATTGTTGCGGGCAGGGTCGATGTAGGTGAGGTTGGCCACTACCCGCCCGTTCAGCGCGGCGGCCGCGCGCTGCACGCCCGAATCGACGATGCCGATGCGCACGCCCCTGCCGGTGGCACCGGTGGCCTGCGCGGCACCCGCATGGGTGACCGACAGGTGCGCATCGAAGGCCGGCTCCAGCGGTTTGGGCGGGGGCGGCGTGGTCGGCGGCGGCGGTGCAGGCGGCGGCGTGGTGGGCGGCGGGTCAACGCGCACGTTGCCACCGCCACCTCCGCCCCCACACGCCGTCAGCGCCATCGCCAGCGCCGCTGCCAGGACCGACCGTGCCATCGTCGTGCGTTCCATCGATTCCATCCCATGAACGTTGGCCCGCCTTCATCCCGGCGGGCATGCGGCGCCATCCAGCGGCAGCCATCCCCGACCCTCTATACTTGGGCCGACCCCCACGCAGTCTGCCGGGAAACCGGAGCGCATCCAACGCCCCCCGGTCTCCTTTCCGAACATTGCTTACGCATCAACGAGATTGCCATGTCCAACATCGTCATCGCCGCCGCCAAACGCACCGCCATCGGCTCCTTCCTCGGCCAGTTCAACGGTGTGCCGACCCCGACCCTCGGCGCGGCCGCCATCGCCGCAGCGCTGGAGCAGTCCGGTGTCCCGGCCAGCGACGTTTCCGAAGTCCTGATGGGCTGCGTGCTGCCGGCCAACCTTGGCCAGGCGCCCGCCCGCCAGGCCGCGATCGCCGCCGGCATCCCGCTGTCCGTCGGTGCCAGCACCCTCAACAAGGTGTGCGGCTCGGGCATGAAGACCATCATGCTCGGGCATGACCTGATCAAAGCCGGTTCGGCCAAGGTCGTGGTTGCCGGCGGCATGGAGTCGATGTCCAATGCGCCGCACCTGCTGCCCAACTCGCGCACCGGCAACCGCTTCGGCAACTTCCAGGCGGTGGACCACATGGCCCACGATGGCCTGGTCAACGCCTACGACGGCAAGGCCATGGGTGAATTCGCCGAGTGCGCCGTGGACAAGTACCAGTTCAGCCGCGAGGAGCAGGACGCCTACGCCATCGAATCGGTCAAGCGCGCGCAGGCGGCGCAGACCAACGGTGCGTTCGCCGACGAGATCGTCGCGGTGAAGGTGGCCACCCGCAAGGGTGAGGTCGAGGTCGACACCGATGAACAGCCCGGCCGCTCGGACATCGCCAAGATTCCGACCCTGCGCCCGGCATTCAAGAAGGACGGCAGCGTGACCGCTGCCAGCTCGTCCAGCATTTCCGACGGCGCCGCCGCCGTGGTGCTGCTGACCGAGGAAGACGCCAAGGCCCGCGGCATCACCCCGCTGGCACGCATCGTCGGCCACGCCACGCATTCGCAGGAGCCGGAGTGGTTCACCACCGCACCGATCGGCGCCATCCACGCATTGCTGCAGAAGACCGGCTGGTCGCTGGACCAGGTGGATCTGTTCGAAATCAACGAAGCCTTCGCCGTGGTGGCGATGGCCCCGATGCGCGAACTGGGCATTCCCCATGACAAGCTCAACGTGAATGGTGGGGCCTGCGCATTGGGCCATCCGATCGGCGCATCCGGGGCACGCCTGGTGGTGACCCTGGTCAACGCCCTGCGCACGCGCGGTGGCAAGCGCGGCATTGCCACCCTGTGCATCGGTGGTGGCGAGGCGACCGCAATTGCCATCGAATTGATTTAAAAAGGTTTAACTGCGATTTCGCAAAAATGAATGCGGGATCGCTTGACAGCCAAACGTGGCTTGTCATCATGTTGTCGGCGCGCAGTTGCGCGTTGCCTAATCTAACGACGAGGATTCACACAATGAGCATCAACAAGCTGCTGGTCGCGATGTCCCTGGCTCTGGCCCTGGCCGCCTGCTCGAAGCAGGAAGCTGCCCAGGACGCCGCTGCTTCGGCCAACGAAGCCGCCACCGAAGCCCAGGCTGCTGCCGATCAGGCCGCCGCTGCTGGCGCCCAGACCGCCGACGCTGCCCAGCAGGCCGCCGACACCGCCGCCACCGCTGCTGACGCTTCGGCTGACGCCGCTGCCCAGGCTGCTGGCGCCGCTACCGACGCTGCTGCTGAACAGGCCAAGGACGCTGCCAAGGCTGCCGAAGGCACCGCCGAGCAGGCCAAGGACGCTGCTGAAGAAGCCAAGAAGTAATAACTTCTTTCTTCACGCTGTTCTGGAAAAGCCGCTGGTTCGCCAGCGGCTTTTTCTTTGCATCGCGTTCCGCGACCCCGCCTTCACAAGGGCGTGAATAGGCTGGCGTCCCCATCCATTGCCGCAGTGCACTACCGGAGACCGCCATGAAGATCCGCTCGCTGACCCTGTCCCTGCTGGCCGCTTCGCTGCTGATCGGCCTGGCCGCCTGCAAGGGCCCGGAAGCCGAACAGGCCCGCCAGGATGCGCGGCAGGCTGCCGACAGCGCAGGCGCCGCCGCCCGTGACGCAGTCGACCAGGCCGCCGCAGCTACCCGCGAGGCCGCCGACAAGACGGCAGCTGCATCCGAGCAGGCGGCGGCCGATACCCAGCAGGCGCTGGACAAGGCGGCCGACGCTACCGCCAATGCTGCTGACCAGGCCAAGGTCGCCGCCACCGACGCCGCTGCACACGCCAGCGATGCGACCGCGGACGCCGCACAGAAGGTCGCCGACAAGGCGCGTGATGTCGCAAATGACGCGAAGGCGAACGCGGCCAAGGAAGAAGCCAAGCACTGAGCCGCGTCCGGTACTGCAGAGCGCCGCAGCCACGCTGCGGCGCTCTACAGAATTCCACGCTACGGCAGCGCGCGCGCCAGGATTTCCGACAGGTCCAACCCGGCCGGCAGGGTGCCGAACACCCATCCATGTTCACCGCCGAGCCGGCTGCGGATGAACGCATCCGCCACCGGACTGCGTGCACGCAGCAGCAGTGCCGCCTGCAGCAGCAATGCGGTGCGCTCGCAGAACATCCGCGCCTGCGACTCTTCCGGTGCCGGGGTCGTTACCCAGCGCTGCAGCGCAGCGGCATAGCGCGCATCGCGATCAGCCACCGCTGACAGCTCGCCCTGCAGTGCGGCCAGCGTCTCCGGTTCGCGGGCCAGTGCCCGCAGCACATCCAGGCACTGGATGTTGCCGCTGCCTTCCCAGATCGAGTTCAGCGGCGCCTGCCGGTACAGGCGCGGCAGCATTGATTCCTCCACATAGCCCGCGCCGCCCAGGCATTCCTGCGCCTCGTTGACGAAGGTCGCCGCCCGCTTGCACACCCAGTATTTGCCCAGCGCCGTGCCCAGCCTGGCCAGCGCCGCCTCGCCGGCATCGAAGGACGCACGGTCCACCGCACGCGCGATGCGCATCGACAGCACCGTCGCCGCTTCCGATTCCAGTGCGAGGTCGGCCAGCACGTTGGCCATCAACGGATGCTCCACCAGCAACCGGCCGAAGGTGCGGCGGTAGCGGGCATGGTGCAGCGCCTGCGCCAGCGCCATGCGCATTTCCGCTGCGGCACCCAGCATGCAGTCCAGGCGGGTCATCATCACCATGCCGATGATGGTGGCCACGCCACGCCCCTCTTCGCCCACCCGCCACCCCTGCGCGCCGCAGAACTCGACCTCGCTGGACGCGTTGGCCCAATCGCCCAGTTTGTCCTTCAGCCGCACCAGGCGGAATGCATTGCGGTCGCCATCGGCAAGCCGGCGCGGCATCAGCAGACAGGTCAGTCCGCCCGGTGCCTGCGCCAGCACGAGGAAGCCATCGCACATGGGTGCCGAGAAGAACCACTTGTGGCCGACCAGCCGATAGCGCTCGCCGTCGATGGGCTCTGCGCGCGTGGTGTTGGCGCGCACATCCGAGCCCCCCTGCTTCTCGGTCATGCCCATGCCCAGGGTGATGCCGGCCTTGTCGGCCACCGGTACGTCGCGCGGGTCGTACACCGGTGCGGCGGCCTTGCGCGCCCATTCGGCCAGGTTCGGCTGCGACCGCAGCACCGCTACCGCCGCATGGGTCATCGTCAACGGGCAACTGGTACCGGCCTCGGCCTGGTGGTGCAGATAGCTCAGCGCCGCGCGTGCAACATGCGCACCCGGCTGCGGCTCATGCCAGGACAGGCCGGCCACGCCATGCGCCTTCGCGGCGGTCATCAGCTGGTGGTAGGCCGGATGGAACTCCACCGTATCGATGCGATGCCCCTGCGCGTCGTGGGTGCGCAGGCGCGGGCGGTCGCGGTTGGCATCGAATCCGAGCCGGTACAGCTCGTCACCGGCCAGCGCACCGTACTGCGCCAGGCGCGGGACGAAGGCTGCGGCGCCTTCGCGATGCACCGCCTCCATCAACGCTGCGTCATCGGTCCACAGCTGGCGCCCGGCGAACGGTGGCGGCTGATTGAGCACCACATGGGTCTCGAAGGGGGCAGTGCTGCTGAAACCCGGTCCACTCATGCGATCCATCCGGCGGCAAGAGGTATGCGATCCGATTGTGCCGCATGCTGCGCCAAGCCCGCGTTCAGGCCGGTTCTCACCCCGTGCACGAGCCGCGCGCCACAGTGCAGCCATGGCAGGCAACGACGATCTTGTGGTGCTGCGCCCGGAAGGGCTGTACTGCGCTGCTGGCGATTTCCACATCGATCCCTGGCGGCCGGTGCCGCGCGCGGTCATCACCCATGGTCATGGTGACCACGCGCGCCCGGGCATGGGCGAATACCACTGCAGCACGGGCAGCGCGCCGATCCTGCGCTGGCGGCTGGGCGACGTACCGCTGCACGCGCATGCCGAGGGCGCATCCTTTGCGCTGGGCCGGGTGCAGGTGTCGCTGCATCCGGCCGGTCATGTGCTCGGCTCCTCGCAGGTGCGCATCGATGATGGCCGACAGGTGTGGGTCGCCTCCGGTGACTACAAGCGCCAGCCCGACCCCACCTGTACGCCGCTCGAAGTGGTGCCCTGCGATGCCTTCATCACCGAGGCGACCTTCGCCCTGCCCATCTACCGCTGGCCGGACACCGCAGCCGTGGCTGCCGAGATCGCGTCCTGGCGCGAGGAATGCGCGCAGCGCGGCGAAGCCGCCGTCCTGCTCTGCTACGCATTGGGCAAGGCCCAGCGCGTGCTGGCCGAGCTGCTGGCACGGGGCGAACCACCGGCATGGCTGCACGGTGCCATCGCCAATGGCGTGGCCGTCTATCGCGCTGCGGGCATCCCGATGCTGGACACGATCGCCGTCGCCGAACAGGGGCGCCAGGCCGATGCGGCCGGACGGCTGATCCTCGCCCCGCCCTCGGCCGCCGGCACGCCCTGGCTGCGCCGCTTCGGGCGCCACCAGCTGGGTTTCGCCTCCGGTTGGATGCAGCTGCGCGGAAACCGCCGGCGCCGCAACGTCGATCGTGGCTTCGTGATCTCCGACCACGCCGACTGGCCCGCGTTGCTGCGTACCATCGAGCAGACCGGCGCACGACGCGTCATCGCGACCCATGGCAACACCGATGCGCTGATTCCGTTCCTGCGCGAACGCGGTGTCGCCGCGGAGGCTTTCCGCACCGATTTCGGGAGCGAGGAATGAAGGCCTTCGCCGCGCTGTACCAACGCCTCGATCGCAGCACCGCCACGCTGGACAAGCGCGCGGCGCTGGTCGATTACTTCCGTCACGCGCGACCGCACGATGCGGCCTGGGCCCTGTTCCTGCTCAGTGGTGGCAAGGTCGGGGGTGCGCGCCGGAAGATCGCTGCCAGCGGCGAGCTGCGCCGCTGGATCGGCGAGGAAGCCGGACTGCCTGCGTGGCTGGTCGAGGACAGCTATGCGCAGGTCGGCGATCTGGCGGAGACACTGACCCTGCTGCTGGACGACCCAACGGCAATGGCGCCGGACCGCCCTCTGGCCGACTGGATCGAACAGCATCTGCTGGCCGTGGCCAATCAGCCCGAGCCCGAGCGACGTGCAGCCGTGGTCGAGGGCTGGCGCCAGCTGCCCGCGAACGAACGCCTGGTGTTCAACAAGCTGCTGACCGGTGCACTGCGCGTCGGCGTGTCGCAGCGGCTGGTCCAGCAGGCACTGGCCGAACTGTCCGGACTGGACATCGCGCGCATCGCGCAGCGCATGCTGGGCACCTGGGTGCCCTCGCCCACCCTGCTCGCACAGCTGATGTCGCCGGAAGAACTGCCGCTGGACCGCCAGCAGCCATATCCGTTCTTCCTCGCTTCGCCGCTGGAAGGTGAGCCCGGTGATCGCCTGGGCAGCATCGACGACTGGCTGCTGGAATGGAAATGGGACGGCATCCGCCTGCAGCTGCTGCGTCGTCGCGGCGAGGTGGCGCTGTGGTCGCGTGGCGAAGAGCGCCTGGACGGCCGGTTCCCCGAGATCGAGCAGGCCGCCGCACTGCTGCCGGAGGGATCGGTGCTGGATGGCGAACTGCTGGCCTGGGATGAGCCGGCCGATCTTCCCAAAGCCTTCACCGCCCTGCAGACCCGCATCCAGCGCCGCAAGCCGGGCGCCACCACGCTGCGTACGACACCGGTGCGGATGCTGGCCTACGACCTGCTCGAACGCGACGGCAACGACCTGCGCGCATTGCCGCTCCAGCAGAGGCGCGTGCAGCTGGCGGAACTGCTCGGCACGCTCGGCGATGCGCGCATCCAGCTGTCGCCGGAGGTGCCCGCCGGGGACTGGGCACGGGCGGCCGCGCTGCGCGACGCGGCGCGCGAGCGCGGCGTGGAGGGCCTGATGCTGAAGCGCCGCAACTCGGCGTATCAGTCCGGCCGGCGCCGTGGCGACTGGTGGAAGTGGAAGGTCGATCCACTCACCATCGATGCCGTGCTGCTGTACGCACAGGCCGGCCATGGCCGGCGCAGCACGCTGTACACCGATTACACCTTCGGCGTATGGGACGGCGATGCGCTGGTTCCGGTGGCCAAGGCCTACTCGGGCCTGGACGATCAGGAAATCCTCGCCCTTGATCGCTGGATCCGCGCCAACACCCGCGAGCGCTTCGGGCCGGTACGCAGCGTCCGCGCCGAGCAGGTGTTCGAACTCGGCTTCGAGGCGGTCAACCGCAGTGCACGGCACAAATCAGGAATCGCCGTGCGTTTTCCGCGCATCCTGCGCTGGCGCCACGACAAGCCGGCCAGCGAGGCCGATCAGCTGGCGACGCTGCAGGCCCTGGCACGATGACGCGGAGCGAGGCCCTGCAGCGGCTGAACGGCTGGTTTGCCAGCCGCGGCTGGAAACCCCTGCCCTTCCAGCGCGCCATGTGGCGTCACTACCTGGCAGGCGAATCGGGCCTGCTGCATACCCCCACCGGCAGCGGCAAGACGCTGGCGATGTTCGGCGGACCGCTGCTGCAGGCGATGATCGCGCCCGCACCCGTACCCGCCCGCCCCAGCGCGGTGCGCCCATTGCAGGTGCTGTGGGTGACCCCGCTGCGTGCCCTGGCCAGCGACACCGCACGCGCACTGCAATCGGTCGTCGATGGCCTGGGCCTGGGGTGGCGCGTGGGCCTGCGCAGCGGCGACGCCAGCCAGCGCGAGCGGCGCCTGGCGCGCGAAGGGCGCATCGACGTGCTGGTGACCACGCCCGAATCACTGGCACTGCTGCTCACCTACCCCGATACCCTGCCACGCATGCATCAGCTGCGCTGCGTGGTGGTCGACGAATGGCATGAACTGCTGGGCAACAAGCGCGGCGTGCTGCTGCAGCTGAATCTTGCACTGCTGCGCGACACCACGCCTGCGGTGCAGCTGTGGGGATTGTCGGCCACGCTGGGCAATCTGCCGCAGGCGCGCGACGTGCTGCTGCCGGACAGGCCGGATGCACCCATCGTCGAAGGCGCGCGCCAGCGTCCGGTCACCGTCAGCAGCCTGCTGCCGGCACCGGGCGAGCGCTTTCCCTGGGCCGGACATCTTGGCCTGGCGCAGCTTCCGCGCGTGCTGGAAGCGCTGATGGCCGCGCGCAGCAGCCTGCTGTTCACCAACACGCGGGCGCAGGCCGAACTGTGGCACCAGGCGCTGGCGGCGGTGTGGCCGGAGGATGCCGCCACGCTGGCGTTGCACCACGGTTCGCTGGACCCCGCACTGCGTCAGCAGGTAGAAGACGGCCTGCGCGCCGGTGCGATGCGCTGCGTGGTTGCCACCTCCAGCCTGGATCTGGGCGTCGATTTTCCCGAAGTGGACCAGGTACTGCAGCTTGGCAGTCCGAAGGGCGTGGCGCGGCTGCGCCAGCGCGCCGGCCGTGCCAGGCATCGCCCCGGCGCCAGCGGCAGAATCCTGTGCGTGCCCAGCCATGCGCTGGAACTGGCCGAGTACGCCGCCGTCCGCCGCGCGCTGCGCGACGGCGTGGTTGAAGCCAGGCGACCGCCAACCCTGTCGCTGGACGTGCTCGCCCAGCATGCGGTCAGCCGCGCGTTGGCGGGGGGATTCACCAGCCGCTCGCTGCTGGCGCAGGTGAGGCGCACGCACGCATTCGCGCAGCTGGGCGACGCGCAATGGCAGGCTGTCCTGGACTTCATCGTGCAGGGTGGACGGGCACTGGCCCAGTACCCGGACTTCCACAAGGTGGTGCTCGACGCGGACGGCTACCATCGCGTGCACGACCGCCGCCAGGCCCTGCGCCATCGCTTGTCGATCGGCACCATCAGCAGCGATGGCGCCGTGCGTGTGCAGTTCCTGCGCGGCGGTGGCCTCGGCTCGGTGGAAGAACAGTTCGCCAGCCGCCTGCGCAGAGGCGATCGATTCCAGTTCGCCGGGCGCATGCTGGAGCTGGTGCAGCTGCGCGACATGACCGCCTATGTGCGCCTGGCCCGCAAGCGCGGTGAAGGCACCGTCCCGCGCTGGCAGGGCGGCCAGCTGCCCCTGTCCATGCCGCTCGGGCGCGAGCTGGAAGCGGTGCTGTCCGGCGCGGACGACAGCGCCGAGTCGCGCTGGCTGGCCCCCCTGATGGCACTGCAGTCACGCCTGTCTGCCCGGCCATCGCCCGCGCACCTGCTGCTGGAGGATGTCCGGCGCCGCGAAGGCCAGTTCGTGTTCGTCTATCCCTTTGCCGGGCGCCACGTCCACGAGGCACTGGCGGCGTTGCTGGCGCTGCGCTGCACGCGCCGGCAGCGCAACAGCATCGGCTATGCCGTCAATGACCACGGGCTGGTGCTGGCACCGACGCAGCCGATCGAGCTGCAGGCGGAGCAATGGAAGGAACTGTTCGCGGCCGATCAGCTGCTTGAGGATCTGCGTGCCGCCGTCAATCTGGGCGAACTCGCGCGACGCCAGTTCCGCGGAATCGCACGCGTCGCTGGCCTGCTGGTACCCAGCCTGCCCGGTGGCGCGCCGCGCTCGCTGCGCCAGCTGCAGGCCTCGGCCGGACTGCTGTACGACGTGCTGCGCGAGCACGACCCCGAGCATCTGCTGCTGGCATTGGCCGAGCATGAAGTGCTGCAGGACAGCCTGGATCTGCCGGGCCTGCAGCAGGTGCTCGAACGCATCGGCACGCAGTCACTGTCACTGCAGCATCCCGCCTCGCTGACACCGCTGGGCTTCCCGCTGTGGGCCGAGCGCCTGCGCGGACAGTTCAGCAATGAAGACTGGCGCACCCGCGTGCTGCGTGCCGCACAGCAACTGGAGCGACGCCATGGCCGATGAGCTGGCCGTGACGCTGGGCGGTGAACCCATGCTGCTGCTCGGTGCGCGCGCACTGTGGTGGCCGGCCCGGCAGGCCTTGCTGATCGCCGACCTGCACCTGGGCAAGGCCGACCTGTTCCGCCGCGCCGGCATCGCGCTGCCGTCCGGCGGCACCCGCGACGACCTGCAGCGCCTGCAGAGGCTGGTGCAGGCAAGGGCTTGCCGCGAGCTGTGGATACTGGGCGATGTGCTGCATGGGCCGGCGCATCGTGCGGCGTGGTACCGGCAATGGCTGGGATGGCGAGAGCAGCACTCCGCGCTGGCGGTGCATGTGATACGCGGCAATCATGATCGGCACCTGCCGCACGCGGCGCTGCAGGTGGAGCCGCATGAGGAGGTGCAACTGGGCGCGTTCCTGCTGTGCCATGAACCACGGCACATGCCCGCGGCGCACGTCATTGCCGGCCATATCCATCCGCAGATCGCACTGCCGGCGCTGCGCCGCCGCTTTCCGGCGTTCTGGCTCCGCGAAGGATTGACGGTGCTGCCGGCATTCTCCGCCTTCACCGGCGGCTGGGTCATCGCACCGGCGCAGGGTGAACGGCGCATCGCCTGTGTCGAACAGGGTCTGGTGGCGATGCCTGGCCGGTAAGGCCAGCGGGCGCGACGGTCAGGCTGGCCGGACGCCCGCCAGCGCCGGCATCAGATGGAAATCGGGCGTGTCGTTGCTCTGCCGGCGCGGCAGTGCCTGGACGGCCGACAGCATTTCCTGCGCGCAGGCGCGGATGTGCGTGTGGTGTTCCGGCAGCGCATGACTGATCAGGCTGCCCACATGGAACTCGAACACATCCTCCAGAACGTCGGGCTGGTCCTCGTGCAGCATCTGCAGCAATCCCCGCAGCTTGCAGATTTCCGATTCCAGCTCTTCGACCGCGAACAACATGGCGTCCTCCTCGTGAACTCGCAGCACATCCGGGCCGCAGCAGGCCGCGACGGCGGCGCCACCCGGGCCACGCGATGTTCGAATCACGGAGAGGAAAACGGGCGACGCAGCTGTGGCGTGCTTCACTCTTGTCGCACAGACGCGGTGAGGTAACCGTTAATTCACGTGATGATGCGATTCACGCAGCCGCCGTGGCAGCCTGCGTGGCAAGCGCAACGGGCGGCCGGGCCAGGGCTTCGAGGAAGGCTGGATCCAGAGCAAGCGAACCGAACCAGCCGTGCTGGGTTCCACTGAGCACCCGCAGCATGTGCCCGCGTCCCCCCGGCAGCCGCCCCATCGGGCCAAGCAGCGCGTCGCGCGCCTTGGCCCACGCATCGCGATCGGACTGGAACAGCGGCGTCAGCCAGCGGCTCCAGCGCTGGTACACCGCCACATGCGCACGTCGCTGCGCCTGGTAAGCCTGCAGTGCCGTCTCACCAGCGCCATGCACACGCAGCGCGTCTCGCAGCGCCAGCGCATCGAGCAGCGCCATGTTCACGCCCTGCCCCAGCTGCGGGCTCATCGCGTGCGCTGCATCGCCGACCAGGACCATGCGCCCCTGATGCCAGCGGGTCATCACCGCATCGCGGTAAACCGCCCGGGACAGCTGTCCGGCATCGTGCAGGTGATCGAAGCGTGCGCTGGCCTCGGGCCAGAGCGCATGCAGTTCCTGCAGCCATGGTTGCATGCCTTCATCTTCCCAACGCGCGAAGTCGGCGCGTGGCAGGCTCCAGAAAAAACTCAGGCGCGGCGTGTCATCACCCGGACGCGTGCCCACCGGCAACAGGCCGATCATCTTGCGCGCGGCGACGTAGCGTTGGCGCAGCTGCTGCACGTGCGGCCACTCTCCGGCCGGCAGCAGGCACCACAATGCGCCCCACGGATAGACGCGGTCGAGGCCAGCGCCGCCGGCAATGGTCGCGCGCAGGGACGACGCTGCGCCGTCGGCCGCCACCACCAGGTCAAACGGGCCATGGGTGCGGCCTTCGTTGTCGCGCAGTTGCCCCCGCGCGGTATCGACCGCGTCGATGGTGGTCCCCGCATGCAGTTGGCCGGCGCCATCGCGGGCCTGGTCCAGCAGCGAGAACAGGGCGCCGCGCTGCATGCCCAGACCGTGCAGGCGGACATCGAGGCCGCCATAGCCCATGTCCATCACCGCACGTCCGCACGGCGTGTCGCCATAAAGCCGATGCACCGGCGCGGCATGCGCGCGCACGGCCTCCAGCAGTCCCATCTGCCACAGCACCTGCAGGCCGCTGGGCTGCAACAGGAAACCGGCGCCGACCGGCCCAGGGGTCGGTACGCGCTCGAAGATCTCAACGTCGTGCCCGTCGCGGGTCAGCAGGATGGCCATCGCCTGGCCAGCGGTGCCGTATCCAATCACGGCAATGCGAAGTCGTTCCGTCATCCGCACATTGTGCCCCAGCCGGATCCGGATCGTTCTCCAAGCCGTGCGCGGGCGGGCCGCCCTGCCGGCGAAGTAAAGGAGGAGGCGACGGTCGAAGGCCGGCGCCGGGGGACATTCGCCGGCAGGGCGGCCCGCCCGCGCGCGGCTTGGGTTCGGTCCCATGCGATGGGCGCAAAAAAAAAACCCCGCCGGAGCGGGGTTCTCAACGCACTGTCGAGTGGATCACTCGGCCGGCGTGATGTTCGAAGCCTGGGCACCCTTCGGGCCCTGGGTCACGTCATAGGTGACACGCTGGCCTTCCTGCAGGCTGCGGAAGCCCTTGGAGTTGATGGCGGAGAAGTGCGCGAACACGTCGGCGCTGCCATCCTCCGGCGAGATGAAGCCAAATCCCTTGGCGTCGTTGAACCACTTGACGGTACCGTTCGGCATGGTGATGCGAGACCTTATGCAATGAATGGGTGGTGTACGCTGAACCCGCGTACCGGCTGAGTATGCAAAGCTTGCTCGGCGAAGACAATCACCCCCGTGCCAATTCGCCGATCAGTTCCGGAAGTCCATTGCTCGCCGCCTGCACATTGGCCAGCACTTCGGCCATCGTGATCTCCTCGCCATCACCACAGCCCGCGGCCCAGTTCGCCACGATCGCCAGGCACGCGTAATCCAGCCCCAGCTCCCGCGCCAGCGCGGCTTCGGGCATTCCGGTCATGCCCACCAGATCGCAGCCATCGCGCCGCATGCGGGCGATTTCCGCGATGGTTTCCAGCCTCGGCCCCTGCGTCGCACCGTAGCAGCCACCGTCATGGACCGTGACACCCGTCACTTTGGCTGCGGCCAGAATCTTGCTCCGCAGCATCGGCGTGTACGGGTGGCCGAAGTCCACATGCAGCACTTCGGTACCCTCTTCTTCACAGATCGTGCTGATCCGGCCCCAGGTGTAGTCGATGATCTGGTCCGGGCAGGCCAGCACGCGCGGCCCGACCTGCTCGGTGATGCCCCCGACGGTGTTCAGCGCCAGCACGCGCTGGGCGCCGATCTGCTGCAGCGCAGCCAGATTGGCGCGGTAGTTGATCTTGTGCGGCGGCAGCGAGTGGCCCTCGCCATGGCGCGCAAGGAACGCCACGCGGTTGCCCAGCAGCGTGCCCACGCGCACCGGGCCGGAGGGACGGCCGAAGCGGGTCTCGACCTCGTGGGTCTGCACATCGTCGAGCTTGGCCAGGTTGTAGACACCGGTACCGCCGATCACGGCCAGGGCGATCTGTTGCATCGAAAGCACTCCAGAGAAAGACGAACGCCGGCACCCGAGGATGCCGGCGGCGGCAAAGGACGGCCGCGGACGGCCGTGCCTGTTATTCCTTCATCGCGTAGATGGCCGGCACGCAGCGCAGGGTCTCGTTGACGTCCATGCCGAAACCGAACACGTAGCGGTCGGGCAGTTCGATACCGGCGTAGTCAGCCGTCACATCCGGCAGCCCGCGATCGTGCTTCTTCACCGTCATCGCTGCGATGCGCACGTCGGTCGCGCCCTGTTCCAGGCACCAGGTGCGCACGCCCTGCAGGGTGTAGCCCTCATCGAGGATGTCATCGACCAGCAGCACACGGCGGCCGAACAGCGCGGTGGCCGGCTTGTGCTTCCACACCAGGTCGCCGCCGGTGGTTTCACCGCGATAGCGGGTGGCGTGCAGGTAATCGAACTGCACGTCCTGGCCGCGCGCACCCAGCTCCAGCGCCAGCTGGCCGGCGAACGGCAGCGCACCGTGCATGATCGACAGGAACAGTGGCACCTCGCCCTTGTAATCGCGCGCGATGGCGTCGGCGATACCGGCGATGGCCTTGTCGATGGTGGGGCGGTCAACCAGCAGGTCGGCCTGGGCCAGGGCCTGGGAAATGGTGAGGTTCGGCATCAGACGGTTCTTCCAAGGGTTTCAAGCAGACGGGATTGAGTGTCGCCATGGCGGGCATCGGCCAGCAGGCCATCCCAGCCAAGCGCGCCGCGGCCGAGCAGGCCAAGCAGCGCAGCGGTATTGAGGGAGCGTCCCTGCACCGCGTGCAGGGCTTCATCGACCAGCTCCGGATGGCAGACCAGCACGACGTCGCAGCCCGCATCCAGGTGCGCGTGCACGCGTGCCGCAACGCCACCGGCATGGTGCGAAGCGGCCATGCCGATGTCGTCGGAGAACACCACGCCGCGGAAGCCCAGCTCGCCACGCAGCACCTCCTGGATCCAGCGCGGCGAATAGCCGGCCGGTTCCGGCGCCACCTGCGGGTAGATCACGTGCGCCATCATCACGGCGTCGGCACCGGCGGCAACACCGGCCCGGAACGGCACCAGGTCCTGCGCGCGCAGTTCGTCCAGCGTCCGCGGATCGACCGCGGTATCGACATGGGTGTCTTCCAGCACGGTGCCATGGCCGGGAAAATGCTTGAGGGTGGCCGCCATGCCGGCCGCGTGCATGCCGCGTACGTAGGCCTCGGTGAACGCAGCCACGACCTGCGGGTCTTCACTGAAAGCGCGGTTGCCGATCGCAAGGTTGCCACGGCCCAGGTCGACCACCGGGGCAAAGCTCAGGTCCACGCCACTGGCGCGCACTTCGCTGGCCATCAGCCAGGCGTGCTGCTCGGCCAGCGCCAACGCGGCGCCGGGATCCTTCGCATAGCCGGCACCGATCTCCTGCAGCGGCGGCAGATCGCTGTAGCCCTTGCGGAAACGCTGCACGCGACCGCCTTCCTGGTCGACGCAGATCAGCTGCGGGCGCGGCGCGGCCTCGCGGATCGCGGCGCTGAGCTCGCTCACCTGCTGGCGGGAGGCGAAGTTGCGCGTGAACAGCACCACCCCGGCAACGGCATCGTGCTGCAGCCAGTCGCGTTCCTGGGGGGTCAGTTCAGTGCCGGCAACGCCGATCAGCAGCATGGTCGTTCTCCACAACGGGCGCCCGCATGGCGCAGTGCCGCATTGTCGCAGAACCGGCCGTTGGACGCAGGTGGGGGCGTCCATCGCGCGCCCCTCGAAGGATCAGACCCTGCAGCCGTCCGCACCACAGGCGTCGTCGCCACTGCGTCCGGTTGCCGTGCCCTGCTCCGCCGCGATCTGCCGCAGCGCCTGGGCGAAGGCTTCCGGAGGCTGGGCGCCGGAAATCGCCCAGCGGCCGTCGATGACGAAGGTCGGCACCGAGGAAACACCCAGCGCACGGGCCTGGTCCAGTCCCGCTTCAACCTCGGCCAGGCCCCGTGAGGAGGCCAGCATCTGGGCGATCTCTGCCGCATCCAGTCCGCCTGCCACACCGGCCCGGGTCAGCACCTCTGTGTCCGCCAGATTCTGGCCGTGCTCGAAATGGGCGCGGAACAGCGCCTCTCCGACCGCGTCCTGCACACCGTGCTGGCCGGCCAGCCACAGCAGCCGGTGCGCTGGCAGGGTGGTCACCCGCACCTGGCCCTGGCTGAAGTCCATGGGCAGGCCTTCGCCACGGGCGGTGGCCTGGGTCTGGCCGAGAATCTGCTCTGTGCGCTCGACACCGCCGAACTTGCGCGCATACGCCTCGCGCAGCGGCACCGGCGTGGTGCCCGCATCCGGGTCCAGCTGGAACGGCTGCCAGTGGATGTCGAGTGCTGGGGCATCGGCCCCCAGCAACTGCACCCCCTGCTGGAAACGGTGCTTGCCGATCCAGCACCAGGGACAGACCACGTCGGAGTAGATGTCGATTCTCATCCCACCGACATGGGGTCCGGGCGCCCCGAAAAAAGGGGGAATGCCCCTTTCACCAGCGTGAATAGGGATGACTGGCCAGTGCGACGTTGTAGTAGCGCGGGTCGTCGGTGACCTCCGCGCCGGCCCAGTCCGGCAGGGCGATGGCCTGCCCGGCGCTTTCCAGCTCGACTTCGGCCACCACCAGGCCGGCGTTGTCGCCCAGGAACTCATCCACTTCCCAGGTCAGGCCGGCATGCTCGACCAGGTGGCGACGCTTGTCGATCAGGCCCCCCACGCACAGCGCCAGCAGCGCGCGCGCATCCTCCACCGGAATCGGGTAATCAAACTCCTGGCGGGTATGGCCGATCGTGCGCGACTTCAGGTTCAGCGCGGCGTGCTCACCTTCGATGCGCACCCGCACGGACGCGTTCTGGCGGCCGCTGTCGAGCGCGCCCAGATCGTTGATGTAGCCCTGCGCCATCGGAATCACCCGGTGTGCGGCCGCACGCCAGCCGTCGCTGCTGACGAGGAATTTGCGTTCGATCTCGATGCCCATCGCGCCATTATGCGCGATGGGCATGACAGCGGGTCAGCGCTTTTCGAACACCGCGATGCTTTCCACGTGCGCGGTGTGCGGGAACATGTCCATGGCGCCGGCACTGACCAGGCTGAAGCCCTGCTCGTTCACCAGATAACCCGCGTCCCGGGCCAGCGATCCCGGATGGCAGCTGACGTACACGATGCGCTTGAACTGCTTCAACGGCAGCTGCTGCAGCACCTCGATCGCGCCCGAGCGCGGCGGGTCCAGCAACAGCTTGTCGAAGCCCTGGCGCATCCACGGCGTGGCGCGCTGGTCCTGGGTCAGGTCGGCGCTGTAGAACTGGGCGTTGCCCAGCCCGTTGCGCTCGGCGTTCTCACGTGCGCGGGCAACGAGGCCCGCGTCGCCTTCCACGCCCACCACCTCGCGCACTCGGCGCGCCAGCGGCAGGGTGAAGTTGCCCAGCCCGCAGAACAGGTCCAGCACGCGCTCGTCCTCACCCGGCTCCAGCAGATCCAGGGTGTGAGCGATCATCTTCTCGTTGAGCTTGGCATTGACCTGGATGAAATCCAGTGGCCGGAATGCCAGTTCGACATCCCACGGCGCCAGCCGGAACGACAGCGGCACGCCCTGCCCGTCCAGCGGATGGACGGTGTCCACGCCACCGGGTTGCAGGTAGATGGCGAATCCGTGCTGCTGGCCGAAGCTGGCCCATGCGGCGCGGTCGGCATCACTGAGCGGCTGCAGATGACGCACGGTCAGCGCGATGGCCTGGTCACCGCCGATGAACTCGATCTGCGGGATGTCGCGCTTGCCGTCGAGCGACTCGATGAAGGTCGACAGCGCCTGCACCTTGGTGCCCACTTCGGGGATCACGGTCAGGCACTGGCTGAGATCGGCGACGAAGCGCGGGTCCTGTTCACGGAAGCCGACCAGGGTCTTGTCCTTCTTCTCGACGCGGCGCACCGAGAAGCGCCCCTTGCGGCGGTAACCCCAGCTGTCGCCGACCAGCGGTGGCAGCACGCGGCCCGGCTTCACGTGACCGATGCGTTCCAGGTTGTCCATCAGCACGCGCTGCTTGGCAACGATCTGCTGGTCTTCATCCAGGTGCTGCAGCACGCAGCCGGCGCAGGTGCCGAAATGCGGGCACTTCGGCGTCACCCGCTGTGGCGAGGCCTGCAGCACTTCCACGGTGCGTGCTTCGTCGAAATGGCGGCTGCGGGCCGTCTGTTCAGCCATGACCACTTCGCCCGGCAGAGCGCCGCTGATGAAGGTGACCTTGCCACCTTCGCCTTCACGGCGGGCGACGCCGCGACCATCATGGCTGAGGTCGAGGATCTCGGTCTGGAACGGGGTACGGTCGATGCGGGAGCGGGATCGGGCCACGTGGCAACAGGCTGCGGGCGAAAATGGGCGCGTATTGTCGCAGATCCTGACCGGCGGGGCCTGCCGCCGCTTGCGCCAGCCGCCGCCGTGCTTGATGATGTCAACCAGCTGACATGGAGGCAGCCCCTGATGCAGATGACCCCGCGGGCCGGTCGGCCCCGCTTCCTGCTTGTCGAGGACGACATCATCAGCCGCGGGTTTTTCAAGGCGGCGTTGGAAACCCTGCCGGCGGACGTCGATACCGCGGACTCCCTTGCCAGTGCCCTGGCAAGCGCCGAGCCCGGGGCCCACGACCTGTGGCTGATCGACGTCAACCTGCCTGACGGCAATGGCGCGCAGCTGCTGCGCGAACTGCGCCGTTCGCATCCGGACACGCCTGCGCTGGCGCATACCGCCGACGGCGACACGTCCATCCATGCGCGCCTGCGTGAGGCCGGTTTCAGCGACACCCTGGTCAAGCCGCTCGGCCGCGACCAGTTGCTGAAGGCGGTCCGCCGCGCCCTGGTCAACTCGCCGGCCGGCATCGCCGTCGCTCCGGCCCCCGCTGCGATCGAGCTGAACGGGCAGGACTGGGACGAGACCGCCGCTCTGGCCGCTCTCAATGGCCAGCGCAACCACCTGATCGCCCTGCGCGAGCTGTTCCTTGCGGAACTGCCGGGCGTCCGCGATGCGGTGGAGCAGGCCGTGGACCAGCATGATGAACGCCAGCTGCGCAGCCAGCTGCACCGGCTGCAGGCAAGCTGCGGCTTCGTCGGTGCCGCACGGCTGGGCCGCGCGGTGCGCCAGCTGCACCACATGCCGGAGTCGGACCTGGCCCAAGCGGGCTTCCGCGCCGCGGTAGCGGCACTGCTGCACTGAGGGTTGCCCGGCACGGGTGCGCCCTGCCCCGTCAGATATCGAAATCAATCCGGGGTCAGATCCCTTTCCCTGCGGAAGACGGTTCTGACCCCGCCCGCCTACCGCCGGGGGGCCAACTGCTCCAGCAGCTCCCAGGACTTCAGCCCCCGTGGCCCCAGGTGGTGCGCCAGCACCCGCCGCATGGGCAGCCGCAGGCTCGCCAGATCGGCAGGCCCCGGCTCCTCGTCGGCCGCCAGCGCCAACAGCGCCGAACCGGTGGCCGCCGCACTGCGCTCTCCACCGCGCTCGCTGAGCAGCCGTTGCGGCCCTTCCTGCGGATCCAGCGCATAACGCGCTGCCGGATCGATCGGCTGACCATCGCTGGCGCTTTCCAGATCGAAACCGAGCCCCAGTGCGGCAAGCAGCTCGCGCTCGAAGCGGCGCAGCGTCCAGGCCAGTCCGGCGCCCACTGCCAGCCGCGCGCGTGCCTCGCCGTACGCCAGGTACACCTCCGGCAACGGATCCTGGCGTGGCGCCAGCCGCAGCGTCAGTTCACTCAGGTAGAAGCCGGCCAGCATGGCCTGGCCGACCAGCCGCGGCGCCGCGTCCAGCGCTTCGGCGGCACGCAGCTGCGCCAGTTCGCCGCGCTGCTGTGCGCTGAAGCGGATCCACTGCAGCGGCTGCAGGGCCGCGCGCAACACCTGGCCCTTGGCCGTGGACACGCCGCGCGCAAGCAGGCCGATCCGGCCATGCTCCGCGCTCAGCACCTCCACCAGCAGGCTGGTTTCGCGATAGGCCCGCGCATGCAGCACGAACCCCGTGTCGTCCTCGATGATCACCGAAGCGATCGCCGTGGCTTACTCGTAACCGAAGGCCTTCAGCGCGGCCTCGTCGTCGGACCAGCCTTCACGTACGCGCACCCAGGTTTCCAGGAACACCTTGGCACCGAACAGACGCTCCATCTGCAGGCGCGACTTGGCCCCGATCTCCTTCAGGCGCGCGCCCCCCTTGCCGATCACGATGGCCTTCTGGCCTTCCCGCTCGACCCAGATCACCGCGCCGATGCGCAGAAGATTGCCATCCTCGGTGAAGCGCTCGATCTCCACGGTGGTGGCATAGGGCAGCTCCTCGCCAAGCTGGCGCATCAGCTGCTCGCGTACCAGTTCACCGGCAAGGAAACGCTGGCTGCGGTCGGTGATCTCGTCCTCGCCGAACATCGGCGGGGCTTCCGGCAGCAGCTCCAGCACGTCACGCACCAGGGCGTCCAGGCCGTTGCGCTTCTGCGCCGAGATCGGATGCACGGCGGCGAAATCACGGCCGGCGGTCACCTCCTGCAGGAACGGCAGCAGCGCGCCCTTGTCCTTCAGGCGATCGATCTTGTTGACCACCAGCACCACCGGGATGCCGGCATCGCGCAGCACGTTGAAGGCCAGGCTGTCTTCGTCATCCCAGCGCCCGGCCTCGATCACCAGCAGGCCTGCATCCACGCCTTCCAGCGAGCCGCGCGCGGCGCGGTTCATCACCCGGTTCATCGCCCGCTTCTGCACCTTGTGCAGGCCCGGGGTATCGACCAGCACCAGCTGGCCTTCCGGATAGGTGGCGATGCCGAGCAGGCGGTGGCGGGTGGTCTGCGGCCGGTTGGAGACGATGCTGACCTTGGCCCCGACCAGGGCATTGGTCAGGGTCGACTTGCCGACGTTCGGGCGGCCGATGACGGCCACGCTGCCGCAATGATGGGAAGTTTGTTCGCTCACTTGGAATCCAGTTGTTCTAGGACGGCTGCAGCCGCCTGTTGTTCGGCAAGCCGCCGCGAGGCGCCTTCGCCCTCGGTGCTGGCGGCCGGGTCGGCCACGTTGCAGCGTACCCGGAAATGTTTGGCGTGGTCGTCACCGGATTCTGACACCAGTTCGTACTGGGGCAACGCCTTCTGCCGGGCCTGCAGCCATTCCTGCAGGCGGGTCTTGGGGTCCTTCTCGGGGCGGCCGGTGGCCGGCAGCGCCTCCATCGAGGCCGTGAACCAGGGCAGCACCGTCTCCCGGCACGCGTCAAAACCGGCGTCCAGGTAGATCGCGGCCACCACCGCCTCCAGTGCATCGGCCAGGATCGAGTCGCGGCGGTGCCCGCCCGACTTCATCTCGCCCGCGCCCAGGATCAGCCGTTCGCCCAGCTGCAGGGTACGGGCGATCACTGCCAGCGCCCCTTCACGCACCAGCTCAGCGCGGGCGCGGGTCAGTGCGCCCTCGTCGGCCTTGGGCCAGCGCTGGTACAGCGCCTCGGCGACCATCATGTTGACGATGCTGTCGCCGAGGAATTCCAGGCGCTCGTTATGCGGCACGCCGGCACTGCGATGGGTCAGCGCCTGCTTGAGCAGCGCCGGGTCGCGGAAGGCATGGCCGATCAGGTCGCCACGTTGGATGAATTTACTGGGCACCGCTTCGGGTCAGGTCCTGGGAAGAATCGAATTTGCCAACCACATCGAGGTTGCCGATCAACGGGCGACGCACTTCGTAGTTGACCTTGAGGGTCCAGCCATTGTCGCGGCGATCGAACTTGACGTTGCCCGGCTTCACGTTGTCCGAGTAGTTGATGTACAGCCGCTTGAAGAACAGATCCTGGATCCGCGCCGGCTCCATGCTGGCCACGCCCGGCTGGCTGGCCAGGCTCTTCATCGCCGAGCGTACCGCGTAATACTCCTGGTACATCGGGAACAGCTTCATGCCGATGTAGATGAAGAAGCCAACCACGACCAGGACCACCAGAAACGAGGTCAGGGTGATGCCGCGCTGCGTGTTCATCGTCTTCATTGCGTTCTCCCCAGATACGCGTTGGATGTGAAAATACTCAGTTGATGCCCGAGCCGATCCGCGACGGCTCGAAACCGTCCTTGCAGAACCAGCCCTGGCAGTTCAGCCAGATCAGGAATGCCTTGCCCCGCAGGTTCTCTTCCGGCAGCAGCCCCCAGAAGCGTCCATCATCGCTGTTGTCACGGTTGTCGCCCATCACCAGGTACTTGCCGGCCGGCACCGTCCACTGGCCCTGGCCACGCGGATAGTCGGTCTCCAGCACGGTATGGGTGCGGCCCGGGAGATGCTCGACCAGCAGGTTGGCGCCCTCGCCCTGGCCCTTGTGGCCGGCGTAGATGCCCTTGTTGTCGTACTTCACCGGCTCGCCGTTCAGCACCAGGCTGTCGCCCTCGAACACCACGGTGTCACCCGGCACGCCGATCACGCGCTTGATGAAGTTCTCGCCCTTGGCCGGGTCGTTGTCGCCGTGGCCCGGGAAGTGGAACACCACCACATCGCCGCGCGCGGGATCACCCACCGGCACGAAGCGGGTATTGGTGATCGGCAGGCGCAGGCCATAGGCGAACTTGTTGACCAGGATGAAATCACCGATCAGCAGGTTCGGCATCATCGAGCTGGACGGGATCTTGTACGGCTCGGCGATGAAGCTGCGCACGACCAGCACGATCGCCAGCACCGGGAAGAATGCACGCGAGTAATCCACCAGCACCGGCTCGGTGTCGAGCAGGCCTGCACGCTGGGCGCGGCGCCTGGCGAAGTACAGCTTGTCCGCAAGCAGGATCAGGCCCGAGGCCAGGGTCAGCACGACCAGGAGGATCTCAAACAGTTTCATTCAGGGTCCTTTGCAACGTCACCGGACGACCGGCCCCGGAGGGCCGGTGCGCGCTTACTTGTTGTCCATCTGCAGCACGGCCAGGAACGCTTCCTGCGGGATTTCCACGCGGCCGACCTGCTTCATGCGCTTCTTGCCTTCCTTCTGCTTTTCCAGAAGCTTCTTCTTGCGCGAAACGTCGCCACCATAGCACTTGGCCAGCACGTTCTTGCGCATGGCCTTGACCGTGGTACGGGCGATGATCTGCGAGCCGACAGCCGCCTGGATCGCCACGTCGAACATCTGCCGCGGGATCAGGTCCTTCATCTTCTCGCACAGCTCGCGGCCGCGGCGGTCGGCATGGCTGCGGTGGACGATCAGCGACAGCGCATCGACCTTGTCGCCATTGATCAGCACGTCCACGCGCACGAACGGGCCGGCATCGAAGCGCACGAAGTGATAGTCCAGCGACGCGTAGCCGCGGCTGACCGACTTCAGCTTGTCGAAGAAGTCCAGCACCACTTCGGCCATCGGCAGCTCGTAGCTGATCTGCACCTGGCTGCCCAGGTAGTTGATGCCGATCTGGCTGCCGCGCTTTTCCTCGCACAGCTTGATGATGTTGCCGATGTACTCCTCGGGGGTGAGTACGTTGGCACGGATGATCGGCTCGCGGATCTCCTGGACCTGGTTCACCGCCGGCAGCTTGGCCGGGTTGTCCATGTTGATGATCGAGCCATCGGTCTTCAGGACCTCGTACACCACCGTCGGCGCGGTGCTGATCAGGTCCAGGTTGTATTCGCGCTCCAGCCGTTCCTGCACGATCTCCATGTGCAGCATGCCGAGGAAGCCGCAGCGGAAACCGAAGCCCATCGCCTCCGAGCTTTCCGGCTCGAAGCGCAGCGCGGCATCGTTCAGGCGCAGCTTGTCCAGCGCCTCGCGCAGGTCCGGATAGTCCTCGGCGTCGACCGGGAACAGGCCGGCGAACACGCGCGGCTGCATTTCCTGGAAGCCCGGCAGCGGCTTCGGTGCCGGATCACCGGCCAGGGTCAGGGTGTCGCCCACCGGCGCACCATGCACGTCCTTGATGCTGGCCGTGACCCAACCCACCTCACCCGCGCGCAGCGCCGGCAACACCTTGCGCTTGGGGGTGAACACGCCGACGTTGTCGACCTGGTGGTTGCGGCCGGTGGACATCACCTGCAGCTTGTCGCCGGCCTTGATCTCGCCCTGCATGACGCGCACCAGCGAGACCACGCCGAGGTAGTTGTCGAACCAGGAGTCGATGATCAGCGCCTGCAGCTTGTCGGTATCGCGTGGCTGCGGCGGCGGAATGCGATGGACGATGGCCTCCAGCACGTCCTGCACGTTCAGGCCGGTCTTGGCGCTGACCGGCACGGCGTCGCTGGCGTCGATGCCGATCACGGCCTCGATCTCGGCCTTGGCGCGCTCGATGTCGGCCGTAGGCAGGTCGATCTTGTTGATCACCGGCACCACTTCCAGACCCTGCTCCACCGCGGTGTAGCAGTTCGCCACCGACTGCGCTTCCACGCCCTGGGCAGCATCGACCACCAGCAGCGCACCTTCACAGGCAGCCAGCGAGCGGCTGACTTCATACGAGAAATCGACGTGGCCCGGGGTGTCGATGAAGTTCAGATGATAGGTCTGCCCGTCCTTGGCCAGGTACGGCAGCGATACCGACTGCGCCTTGATGGTGATGCCACGCTCGCGCTCGATCGGGTTGGAGTCGAGTACCTGCGCTTCCATCTCGCGGGCCTGCAGGCCACCACAAAGCTGGATGATGCGGTCGGCCAGCGTGGACTTGCCGTGGTCGACGTGGGCGATGATGGAGAAGTTGCGGATGTTCCGCATCGAATCAGATGACATAGGTGGCGGCGGCGCGCGGCGTCGTCAGGGTAACGGTGGATTATCGCACGCCCGGGGCCCGCCCGCGAAAGGCGCCTCGCCGGGCCAGGGCCGGAACGACCGAAGCCCCGCCTGAGCGGGGCTTCGGGGGGGGCAGCGGCTGCCGGAGCAGCCCCGGTCCTTACTCGCCGGCCTTGACCGCCACGAAGGCGCTGTTGCCGTTGCCGGTGCGGACCAGCAGCATCACCACATCGCCCTTCTTGTAGCTGGACAGCGCGCGGTTCAGCGACTCCACGCCGCTCACCTGGGTGCTGGCCACCTGCAGGATCACCATGCCCGGGGACAGGCCGGCATCCCGGGCGCCCTGCCCCTTGACGCCGGTGATGCGCACGCCCTCGCCCGATTCCAGGCCCAGCTGCTTGCGCTGCGGCGCGGTCAGATCGCTGACGTCCAGGCCCAGCAGGGCATTGGCACCACTCTGCGGAGCGGCATCGGCCCTGGCGGTGGCGGGGCTGCGGGCGCTGGCCTGGTCATCCTCGGCCAGCGCGGTCAGGGTGGCGCTCAGGTCGCGCGGCTTGCCGTCACGGATCACGCCCAGGGTGACCCGGCTGCCCGGGGCCATGGCGCCGATCAGCGGCGGCAGATCGGACCAGCTGTTGACCGGTGCGCCGTTCACGGTGCGGATCACATCCCCCACCTTCACACCGGCGCGGGCGGCCGCCGAATCCGGCACGATCTGGTTGACCAGCGCACCCCGGCTGTCCGGCAGGCCCATGGCCTGCGCCTTCAGGCCGTCGATCTCCTGCACCACCGCGCCCAGCTGGCCGCGGGTGACCCGGCCGGTCTTCTTGATCTGTTCAACCGCGCTCATCGCCAGGTCGATCGGAATCGCGAAGCTGATGCCCATGTAGCCACCGGACGCAGAGAAGATCTGCGAGTTGATGCCGACCACTTCGCCCCGGGTGTTCAGCAGCGGACCGCCGGAGTTGCCCTGGTTGATCGCCACGTCGGTCTGGATGAACGGCACGTAGCGCTGGTCCGGGCCGCCGGTGCTGCGGCCGAGGGCGCTGACCACGCCGGCGGTGACCGAGTGGTCGAGGCCGAACGGCGAGCCGATCGCGACAACCCACTGGCCCGGCTTCAGGCTGTTGGAATCGCCGACACGGACGGTCGGCAGGTTCCTGCCTTCGATCTTCAGCAGGGCGACGTCGTACTGCTGGTCGCTACCCACCACCTTGGCGGTGAACTCACGGCGATCGCCCAGCTTGACCTTCACCTCGCTGGCGTCGGCTACCACGTGGTAGTTGGTCAGCACGTAGCCGTCGGGCGAAATGATGAAGCCCGACCCCATGCCGCGGCCCTTGATGCTGGGACCGCCGTCGGGGCCGCCCGGCCCCTGCCCCGGCATCGGGAAGTCCGGCCCGAAGAAGCGACGGAAGAACTCCGGCATGTCGTCGTCCCCCATCGGCCCACGCGCCTGGCGGTTGCTGCGGACGATGGTGGTGTCGACGTTGACCACGCCCGGGCCGACCTGCTCGACGAGGTTGGTGAAATCGGGCAGGCCGGTGACCAGCGGCTGCGCAGGAGCGCGCGGCGCGGCAGCGGCCGCGGCCGGCGCGGTCTGGGCAGCCGGGGACGGCGCCTGGGCACAGGCCACCAGCGGCAGGGTCAGGGCCAGCAGGCCGATGGCCTGCGTGCGGAATCGGGGAGTCATCGGACGGCAACCTCCGGATCGGATGGAAGGGAGAAGAAGGGCCCCGCGATCGGCGGGGCGTGGCGGCACCCGGCTCAGTCGCGCGGGCGGGGCGGCGGCGGCAGGTCGTCCTGCAGGCGCGGCTCGAAGGGGTAGAACGTGGCGCTGTCGGCATGCGCCGGGAAGCTGGCGTTGAGCGCGCCCCCCGCGGCCGGAGCCAGGCTGGAGCGCGGCCACGGCCGGGCCTGCAGGCCGGCCACCTCGCCGAACGGCAGGTTGCGGCTGGCACCGGCCGGCACGGTCGGCACCAAGGGCGCCTGGGCGGCGGCCACAGCCCGCTGCGCCCCATCGTCACGCTGTGCCACCCGCGCAGCCTGCTGGCCGCGGGTGGCACTGGCGCTGGCGCGGCGTGCGTCCTGGCGACGGCTGGCGGCCAATGCGGCCGCCGGAACACTGGCCACCGCCACCACCGCCGGATCGACCGAGGCTTCGGTCACCGTCGCGGGCGATACCGGTGCCGGCGGCAGCTCGGCCTGGCTGGCCACCACCTGCGGTGCCAGCGGCTCTCCGGGAGGGGTCTCCTTCAGCTTCTCGCCGCCGATCAACAGGGCCACCGCAGCGACCGAGGCAGCCAATGCGGCACCGCCCCCCCAGGTACGCCAGCCACTGCGGCGCACCTGCCGGTCCTGAGGCCCGGACCGGGGCGTGGGTTCGGCGGCGATGGCAGAGGCAACCGCGGCGCTGAAGCCGGCGGGCGCAAGCACCGACGCCTGCCCGCGCATCACGTCGCCCAGCAGCTGCCAGCGCTCCTGGCAGCCGGCCAGTTCCGGGTCATGCTCCATGCGGCGCAGCAGGAAGCGGGCCTCGTCGGCCCCCAGCTCGCCATCGACCAGGGCCGACAGCTGTTCCCGATGGCGCTGGTCAAGCCGCAGCCCGGCCGGCGATTGATGATTCTGCGATTCGTTGAATGGATGACTGGTCATACGCGGCTCTTCTCGCGGGTGGCGCTGCCGATGTCCAGCAGCGGCCGGAGTTCGGTGTCGATCGCCTCGCGCGCCCGGAAGATCCGAGAGCGCACGGTGCCGATCGGGCACCCCATCTTCTGCGCGATTTCCTCGTAGCTCAGGCCTTCCACCTCGCGCAGGGTGATCGCCGACCGGAGTTCTTCCGGCAGCGCGTTGACGGCCTTCATCACTGTCTGTTCCAGCTCCTGGCGCATCAACTCGCGTTCGGGCGTGTCGGTGTCGCGCAGGCGCGTGCCGCTGTCGAACTGTTCGGCATCGCCGATGTCGATGTCATCTGTCGGCGGACGTCGATTGTGTGAAGCCAGGTAGTTTTTGGCAGTGTTCACGGCGATCCGATGCAACCAGGTTGAGAACTGGGCATCGCCACGGAAGCTTCCGATCGCGCGGTAGGCGCGTATGAAAGTGTCCTGGGCGACGTCCTGACATTCACTCCAGTCGGCGATGTAGCGACCGACCAGGGCCACGACCCGATGCTGATACTTGCGCACCAGTACATCGAAAGCCGCGCTCTCGCCGCGCTGCACGCGCCGGACCAGTTCCAGATCCAGCTCCTGTGGTGTTTCAACCTCGGCCATGGGGGGCCGCACTCCTGTCAGCCCAACCGACGTCGGGCAATGAGACTGCCAATCCCGGGAAAAGTTCAGTCGCCGATCACCCGGCGCCGCACCAGCTTTTAACCACTGTTCCGTTAGCGTTCTGTTCCACGGCCATGGATCCGGAACCGCCACTCCCCTGCTATAGGGATTTGACGCGGGGGAAACAACCTCTGGATCATAGCCGCTTCTCCATACACAACCGGATGGAACGTCCATGCTCTCAGGCTTCGATGGTCTCCGCTTCAGCCACTGGCACCCCGAGATCCGCGACGACGGCGTGGTGGTCCTGTCCCTGGATCGTCAGGACAGCAGTGTCAACGCGATGTCGCAGGACGTGCTGCTGGAGCTGGGCGATCTGCTCGAACGCATCGCGCTGGATCCGCCGAAGGGCGTGGTGATCCAGTCCCTGAAGAAGGCCGGCTTCATCGCCGGCGCCGATCTGAAGGAATTCCAGGAGTTCGACCGGCGCGGCACCGTCAACGATGCCATCCGGCGCGGCCAGTCCACCTATCAGAAGCTGGCGGAGCTGCCCTGCCCGACCGTTGCAGCCATCCATGGCCACTGCCTGGGTGGTGGCACCGAGCTGGCCCTGGCCTGCCGTTACCGCGTGGCCTCCAATGACAGCAGCACCCGCATCGGCCTGCCGGAAACCCAGCTGGGTATCTTCCCCGGCTGGGGTGGCAGCGCGCGCCTGCCGCAGCTGGTCGGCGCGCCGGCGGCGATGGACATGATGCTGACCGGCCGCACCCTCTCGGCCTCGGCCGCGCGTGGGATCGGCCTGGTCGACAAGGTGGTGGCACCGGCGGTGGTGCTCGACACCGCCGTCGCACTGGCGCTGGCCGGTACCACGCGGCCGTTCAAGCAGCGTGCGCTGGCATGGGCCAGCAACACCTGGCTGGCGCGCAAGGTGCTGGCACCGCAGATGATCAAGCAGGTCGCGCGCAAGGCGAAGAAGGACCAGTACCCGGCGCCCTATGCACTGATCAGCACCTGGCAGCGCAGCGCCGGCAAGCCGGTGCAGGCCCGCCTGGATGCCGAACGCCGCGCGGTGGTCAAACTGGCCAGCACGCCGACCGCGCGCAATCTGATCCGCATCTTCTTCCTGACCGAGCGCCTGAAGGGTCTGGGCGGCGGCGATTCCGGCATCCGCCACGTGCACGTGGTCGGCGCCGGCGTGATGGGCGGTGACATCGCCGCGTGGGCAGCCTACAAGGGCTTCGAGGTCACCCTGCAGGATCGCGAGCAGCGCTTCATCGATCCGGCGATGGAACGCGCGCAGGCACTGTTCGCCAAGAAGGTGAAGGACGAGAGCAAGCGTCCGGCGGTGGCGGCGCGGCTGCGGGCGGATCTGGAGGGCAAAGGCGTGGCCGCCGCCGATCTGGTGATCGAGGCGATCATCGAGAACCCGGAGGCCAAGCGCGCGCTGTACCAGACGCTGGAGCCGGGCATGAAGGCCGATGCGCTGCTGACCACCAATACCTCGTCGATTCCGCTGGTGGAACTGCGCGACCACATCCAGCGCCCGGCGCAGTTCGCCGGCCTGCACTACTTCAATCCGGTGGCACAGATGCCGCTGGTGGAAATCATCCATCACGACGGCATGGCGCCGGAGACCGAGCGCCGTCTGGCAGCGTTCTGCAAGGCGCTGGGCAAGTTCCCGGTACCGGTGGCGGGCAGCCCGGGCTTCCTGGTCAACCGCGTGCTGTTCCCGTACATGCTGGAGGCGGCCACCGCCTATGCCGAAGGTATCCCGGGCCCGGTGATCGACAAGGCAGCGGTGAAGTTCGGCATGCCGATGGGCCCCATCGAGTTGATCGACACGGTCGGCCTGGATGTCGCCGCCGGCGTGGGCCGCGAGCTGGCGCCGTTCCTCGGCCTGCAGATTCCGGCGGCACTGCAGACGGTGGAAGCCGACAAGCGCGGCAAGAAGGATGGCCAGGGCATCTACACCTGGGAGAACGGCAAGCCGAAGAAGCCGGATGTCGCCAGCGACTACCAGGCCCCTGCGGACCTGGAAGATCGCCTGATCCTGCCGCTGCTCAACGAAGCCGTGGCCTGCCTGCACGAAGGCGTGGTGGCCGATGCGGACCTGCTGGATGCGGGCGTGATTTTCGGCACCGGATTCGCGCCGTTCCGCGGGGGTCCGATCCAGCACATCCGCGCGGTGGGTGCCGATGTGATCGTCGAGCGCCTGAAGGCGCTGCAGCAGCGTCACGGTGACCGCTTTGCCCCGCGCCCGGGCTGGGACAACCCTGCCCTGCGCGAACCGGTGGTGTGATGTGATCGGCCGGGCCTGCGGCCCGGCACCCGCAGAGGCAACGTCAAGTTCCACAGCAGAAGCCAGAGCCAAAGCGGCTCTGGCTTTTCTGTTTGTCGGGCGGGGCGGTGTCGGGTTGCGGGGACGCCGTAAACCCGTCCCTGGGGGCTTGGCCGCGGCATCCATGCCGCGGACACCCCGCAACCCGACACCGCCCCACCCCCGACAGTTTCCCGGTGACGGTCGGTGAATCTCGATTCCGGTGTGGATCACTGCGAACTGGTGGGTGTCGACCTTGGTCGCCACCAGGAGCGAAGCGACCGGCGTTTGATGTTGATTTTCTTTTTTCTTCTCCGTGGCTGGACGCACACGGAAACTGTCAGGGGCCGGGCGGGTGGGTTGCGCGGGACCGTTGGCGCCATGGATGGCGCCATCGAGCCCCCATGGATGGGTTTACGGCGTGTCCTGCGCAACCCACCCGCCCGGCCCAAACACTGACTCGCATCCTGACCCGCATCCAGCAACCCAGCCACGAGGGGCTGCGCCGTTGGCTGGAACACCCTGTTACCCGCATGGGGCATGTGCCCGTCACGGCCGCATGCCATGCTGGCACTCTTGATCCTTGCCAGCGAGACGCCCGCATGACCACCATCATCGCCCCGCGCGTACACGACATCGGCGGCCTGGAAGTCCGCCGCGCCGTCCCCACCCTGCAGGCCCGCAGCATCGGTTCGTTCGTATTCGTCGACCAGATGGGCCCGGCCGTCCTTACCGCAGGTACCGGCATCGACGTGCGTCCCCATCCGCATATCGGCCTGGCCACCGTCACCTTCCTCTGGTCCGGCGCCATCGGCCACCGCGACACGCTCGGCTCGGACCAGGTGATCCGTCCCGGCGACGTCAACTGGATGACCGCCGGCCGCGGCATCGCGCACTCCGAACGCACGCCCCCGCCGGAGCGCGGTCACGACCATCCGATCCACGGGATGCAGACCTGGGTGGCATTGCCGAAGTCGCACGAGGAAGTGGAGCCGGCGTTCTATCACCACGCCGCCGCGACCCTCCCGGAGCAGCGCCGCAACGGTGCCTGGCTGCGCGTGATCGCAGGCCGCGCCTATGGCGAGGAGTCGCCGGTGAAGGTCTTCGCCGACACGCTCAATGTAGCCATCGACCTCGATCCCGACGCGGAGATCGACATCGATGACGGCCACCGCGAGCGGGCGCTGTACATCCTCGAAGGCCAGGCGCAGCTGGATGGCGTGGACATCCCGGCGCAGCACCTGGTGATTCCCGAGGCCGGCGCGCGCGGCCGGCTGCGCGCGAAGACCCCGCTCAAGGCCATGCTGTTCGGCGGCGAACCGCTGGATGGCCCGCGTCACCTGTGGTGGAACTTCGTTTCCAGCTCCAAGGAGCGCATCGAACAGGCGAAACAGGACTGGGAAGCCGGCCGGTTCGGCAGCATTCCCGGCGACGACAAGGAGTTCATCCCGCTGCCGCAGTACTGAGCATCGCGCGCTGCACACACCCTGAGGTGTATCCCTGCACCGGCCTTTGACGCTATCGTCACTCGCCGGTCACTGAAATGTGACCTGTTTCACATTTTAGTTCATCAAAGGAGTGCAGTTCATGAGCATGGGTAAACGCTTGGCCGCCGAGTTCCTCGGCACTTTCTGGCTGGTTCTGGGTGGCTGTGGCAGTGCGGTACTGGCTGCCAAGTTCGGCGGCGACGGCAATCCGCTGGGCATCGGCTTCCTGGGCGTGGCACTCGCGTTCGGCTTGACCGTGGTCACCGGCGCCTACGCGTTCGGTCACGTGTCCGGCGCGCACTTCAATCCGGCAGTCAGCGTGGGCCTGTGGGCCGGCGGCCGCTTCCCGGCCCGCGACCTGGTGCCGTACATCATCGCCCAGGTCGCGGGCGGCCTGCTGGCCGGCTTCATCCTGCTGCAGATCGCTTCCGGCGCCAGCGGCTTCGCCATCGACGGCAGCCAGGCCGGGGCCTTCGCCAGCAACGGCTACGGTGCGCTGTCGCCCGGCGGGTACAGCGTGGCGGCCGCCTTCCTGTGCGAAGTGGTGCTGACTGCGGTATTTCTGGTCGTGATCATGGGCGCCACCCATGGCAAGGCACCGGCAGGGTTCGCTCCGCTGGCGATCGGTCTGGCATTGACCCTGATCCATCTGATCAGCATCCCGGTCACCAACACGTCGGTGAACCCGGCTCGGTCCACCGCGGTGGCGTTCTTCGCCGGCAGCGGCGCGGTCGGCCAGCTCTGGCTGTTCTGGGTCGCCCCCCTGCTGGGCGGCATGATCGGCGGCATCATCTACAAGTGGGTCGGTAACGACCGTTGAGTGCTGCCCGGACCATTGCGGCCGACAATCGGCCGCAATGGTTACGGTTGTAACCGCAATTTGTGCGGGCACTCACGTTCCGTTAAGGTCTGTTTGACCGCCTGTGCACATGCCCGGCGGGGATGGCATCCGGGGATGGGATGCCACGGCCGCCAGCAGCATGGCGGCGTCACACGACACGCCACCTTGGGGGGATGCATGAAGTTCGCGCCTGTTGTCCTGTCGAGCCTGTTGTTTGCCGCGGCCCAGGCCGCCGCGCAGGCACCCGCCGAATGTCCTTCGCTGCCGGCGAGCAGCGGCCTGAAATGGCAGCAGCAGGTGCAGTCGGACTTCCTGCTCTGCCGCGCCAGCACCGAGGATGGACGGGAAGTACTGAGCCTGATGCTGAGCGCACGCGATCCGGCGATTCCGCTCAGCCGCTCGCTGCGCCAGGAAAAAGGCAGTTTCGCCGGCGAGTCACTGTACTGGTACCGGCCCGATCTGGGTGGACAGCAGCCGCCGGGATACGCCGAACGACGCATCAGCGTGATCAAGCTGGACAAGGGCCGCTATGCGCAGATTGCCCTGTACCCGGGCAGCACGCAGGAACTGGGGTCGCTGCAGCAGCTGGCGCAGGGCATGAGCCTGACGCCTTCAGCCGTGGCCGCCGGACGTTGACGGTGACGGGGATGACTGCCTGGCAGCATCCCCGCCGGATCCGACGCGTTGGCGGCAACGCCGGGCATGGCCTGATGGACGTCCTTTGCGCGTGCTGTGCCGGAGAGCCGCCGGGCATGGCCCGGCGCTACCGACCTCTTCCGCCGGGCATGGCCCGGCGCTACCGGCTTCCTCCTGGGGGGCGGCGTCGGCCCTCAGAACCTGCCTTCCTGAAAATCGACGAAGGCCTGCATCAGTTCCTGGCGCGTGTTCATCACGAACGGGCCATGCCGCATCACTGGCTCCCGCAGTGGCCGGCCGGCCACCAGAATCAGCCGCCCCCCTTCGCTGCCAGCCGAAACGTGCAGCTGTTCACCGCCACCGAGCACCGCCAGTTCCTGGCGCGCCACATCACGTGCGGCATCCTGCTCGCCGACCGTGATTGCGCCCTCGAAGACATAGGCAAACGCGTTGTGGCCTTCCGGAAGCGTGTAGGTCCAGGCACGATCGGCCTCGAGGCGGACGTCCAGATACAACGGATCGGTGGCCGGCTGCACGATCGGGCCGGTGGTGCCATCGACAGTACCGGCGATCACCTTCACCTCCACACCCGGCTCCGGCTGCACCACCGGGATGCGTTCCGGCGCGAACTCCTGGTACTTCGGGTCCGTCATCTTCTCGCGCGCGGGCAGGTTCACCCACAGCTGGAAACCGCGCATCTGCCCGCTTTCCTGTTCCGGCATCTCCGAATGCACCAGGCCCCGGCCTGCAGTCATCCACTGCACGCTGCCCGGGGTCAGCAGGCCCTCGTTGCCGTGGTTGTCGCGGTGGCGCATGCGTCCGTCCAGCATGTAGGTGACCGTCTCGAAACCGCGGTGCGGATGCTCCGGGAAACCGGCGATGTAGTCTTCGGCGCGGTCCGTACCGAATTCATCCAGCAGCAGGAACGGATCCAGATCCGGCAGCGTCGGGCCGCCGATGACACGGGTCAGGCGCACGCCGGCGCCGTCGGACGTGGGCATGCCACGGATGGTGCGCAGGACGCGGACCGGTTCGGGAAGGCTCATGGCGACTCCTGTTGGATGGATGCCACTGAAGATGGACGCCGCGGCGCCGTCCGCCAATGGATGACGCCGCAACCGATTGTTCCATCCCTGGTGTTCGCCGGGCGTCATGCCGGCGGTTCCGCGACACGGATGTCTGCCCGCAGCCCATGCCGCACACGCGGTCACCACCTTCGTACGACCAAAGTACTACCGCCGATGGGCCCCGCACGCATTGACCCTGTAAAGGGCACGCGGGACTCTTTGACTGTCTTTCCGGGAGAGAGCACCTCATGAAAGGGTTTGCCAAACTGGGTTGGGCGGCACTCGCCCTGCTCGGCGCGTTCTGTCTGGGCACCGTGGCCTTGCGCCGCGGCGAACATATCAACGCGCTGTGGATCGTCGTCGCCGCTGTTTCGATCTACCTGATCGCCTATCGCTTCTACAGCCTGTTCATCGCCAACAAGGTGATGCAGGTGGATCCGACCCGGGCTACGCCGGCGGTGATCAACAACGATGGCCTGGACTACGTGCCGACCAACAAGCACGTGCTGTTCGGCCACCACTTCGCGGCCATCGCCGGCGCCGGTCCACTGGTGGGCCCGGTGCTCGCGGCGCAGATGGGCTACCTGCCCGGACTGCTGTGGCTGGTGGTGGGCGTGGTGCTGGCCGGTGCGGTACAGGACTTCATGGTCCTGTTCCTGTCCAGCCGGCGCAACGGCCGCTCACTGGGCGATCTGGTCCGCGAGGAAATGGGACAGGTGCCCGGCACCATCGCGCTGTTCGGCGCGTTCCTGATCATGATCATCATCCTGGCGGTGCTGGCGATGGTGGTGGTCAAGGCGCTGGCGGAAAGCCCCTGGGGCATGTTCACGGTGATAGCCACGATGCCCATCGCGATCCTGATGGGCATCTACATGCGCTACATCCGGCCAGGCAAGATCGGCGAGATCTCGGTGGTGGGCCTGGTGCTGCTGCTGGCCGCGATCTGGTACGGCGGCAAGGTTGCTGCAGATCCGGTGTGGGGCCCGGCCTTCACCTTCACCGGCACGCAGATCACCTGGATGCTGATCGGCTACGGCTTCGTCGCTTCGGTGCTGCCCGTGTGGCTGTTGCTGGCACCGCGCGACTACCTGTCGACCTTCCTCAAGATCGGCACCATCGTCGCTCTGGCCATCGGCATCCTGATCGTGATGCCCGAGCTGAAAATGCCCGCACTGACCCAGTTCGCCGCCAGTGGCGATGGCCCGGTGTGGAAGGGCGGCATGTTCCCGTTCCTGTTCATCACCATTGCCTGCGGCGCGGTATCCGGTTTCCACGCGCTGATTTCCTCGGGCACCACGCCGAAGCTGCTGGCCAATGAATCGCACATGCGCTACATCGGCTATGGCGGCATGCTGATGGAATCGTTCGTGGCGGTGATGGCGCTGGTGGCTGCGTCGATCATCGATCCGGGCATCTACTTCGCGATGAACAGCCCGGCGGCAGTGATCGGTGCCGATGCGGCGTCTGCCGCGCACTACATCACCAACACCTGGGGCTTCACCATCACGCCGGAACAGCTGACCGCCACGGCCGCCGCGATCGGCGAGCCGACGATCCTGCACCGCGCCGGTGGTGCGCCGACGCTGGCGGTGGGCATCGCAATGATCCTGCATGAAGCCATTCCCAGCGGCAGCGACGCGATGATGGCGTTCTGGTACCACTTCGCCATCCTGTTCGAAGCGTTGTTCATCCTGACCGCCGTGGATGCGGGCACCCGCGCAGGCCGCTTCATGCTGCAGGATCTGCTGGGCAACTTCATTCCGGCGCTGAAGAAGACCGAGTCGTGGACGGCCAACATCATCGGCACGGCCGGCTGCGTGGCGCTGTGGGGCTACTTGCTCTACACCGGCGTGGTCGATCCGTTCGGCGGCATCCAGACCCTGTGGCCGCTGTTCGGCATCTCCAACCAGATGCTGGCCGGTATCGCGCTGATGCTGGGGACGGTGGTGCTGTTCAAGATGAAGCGTGACCGCTACGCGTGGGTGACCGCGGTACCAGCCACCTGGCTGCTGATCTGCACCACCTATGCCGGCTTCATCAAGATCTTCGACAGCAACCCGGCGCAGGGCTTCCTGGCGCAGGCGCACAAGTTCCAGGCCGCCATCGCCAGCGACACCATCACCGCACCGGCCAAGTCGGTGGCGCAGATGCAGCAGATCGTGGTCAATGCCTACGTCAACACCGGCCTGACCGCGCTGTTCCTGCTGGTGGTGGGTGCGGTGCTGACCTATTCGATCCGCACGATCCTGGCCGCACGCCGCAATCCGCAGCGCAGCGACCGCGAGACCCCGTACGTGGCGCTGAAGCCGCATGAAATGGTGGATCTGTAATGAGCACGCAACTGGTTCCCGTTGGCCAGTACCAGGCGCACCGCCGCGTGTGGCGACGCCTGGTGCAGACGGCACGCCTGTGCTGTGGCATCCCTGATTACGACAACTACGTCCGGCACATGCTGGAGAAGCATCCGGACCAGGAACCGATGGACTACAAGACGTTCTTCCGCGAACGTCAGGAAGCGCGGTACGGCGGACGCAACGGCGGACGCTGCTGCTGAAAGGCATGACGCGGGCGCCGGGCATGAAACCCGGCGCCCGTTGCAGGGAGACGCAGAGCGCGACCCGCGCTCAGCCGTTGGCCATCCACTTCAGGATCAGGCCGGTGACATAGGCCAGCCCGGTGCCGGTGGCATAGCCCACCGTGCCGAGCAGCACGCCGACCGGTGCCAGTGTCGGATGGAAGGCCGCAGCCACCACCGGCGCCGATGCCGCCGCACCGATGTTGCCCTGCGAACCAATGGCGAAGAAGAACAGCGGCGCACGGACCAGCTTGGCCACGGCCCACAGCACCAGCACGTGGGTCGCCATCCAGATCGCGCCGAGCAGGAACAGCCACGGCCGATCCAGCAGCGACAGCAGGTTCATCTGCATGCCGATGCAGGCGATCAGGAAGTACAGGAACACCGTGCCCAGGCGCGAGGCACCCGCCGCTTCCAGACGACGTGCACGGGTGAAGCTCAAGCCCAGGCCCATCGCGGTGGACAGCAGGATCACCCAGACGAACTGGCTGTCCAGGCTGAACTGGCTGGCCCAGCTGACGTTGGCCTTGAACCAGCCCGACAGCGGCGCGGCGATCGCGTGCGCCAGGCCGACACCGCCCAGGGCAACGCCGACGATCACCATCAGGTCGGTCATGCTGGGAATACGCGCGTTCTGCGCTTCATAGGCGCTGATGCGCGCCTTCATCTCGTCGATGGCACGGGTGTCGGCACCGTTGCGCGTGTCGATCTGCTGCGCGCGGTTGGCCAGGAACAGCAGGATCGCCATCCACAGGCTGGCGCAGGCCACATCGACCACGGCGAACTGCCCGAAGGTCGTGGCATCGGTACCGAAGATCTCGCGCATGGCGACCATGTTGGCGCCACCGCCGATCCAGCTGCCGGCCAGCGCCGCCATGCCAGCCCAGGTGTCACCGGCCACGGTTTCCGGGTGGATCAGCTTCATCACCTGGAACGAGACGATGGCTCCCAGCATGATGCCGGCGGTACCGGCACAGAACACCAGCAGCAGCTTGGGGCCCAGCTTGGCGATGCCCTTGAGGTCGATCGACAGGGTCAGCAGCACCAGCGCCGCCGGCAGCAGCACATCGCGTGCGACCGGGTTGTACAGCGACGTGTTGTGGCCATCGATCAGGCCGGTGGTGTTGTAGATGGCAGGAACGAAGTAACACAGCAGCAGGGCCGGCACCCAGGCGAAGATCTTCTTCAGCAGCGGGGTGGGACCACTGGCGGCCCAGAAGATCAGGGCCAGGGTGGCGGCAATCAGGCCCAGGCCAACGATGTCGTTGTTGATAAGGGCAGTAGCGGGTTCGGTCGGCATGGGATCCTCTGTCGATCGAAAGAGCGGAAAAAAAAGCGCCGCATAGGGCGGCGCGGGTCGAGATTAACACCCTCTTCACGGCGGGTCATGCTGCAGTGCCGGCCTCGCCTTTCCCGAAACGGAGCGTGTCCATGCAACTGGGTGCCTTCTCGGTCAGCCTTTCGGTCAAGGACCTGGCCGCCTCCCGCGCGTTCTATGAGGCGCTGGGCTTCTCGATCACCGGCGGCGATGCGACGCAGAACTGGCTGGTACTGCGCAACAACGGTGTCGTCATCGGCCTGTTCCAGGGCATGTTTGAAGGCAACCTGCTGACCTTCAACCCGGGCTGGGACCAGCACAAGCAGGAACTGCCGCGTTTCCAGGACGTCCGCGAACTGCAGGCAGCGCTGGATGCGCAGGGTATCGCGCTGCAGGTCCGGGCCGATCCCGACAGTGAAGGCCCCGCCTTCCTGCAACTGATGGATCCGGACGGCAACGTGATCCTGGTCGACCAGCATGTGCCGCGGCCGAAGGCCTGACCCCGCGACTGCGATCATCCGCCTGGGCGCGAAGCACCGAAATCCAGCGTGGCCTGCGTCCCGCGCGGCTCGCAGGGCTGCAGCTGCAGCGTCCAGCCAAGGTGCTCGCACAGGCGCGCGATCAGGTCCAGGCCGATCCCGCCACGATCGACACGCTCTCCCCGGGCCATGCGTGCGTGGATCGCAGCGATCTCCTCCGGGCTCATGCCATGCCCCGGGTCCTGCAAGGTCAGCACCGCCGAAGCGCTCAGGCGCAGTTCGATGTGCCCGCGGCCGCTGTTCTCGATCGCGTTGCGCAACAGGTTGCCGATCGCCGCCTGCACCACCGCCAGCGGGGCAACGATGTCCACCGGCGCGGCCTGGATACCGATGCTCAGATCCTTGTCGCCCAGCAGATGGCGATGATGCTCGACGATGTCCGGCAGCAGCTGGTCCAGTGCGATGCGCTCGGCACGCGCCGCCAGCCGCGCCGGATCGCGCGCAAGCACCAGCAGCAGTTCGATCAGCTGCTCCACGCCCTGCGCGGTGCGCAGCACGCGCTGGATCTGCTGCCGGGCACGGTCCGGCAGGCCCGGCTGCTCCAGTGCCAGCTCGGCGGCGCCGGTCATCACCGCAATCGGGGTGCGCAGCTCATGGCTGGCAGTGCTGATGAACACCCGCTCGCGTTCCACGAACTGCTCGTTGCGTTCGAGGTAGTCATTCAACGCATCGGCGATGGTGTGCAGCTCGGAACTGCCACGCGGGTCGACATCGATGCGCTGGCCCTGCGCGCCCGGCCGCAACGCGCCGATGCGCTGCGCCAGGAGGCTGAGCGGACGCACCATGCGCTCCATGCCGAAGGACGCCATCAGCACGGTGACGAAGATCATGATCACCCCGGCCAGCATCACCCACCGCGTGGCGAACTGCTCAAGGTCGTGGAAGTCGGAGATGTCCAGCACCAGCGCAACGCGCCCCATCGAGTCCGTATCACGCACCATGACCGCCGTTTCGCGGTCCTTCACCATCACCCCGTCATGCAGGCCGGGATGCAGGGTGCGCAGGCTGTCAGGCAGGTTCACCGCGTCGAAACGGTACAGGCTGAGCGTGTCCGAGTCCTGCCATCGATAGTGTGGCTCGTGCTCGACATGCTCGACGATGCTGTCCAGTTCGGAGTTGAGCAGCGCGCGCCAGGCGGCGTGTTCGGCGTGCTCGTGCACATAGTTGCCTACGCTGAACACCGCCAGCGAAAGCAGTGCCAGGTAGCCCAGCAGCCACCACAGCACGCGGCGGTACAGCGGGCCGGGTCTACGCACCTTCATCGTCATTCCTGCCGGCCTCGGCGGCGGTGGGCAGGGCCAACCGGTAGCCGACCCGCGGCAGCGTGTGGATCAGCTTGTCCACGAACGGTCCATCCACGCTGCGGCGCAGTTCGTAGACATGCGAGCGCAGCAGGTCGCCGTCCGGTGGCTCGTCGCCCCACAGGGCGAATTCGAGCTGCTGGCGGGTGACCGCGCCGGGGCTGGCGCGCATCAGCACTTCCAGCAGCTTGCGGCAGGCCGGATACAGATGCAGGACCTGTCCGGCGCGCTGCGCCTCCAGGGTCGCCAGGTCCAGCACCAGATCACCCACCTGCAGCCGCTTGCGGGGGTTGCGTCCCTGTGCCCGCAGCAGCAGGGCCTCCAGCCGCACTTCCAGCTCCGGCAACGCGAACGGCTTGGTCAGGTAGTCATCAGCGCCGGCACGGAAGCCGGCAATCTTGTCCGGCAGTTCGTCGCGTGCGGTCAGCATGATCACCGGCACCTCCGAGCCATGCTCGGCACGCAGGCGGCGCAGCACTTCCGGCCCCTCCATCCGGGGCAGCATCCAGTCCAGGATCACCGCGTCATAGGGATGGCTGCCCGCCAGATGCAGGCCGGTGATGCCATCGGGGGCCACATCCAGCACATGACCGCGCGACTCGAAGTAGTCGAACAGATTGGCCACCAGCTGCCGGTTGTCCTCGATCACCAACAGGCGCATGCATGAAAGTTCCACGGAAGTTCGTACCATGGTAGCGCCACGCATGTCGGAATGAGGTCGCCCCGGCGATACTCCGACGCTTTTCCCACCCCCGCCGCCTCAAAATGGCCGTTTTGCTCCCGGAGCCTGCCGTGCCCGTAGCCCTGCCCCGCCGTTGGCGCCTGCCCCTGCTCTGGCTGTTGATCATCGCGGCACTGGCTGCCGGCATCGGCATGCGCCAGCCGCAGCCACCGGACGAACCCCGCTTCGTACTGGCCGCCAGGACCATGGTGGAAAGCGGGGAATGGCTGCTGCCGCACCGTGGCAGCGAGCTGTATGCGGAGAAGCCGCCGGTGTTCATGTGGCTGCAGGCCGCGGCCTACGAAGTGGTAGGCAGCTGGCAGTGGTCGTTCCTGCTGCCTTCGCTGCTGGGGGCCCTGCTCAGTCTGTGGTTGGTGTCGGATCTGGCACGCCGACTGTGGTCGCCGCGCCACTCCCTCTATGCCATCGGTGCCCTGTTCTGCACCCTGCAGTTCGGCCTGATGGCCAAGCGTGCGCAGATCGATATGGTGCTGGTCGGGATGACCACGCTGGCCCTGTGGGGCCTGCTGCGGCATCTGTGCGAGCGACGCAATGTGCCGGCGCTGTGGCTGGCCGGCTTTGCCGCCGGCCTGGGCACGGTGACCAAAGGCGTAGGTTTCCTGCCGCTGCTGATGGTGCTGCCCTGGTTCGGCTGGTGGCTGTACCAGCATCGCCGCGGCCGTCGGATCGAGGGTCCGCACCCGGCGACCCTGCTGTGGCTGATCCCTGCATTCCTGCTCGGCGTGGCCGTCTGGCTGGCCCCGCTGGGCTGGGCCCTGCTGCACGAACCCAGTGCCTCGCTGCAGTCCTATGCGCATGAACTGCTGTTCAAGCAGACCGGCACCCGCTATGCCAACGCCTGGCACCACCGGCAGCCGGTCTGGTACTACCTGCAGGTGATCCTGACACTGTGGCTGCCGGGTGCCCTGTTGCTGCCGGTGCTGGCCCGCCCGTGGTGGCGGCGCCTGCGCCGTGGCGACCGCCGGCAGTGGCTGCTGCTGGGGTGGGCGCTGCTGGTGCTGGTGTTCTTCAGCGCCAGCCCCGGCAAGCGCGAGGTCTACCTGCTGCCGATGCTGCCTGCCGTGGCCCTTGCCGCCGCGCCCCTGCTGCCCGGCCTGCTGCGCAGGCTGTGCGTGCGCCGGTATCTGTTCGGTTACAGCCTGGTGCTGATGCTGGCAACCGCCGTGCTGGCCGTGATGCTGCTCACCGAAAGTCACTGGGCGCAGGCGCAGCTGCAGCGGCGGGCGATGCCCGACACCCTGCTGCCGGTGCTGGGCGACGGCCTGCTGACGTTCGCGATCGCCGTGGCTACCCTGGCCGTGTGGTTGCGCGTGCGGCGCGCCGCCACCCTGGTACTGCTCACCCACGGCCTGCTGTGGATGCTGTACGGCCTGGTGCTGATTCCGGCGCTCGACCCCTACGCCTCGTCGTCGGCGCTGATGCGCCGGGTCGGCGCGAGGATCGGCCCCGATGCCGAACTGGCACTGGTGGCCTGGCGCGAGCAGAACCTGCTGCAGGCCGACCGCGCCGTGCGCGAGTTCGGCTTCAAGCGGCCCTGGCCTGAACAGTGGCACGACGCCGGCCCCTGGCTGGCCGAAGCACCCGACCGGCGCTGGCTGCTGGTGCTCGACAAGGCCATGAGTCCCTGCGTGGATGCCGCCCAGGTGATCGACATCGGCGTCGCGAACCGCAACCGCTGGCAACTGGTGCCCGGCACCGCCTGGGATGCCGGCTGCCACGCCGAGCGGGCCGGCGCCAACGAAGAAGAAGACTGAATCATCCCCCACGCGGGCCGGCGGTTAACCCGGCCCGAACGCAGGTCCGACCCTTCTCCGACATCAACCTGACGAGCATGGCGCCGGTTCATCGTCACGGTGTTTTCCTGCATGTCCGTCCGTCCTCCCGTCTCCGGGGTTGCTTCGGCCTACTCCACGCTGGCATCGCGGTTCGCCGTGACCCACCTGTGGCTTCCACTGCTCATCGTGCTGCCCCTGTTCGCCGTGTTCATGGAGGGGGGAGCCGATCAATGGCTGGCTGACCACCTGTTCCGGTTGGAGGGCGGCCGCTGGGCACTGCAGGACGCGTGGTTCACCCGCTCGCTGGTGCACCGGGGCGGCAAGTGGTTCAGCACCGCCGCAGCGCTGGTGGTGATACTGCTGAGCTTTCACCACTGGCGCCACGGACGTGATCGCACCCTGCGATGGGCGCTGCTTTATGTCGTAATTTCCCTGGCACTGGGAACCGGCAGCGTGTCTCTGCTGAAGTCGCTGGTGCCGATGGACTGCCCGTGGGATCTGCTGCGCTACGGCGGCCACCAGCCTTATATCGGGCTTTTCAGCCATCGTCCGGCCGACATGCCGATGACCGCGTGCTTTCCCGCCGGCCATGCCAGTGCCGGCTATGCCTGGCTGAGCCTGTACTTTTTCGCCCTGCTGTGGCGTCCTGCCTGGCGCTGGACCGGCCTGGCACTGGGCCTGGGCAGCGGGCTGCTGTTCGGCATCAGCCAGCAGCTGCGGGGTGCACATTTTCTGTCGCATGACCTTGCCACAGCCCTGCTGTGCTGGCTGCTGTCACTGGGGCTGTACGTTCTGGTCCGCCATCACCTGGACCGCACCAACCGCCTGGAGGCGAACGCATGAATGCTTCGGTTCAACGCTCGCTCCGTGTGCCATCGCTGGCCGGACTGCGCAGCTGGCGGCCACAGCTGTCCACCGAGGCGTTGATCGCGCTGACCAGCCTGTTCTTCGCTCTGGCCGGCAACGGCCTGTTCTGGCGCAGCGCGATGGCCAGCCACCCGGAGAGCCTGCGCTACGCGGTGTCGCTGCTGCTGTTGCTGCTCGGCACGCATGGCCTGCTGCTGGGCCTGCTGGTCTGGCGCTGGAACGCCAAGGTGGTGATCAGCGCGCTGCTGCTGGTAACGGCCTTCGCCGCCCACTACATGAGCCGTTACCACATCTATCTGGATGCGGACATGCTGCGCAACGTGCTGGCGACCGATCCGAAGGAAAGCCGCGAACTGATGACGGTCTCGCTGCTGTGGCCGGTACTGCTGCTGGCGGCACTGCCGATGGTGCTGGTGTGGCGGGTGCAGCTGCAGCGGCGCAGCTGGGGGCGCAGCCTGCTGTGGCGCCTGGGCTTCCTGGCGGTGGCTGCGGTGACCGCTGTTGGCGGTGCACTGATCTCGTTCCAGGACGTCTCCGCACTGATGCGCAACCAGCGTGAAGTGCGTTACCTCGCCACCCCGGCCAACGTGCTGCTGGGTCTTCCACGTGCACTGCGCGGCGACAACCCGGTGCAGCGCGCGCCGAAACTGCCGATCGGCACCGACGCCAAGGCCACCCCACGCGCTCCGGCGAGCAAACCGCGGCTGCTGGTAATCATGATGGGCGAGACCGTGCGTGCACAGAACTGGGGCCTCAACGGCGGCCGCAATACCACGCCGGAACTGGCCCAGGCACCGGTGATCAACTTCCCCGACATGCACTCCTGCGGCACCAGCACCGAAGTTTCGCTGCCCTGCCTGTTCTCGCCATGGGGACGCCACGACTACGACGAGAAGAAGATCCGCGCGCACCAGTCGCTGCTGCACGTACTGAACCGTGCCGGCATCGCACCGCTGTGGCGTGACAACCAGTCCGGCTGCAAAGGCGTGTGCGAAGGACTGGACTTCCAGTCGCTGTCCGATGCGACCACCCCGGGCCTGTGCGCCGACGGCCGCTGCATGGACGAGATCCTGCTGCAGGACCTGGCCACCCAGGTGCGTGCCAGGCCCGGCGACCGCGTGGTCGTGCTGCACCAGCTGGGCAACCATGGCCCGGCGTATTTCGAGCGCTATCCGGCCGCCTTTGCCCGCTTCAAGCCAACCTGCGACACCCGTGACATCGGCCGGTGCTCACGCGAAGAGATCACCAACAGCTATGACAATGCCGTGCTGTACACCGATCATTTCCTCAGCAAGACCATCGGCACGCTGCAGGGCATGCAGGACTACGACACGGCGATGATCTACCTGTCCGACCATGGCGAGTCGCTGGGTGAGAAGGGCCTGTATCTGCACGGCGTGCCCTATGCGATCGCCCCGGCCGAGCAGACCCGCGTACCGATGACGATGTGGTTCTCGCCGGGCTTCGCCAGCAGTCGTGGGCTGGACCTGCAGTGCGTGCGCAAGCGTTCGGCGGCGTACACCGACCACGACAACCTGTTCCCGTCGGTGCTGGGCCTGATGCAGGTGAAGACGGCGCTGTACGAGCGCGATCGCGACGTGTTCGCCGGCTGCGAGAGCTGAGGGGCGGGGGCGGAAGGGCTTGCAGCCCTGCACTCGCAGAAGCCAAGGCAACGTCAACGTCAAAAGCCGAAGCGGCATTCCGTGGGATGGCGGGGCACTGTGGGTTCGCGGGGACGGCGCAAGTACGTCCATGTAGCCTTGGTCGCGCCATCCATGGCGCTCACACCCCGCAAACCCACAGTGCCCCGCCTTCGACAGGTTCACTCCGCTGTTGGTAGGTGAAATTCCGGGGTCAGATCCGTTTTCCTGCGGAAAACGGATCTGACCCCAAGAGCATTTCCGACAGATCGCAGAGAACTGTCGAAGGCGGGGTGGGTCCGGTTGCGGGGGCGTGAGCGCCATGGATGGCGCGACCGAGCCTACAGGGACGTATTTACGGCGTCCCCCGCAACCGGCCCCACCCCGCCGACTCACAGGAAACCCGCTTTTGCTCCGGCCGTTGCCGTCTCAGTTGCTTCTGCGGGTGCAGGGCTGCAAGCCCTGCCGAACCCCACCAACCTTCCACACTTGCGGTGGGCACGCGCGCCCACTAGCCTTCGGCCGTCGTTCACCACCCAAGGACCGCCCGTGAAACACCGTCATCTCCTGCTGGCCGCTGCTGTCGCCGCCGCCACGCTGGCCCTGGCTGCCTGCAAGAAGGAAGCGTCCCCCGGCGCCGAGACCGCTGGCAGCAGCGCACCGGCCGGCGAGACCGCCGACCAGTTCGTTGCCCGCATCAATGCCGAATACAAGGCTGCCTATCCGGAGATGACCTCGGCGCAGTGGCTGTCCTCCACCTACATCAACAGCGATTCGGAGCGCATCGCGGCCAAGGCCAACGAGCGTTCACTGACCCAGCTCAACAGCTGGATCGAGCAGGCCGCGAAGTTCGAGGGCCAGCCGATGAGCGCAGACAGCAAGCGTGCGATCCATCTGCTGAAGCTGATGTCCTCGATGCCGGCACCGCGCGACCCGGCCAAGCTGGCCGAGCTGACCCAGATCGCCACCCGCATGGAGGGCAGCTACGGTGCTGGCAAGTACTGCACCGATGCCAACGACCCGGCCTCCTGCCGCCAGCTGGGCGAACTGGAACAGGTGCTGGCACGCAGCCGCGACTACGACGCGCAGCTTGATGCCTGGCAGGGCTGGCACAGCACCACGCGGAACATGCGTGGCGACTACCAGAAGTTCGTCAGCCTGGTGAACGAAGGTGCCAAGGGCATGGGCTTCACCGATGCCGGGCAGATGTGGCGCAGCGGCTATGACATGCCGCCGGAGCAGATCGGGCCGGAAACCGACCGCCTGTGGGAGCAGGTCAAGCCGATGTACGAGCAGCTGCACTGCTACGCGCGCGGCAAGCTGGACAAGACCTACGGCAAGGACAAGGCCGAGGTGGGTAATGGCCTGATCGCCGCGCACCTGCTGGGCAACATGTGGCAGCAGGACTGGTCCAACCTGTGGGACCAGCTGGAGCCCTATCCCGGTGCCGGAAGCCTGGACATCACCGCCGCACTGGAAAAGCAGTACCAGACCAACCTGAGTGCTGCGCTGGCCAAGGCTGGCAGGGATGCCAGCGTCGCGGGCCAGTACAGGGCACAGCGCGAAGCCGAACTGCGTACCGCGAAACAGATGACCGAGCGCGCACAGGATTTCTACGTGTCGCTGGGCATGCCCTCGCTGCCGCAGTCGTACTGGGACAAGACCCAGTTCATCAAGCCTGACGACCGTGACGTGGTCTGCCACGCCAGCGCCTGGGACATGAACATGGAAGGCGATGTGCGCACCAAGATGTGCATCAAGCCGAACGAAGAGAACTTCACCACCATCTATCACGAACTGGGCCACATCTACTACGACCTGGCCTACAACCCGTTGCCGCCCCTGTTCCAGGGCGGCGCCAACGATGGCTTCCACGAAGCAATCGGCGACACGATCGTGCTGGCGATGACGCCCAAGTACCTGAATTCGATCGGTCTCGTTGATGCACCGCAGGAAAGCCGCGAGGCCGTGATCAACGCGCAGATGCGCATGGCGCTGTCGGGCGTTTCATTCCTGCCCTTCGGCCTGATGATCGACCGCTGGCGCTGGGGCGTGTTTGACGGATCGATCACCGCCGACAACTACAACAAGGCATGGTGGGACCTGAAGGCCAAATACCAGGGCGTTGCCCCGGCCAGCACCCGCGGCGAGGAGTTCTTCGATCCGGGCGCGAAGTACCACGTGCCGGGCAATACGCCGTACACCCGCTACTTCCTCGCCCGCATCCTGCAGTTCCAGTTCTACAAGGGCCTGTGCGATGCATCGGGTTACAAGGGCCCGCTGCACGAGTGCACCTTCTACGGCAACAAGGAAGCCGGCCAGAAGTACTGGGCGATGCTCAGCAAGGGCGCCAGCCAGCCGTGGCAGGCCACGCTGAAGGAGCTGACCGGCACCGACAAGCTGGATGCCGGCCCGATGATCGAGTACTTCAGCCCGGTCAATGAGTGGCTCAAGCAGCAGAACGAAGGCCAGATGTGCGGCTGGCAGGCCAGCGCTGCGGCCCCGGTGGCGAAATGAGAAAAGGGGCGGATCCGCGAGGATCCGCCCCTTTCGTTCCGGTGGCGCCGGGCCATGCCCGGCGGCCTTGATCACACCGCTGCGTTCGCCGGGCATGGCCCGGCGCTACCCACTACGGGTCAGCTGTTCTTCTTCGCCGCCATCGCGGCGGCCAGCTCGGCCTTGTATTCCTCGAAGGTCTGGCCCTTCTCCCTGGCCTCGGCCTGCGCGGCATCGCGCAGCGCGTCGGAATACATCAGACGCACCGGCGTACCGTTGCGCTCGTGCAGTTCACCGGCTTGCATGATCAACGCCAGTACCTGCGCGGCGCTCTCGCTATGCCCGGCGATACGGCCATCCATGCCCAGCACCCACTCGCCATCGCGGCGCACGACACCTGCCAGCAGCGTGCGCTGCGCATCACGCAGTTCGGCATGCGGCTCCACCGGCGAAGTCTGGGCAGCGGCCTTGTTGGCAGCCTTCTCTTCCTGGCGGCGGCGCTGGTCGCGACGGGTCTTGGAGGTGGTGGACATGGGGGCGGCATCGCTACGGGGGGCGCAAGGATAGCGCACCCCGGCCGTGGCGCCGCTTCACGGGTCGCCCGCCACCGCCCCTGCGGCCGGTCAGAGGTCCGTGACCAAGGCCTGCACTGCGCGCTCACGGCGGTGTTCCCAGTACCAGAACACAAACCCGGCGGCGAAGAAGCCGGCCTGGCCCAGCGCCAGATGCAGCGGGCTGGCACTGAGCAGGGGCGAGACGACACCGGCCACCACGGTGCTGACCATCAGCTGCGCGAAGGCCTGCAGCGACGAGGCCAGGCCGCGCTGGTGCGGATACATGTCGAGCACGGCCAGCGCCAGGATCGGGAAGATCAGCGCCATGCCCATGCCGCCCAGGAAAATGGGCAGTACCGCCCACGGCAGCGCGAACTGCGGCGCCAGCACCACGTAGCCGACGTTGAGCAGTGTCGACAGCGCGCACAGGGAGAAGCCGATGGTCACCTGCCGGGTCGGCGTGGTGTGCCCGGCCATGCGCCCGGACAGGAACGCGCCGGCCGTCATGCCACCGATGGTGGGAATGAACAGCCAGGCGAAGTCGCCTTCGCCCAGATGCAGGTGCTGCATCACGAACACCGGCGCGGATGCGATGTACAGGAAAATGCCGCCGAAGCCGATGCTGCCGGCCAGTGCCAGGCGCAGGAAACGCGGGTTGAAGCCGATGCGCACATAGTCACGCAGCAGTGCGCGCGGCGACAGTGGTACCCGCGCCTCCAGCGGATGCGTTTCCGGCAGGAAGCGCGCGGTGGCCACCAGCAGCACAAGCGAGAACACCACGAGGAACCAGAAGATCAGCGGCCAGCCGGCACCGCTGAGCAGAATCCAGCCACCGATGATCGGGGCGATGGCCGGCGCGATGCCGAACAGCATCGAGACCTGGCTCATCAACCGCTGGGCGTCATGGCCGTGGTACAGGTCACGGATCACCGCGCGGCCGACGATCATGCCCACGCCCGCCGACAGGCCCTGCAGCGCGCGGAACGCCAGCAAGGTCGGCAGATCGGTGGACAGCGCGCAGCCGACCGAGGCCCCGGCAAATACCACCAGGCCACCGAGGATCACCCGCTTGCGGCCCCAGGCATCGGACAGCGGCCCGTGCGCCAGGCTCATCAGGCCATAGAACAGCAGGTAGACGCTGATGGTCTGCTGGACGGCCACCTCATCCACCGCCAGGCGCTGGGCCAGCTGCGGGAAGGCCGGGAAAATGGTGTCGATGGAGAACGGGCCGAACATGGCCAGGCCTGCGAGCAGCAGGGCCATGCGACGGGTGGACGGAGCAACAGCGGCGGTCATGTGAACGGTGTCCGGCAAGGCCATGCGCGGCACGCACGGCGGGCGCCGGTCCCGCTGCAGCAGGGACGGCGCCAGATGAATTCGGGTATCCGCCCATCATAGGCGGGGAATGCGCCCGATGCCATGCAGCACCGCACAAAACGCACGCCCCGGGCCATCGGCCATTCAGGCGCCGGCCCTGCCCGGGCGGCCCCGGCAGCGGGCCATAACCGGCTATAATCGGCGGGCAACACGGTGGGAGAAGCGGAACACCGCTGCCGAAGGCGCAACGCCCGTAATCGCTCAGGCCCGATACCACCCGCAACACAACTCTGGAGAGACCGGTTCGATCCGGCGCCGAAGGGGCACGAAGCTGCGGCCAGCCGCGCTTCCAAACTCTCAGGCAAAAGGACAGAGGGGCGCCCCGCAGCCCGCCATCCGGCGGCCTGTGCCCGTGCGTGTGCCCTTTCCTGACGGATCCTTCGCCATGTCCCAGAACACCCCTTCCCTGCGTGAGCTCGAGCACCACAGTGCGTTCGTCGAGCGCCATATCGGCCCCAATGACGCCGAGATCGCGCAGATGCTCGACGTCGTCGGCCACGCGTCGCTGGATGCGATGACCGATGCCATCGTGCCGGCCAAGATCAAGTCGCCGGCAGCGCTGGCGCTGCCGGAGTCGATCACCGAAGTGGAGGCGCTGGCGAAGATCCGCGCGATCGCCGACAAGAACACCGTGCTGCGCAGCTTCATCGGCCAGGGGTATTACGGCACCCACACGCCGAACGTGATCCTGCGCAACATCCTGGAAAACCCTGCCTGGTACACCGCCTACACCCCGTACCAGGCAGAGATCTCGCAGGGCCGCATGGAAGCGCTGATCAACTTCCAGACCCTGTGCGCCGACCTGACCGGCATGGAGATCGCCAACGCCTCGCTGCTGGACGAAGCCACCGCAGCGGCCGAAGCGATGACCCTGGCCAAGCGTTCGGCCAAGTCGAAGTCGGACACCTTCTTCGTGCACGATGCCGTGCACCCGCAGACCCTGGAGCTGCTGCGCACCCGCGCCGAGCCCATGGGCATCGTGCTGCGCGTCGGCACCCCGGCCGAAGCGCTGGAAGCAGACAGCTTCGGCGTGCTGCTGCAGTATCCGGATACGTTCGGCCAGGTGGCCGACTACCGGGCACTGGTCGAGGCCGTGCATGCACGCGGCGGCCTGGTCGCCGTGGCCACCGATCTGCTGGCGCTGACCCTGCTCGCCGCACCGGGCGAATGGGGCGCGGACATCGTGGTCGGCAACAGCCAGCGTTTCGGCGTGCCGTTCGGCTTCGGTGGCCCGCACGCGGCGTTCATGGCCTGCCGCGATGCCTACAAGCGCTCGATGCCCGGCCGCCTGATCGGCGTCTCGATCGATGCGCAGGGCAACCCGGCCTACCGCCTGACCCTGCAGACCCGCGAGCAGCATATCCGCCGCGAGAAGGCCACCTCCAACATCTGTACCGCACAGGTCCTGCTGGCGGTGATGGCCTCGATGTACGCCGTCTACCACGGTCCGGAAGGCCTGACCCGCATCGCCCGCCGCACCCACCGCCTGGCCGCGATCCTGGCCGCCGCACTGCGCAAGGCCGGCGTGCAGGTTGCTGGCGACTTCTTCGACACCCTGCACGTCACCGGTGTGCACGCCGATGAGATCCACGCCAAGGCGCGCGCCGCCGGCTACAACCTGCGCGCGATCGACAGCGACTCGGTCGGCATCAGCCTGGACGAGACCGCCACCCGCGCCGATGTGGTTGCGCTGGCCGCCGTCTTCGGTGCCCAAGCCGATGTGGATGCGCTGGATGCCAGCACCGCCGACGCGCTGCCGGCCGGGCTGCTGCGCCAGTCCGCGTTCCTGACCCATCCGGTGTTCAACACGCACCACAGCGAGCACGAACTGCTGCGCTACCTGCGTTCACTGGCCGACAAGGACCTGGCGATGGACCGCACGATGATCCCGCTGGGCTCGTGCACCATGAAGCTCAACGCCACCGCCGAGATGATCCCGGTGACCTGGCCGGAGTTCTCGCAGATCCATCCGCTGGTGCCGGCCGATCAGGCACTGGGCTACAAGGAACTGATCGAGTCGCTGGAAGCGATGCTGGTCGAATGCACCGGCTACGATGCGGTCAGCCTGCAGCCGAACTCGGGTGCACAGGGCGAGTACGCCGGCCTGCTGGCGATCCGCGCCTACCACCGCTCGCGTGGTGAGGAGCATCGCGACATCTGCCTGATTCCGGATTCGGCCCACGGTACCAACCCGGCCTCGGCACAGATGTGCGGCATGAAGGTGGTGGTCACCAAGACCGATGCCAACGGCAACGTCGATGTCGAGGACATCCGACTCAACGCCGAGAAGTACAGCGACCGCCTGGCCGCGATCATGATGACCTACCCGTCCACGCACGGCGTGTTCGAGGAGGAGGTGGTCGAGATCTGCGAGATCATCCACAAGCACGGCGGCCAGGTGTACACCGACGGTGCCAACATGAACGCCCTGGTCGGCGTGGCCAAGCCGGGCAAGTGGGGTTCGGACGTTTCCCACCTGAACCTGCACAAGACCTTCTGCATCCCGCATGGCGGCGGCGGCCCGGGCGTCGGCCCGTGCGCGGTCAAGGCGCACCTGGCCCCGTTCCTGCCGGGCAAGCTGGGTGACAACGGCCCCGTCGGCATGGTCAGCGCCGCCAGCTTCGGCAGCGCCTCGATCCTGCCGATCAGCTGGATGTACATCGCGATGATGGGCCGCGAGGGCCTGCGCAAGGCGACCCAGGTCGCGCAGCTCAATGCCAACTACATCGCCAAGCGCCTGGCGCCGCACTTCAGGACGCTGTACACCGGCCGCAACGGCCTGGTGGCGCATGAGTGCATCCTCGATGTGCGCCCGCTGGAGAAGAGCAGCGGCATCGGCGCCGAGGACGTGGCCAAGCGCCTGATCGACTTCGGCTTCCACGCGCCGACGCTGAGCTTCCCGGTGGCCGGCACGCTGATGGTCGAGCCCACCGAAAGCGAGTCGCTGCATGAGCTGGACCGCTTCATCGATGCCATGATCCAGATCCGCGAGGAAATCCGTGCGATCGAGGATGGACGCCTGGACCGCGAGGACAATCCGCTGAAGAACGCGCCGCACACCGCCACCGCGGTGACGGCCAGCGAGTGGACCCACGCCTACCCGCGCGAGCTGGCCGCCTTCCCGCTGCCCAGCCTGAAGCTGCAGAAGTACTGGCCGCCGGTGGCCCGCGTCGACAACGTCTACGGCGACAAGAACGTGATGTGCGCCTGCATCCCGGTCGACGCCTACAAGGACGATGAAGTCGAAGCGTGATTGACGGAACGGCCCGCGCAAGCGGGCCGTTTTCGTTTACGGTAGCGCCGGGCCATGCCCGGCGAGCGCAGCGGCTGAACCGATCACGGATCCGGCATCTGCCCCAGGCTCAACTGCCAGGACACACCGAACCGGTCCTGCACCCAGCCGTAGCGATTGCTGAAATCGTAGTCGCCCACCGGCATCAGCCAGTGCCCGCCCTCGCCCAGCACGCGCGCCGCGCGCTCGAACTGTTCGGCGCCACCGCACTCGACGAACAGCGAGATCGACGGACTGAAGGTGAAGTCGTGCACATCCAGGCTGTCGAAGCACAGATAGTTGGTGCCGCCGAGCATGAAGGTCGCCTGCCGCACCTGGCCGGGCACTCCCGCCCCTGCGCCGTCGGGATGGCGTTGCAGGGCAAGCAGCCGGAAATCGGCGAACGCCTCGGCGTACAGGGCCAGGGCCGCCTCGGCCTGGCCGGTGAACATCAGGAACGGACGACTGCGCAGCATGGGGTGCTCCAGTTCAGCGGGCCGATGACGGCCCCACGAACAGGATGGCACGCAGGATGTATGCCCGCTGTAGAGCCGAGCCCACGCTCGACTGTACGGATCAGGCCTCGCGCATGCGGCGCGCGATGGCACTGCCGGCCGCGATCGTGGCGGTCAGGGCCACCATCGACAGGAACTGCAGGCGCGTATGCGCCTCGCTCAGCAGCAGGCCGAAGATCAGTGCCAGGATCGCCAGGGCGCAGCAGGTCAGCCACGGGAAACCGGCCATGCGGAACGGCAGGCGCGAGCCGAGGCGGTCCGCACGGCGGCGCAGCACCAGTTGAGAAAGCAGCGACAGCGTCCACACCAGCAGGCAGGTCGAGCCGACGATGTTCAGCAGTACCGGCAGCACCTTGTCCGGGAACAGCAGTTCCATCACCGTCGCGGCAAACCCGAACAGCACGCTGGCCAGAACGGCGATCACCGGTACCTGCCGCGGGTCGGTCCAGCCCAGCACGGCCGGTGCCTCGCGGCGCTGCGCCAGCGAATACATCATCCGCGACGCGCCGTAGAGGTTGGCGTTGAGGGCCGACAGCAGGGCGATCACTGCGATCAGCGTGATGGCCGTGCCCGCCCCCGGAATGCGGGCCGCATCCAGCACCGCGGCGAACGGCGACTTCAGCGCTTCGCTGGTCCACGGCACCACGGCGATGATCACGCTCAGCGAGCCGATGTAGAACACCAGGATGCGCCAGGCCACGGTGCGGATGGCGCGGGCGATGCTGCGCTCGGGATCCTCGGTCTCGGCCGCGGCAACGGCCACGATCTCGGTGCCGCCGAAGGCGAACACCACCACCAGCAGGGCTGCGCCGATACCGGCCAGGCCCTGCGGTGCAAAACCGCCGTGTGCGGTGAAGTTGCTCAGTCCCGGAGAGGTCACCTGCGGCAGCCAGCCCATCAGCAGCGCGAAACCGATGGCGATGAACGCCAGGATCGCCACCACCTTGAGAATGGCGAACCAGAACTCGAACTCACCGAAATTCCTGACCCCCAGCAGGTTGATCGCGGTGAAGAACAGCATGAACGCCAGGGCGGCCATCGGCACCGGAATGGCCGGCCAGACCGTGGCCAGCAGGCCCGCCGCTCCCACGGCCTCGGCGGCGATCACGATCACCAGCTGTACCCACCAGAGCCAGCCGACAGTCGCCCCTGCCGTGGCGCCCATGGCGTCGGCGGCATAGACCGAGAACGCGCCGCTGGTCGGCTTGGCCGCCGCCATTTCGCCCAGTGCGTTCATCACGATGATCACCAGTGCGCCGGCCACCAGGTACGACACCAGCACCGCCGGGCCGGCCGCCTGTACGCCCACACCGGACCCCAGGAACAGGCCCGCGCCGATGGCGCTGCCCAACCCCATCATGATCAGCTGGCGTGGCTTGAGCGAATGGCCCAGGCGGGAGGGCGAGGCAGGCGTAACGGGGCTGGCGGGCATCGGCAGGAGTGGGCGGCGGCTACAGGGGCGTCACCTTACCCTGTCCCGCGCCTGTGGGGATAGGCACAGTGCAGCAGGCCGCTCAGGCCAGCGCCGGCTCGCCGATACGGGCGCGGTAGGCGCGCGGCGAGAAACCGGTTTCGGCCTTGAACTTGCGGGTGAACGCGCTCTGGTCACTGAACCCGCAGGCCTGGCCGATGCAGGCGATGCTGTCGTCGCCATGCAGCAGATGCATGGCCATCTGGATCCGCAGCCGCGTCAGCACCTGCTGCGGGGTCATCTGGAACACCTTGCGGAAGCTGCGCTCCAGCTTGGACAGCGAGAACCCGGTGATGTCCAGCAACGTCTGCATGCGCACGTTCTCGGCGTAGTGCGCGTTGAGATGGGCCAGGGCCAGCCGCAGCTGCTCGTACTGGGTGCCCAGGCTGTCCTTCTGGCCCAGGTCGCGCGAGATGCCGATCAGGCCCTCGATGCTGCCGTCGACCACCAGCGGCCGCTTGCAGGTCAGGCACCAGCCCGGCTCGCGGTTGGCGAACAGGTGCAGCTCCATCAGGTTCTCGATCACCTCGCCGGACAGCACGCGTGCGTCCTGGTCGACGTAATCCGCACTGAGGCCGGTCGGGTAGATCTCGGCCGCGGTACGCCCGATCACGTCCTTGCGCGCGCGCAGGCCCAGCCGCCGCAGCATGGTCTGGTTGACGTGGGTGTAACGGCCCTGGCGGTCCTTTATGAAGAACAGCACGTCCGGGATGGCGTCGAACAGGGCTTCGATGTCGGCAGGCTCGACTCGCATGCGCCAAGCATAGCCGAGGCGCCCTTGTCCGCGCGATCACCTGCGCGGGACCGGGGCTTAACGTCTGGCGCGCGAGGGTAGAGGTTGACTTCCCCGCTACAGGACCTGGACCCATGGCCGCCAGCAAGCCCACCGGCAAGCGCGCACCCGCCCCCTCCCCCGACCATCGCCGTGGCGACGGCGACGAACTGCACCTGCACGCCAGCGGCACGCACCCCCCGATGACCACGGCCCAGGGCATCCCCGTCGCCGACAACCAGAACTCGCTGCGCCAGGGCCCACGAGGCCCCACCCTGCTGGAGGATTTCATCCTCCGCGAGAAGATCACCCACTTCGACCATGAGCGCATCCCGGAGCGCATCGTGCATGCCCGCGGCAGCGCCGCCCACGGCTATTTCGAACTCACCCACTCGCTGGCCAAGTACACCCGTGCACGCATCCTTGGCGAAGTCGGAAAGAAGACTCCGGTGTTCACCCGCTTTTCCACCGTGGCCGGCGGTGCCGGGTCGGTCGACACCCCCCGCGACGTGCGGGGTTTCGCGGTGAAGTTCTACACCCCTGAAGGCAACTGGGACCTGGTGGGCAACAACATCCCGGTGTTCTTCATCCAGGACGCAATGAAGTTTCCCGACCTGGTGCATGCGGTGAAGATGGAACCGGACCGCGCGTTCCCGCAGGCAGCGAGCGCGCACGACACGTTCTGGGACTTCATTTCGTTGATGCCCGAATCGATGCACATGATCATGTGGGCGATGAGCGACCGCGCCATTCCACGCTCGCTGCGCATGATCGAAGGCTTCGGCGTGCACAGCTTCCGCCTGTTGAACGAGGCCGGCGACTCCACCTTCGTCAAATTCCACTGGCGGCCGAAGCTGGGCATCCAGTCCACGGTGTGGGACGAGGCGTTGAAGCTGCAGGCCGCGGACAACGATTTCCATCGGCGCGACCTGTTCGAGGCGATCGAGCGTGGCGACTTCCCCGAATGGGAACTGGCCGTGCAGCTGTTCACGGAAGAGGAGGCCGACGCATTTCCGTTCGATCACCTGGACCCGACCAAGATCATTCCCGAATCGCTGGTGCCGCTGAAGGTGATCGGGCGCATGGTGCTGGATCGCTGGCCGGACAACTTCTTCGCCGAAACCGAGCAGGTGGCCTTCTGCCCGGCCAACGTGCCGCCCGGCATCGACTTCAGCAACGACCCGCTGCTGCAGGGCCGGCTGTTCTCCTACCTGGATACCCAGCTGATCCGCCTGGGCGGACCCAACTTCCACCAGATCCCGGTGAATGCGCCAAAGTGCCCGTTTGCCAACCACCAGCGCGATGGGCATATGCAGATGCAGGTGCCCAAGGGCCGCGTGGCCTACGACCCCAGTTCGCTGGAGGACGACAGCCCGCGCGAGACACCGGCCGGATTCCGCAGCCATGCCAGCGCGGATGACGGCCGCAAGGGGCGCACGCGTGCCGAGAGCTTCGCCGACCATTACAGCCAGGCACGGATGTTCTTCCGCAGCCTGGAAGCACCCGAGCAGGCACATCTGGCCTCGGCACTGGTATTCGAGCTGTCCAAGGTGGAAACGCTGAAGGTGCGGGTTCGTACCGTCAGCCACCTGCGCAACATCGACGAAACCCTCGCGCAGCGGGTAGCGGAAGGACTGGCGCTGCCCGCCCTGCCCGACCCGGCGCCCACTGCTACGCCGGCACAGGACATGCCCCCCGCACCGGAAGTCCGCGTGATCGGCCGCAACAAACCCACCCTGCAAGGGCGCTGCATCGGCATCCTGTTTGATGAAGGCTCCGATGCCGGTGTCATCAGCAGCCTGCGCAAGGCCGCAGAGAAGGCCGGTGCCGCGGTGAAGCTGGTGGCTCCCAAGGTGGGCGGCGCCACCCTGAGCAACGGCAAGCTGCAAGCGGCCGACGGGCAACTGGCGGGGACTCCATCGGCGGTGTTCGATGCGGTCGCGATCGTGCTCAGCGAGGAGGCCGGCAAGCGGCTGTCCAGCGACAGCGCGGGGCTGGAATTTGCCAGCACCGCGTGGGCACACCTGAAGGCCATCGGCAGCGATGAAGGAGGCCGGGTGCTGCTCAAGGCGGCGCGCGTGGGCAAGGATGCAGGCATCGTCGACGCGGGCGATGCCGGCGCTTTCCTCGCCGTCGCCGCCACCCGCCAGTGGGCCCGCGAACCGAAGCTGCGGCAACTGGCCTGACCGCCTCACCCCCATCGCCTGCAAGGAGACGTGTCATGCCCCGTGGAGACAAATCCGCCTATACCGACAAGCAGAAGCGCCAGGCCGAACACATCGAGGAAAGCGAGCGCGAGCGTGGTGCCAGTGAGAGCACCGCCGAGCGCATCGCGTGGGCCACCGTGAACAAGCAGGATGGCGGAGGCAAGCGCAGTGGCAGTGCCCGCAAGGGCGCCAAGAAGACTGCGAAGAAGGCGGCGAAGAAAGCACCGGCGAAGAAGGCCGCAAAGAAGACTGTCGCGAAGAAAGCGCCCGCGAAGAAGTCCACCGCCAGCACGCGCAGTGCAGCCGCGAAGAAGGCAGCGGCAACCCGGGCGGCAAAGAAGGCGGCACGCTCGACCGCCGCGAAGAAGGCCGCGCGGACCCGCGCAGGCGGTTGAGATGCACCCGGCAGCGCAGCGGGCACACGATGCCTGCGGCCCTGCACGGTGACGTGGCGCACGCCGGGCAGCATGAGCACCCGGCGGCGCCACGGCTCAGTCAATCGCCGGCCCGGCCCTTGGGCGCGGGTGCCGCCACGGCCACCGCCTGCAGCTTGCGCACCGCAGCTATCGGACTCGCTTCGGCCCGTCGCTGCTGCGGCCACCAGACGAACAGGAATGCGCTGCTGGAGCCCAGCAGGCGCGCGGTGCCAGGCAAGGGCGCCGCGTCGCCGTTCAACTGCAGGCGGATCACTTCCCCACGTCCCTCGTTGCGGATCTGCTGCCCCCGCACCTGCACGTAGTTGGCCGCGCCGATGGCCATGAAAGCGGCCACGGCCAGGGTCATCGCCGTCAGCGGCCGCAGACCTACGCCCTCCCAGCTGGTCAGTACCGAGCGCATGAGCACCGCCCGCCATGCCCAGTTGCGTGCGCGCAGTTGCTCGAGCTTGGCCGCATTGCGCATCCGTAGCGTGTCCGGCCAGCTCACCAGCAGCACCAGCAGCACGCCCGCAGCCAGCAGCAGTGCATAGGCCGGGTCACGGATGCCGGCCACCAGGAAATCGCTGGGCTGCAGGTAATCCAGAATCGACAGCTCGAATCCCCGGTAGAACCAGAAGCTGCACCACAGCCCCAGCAGCGACACCAGCAGATAGGCAGTGGTGAACAGCAACGCCGGCTCACGGCGCATGCGGGACAGCGCCTGCATCACCGCCGAGTCATCATCACCACGGGTCAGCGGCAGCATCGACCAGTCGGTCGCTGCTTCCGGCTCCGGTGGCGCCGCAGCCACCTCGATGCCCTGCACCCGCGGCACATCGCCATAGGTCCCTTCCGGTTCCCTGTTGTCCATGCCCGCTCCCCTTTTCAGCGAGCATCGCCGAAAAAGGTGGCGCGCGGTAGACCACCGGCCTGCGGCATACTCCACGGTGCCGCAGGGCGCAGAGCGGAGGAAAGGGCCATGAAACGATGGACTGGCATGTTGGGGCTGCTGGCGTGGCTCTGCGCCGCGTCACCGGCCGTTTCCGGCAATGCGCGGGCTCCCGCCGCGCCAGCGGACGATGTGGGTACCGCGCAGGCCGTCGCACAGGCTGAAGCGCGTGGCCGGCAGATGTTCGAGCACGACCTGGCGGCCGAGCGCGCAACCGACGCCCTGCTCGAACAGGGCATGCGCGGCGACACCCGGGTAAGGGGCTGGATAACCGAACAGCGCGGCAGCCACTACGAAGTCAGCATGATCGGCGACGGCGCAGTGGTCCTGTATCGGGCCGCCACCGACGCGCAGGGAAGGATGACCGGCGCAACCGAGACTCTGGATGTTCCAGCGGCGCCAACGACCTACCAGGCCGGCGCTGCCGCCGCACGGGCGCTGGCGTTGAACAGCGCCTTCGACGCCTGCGCGCAGACCTACAACAGCGTGGTTCTTCCGGCGCCCGGTACGGCCGCCGATGCGTGGACGGTCTACCTGCTGCCCGCCACCACCGATCCTGCCGTGGTTCCGCTGGGCGGCACGCATCGTCTCGACATCGCCCACGGTCGGATCGTCTCCCGCCGCGCCTTCACCCACAGCTGCATCCAGCTGAAGCGTGCGCCACCCGGTGCGGCGATGTTCATCACCCATCTGCAGGACCCGACACCGACCGAGATCCATGTGTTCTGGAGCCTGTGGGCCCGCTCGCCGCTGTACGTCTCCACGGGTAAGGACGTGATCTGGAAGATCGAGGACGGCCGCATCCGCCGCATGCAGGACTGACCGGCCACCACGCGCGAACACGTGGCGGCCCGTGCCTTCAGGCGGCTGCCGACGGTCAGGCCGCGCGTGCTGCCACCGTGCGGACTGCACCGCTCTGCTCGATATGGAACACCGCGACCGACGCGGTCAGCGCATTGGCCTGCTCTTCCAGCGCGCGGCTGGCGGCAGTGGCTTCTTCCACCAGTGCGGCATTCTGCTGGGTCACCTGATCCATCTGCACCACCACCTGATTGACCTGTTCGATGCCGGCCGCCTGTTCCTTGCTCGCCGCAGCGATGTCACTCATCAGCTGGTTGGTGCGTGCGCTGGCCTGTGCCAAGCGGGCAATGGCCGCTTCCGACTCGACCGTGACCGCCAGACCGCTCTGCACCTTGCCTGCCGCCTCTTCGATGAGTTCCTTGATCTCCTTGGCGGCGATGCCCGCACGCTGCGCCAGCGTGCGCACTTCACTGGCGACCACGGCAAAGCCGCGGCCCTGCTCACCCGCGCGGGCAGCTTCCACCGCAGCGTTCAAGGCCAGGATGTTGGTCTGGAAGGCGATGCCATCGATGACCGTGGAGATTTCCGAGATGCGCGCCGAGGACTGATCGATCTCTCCCATCACAGATGCCATCTGTGCCATTGCCTGTTCGGTGGCCCGCACCGCCGCGCCGGCAGCGTGTGCCTCGCTGTCGGCCTGGCGGGCCAGCTCGGCATTCTGGCGGACGGTCGAGGTCAGTTCTTCCATCGATGCCGCCGCTTCTTCCAGGTTGGCGGCCTGCTGTTCGGTACGGCGCGACAGGTCGCTGTTGCCGGCAGCGAGCTCCTGCGCGGCAGTGTTGATGCTGTCGGCAGCGTCCTGGATGCCGCGCACGATGCCGGTCAGCTGGGCCGTGGTGGTGTTGGCATCGTCGCGCATGCGGGCGAACACGCCGTCGTAGTGACCGTCCATGCGCGCAGTGAGGTCGCCCCCGGAGACCGCGCGCAGCACATCGGAGACGTCGGCGATGCTGGCCTGCGAACTGGCCATCATGCCGTTGAGCTGCTCGACCATCGCCCTGAACTGATACTGGAACGCACTGGCGTCCCCACGCACGCTGAAATCTCCGGCGCGCGCCGCGCGGACCAGGTCGTCAATCTGGGTGTTGACTGCCAGCAGGCTCTGTTTCACTGCGGCCAGCGTGCGGGTCAGCGTACCCTTCTCGCCGGGATAGTCCGGAAGGTCGCGGCTGAGGTCGCCGATGGCATAGCGCTGCATGACCTCGGCCATCAGCAGTTCCACCTGCACGTGTGATTCCACCAGGCTGTTGGTGGCCTGCACCATGCGCCCGAAATCGCCCGGAAACGCGCTGGCGTCCATGCGGTAGCGGATCGCACCCGCCTCGTGCTGCTCGGCCATGTGCATCTGCGCCCCGATGGCGGCCTGCACGCTCTGCCGCACGCTGGCCATCGCCTCGCCCAGCCGGGTCAGCTCGTCACGGCCGCCGAGGCGGAATTCCTGGTCCAGCTGGCCCTTGGACAGGCGCTCGGCCAGGTTCACCGCGCGTGCCAGCGGACCGGTCAGGCTGCGACCGATCATCACCGAGGCGGCAATGCCGACCAGCAGGGCCACGCCTCCCAGCACCAGCAACTGCAGCAGACTGCGTTCACCCAGGCGGATCGCCTCGGCGGCGGCCTCGCGGCTTTCCTTCTCTTCGAAGTCGACTCCCTCGGACAACGCCTTGTTCCAGCCGTTGGCCGCGTCCTGCACCGGCCCCAGGGTCAGTGCCACGGCAGCGGGGTAGTCGCCCTGCTCCATCAGTTCGCTGGTCTGCTTGTTGAGCGGGCGCGCAAGGGCGCGCTTGGCCGCGATGGTTTCAGCGATGGCCTTGCCCTCGGCATCGCCCGGCAGTGCCTGATAGGCGGACCAATCCGCCTCGTAGCGCTTGACCAGGTCGGCAATGCGCTTCTCGTCGCTGCCGCGGTCTTCGCCCTGGCGGATCAGCATTTCGCGGCGCACTACCATCATCTGGTTGTTGGCATCGAGCATCTGCGACAGCAGGCGTACCTTGGCCACACTGACGTCGACTACCTGCTGCATCGCGCGCTTCTGCACGACACTGGCGGTGGCGCCGGTGACCACCACGGCCGCGACCAGCAGCAGCAACAGGCCAAAGCCCAGCCCAAGACGCCAGGCAACCCTGACATTCCTCAAGTAATCCATGGGTACATCCAAAACGGGGGGATGCGCCCGTATCGGCCGCGCCACCGGCAATCTTGATCGGCAACAAGCACGGGCGTCGGCAGCCGTTCACCTTGGTGAGGCCCCGCCCCGTACTTCTGCGACAAGGGCCTGAGCCACGCCGGGGCTGCCCTGCTCATGCCGGCATCAGGTTGCTTTCACGGAGGCTGCGCAGCCTCTGCGGGCAGGGTGGAGCTGCCATCTGCCGGAGATCTTCATGCCCGTGTACCGCCCCGCCCTGCTCGCCCTGTCCTTGCTGGTGTCGCCCGCCTTCGCGCAGGTACCGCCGCCGGCCCAGCTGCCGGAGCCCATTGCCGAGAAGGCCGGACCCGATACAGCAGCCCGCTCGCCGCTGCACGCCCAAGTGTTGCTGGATCGCGCCAATTTCTCCCCGGGCGAGATCGACGGTGAAGTCGGCAGCAACCAGCATCGGGCCGTGGCCGGCTTCCAGGCGGCACACGGCCTGACAGTGAGCGGAGAGCTGGACGACGGCACCTGGGAGGCTCTCCAGGCCGAGACGATCGCGCCGCTGGCCAGCTACACGCTGACGGCCGAGGATGTTGCCGGTCCGTTCCAGTCCATTCCCAAGAAACCCGCCGCACAGGCAAAGCTGAAGTCGCTGGGTTACAGCAGCGTCGAGGAAGCGCTCGGTGAACGCTTCCACGCGTCCCCTGCCCTTCTGAAGTTGCTCAACCCCGGCGTCGATCTGGCCAAGGCCGGCAGCCGTATCCAGGTGCCCAACATCGCCCCCGCGGCATTGCCGAAGGCGGCGAAGATCGTGGTCGACAAGTCCGATTCCACTCTTCAGTTGCTGGATGCGCAGGGCAAGGTGATCGCACAGGTGCCGGTTTCGTCCGGCAGCCAGCACGATCCGCTGCCGATCGGTGAATGGAAGATTCTCGGCGTCCATCGCGACCCGCCGTTCCACTACAACCCCAAGCTGTTCTGGGATGCGCGCAAAGGCGAGAAGAAGGCCACGCTGCCGCCCGGTCCGAACAATCCGGTCGGCCGGGTCTGGATCGATCTGTCCAAACCCCACTATGGCCTGCACGGAACGCCGGTACCCGGGCATGTCGGCAAGACCGAATCGCATGGCTGCGTGCGCATGACCAACTGGGATGCACTGCGCGTGGCCGATGCGGTGGATACCTCTGTCCCCGTGGTGATGCAGGAGTGAACCGATGCGACTTTCGCAGTTGATCGTGCTGGGCGTGCTGGTAGGTGTGGGAATGGGCTGGTGGCTGCGCCGCGATGCGGGTGAGCCAGTAGCGGTTGCCCGGCCTGCAGCACCACCTGCGGTGGCTGCGGGGCCGGAGGTTGCGGCTGCGACGCCGCGTGTGGGCGCTGCGGCTCCCACGGCGGTGCCGCCGTCCAGCGCCACCGATGCGCCAAGCGGCCTGCTGCTGCCGGTGCAGGGCGTACTGCCTTCGCAGCTGCGCGATACCTTCACCGATGCCCGCAGCGAAGGGCGCGTGCATGATGCAATCGACATCATGGCCGACGCAGGAACTCCGGTGCTGGCAGTGGCCGATGGGACGGTGGAAAAGCTGTTCGACAGCAAGCGTGGGGGGCTGACGATCTACCAGTTCGAGCCGAGCGGGCACTGGTGCTACTACTACGCCCACCTGCAACGCTATGCCGATGGCCTGGCCGAAAAGCAGGTGATCAAGCGTGGCGAGGTGATTGGCTACGTAGGCAGCACCGGCAACGCCAGCGCCGAGGCCCCGCACCTGCATTTCGAAGTGCACGTGCTGGGGCCGGAGAAGCAGTGGTGGAAGGGGGAATCGATCAATCCGTACCCGCTGTTGCAGGCGGGAGGGTAGCGCGTGTGCCGCGTGGCAGAGCCAGTCGCAGTGATGCCCGATTTGGGCACGATCCTAGCCGTATTGGGTATCTGACAAGTACCCCGCCGGGCATGGCCCGGCCTACCGGCGTCGCCACCGCCGCAGCGCGATGCTGGCGGTCGCCAGCCCGCCACCAGCAAGCAGTAACAGCAGTGCCAGGGGCTGCCAGAAGAAGAACGGCCACAGACCTCCAGCACGGTCAGCCGCAGCCAGGAACGCCCGCGCGGACGTGCGTCGCCGCGCCCATAGCCGAAGTACGAGGCGGCAATTCCAGCGGACTCAACCGATTCCATCGCGCGGGTGATGCCGGAGCCCGGCACGCCCGAACGCGCGCCAGCGCGGAAGTCAGTCTGAAGCGCGTGAACCCACCCGATACCTCGCCAGATGGCGAGGCCAGGCATCGCACATGCGGAAGGGCGTCAGGCCGGCCTGACTTCTCTGCAGACCGGCTCGGCAAGTTCGCGGCAGGCGAAGAACAGCCCTTCCACCCCACCTTCGTCCAGGTGCCTGCGCGGCGTCGCCGTGGTGGCGCAACGGTTGGCCGCATGCAGCATCTCCACCGCGGTGAGGATGCCCACGGCCGCACGGTCGATCCGCGCCAAGGACTGACGTCGTCCGTCGGACAGGTTCTCCTCCGGCCACAACATGCCATCGGAGCCCTCGCCATCACGGATGCGGGTGAGGCAGCCCTGGAACGTGCTGAGATCGTCGGCGGGATTGGCGTCGTCGTTGATGGGCTCAACAACATGGAACGGCGGGGTCTTGCGAGCGGTCATGGTGTCGGCTTCCGTGGCTGCACTTGACAGCGCAACCGCCGACAGATGAAACCGGCCCAAACTGAAGCGCCGCGACCCCACAGGGAGTCGCGGCGCTCTTTTTTCAATTGAACAGCGTTACCACCACGCCGGACATGGCCCGGCGCTACCTCAGGCGAACGGATCCTGCAGGACCATGGTGTGGTCGCGATCGGGGCCGGTCGAGACGATGCTGATCGGGCAGCCCGCCAGCTCCTCCAGCGAACGCAGGTAGGCGCGCGCGGCCGGCGGCAGGTCATCCCACTGGGTGATGCCGTGGGTGTTCTCGCTCCAGCCCGGGAACTCCAGGTACACCGGGGTGCACTCTTCCCAGCCCTGCGCGTCCAGCGGCGCGTACTCGGTACGCTTGCCGCGGTATTCGTAGGCGATGCAGACCTTCAGCTTCTCCATGCCGTCCAGCACGTCCAGCTTGGTGATGCACAGGCCGCTGATGCCGTTGATGGCCACGGCGCGCTTGAGCGCGACGATGTCCATCCAGCCGCAGCGACGCGGACGGCCGGTCGAGGCGCCGTACTCGGCACCGCGGTCGCGGATGCCCTGGCCGATCTCATCGTCCAGTTCGGTCGGGAACGGACCGCCGCCGACGCGGGTGGCGTAGGCCTTGGCGATGCCCAGCACGTAGTCGATCGCATCGGCACCCACGCCGGCGCCGGCCAGTGCGCCGCCGACGGTGGTGTTGGAGCTGGTGACGTACGGATAGGTGCCGTGGTCGATGTCCAGCAGCGCGCCCTGCGCACCTTCGAACAGCACGCGCTTACCCTGCTTGCGCAGGTCGTGCAGGATGCCGGCAACGTCGGACTTCATCGGCTCGACGTACTCGCCGAAGGCCAGTGCCTCGTCGTAGGTCTTCTGGAAGTCGATCGCGTCGGTGTTGAGGTACTTGGTCAGCACGAAGTTGTGGTAATCCAGCGCGGTGCGCAGGAGTTCTTCCAGCTGCTTGGGGTAATGCAGGTCGGCGATGCGGATGCCGCGACGTGCCACCTTGTCTTCGTAGGCCGGGCCGATGCCACGCCCGGTGGTGCCGATCGCCTTGCCGCCGGCAGCGCGTTCGCGCGCCTGGTCCAGGGCGATGTGGTACGGCATGATCAGCGGCGCGGCCGGGGAGATCTTCAGGCGCGAACGCACTTCCACGCCGGAGGTTTCCAGCTCGGCGATTTCCTTCTGCAGCGCGGCCGGCGAGATCACCACGCCGTTGCCGATCAGGCACAGTGCGTCGTCGCGCAGGATGCCGGACGGGATCAGGTGCAGGACGGTCTTCTTGCCGTTGATGACCAGCGTGTGGCCGGCATTGTGGCCGCCCTGGAAGCGCACGACCGCGCCGATTTCCTCAGTGAGCAGATCAACGATCTTGCCCTTGCCTTCATCGCCCCACTGGGCACCCAACACTACGACAGACTGACCCATGACGGGCTCCTCGATTTGTTGCGGCCATCGGGGCCGCGGACGGGTAAACCGTGGCGGGGGTGGCCAGCGCGGTGATGGCGGCTCCAAACGGGGAGCAGCCGGCGATGGATGGCCCAGACACGGAAAAAGCCGAACGGGGGAGGCCCGTCCGGCTTTTGTGCATTATCCGGGTTTCCGGGGTCGGGTGCCACCTTTCCGACGGACGGCTTCACCCAGCGGTCAGGGGCCCGAAACGGGGTCAGATCCCTTTCCCGCCGGAAGGGATCTGACCCCTGCTAATGCCGTGCCCACCACAGCAGGCTCAGGCCGGCCAGCAGGATCAGGCCGCCAAAGCTGCGCAGGGCCGGTCCAGGCAGGTCCAGCAGGCGCTCGGCCATGCGCTTCCAGGCCAGCGGGGCCGCGAACAGGAACAGGCCTTCCAGCACCGCGACCAGGCACACGGCCGCGAACAGGTCTTTCATCGTGAACTCCAGAAATGGCACGGGGCCCGGCATCTGGCCGGGCCCCGTGGGTAGTGCGTGCGACCTCAGCGATCGCTCTTGAGGTATTGCAGGAACGGGTCGTTCTTGTCGAGCACGATCACGCCGTTGCCGTCGGTCATGGAGCCACGGTAGGCCTCCAGGCTGCGGTAGAAGGCGTAGAACGCCGGATCGGCAGAACCGGCCTTGCCATAGATGCGCGCGGCATCGGCATCACCTTCACCGCGCAGGCGCTGGGCATCACGCTCGGCTTCGGCGATCAGCACGGTGCTGTCGCGGTCGGCCTGGGCGCGGATCGTCAGCGACTGTTCCTCGCCTTCGGCGCGCAACTTGGCAGCCTCCTGCTTGCGCTGGGCGCGCATGCGCTCATACACGTCGTTGATGACCTGGCTGTCGGTCGGCAGATCGACCTGCTTGATGCGCAGATCGATCATCTGCATGCCCAGCCCCGCCACCGCCTCGTTGATGCCCTTCAGCTGCTCGGCGATCAGCTCGCTGCGGTCGCCGGACACCAGCTGCTGCAGGGTGCGCGAGTTGATCTGGTTGCGCAGCGAGTCAGTGATGATCGGTGCCAGGCGGGCATTGGCGATGCGCGGATCGCCGCCGGTGGCACGGAAGTAGTCACCCACGTTGGAGATGTAGCCGATCGCGAAGAAGTCGACGCTGACGTCCTTCTGCTCGGCGGTGAAGTAACGCGCAGGGGCGGTATCAAGCACCTGGAAGCGGCGGTCGAAGACCTTCACCGTTTCCACGATCGGCAGCTTGAAGTGCAGGCCCGGCTTGATGTCCGAGCGCACTACCTTGCCCAGGTTCAGGACCATGGCGGTCTGGTCCTCGCGGACCACGTACACCGAGCCCAGCAGGCCCAGCACCACCGCCACGATCACGGCGATCCAGATTGGACTCTTCATCGGCTGCCCTCCTCACGGCCGCTCGGTCGCCCGGTCGGGCGGCCCGTGGGCCGGCCCGGGTCACGGGAAGGTTCCGCTGCCGTGGTACCCGGCAACGAAGGCATCACCACGTCCGGATTCGGCACGCCGGAGGCCGACGTCGCAGGACGGGTATCGCCGGTCATCGGCACGTAGATCAGCTGGCGGCCATCGCCGCCGATCACCTTGCGGTTCTCGCTCAGCACCTGCTGCACCGTTTCCAGCCACAGGCGCTTGCGGGTCACGTCCGGCGCATCCTTGTACTGGGCCTGCAGCAGGCTGAAGCGCTGTGCATCACCCTCGGCCTTGGACACCACGGCCTGCTTGTAGCCTTCGGCGGTGGTACGGGCGCGCGAGGCCTGGCCTCGTGCTTCCGGCACGACCTTGGCGGCGTAGGCCTGGGCTTCGTTGATCAGGCGTTCCTTGACCTGCTGCGCACCGTTGACCTCGTCGAAGGCCGGCTTGACTTCCTCTGGCGGACGGGCGTCCTGCAGGGTCAGGCCGGTGACGGTCAGGCCGGTCTTGAACGCGCGCAGCAGCGCCTGCAGGCGCTCCTCGGCAGCCGCGGCCAGCGGGCCACGGTTGTTCAGCACGGCGTTGAGATCGGCACGGCCGACTTCCTCGCGCACGGCACTCTGGGCGGACTGTTCCAGCACCTGGTTGGCATCGACCGTGCCGAACAGGTACTGCTGCGGATCATCGATGCGGTACTGGACGTTCAACGACACGTTGACGATGTTCTCATCGCGGGTCAGCACCGGAACCTGGATCGAGAAGGTCTTGATCTCGGTCGCGTTGACCTTGGTGACCGACTCGATCGGCCACGGCAGCTTGAAGTTCGGTCCGGGCTGCAGGATGCGCGAGAACTGGCCGAAGCGCAGCACCACGCCACGCTGCTGCTCGCCGATCAGCTGGAAGCTGGAGAACAGCACCAGCAGCACCAGGGCTGCCACCACCCAGCGGACGATGCCGCCATCGAACAGATCCTTCAACGGCCCGGGCAGCCCGCCCCAGCCACCACCATTGCCACCGCCGCGCGACCCGAACGGCCCGCGTCGATTGTCCTCGGGGCCTTGTCCGCCCTTGTTGCCGCCGGGTGTATTCCAGGCCATGCACGCTCCATCAAGATATGGGCTGCGGCGCGGGCCCTTCCCGCGGCGCCAGCCGTGAACCATCACCGATCATACAAGATGGGGCGGATCGGCAGGATCGAAAGGGGGCGAACGGGGTAAGGTGGCGTTTTCCTCGAAGTCAGGCACGCCGATGGTCCCCACCACCCCGTTCACCGCCTTCCGCATCGAGAGCGACGACGCCGGCTACCGCAGCGGCCTGACCCGGCTGGGGGTCGACGACCTCAACCCCGGGCAGGTGCTGATCCGCGCCCGGTGGTCCTCGGTCAATTACAAGGACGCCCTGGCCGGCACCGGCAAGGGCCGGATCCTGCGCCGCTTCCCGCTGGTGGGCGGCATCGATGTGGCCGGCACGGTCGTGGCCTCCACCGACCCCGCCTGGCGCGAGGGCGACGCCGTGCTGGCCACCGGCTGCGGCCTGAGCGAAACCCGCGACGGCGGCTACAGCCAGTACGTGCGGCTGGAGTCGAGTGCGGTGATCGCGCAGCCGCCCGGGCTCAGCCCGCGCGAGGCGATGGTGCTGGGCACGGCCGGTTTCACCGCCGCGTTGGCGCTGCTGCGCCTGCAGGACAATCGGCAGACCCCGGATCTGGGCCCGCTGGCGGTGACCGGCGCCAGCGGTGGCGTGGGTGCCCTGGCGCTGTCGATCTTCAGCCGCGCCGGCTATACCGTGCACGCCATCAGCGGCAAGCCGGAGCAGGCCCGCTTCCTGCGCGACATCGGCGCCAGCGAGGTTCTGCCACGCGAGGCGTTGGCCGATACCGGCCCGTTGCAGACCGGGCGCTTCGGCGGGGGCCTGGACAATGCCGGCGGCGACATGCTGGCCAGCCTGCTGGCGCAGACCGTGCCCTATGGCAGCGTGGTCAGCGCGGGCCTCGCCGCCAGCCCGAAGCTGGACATGACGGTGATGCCCTTCATCCTGCGTGGCGTATCGCTGTTGGGCGTTTCTTCGGCCAACGCGCCACGCGCCCTGCGCGAAACCGTCTGGGCGCGGCTGGGCGACGACTGGAAGCCGCAGCATCTGCAGCAGATCTGTACGGCGGAAGTCGGCCTGGAGGCGCTGCCGGCGGTGTTCGAGCGCATGCTGGCCGGCGGCTCGCTGGGACGCACGGTGGTACGGATCGACTGAACGTTGCAGGCAGGCGACGGACGGCAGGCGCCGCCCTCCCGCCGGTAATCCGCCCGCACTACACTGCGGGCATTACCTGGGGAACAACATGGCACGCATTCTGATCGTCGACGACTCACCGTCGCAGCTGTTGGGGATACAGCGCATCGTCGAGAAGCTCGGGCACCAGATCCTGACCGCCACAGATGGCGCCGCCGGGGTGGAAGCCGCCCGTGCCGAGCTGCCCGATCTGGTGCTGATGGACGTGGTCATGCCCAACCTCAACGGTTTCCAGGCGACCCGCACCCTCGCCCGCGACGAGGCGACCCGGCACATCCCGGTGATCCTGGTGACCACCAAGGACCAGGACACCGACCGTATGTGGGGCATGCGCCAGGGCGCCAAGGCCTACATCACCAAACCGTTCTCGGAAGATGAGCTGTCCGAGGTGCTGGAGCGGGTGTTCGCCGGGCAGGGCTGAAGCCGCAGCATGCGCGGGTAGCCCCGGGCCATGCCCGGCGAGCGCAGCGGGTCAGGAGCCGCCGGGCATGGCCCGGCGCTACCCCTGGGTTGATTCACCGAGGGCGCTGCACAGGACGTCAGATTGATTCGCCGAAGGCCTTGGCCAGGTTGCGGTATGCCTTCTTCTGCGCTTCGTCGGTGGCGGCCGGGGCAATGATCTCCAGCTCGACGATCTGATCGCCGTCGGGATTGCCCGGCAGGCCGCGGCCGCGCAGGCGAAGCTTGCGACCGGCTTCGGAATTGGCCGGAATCTTCAGCTCCACCGCGCCGCCCAGCGTGGGCACGCTGATGCTGGTGCCCAGCGCTGCCTGCCAGGGCGTGACCTGCAGCGAATACAGGATGTTGCGGCCATCGACCTCGAACTGTGGGTGTGCGGCGTACTCCACCTCCAGCAGCAGGTTGCCACCGTGGTTGCCCTGCCCCGCCAGACGGATCACCTGGCCGGGACGGATGCCCTTGGGCACGCGCACATCCAGCTGCCTGCCGTTGACGGTGATGCGCAGGCTGTCACCGTTGTAGGCGGCCTCCAGCGGCACCGACAGCTTGGCGCGGGTATCGCGGTTGGGTGCATGCCCCTGGCTGCTGAATCCCGCGCCCGGTCCCTGGCCACCGCGCTGGCGGGCGAACAGGCTCTCGAAGAAGTCGCTGAAGCCGCCATTGGGGCCACCACCGCCGAACACTTCCTCGAAATTGAAGCCACCACCACCGTAGTTCGGCGGCACATTGAATTCCTCGCCCGGCCGGTAGCCCTGCGCGCGCAGCTGGTCATAGGCCGCGCGCTTTTCCGGATCGCGCAGCGCCTCATAGGCTTCATTGACCGCCTTGAACCTGTCTTCGGCCCCGGCCTCCTTGCTGACGTCCGGGTGGTACTTGCGTGCCAGCCGGCGGTATGCGGTCTTGATCTCCGCATCACCCGCACTCGGTTCCACCCCCAGGGTGGCGTAGTAATCCTTGAATTCCATCCAGCTACCTCGATTCGCTTCGGCCGCGCCGGTGGCGCCGCCCCGGGTTCATTCTACGCGCCGGCGATGCTACGCCGCCCCTCGTGCGGCCCCGGTGAGGCCGACTGATCCTGCGCAATGCGCCTGCCATCGGCCTGCGCCACGCTGTGGCTGGAACCCTGGCGCGTGCCCCCTGAAGATGGGGCCTGCACGCGGGGTTTCCAATGTCTTGACGCCCCTGTCCCATCCCGTCCACTAGCCTGCCCCAGCAAGGAGTCCATCATGACCATCCATGTCGGCGACCGCATTCCGGAAGTGACCCTCAAGCGCATCCGCGAGGGCATCGAGACGCTCGATACGCACTCGCTGTTCGACGCCCGCAAAGTGGTGCTGTTCGCCGTGCCCGGCGCCTTCACCCCCACTTGCTCCGCCCGCCACCTGCCCGGCTTCGTCGAGAAGTTCGAGGCGTTCCGCCAGCGCGGCATCGAGGTCTACTGCATGGCGGTCAACGATCCGTTCGTGATGAAGGCCTGGGCCGCTGACCAGCACGTACCCGAGGGCCTGCTGATGCTGTCCGACGGCAATGCCGAACTGACCCGCGCGCTGGGCCTGGAACTGGATGCCAGTGCTTCGGGCATGGGCATCCGCTCGCGCCGGTTTGCCCTGTACGTGGACGACGGCGTCGTCCGCGCGGCCTGGATCGAGCAGCCCGGGCAGTTCGAAGTGTCCTCGGCCGAGTACGTGCTGGAGCACCTGCCCACCTGATCTTCCACCGCAAGAGGAAACGGCCAGCCATGTCCAATACGCCAGCCAACGCCAACACGTCTGCCCACCCGCTTCCCGGCATCAGCGACCGCAAGGTCCTGCGCGAACGCGCGCGGCGCAATCTTGAAGATGGCGCGATCACCGAAAGCTACAGTGCCGACCGCAAGGCCGTGATCAAGCTGCTCAACGACGCCCTCGCCACCGAGTATGTCTGCGTGCTGCGCTACTACCGGCATTACTTCACCGCCAAGGGGATGCTGGCCGATGCGGTCAAGGCCGAGTTCCTTGAGCATGCGCAGCAGGAACAGGCGCATGCTGGCAAGCTGGCCGAACGCATCGTCCAGCTCGGCGGCGAGCCGGACCTCAATCCGGACACGCTGAGCGCGCGTTCGCATGCCGAGTACAAGGAGGGCAGCGACCTGCGTGACATGGTCCGCGAGAATCTGGTCGCCGAACGCATCGCCATCGACAGCTACCGCGAGATGATCGACTTCATCGGTGATCGCGACACGACCACCAAGCGCATCCTCGAGGAGATCCTGGCGCAGGAGGAAGAACACGCCGATGAGTTCGCCGACCTGCTGGACGGGTGGATCGGGGAATAGCGCTGCGCGTATCGGATATCGCGTGCCGGCCGGGGCCGGCACCTACCGGAGGACGTTGAAACGCACCTGCGTCCATGCGCCATCGGCGGCCAGTGCGGTCAGCGTATGGGCGCCCGGCTCGGCGAACTCGCGCTGCATCAGCTGAGATCCCCGGGTCTGTGCGATCCAGCGGCCATCCAGCAGCCAGTCCACTGCCTGCTCGCTGCCCAGCGCGCGCAGCTGCAGGCGCACGCCGTGTTCGGCATTGGGCGCGCGCGCCAGCGTGGCCCCGTCATTCAGACCGTCCACGTGCAGCGCCACGCTGGCCTCACGGCCATCGTCGCGGCAGTCCGGTGACAGCGCCGGCAGCTGCGACAGCTCCCGGGTCGCCTTCGGCAGCCACGGCGACAGCAGCGCCGGCCAACGGGCGATTTCGCGCGCCACCTCCTCATGAGGCAGACGACAATCGGCCGAGACGCGCAGACCGGTGCGTGCATCTGCCAGGTAGCGCTGACGGCCCGGTTGCCAACGCCGGGCTTCGCGCTCGGGGAACGTGAGAGGTACGGCGCCGTCGAGCAGGTACGCCGGCATCCGCCGCTGGCACACGGCCGGCGGCAATCCTTCGGCGCGTTCACCGGTCGGCCAGCAGATGTCGCCCTGGCTGACGCTGGCCGGCATCGGTGCCGCCGCCGAATCGCCACGCTGGCGCGGCAGACTGTCGACCACCTCGAACATCAGCGGCAGCGCGGTGACCGCGCCGTACTGGCCCGGCAGGGGCGTGCCGTCGGGCCGCCCCACCCATACGCCCACGGTGTAATGCCGCGTGCTGCCGATGGCCCAGGCATCGCGGTAGCCGTAACTGGTCCCGGTCTTCCAGGCAACGCGGGGGCGCCCTCCCACATCGAAGGTGCCCACGCCATACCCCGGACGCGGGTTCGACTCCAGCATCTCGCGTACGATCCAGCTCGCCCCCGGCGACGCCAACCGCCGCTCGATCATCGGCTCGTCATCGGTGTAGCGCACGCGGCCGGCGATACCGTTGCGGTTCAGTGCGGCGAATGCCCCGACCAGATCTTCCAGCCTCGCGCCGGTGCCACCGAGTATCAGCGAGAGATTGGGGGGGCTGCCCGCGGGAAAACGCAGCTGGATGCCGGCGTGTGACAGGCGCGCGGCAAAGCGCGCGGCGCCGACCCGCTGCAGCAGGTCCACCGAGGGTACGTTGAGCGACAGACGCAACGCACTGGAGGCGCCGATCGGGCCATTGAACGCCATGTCGAAGTTGCCCGGACGGTAGCTGCCGAAGCTCTGCGGCGCGTCCACCAGCAGGCTCTCCGAGTGGATCAGGCCGTCATCCAGCGCCATCGCGTACAGGAACGGCTTGAGGGTCGAACCCGGCGAGCGCCAGGCCTGCACCATGTCGACGTGGCCCAGGCGCTGGCGGTCGCCGAAGGACAGCGTTCCCACGTAGGCGCGCGCCTGCAGGGTCTGGTTGTCGACCACCAGCAATGCCGCCGACGTCCGCTCCGGCAGGCTCGAGAAATAGCTGGCCACGCGCTCTTCCAGTGTACGCTGCAGGCCGATGTCGATGCTGCTCCGGATGCGCGCCTGGCCGGGGTGTGCCGCATGCAGCCGCTGCGCCAGCAATGCCGCATGCAGTGGCGGTCGCAGCGACCGCGCCACCACGTTCTCGATGCGTGCATCCTCCACCTCATCCGGTGTCCACGCCCCCCGTTCGGCCATGCGTGCCAGCACCTTGTCACGTGCCTTCTGCGCCGCTTCCGGATGGCGGTCCGGGCGCAGGCGGCTGGGTGCCTGTGGCAGCACCGCCAGCAACGCGGCCTCGGCATGTGACAGCTGCGCGGCCGGCTTGCCCAGGTAGGCCCAGCTGGCAGCCTCCACGCCCTCGATGGTGCCGCCGTAGGGCGCACGCTCCAGATACAGGGCCAGGATCTCCCGCTTGGAAAGATGCACTTCCAGCTGCAGGGCCCGCAGCACCTGCTTGAGCTTGCCCCACGGGGTACGCGAATGCGGGTCGAGGATGCGTGCCACCTGCATGGTCAGGGTCGAGCCACCGGAAACGATGCGGCCGCCGCGCAGCAGCTGGCCGCTGGCACGCAGGATCGCCAGCGGGTTGATGCCCGGATGGCGCCAGAACCAGCGGTCCTCGTAGGTCAACAACGCCTGCAGGTACAACGGCGAGACGCTGTCGATCGAGGCCGGATAGCGCCACACGCCCTCGGCATCGGCGAACGCACGCAGTGGCGTGCCATCGGCAGCCACCACCAGGGTGCTGGTGTCGCGCTGCTTCGGCAGTGGCGGCGGGAAAACGACGTCCAGTACCAGCAGCAGCGTCAGCAGACCCGCCGTTCCCCAGCGCAGCCACGGCCACAGCGGCCGCAGCCGGCGGCGCAGGTCCGCCTGCCGGGTCGTCATCGCGTTCTTCATTGCAGGTTGCCAGCAGGACGGGCCGCGCCGTCGCGGCCCGTCCGCGCGGTCACGGCTGCACCACCGTGATCGTGGTCGGGTTGCTGCGGCCGACGCCACGCAGCTGCGGCCGGTACATGTCTTCCACCAGCGGCGGCGGCACCGAGTAGGTGCCCGGGGTCACCGCACGCACCAGGTAGAACACATTGGCCTTTCCGCCGCGCGAGAGCTTGAGCGCAGCCACGTAGCGGTCGTCGCGGAACTCCTCATGCTTGGTATCGGCCGCGTCACCGCGGTCGCTGATGGTGATGCCATCGACCACCACGTCTGCCCACTGCTTGGCATCGCCCAGGTTGAAGTTCTCGATCTCCAGGCCGGCCGGCAGCAGATCGGTCAGCAGCGCATCCGGCATGGTGGTGTCGGCACTGACGGTGACCCGCACGATCAGCGCTTCGCCTTCCTTCAGCGGGCGCGGCGACCACGGCTTGCCGTCGGTACCGAAGTAGCTGCGCTCGACACCGATCACACTGTTGTCCGGCGCGGGCGCACTGCGCGGGATGCCCGCCACATCGATGCTGGCGAACATCGGCGGCTGGCCCTGCGGAGTGAAGCGCACTCCGCTGGCCAGTTCGCTGGCGCTGAAGGTGCGGCCGAACAGCTTGCGCTCGCTGATCGATTCACTGTTGCCACCGATCACCAGCTCGCCGGCCACCAGTGCCTTCTGGTTGGCCGCCAGCGCCTTGCCGAGGCGGGCAATGGCGACCTGCTCCTGCGTGCTCAGCCACATCCAGCCGGCGTTGCGGCGCGCATCCAGGCCGCGGCCGAGATCAACCGCACGCGCATCCCATGCCGGCTTCGCCAGCTTGTTCTCGTGGGTCAGCGCGATCATCAGCGCATCATCACGGATCGCGCTGCCGTAGTCGCCGAAGTACGACGGGCGCTCGCTGCTGGACTTGGCGAAGGCAGCTTCCAACGCGGCCTGGCCTCGCTTGGCGTCGCCCTGCAGCGACAGCGCCACACCCAGGTGGACCAGCGACAGGCCGCCAACCGCCTTGCTGCGCTCGTTGTCGTACAGCGTGCGCAGCGTACCCAGCGGCGCACGGTTGACCCGGGCCAGCACGTAGCCGGAATACGCCTGGTTGGCGAACTTCAGCTTCTCGCGCTCGTCCTGCCCGTAGAACGGGTTGCCGCCGGACAGCAGATCCTCGCTGAGACGGTTCAGTGCCTTCTGCAGCACGTTGTCCGGTACGGCGAAGCCGGCATCCCGGGCATCAAGCAGGAACTCGGCGATGTACGGGGTCAGCCACGGGTTCACATAACCATCGTCGCCCCACATCGAGAAGTTGCCGTTGGCCACCTGCATCGACGCCAGGCGGCCGAACGCGCCCTCCATGCGTTCGCGGCGGGTCTTGGCATCCAGGCCGTCTGCGCCGAGCATCGACGACGTGGCCTGGTCCAGGATCAGCGCAGCGTAGCCCTTGCTGGTGGTCTGCTCGGCGCAGCCATACGGGTAATTCAGCGCGCCCTGCAGAGCACTGGCAAACGGAATCGGGGGCAGCGGGCTGACCAGCAGGCGCGCATTGACCGACTCGGACATCAGGCCATCGGCCAGACCGCTGTCGAGGCTGACCGCCGCCAGCGGGTCGAGCGTGCGTACCTGCGAGCGCAGCACCTGCGGCCATGCCGCACGCACCGGCAGGTCGTAGCGGCGGTCGGCCTTGAAGCCATTGCCTTCCACCCGCACCCGCACCTTGGCCACGCTGTGGCCTTCGCGTGCCGACAGCGGGAAGCTCAGCGTGGTCTTCGCATCGGCGTTGAGCTGCACGCTGCGGATGCCCTCGCCCAGGGCCAGCGGTCCCTCGCTGTCCACGCGCACGTTGAACTGGCCGGGCTTGCCGGTGAAGTTCTGCACGTCCAGCGTCACGGTGCTGCGGTCGCCCGGGGCGAGCACGCGCGGCATGCTGGCCTCGGCCAGGATCGGTGCGCGCACCACCGTTTCCACGTCGCGCTTGCCATACTGGTCATCGCTGTACACCAGCGCCGACACGCGCAGCGTGCCGTTGAAGTCCGGCACTTTGAGGCGGATGCGGGCATTGCCCTTGGCATCAAGCTGTACCGGCCCGGAGAACAGATCCACGGTCTGCACGCGCGCGGTCGGCCGCTTGGCCTGAGGCAGGGACTGCAGCGCCATGTCACCGCCGAACTTCAGCTTGCCGGCGCCGCCGTCGAAGCTCTCGATCACCCGGCTGTAGATGTCATAGGCATCGATGCCGAGGCGGCGCTGGGCGAAGAAGTGCGCGCCGGCATCGGGCACGGGGAAACGGGTGATGTTGAGGATGCCCACATCCACCGCCGACACGGTGACGTGCGCAGCCTTGCCGGCCAGCTGCGGTGCGCTGACCGTCACCGGCAGATCCTGTTCCGGGCGCATCTGCTTCGGCGCCACCAGGCCGACGGCCACGGTGCGGCCCCTGCGGTCCATCGGTACGTGCACCACGCCGACAGCGCGCGCCGGGGTGATCTTGCTCGGCGCACTGCCGCCCCGGAACACCAGCGCGGTGATGTAGACATCGTGGCGCTCCCAGTCAGCGGTGACCGGGATGTTGAAGGTGGCACCGGGTTTGGCGTCGATGTCCTGCACGTACAGCATGCGATCGGTCTCGACCATCAGGATGCCCTTGCCGGCATGCGGCGGCGTCACCGTCACCTGCAGGGTGTCGCCCGCCTTGTAGCCGGTCTTGTCCAGGCCCAGCTTGACCTTGTCCGGGCGCGCATCGAGACCGCGATTGTCATCGCCCCAGCTCCAGCCGGCACGGAACGGATAGCGGCTGGTCAGGCCGGTGCCCGGATCGAACACGTCCACCCGGTACTCGCCCCACTCGACCGGGACATCGAACGCCACCGCGCTGCTGCCGGCATCGACCGTGCGGGTTTCCTTGTTCTCGAACCGACGGGTGAAATCGTAGTCCCAACGGTTGTCGTTGAAGGTCCAGTGATAGTCACGCAGCTCGCGCACCAGGGTGATCTTCAGGCCCTTGGCCGGCTGCGGCCGGCCGGCCGCGTCCACGCGCACCAGTTCGAAGCGTGCGTTGCTGTTGGAGTCGGCACCATCGTCGGGGTTGAACAGCGGACGCACGCCGACCAGTGCATTGGCCGGCCACATCACCCGCTTCAGGGTGCGGGTCACGGTCCGCCCACCGGTCTCGTACAGGCTGCCGGACAGCACCACCGCGATCGGCGCCTTGGCCTTGGCCGCTTCTTCCGGCAGCGTCACGTCCTCGCGCAGCTGGCCGTTGGCCGGCAGCGTCGTGTCGATCACGTCCTTGGCCTCGCGCGGCAGCTGCAGGGTCGGGTCGCCGAAGAAGTAGCCCGGCAATCCTTCGACCGGCTGCTGTTCGGCTGCCACGGCCAGGCGCGCGGTGAAGCGGTTGCCGTCAGCCGGCGCGCCGTACAGATACGCGCCATCGGCCTGCAGACGAAGATCTTCGCCCGGCTTGAGCGTCTTCTGCGGGCTGTCCAGGTCCAGCTTCATCCGTTCGGGCAGGAACTCTTCGATGCGCAGGGTCATGCCCTGGATCGCTTCCTTGCTGGCCGGATCGGTACGGAACTCCACCTGCCAGCGTCCTGTCGGCGCCTCGGCCGGGATGACCTGCTCGAAGGCGATGTAGCCCTGCTCGCCCGGCTGCAGGCGGGTCTCGCGGAAGGTCTTGCCGTCGGGCTGCTTCAGGCGCAGGAACACCGGCTGCGACTTGACCGGCTTGCCATCATTGTCGCGCAGCAGCGCGGACAGGCGCACGGTCTCGCCCGGCCGATAGAGGTCGCGGCCGGACCATGCGTAGACATCGAACCAGGCATTGTCACGGCCGGCAACGGCAAACTCGCTCAGGTCCAGGGCCGGCTGGTTGAAGGGCAGGAAGCTGGTGTCGCGACCACTGCTGGCCACCAGCACGTGGGTGGCGTCGAGCGTGTAGTTCAGCAGCGCATTGCCGTTGCCATCGGTACTGCCCTTGAGCACCACCTCGCCTTTGCCGTCGAGCACGCGCAGCTCGACGTTCTTCAGCGGTGCTCCGTCCTTCAGTCCGGCGGTGTGGACGAACAGCTTGTCCTTGTAGGCGCGCGTGTGCAGGCCGATGTCGCTGACCGAGAAGAACGCGGTGTCGAACTCGCCCTCGTAATCGCCCGTGCGCTTGAGCAGTGCGAAGTACAGGCCCGGCTCCTGCAGCTCCTTGATGTCCTGGGTTGGCAGGTAGGTCAGCACCCGCTCGTTCTGCTTGCCGCCGAGGATGAAGCGGTTGACGTAGACCGGCTCGGCCAACGCATTGATCGGGCTGCGCTCGTAGTCGCTGCTCAGTTCCCAGCTGCCACGACGGCCGCCGCGCTGGTACTGGCTGAAGAAGGTCGGCAGATCCTTCTCGCGCACGCGCAGGAATTCGACGTCGACCTCGGGAACATTCACGGAGACAACCGGCAGGCCGCGGCTGTCCTTGGCCGGCAGCACGCTGCCCTGCGAGGCGAAGCCGGCCACCGGCTTCAATTCGCCACTGAACACCTTCTGTTTCAGCTCCTTGCCCAGCCGGCTGCCATCGGCGGCCAGCAGGTCCGGCGATACCACCAGGCTGAACTCCTTGCCGGCTTCGACGAACGGATAGCGCAGGGTCAGTCCGTCATCGGACAGGGTCCAGCTGCTGTCGTCGGTGCCGACCTTCTCCTCGAAGCGCACCAGCGTGTCGAAATCCTGCGTGCCGACCAGCGGGCGCGAGAACTCCAGCGCCAGCGACAGGCCGTCATTCTTCTGGTCCGGGTAGGCGCGCAGCAGGGTGAAATCCTTCACCTGCTCGGCCTGGGTGGTAATGGCCTCGCCACTGGCCTTGGGCAGCTGCCCGCTGTCGTTGCGGCAACCGGCCAGACCCAGCAACAGGCCTCCTGCCAGTACCGCCGCCGCCCATCCCCACCGCTTGCGCCGTGCCGGACCGCTCATGTCGTCACTCCTTGATCGAGGCGGCCATTATAGGCGCGCCGCGTCAAGGTGTTGGCGCGGATCCGGCAGGAATACATCGGAACGGTAGCGCCGGGCCATGCCCGGCGGTCCCGGTAGCGGCCAACCTTGGTTGGCGTTGGGCCCGTGCCAACCAAGGTTTGCACCTACCAAGGCGCGCCCTACCCCGGCCGGTACAGATCCACGTAGTCGGTCACCGGCATGGCCGCCAGCGCCACCGGGTCCAGCGAGGCCGCCAGGATGCGCTGCTGCTGGGTGGTGGGGAACCGATGGGCCAGATGCCGCCGGAACTTGTCCATCAACAGGGGCATGCCCTCGTCGCGTCGCCGGGCGTGGCCGAGCGGGTACTCGACCAGGACCTCCGGCAGTTCGCTGCCGTCGTTGAAGCGGACGGTCAGGCCGTTGGCGATGCTGCGCTTGTCCGGGTCCAGGTAATCCGCGCTGAGCTGCGGGTCTTCGTGGCAGGTCATCCGCGCGCGCAGCGCATCGATGCGGGGGTCAGCAGCGACATCGTCCTCGTAGTCCTCAGCCACCAGCCGCCCATGCAGCAGCGCGATGGCGACCATGTACTGCACGCAGTGGTCGCGGTCGGCCGGATTGTGCAGCGGGCCGCGCTTGTCGATGATGCGGATGCAGGCCTCCTGCGTGCGGATGGCGATATGCGCGATGTCATCGACGCTGCGCCCGCCTGCCCGCAGCTGCGCGTGCAGCGCGACCGCGGCCTCCACTGCGGTCTGGCCGTGGAACTCGGCGGGAAAACTGATCTTGAACAGCACGTTCTCCATCACGTAGCTGCCCAGCGGCCGCCCCAGCGTCACCGCCTGACCATGCATGGAGACCGCTTCGAAGCCCCAGGTGGGAGCGCTCAACACGCTGGGATACCCCATCTCGCCGCTGGCCGCCATCAGCGCCAGGCGCACGCCGCGACTGGTGGCATCGCCGGCGGCCCAGCTCTTGCGCGAACCGGTGTTGGGCGCATGCCGGTAGGTCCGCAGCGCCTGGCCATCGACCCAGGCCAGCGACAGCGCATTGAGCATGCGCTCGCGATCCAGGCCAAGCAGGCGGGCGACCACGGCGGTGGTGGCGACCTTCACCAGCACCACGTGGTCCAGCCCGACCCGGTTGAAGGAATTCTCCAGGGCCAGCACGCCCTGGATCTCGTGCGCCTTGATCATCGCCACCAGCACATCGTGCACGGTCGGCGGTGGACGACGCAGGGCCGCGGCATTGCGGCCCAGCCAATCGCAGACGGCCAGGATGCCGCCGAGATTATCCGACGGATGACCCCACTCGGCGGCCAGCCAGGTGTCGTTGAAGTCGAGCCAGCGCACCATCGCGCCGATATTGAACGCCGCCTGCACCGGATCCAGCACGTAGTGCGTTCCCGGCACGCGCGCGCCGTTGGTCACGCTGATGCCCGGCACCAGGGGCCCGAGCAGCTTGCTGCAGGCCGGGAAGGACAGCGCTTCCAGGCCGCAGCCGAGGGTATCCAGCAGGCAGTAATGCGCGGTCTGGAATGCCAGTGGCGAGTCGATGCGCACGTCGCGCACGTAATCGACGATGTCCTCCAGCAGCGCATCCCACGCGGCACGTTCGTTGGACGGGGTGTGGCTGTCGGACATCGTCTGTTCTCCGCTGACGCCGGACCACGCCCGGCGGTTCATGGGCGGGCCCTGCCGCGCTCGCCGGGCAGGGCCCGGCGCTACCGCCATGGTCCCGCGTTACAAGGTGTCGGCCGGTACCCGCACGCTGCCTTCCATCAATACACGGGCGCTGCGGCTCATGATGGCCTTGGTCACTGTCCACTGGCCGTCAACGAGACCGGCCTGGGCGCCCACGCGCAGCGTGCCGGACGGATGCCCGAAGGTCACCGCCTCGCGCTGGCCACCGCCGGCGGCACGGTTGACCAGCGTGCCCGGAATCGCAGCAGCGGTACCGATCGCCACAGCGGCAGTGCCCATCATCGCGTGGTGCAGCTTGCCCATCGACAGCGCACGCGCATGCAGATCGATGGCCGATGCCGGGATTGCCTTGCCGCTGGACGATACATAATCCTGTGCCGATGCCACGAACGCCACTTTCGGCGTGTGCTGGCGGGTCGCCGCCTCTTCCAGCGTCGAGATCAGGCCCATGCGCAGCGCACCGTGCGCACGGATGCTCTCGAACTTCTGCAGGGCGGCCTTGTCGTCGTTGATCGCCGGCTGCAGCTCGGTACCGCTGTAGCCCAGATCGGCCGCATTGAGGAAGATGGTCGGGATGCCGGCGGTGATCATCGTCACCTCGAAACTGCCCACGCCCGGCACATCCAGGGTATCGACCAGGTTGCCGGTCGGGAACATCGCGCCCGCGTCGCCATCATCGGAGGGATCTATGAACTCAAGCTGGATCTCGGCAGCCGGGAAGGTCACGCCATCCAGCTCGAAATCACCGATCTCCTGCACCTCGCCATTGCGCATCGGCACGTGGGCGATGATGGTCTTGCCGATGTTGGCTTGCCAGATGCGCACGGTGCACAGGCCGTCGCGCGGCACCCGGGCCGGATCGATCAGGCCGTTGGCGATGGCGAACGGACCCACCGCAGTGCTGAGGTTGCCACAGTTGCCGCTCCAGTCGACGAACGCGGTGTCGATCGAAACCTGGCCGTACAGATAGTCCACATCGTGATCGGGCACGGACGCACTGGAGATGATCACACACTTGCTGGTGCTGGACGTGGCCCCGCCCATGCCATCGGTGTGCTTGCCATAGGGATCGGGCGACCCGATCACGCGCATCAGCAGCGCATCACGTGCCGGGCCCGGCACCTGTGCGGCTGCGGGCAGGTCCTGCAGGCGGAAGAACACGCCCTTGCTGGTGCCACCGCGCATGTAGGTGGCGGCAATGCGGAGTTGCGGAAGAAAGCTCATGGAACGGTTCCTTGCAATGAAAGACGGCCCGTTGCCGGGCCGTCGGTTGTCTCATGCCACCCGGGCACCTTCGAGGAAATCCTGGGCGAAGCGCTGCAGTACACCGCCCGCTTCGTAGATCGCTACTTCCTCGTCGCTGTCCAGGCGACAGGTGACCGGCACGATGATGTCCTGCCCATCGCGGCGGTGGATGACCAGGGTCAGGTCGGCGCGCGGCGTGCGCTCGCCCACCACGTCGAAGGTCTCGGTACCGTCGATGCCCAGGGTCAGCCGGGTGGTGCCCGGCTTGAACTCCAGCGGCAGCACGCCCATGCCGATCAGGTTGGTGCGGTGGATGCGCTCGAAGCCTTCCGCCGCGATCGCTTCCACGCCGGCCAGGCGCACGCCCTTTGCTGCCCAGTCACGCGAGCTGCCCTGGCCGTAGTCGGCACCGGCGATGATGATCAGCGGCTGCTTGCGCTCCATGTAGGTCTCGATCGCCTCCCACATGCGCATCACCTTGCCCTCCGGCTCCACCCGCGCCAGCGAGCCCTGCTTCACGCTGCCGTCGTCGTTGCGCACCATCTCGTTGAACAGTTTCGGGTTGGCGAAGGTGGCGCGCTGCGCGGTCAGGTGGTCGCCGCGGTGGGTTGCGTAGGAATTGAAGTCCTCTTCCGGCAGGCCCATCTTCGCCAGGTATTCGCCGGCGGCACTGGAGGCCAGGATCGCGTTGGACGGCGACAGGTGGTCGGTGGTGATGTTGTCCGGCAGCACCGCCAGCGCGCGCATGCCCGCCAGCGTGCGTTCACCGGCCAGCGCCCCCTCCCAGTACGGCGGGCGGCGGATGTAGGTGCTCTGCGGGCGCCAGTCGTACAGCGGACTGACCGCCGCACCCTGCTCCACGCGCACGTTGAACATCGGGTTGTAGACGCTGCGGAACTGCTCGGGCTTCACCGCCGCCTTCACCACTGCATCGATCTCGGCATCGCTCGGCCAGATATCCTTCAGGCGCACCTCGTTGCCGTCGGCGTCCACGCCAAGCACGTCCTTCTCGATGTCGAAGCGCATGGTGCCGGCAATGGCATAGGCGATCACCAGTGGCGGCGATGCCAGGAAGGCCTGCTTTGCGTAAGGATGGATGCGGCCATCGAAGTTGCGGTTACCCGACAGCACGGCCGTGGCATACAGGTCGCGGTCGATGATTTCCTGCTGGATCGCCGGATCCAGCGCACCGCTCATGCCGTTGCACGTGGTGCAGGCGAACGCGACGATGCCGAAGCCGAGCTTTTCCAGCTCCGGCAGCAGGCCGGCCTCTTCCAGATACAGCTGCACCGCCTTTGAACCCGGGGCCAGCGACGACTTGACCCACGGCTTGCGCAGCAGGCCGCGCTCGTTGGCCTTGCGCGCCAGCAGGCCGGCGGCGATCACGTTGCGCGGGTTGGAGGTGTTGGTGCAGCTGGTAATGGCGGCGATGATCACCGCGCCATCAGGCATCAGGCCCCGCAGCTGCTCGGCCTTGCCGGCATCGAGCTTGGCTGCGTCGGCGATGCCGCGCTCGGCCAGCTCGGCCACCGGCAGGCGGCGATGCGGATTGCTCGGGCCCGCCATGTTGCGGACCACGCTGGACAGGTCGAAGCGCAGCACGCGCTCGTACTGCGCCGTGGCCAGCGCATCGGCCCACAGACCGGTGCTGCGTGCGTAGTTCTCCACCAGCGCCACCTGCGATTCCTCGCGGCCGGTCAGGCGCAGGTAATCGATGGTCTGCCCGTCGATGTAGAACATCGCCGCGGTCGCGCCGTATTCCGGGCACATGTTGGAGATGGTGGCACGGTCACCGATGGTCAGCGCGGCCGCACCCTCGCCGAAGAATTCAAGCCAGGCGCCCACCACGCGTTCCTTGCGCAGGAACTCGGTCAGGGCCAGCACCACGTCGGTGGCGGTGATCCCTGGCTGTGGCCGACCGGTCAGTTCCACGCCGATGATGTCGGGCAGGCGCATCCACGACGCGCGGCCGAGCATCACGTTCTCGGCCTCCAGGCCGCCGACACCGATGGCGATCACGCCCAGCGCATCGACGTGCGGCGTATGGCTGTCGGTGCCCACGCAGGTATCCGGGAAGGCCACGCCGTCCTGCACGTAGATCACCGGCGACATCTTCTCCAGGTTGATCTGGTGCATGATGCCGTTGCCCGGAGGAATCACATCCACGTTCTGGAACGCCCGCTTGGTCCAGTCGATGAAATGGAAGCGATCCTCGTTGCGGCGATCCTCGATGGCGCGGTTCTTCTCGAATGCCTGCGGATCGAAACCACCGCACTCCACCGCCAGCGAGTGATCAACGATCAACTGTACCGGCACCACCGGGTTGACCTTGGCCGGATCGCCGCCCTTGTCGGCGATCGCATCCCGCAGGCCGGCGAGATCCACCAGCGCGGTCTGGCCGAGAATGTCATGGCACACCACGCGCGCCGGGAACCAGGGAAAATCCAGGTCGCGGCGACGTTCGATCAGCTGCGTCAGCGAGGCGGTGAGCAGCGCCGGATCGCAACGCCGTACCAGGTTCTCGGCCAGCACGCGCGAGACATACGGCAGCGTGGCGTAGGCGCCGGGCTGGATCGCATCGACCGCAGCGCGCGCATCGAAGTAGTCCAGCGGGGTGCCGGGGAGGGTCTTGCGGTAATCGGTATTCATGGGCTGGCGGAATGCTTGGGGCGGGCCGGATGCCGGCGAGCGGCAATGAAGGCATCCGGCCGGCACCTGGCCGACCGGATGGATGGATCACGCGGCGGTCAGGCGCGCTTGTCGATGGCCACGAACTCGCGATCTTCCGGGCCGATGTAGTTCGCGCTCGGACGGATGATCTTGCCGTCGATGCGCTGCTCGACGATGTGCGCGCTCCAGCCGGCGGTGCGGGCGATGACGAACAGCGGGGTGAACATCGCGGTCGGCACGCCCATCATGTGGTAGCTGACGGCGCTGAACCAGTCCAGGTTCGGGAACATTTTCTTGATGTCCCACATCACCGTCTCCAGGCGCTCGGCGATGTCGTACATCTTCATGCTCGACTGCTCTTCGGACAGCTCACGGGCGACGTCCTTGATCACCTTGTTGCGCGGGTCGGACACGGTGTACACCGGGTGGCCGAAGCCGATCACCACTTCCTTGCGCTCGACGCGGGCCTTGATGTCCTCTTCGGCCTCATCCGGGCTGTCGTAGCGCTTCTGCACCTCGAAGGCCACTTCGTTGGCGCCGCCGTGCTTGGGGCCGCGCAGCGCGCCGATGCCACCGCAGATCGCACTGTACATGTCGCTGCCGGTACCGGCGATGACACGGCAGGTGAAGGTGGACGCGTTGAACTCGTGCTCTGCGTACAGGATCAGCGAGGTGTGCATCGCCTTCACCCACGAATCCTGTGGCTTCTCGCCGTGCAGCAGGTGCAGGAAGTGGCCACCGATGGAATCGTCATCGGTTTCCACGTCGATGGCGCGGCCGTTGTGGCTCCAGTGGTACCAGTACAGCAGCATCGAGCCGAGGCAGGCCATCAGCTTGTCGGCGATGTCGCGTGCACCCGGATGGTTGTGGTCATCCTTTTCCGGCGCCACGCAGCCGAGCACCGACACGCCGGTGCGCATCACATCCATCGGGTGTGCCGACGGCGGCAGTTCTTCCAGCGCGGCTTTCACCGCGGCCGGGATGCCACGCAGCGACTTCAGCTTGGCCTTGTACGAAACCAGCTCGGCGCGGGTCGGCAGCTTGCCGTGCACCAGCAGGTACGCGATTTCCTCGAATTCGCTGGTGTTGGCCAGATCCAGGATGTCGTAGCCACGGTAGTGCAGGTCATTGCCGCTGCGACCGACGCTGCACAGCGCGGTGTTGCCGGCGGCAGTGCCGGACAGGGCGACGGATTTCTTCGGCTTGAAGGTCGGGGTTGCGGTCGTATCGTTCATGTTTCCCTCCGAAAACTTGATGGTGCAGGGTACTGCTTATTTCTTGGCGGCGAACAGTGCGTCGAGCTGCTGCTCGAACGCGTGGTAGCCGATGCGGTCGTACAGTTCTTCGCGGGTCTGCATGGCGTCGATCACGCTGCGCTGGTGACCGTCGCGGCGCACCGCCTGGTAGACGTTCTCCGCCGCCTTGTTCGCCGCGCGGAACGCCGACAGCGGGAACAGCTGGATGGCGACCCCGGCCGAGGCCAGCTCGTCGCGGCTGAACAGCGGCGTCGCACCGAATTCGGTGATGTTGGCCAGCACCGGCACCTTCACTGCATCGACGAAGCGGCGGTAGGTGTCCAGATCGTAGGCAGCCTCGGCGAAGATGCCATCAGCGCCCGCTTCGACACAGGCGATGGCGCGCTCGATGGCCTTGTCCACGCCATCCACCTGGATGGCATCGGTGCGTGCGATCAGGAAGAAATCCGGATCGGTCTTTGCATCAGCGGCGGCCTTCACGCGGTCGACCATCTCACCCTGCGAAACGATCTCCTTGCCGGGACGGTGACCACAGCGCTTGGCGCCGACCTGGTCCTCGATGTGGCAGGCGGCCGCGCCGGCCTTGATCAGCGACTTCACGGTGCGCGCGATGTTGAACGCGCTGGGTCCGAAGCCGGTATCGATGTCCACCATCAGCGGCAGGTCGCAGACGTCGGTGATGCGGCGCACGTCCACCAGTACGTCTTCCAGGGTGTTGATGCCCAGGTCCGGCAGGCCCAGCGAGCCTGCGGCAACACCACCGCCGGACAGGTAGATGGCGCGGAAGCCGGCGCGCTTGGCCAGCAGGGCGTGGTTGGCGTTGATCGCACCGATCACCTGCAGCGGCGATTCGGCGGCCAGAGTCTCGCGGAAGCGGGCACCAGCGGAAGAAGGGGCGGAAGCGGTCATGCGGCAATCCATGTTGAGGAACAGGTGGGTAGGCGCAAGCACCATGCCAAGCTGCAAGCGATTGATTTCAAAGGCATGATCGGCTAACAGCGATGAAACATATGAAACATTGAAACAGATGTATCATGAAACACTCCCGTGCCGGTGTCCGCCCCATGTACCTGCCCCGCTCGCCCCTGCGCCATGCCGATGCCGACCCCGGTCGCCCGGTGATCTGGACGGTCAGCGTTTCGCGGCTGACCGGCCTGCTGGGTGACGTCATTCCCGAGTTCGACCGCCGCGCGCGCATCGAGCAGATCAACCTCGGCTTCGAAGAGGCAGTGGAGGTGATCGGCCAACGCCTGCGCCGCGAGCACTGCGACGTGGTGATTGCCGGTGGCTCGAACGCGGCCTGGCTGCGCAGTCGGCTCGACCTGCCGCTGGTGCCGATCCAGGCCAACGGCTTCGACCTGATGGAGGCTCTGGCGCGCGCGCGCCGCATCGCCGCACGCATCGGCCTGGTCACCCATGCCAGCGACGTGCCGGTGTTCAGCGGCTTCCAGCAGAGCTTCGGCCTGGATATCGAGCACCGCCGCTTCGTCACCCGCGAAGATGCGCGCGACTGCATCGCCGATCTGCGTGCCAACGGCATCGAAGTGATCGTCGGCACCGGGATGGCCATCGACCATGCCGAGCAGGCCGGGCTGCCGGGCGTGCTTCTGTATTCGGCCGACTCGGTACGGCAGGCCTTCGAGCATGCGCTGGAACTGACCCAGACCCTGGCACGCTCGGTGGGTCCACGCCCCACCACGCGGCGCAGTGCCGCCCCGCGCGGCGATGCATACGCGCTGCTCGGCGACAGCGAGGCGATGGCGCAGGTGCGCGCACAGATCGCGCTCTATGCACCGCACGACAGCACCGTGCTGGTCACCGGCGAGACCGGTACCGGCAAGGAACTGGTGGCACGGCAACTGCACGCCGCCAGCGGCCGGCGCGGTCGTTTCGTCGCGCTGAACTGCGGCGCGATCAGCGAATCGCTGCTGGAAGCCGAACTGTTCGGCTACAGCGATGGCGCCTTCACGGGCGCACGTCGTGGCGGCCGGGTCGGCCTGGTCGAAGCGGCCGATGGCGGCACACTGTTCCTTGACGAGATCGGCGAGCTGCCCTTGCCGCTGCAGACCCGCCTGCTGCGCGTGCTGGAAGAACGTGAAGTGCTGCGCGTCGGCGCCACCGAACCAACACCCGTGGACCTGCGGGTGGTGGCCGCGACGCTGCAGTCGCTGGAGCATCGCGCAGCTGCCGGCAGCTTCAGGCGCGACCTCTACTACCGGCTGGCGGCACTGCGCATCGCACTGCCCCCGCTGCGTGCCCGGCGCGCTGACATCCCGCTGCTGACCCGGCACTTCTTCCGCCAGCTGCGTGGTATCGACGCCCCCCTGGACCAGGACGCGATGGCAGTGCTGGGTGCCGCCGACTGGCCGGGCAATGTGAGAGAACTGCGCAATCTGGTCGACCGCCTGCGCATCCACTGGCAGCCGGCAGACGGGATGATCGACGCTGGGCGCCTGCTGCAGCTGGCGCCGGAACTGGCGCGCGAAAGCACCCCGTCCCTGCGGCTGGAAAGCAATGGCAGGCGCCCGGCACGGGCCCAGCTGCAGGCGCTGCTGCAGGAACACCGCAATGACCGCGAAGGCATGGCCCAGGTGCTCGGCGTGTCACGCACCACCTTGTGGCGCTGGCTGCGCGCGGAAGGAATGTAGGCAGGCGCATCGCGGACCGCGCGGCGCGCCGCCAGCCAAGGTTGGCACTACCCCCGCGTGGCCGCGTCCAGCGGCATGCGGAAATAGACCACCCGCTCGGTCTCTACAAAGCCACAGGCGCGGTGTGCCGCGTGCGCCTCTACGTCCTCCAGGCGGCTGTCCGAGGCCAGCTCGCTGCAGCCCGCGTCCCGCGTCCACGCCTGCACTTCCGCCAGCAGGGCACGGCCGACAGCGCGGCCCTGCCACTGCGGCGTTACATACCAGCCTTCCAGGAACCCGACCGGCGAGGAACCGGTGCCGTTCACATAGTCGTGGCGCAGGCGCACCTCGGCGAAACCGACCGCCTCACCATCAGCCGCGCACGCCAGGAACACCGCACCTTCCGGATCGGCCAGCGATTGCGCCAGCTCCTCCAGCGGATCATCGGCGTCGGGCCACAGGCCCACGCGCAGCCGCGACCATGCAGCGGCATCGGCCGGTGTGGCCTGGCGGATCGTGGCAGCGCAGCCGCTCACGGATACAACAGGCGCTTGCTCCAGCGCCCCTCGGCGCCGGCTTCATAGCACCACCGCTCGTGCAGGCGGAACTGCGCGCCGTACCAGAACTCGATGCGGTCGGGCACCACGCGCAGGCCACTCCAGCCGTCCGGACGCGGCACGTCCTTGCCCTCGAAACGTGCCTCGACCTCGGCCACGCGCGCATCGAACTCTTCGCGCGTTGCAAGCGTCTTCGACTGCTGCGAGGCCCACGCGCCGATCTGGCTCATGCGCGGACGGCTGGCGAAATAGGCGTCTGCTTCCGCATCGGCCACCTGTTCGACACGGCCTTCGATGCGCACCTGGATGCCGGCCTCGCGCAGGCTGCGCCACAGGAACAGCAGGGCCGCCTGCGGATTGGCCCGCAGCTCCTGGCCCTTGTGGCTGTCCAGGTGGGTATAGAACACGAAGCCACGCTCATCGAAGGCCTTCAGCAGCACGGTGCGCGCCGACGGACGACCGTGCAGGTCGGCACTGGCCACGGTCATCGCGTTGGGCTCGACCTCGCGGCTCTGTTTGGCCTCGTCGAACAGGGCCGCAAACGTGGACAGGGCTTCGGCGTACAGGTCGCTCATGATTGCGTTCTTCTCACACGGATTGATCTATTGTGGCGGCATGGTCGCTGCTGCGTATATGCCCCAGGTGAAAGGATTTCCCGAAACATTGGCCGAGCAGGCACTGGATGATGCGCTGGGCAGCGGCGCGGCGGTTCCAGTATTGGCGATCAGCGGGCTGCAGGGGAGCGGCAAATCGACGCTGGCCGAGCAGGTGGTGGCGCGCGCCCGGAACCGGGGCCTGAACGCCGCGACGCTGTCCATCGATGATGTCTACCTGACCCGCGCGCAACGGCAGCGGCTGGCACGCCAGGTCCATCCGCTGTTGATCACCCGGGGGCCGCCGGGCACCCACGACCTGCCGCTGGTCCACGCGCTGCTCGATGCCGCCGCCGCGCGCGAACCACTGGCGCTGCCGCGCTTCGACAAGCTGGCCGACGAGCGCCTGCCACAGGCGCAGTGGCCACGGCTGGAAAAGCCGCTGGACCTGCTGGTGTTCGAAGGCTGGTTCCTGGGCACACCGGCGCAGGAGGAATCCGAACTGGCTCAGCCGTTGAACGCCCTTGAACGTGATGCCGACAGCGATGGCCGCTGGCGCCACTGGTGCAACCAGGCCCTGGGCCGCGACTACCCGGCATTGTGGCAACGCTGTGACCGCCTGTGGTTCCTGCAGCCGCCGGACTTCTCGGTGGTACCGCGCTGGCGCTGGCAGCAGGAGCAGAGCCTGCAGGCGGCTCAGCCCGGCCGGCATGGCATGAGCCGGCCGCAGCTGGAGCGCTTCGTGCAGTACTTCGAGCGGGTCAGCCGGCAGGCACTGCATGCACTGCCGGCCCTCGCCGACCGGGTGGTGGTGCTGGATGCGCAGCGCCAGGTACAGGCACTGCGCTGACGCCCCTCATTCCACCAGGAAGGTCACCCGCAGATTGACCCGCCACTCGGTGATCTCACCGCTGCCATTGGTGACCACCTTGGTCTCGTTGATCCAGGCCCCCTGGATGCCCTTCACGGTTCCGGAGACCTTCTTCAGGCCGCTGCGCACGGCATCCTCCACGCTCGTGGGCGAAGAGGCGGTGATTTCGATGACCTTGGCAACCGACATGGCCTGTACTCCGTTGAACGCGGGAATCCCCGCAGGAAGTCCACCCTGGCGTGAAGGACGTAAAGGCCGGGGCACGGAGGTGTTAGCATCAGGGTGCATGAATCCTGCTCCGAACCTGATCCTGATCGGCCCGATGGGCGCCGGCAAAACCTGCATCGGCCGCCGCCTCGCCGAGCGCTTCACGCTGGACTTCGTCGATGTCGACCAGTCCATCGTCGACGCCGCCGGAGCCAGCATTCCCACGATCTTCGAGCACTCCGGCGAAACCGGCTTCCGCAGCCTCGAGCGCGACGCGCTGGCCCGCCTCCTGCAGGGCCACGGCCAACTGGTCTCGACCGGCGGCGGAGCGGTACTGGACCCGGACAACCGGGCATTGATCGCCCGCCGTGGCTTCGTGGTCTACCTGCGCGTCAGCGTGACCGCGCAACTGGAACGGCTGGCCCGCGACAAGGCCCGGCCGTTGCTGCAGCGCCCCGACCGCGAGCAGGTGCTGCATGACCTGGCCGCCCATCGCGATCCGCTGTACCGCGAACTGGCCGACCTCACCCTTGATACCGACCCGTACACCGCTGCCGACGCCACCGCCCAGCTGGTCGTCAAGCTCGCCGCGCAATGGCAGCGCCAGGACCTGATCGCATGACTTCCCCCACTCCGCTGCAGGTCGCCGTTGGCGGTGACCGCCCTTACACCATCTCCATCGGCGCCGGCGTCCAGAGCGATGGCCCTGCCCTCGCCCGCCACGTGCGGGGGCGCCACGTCCTGCTGCTCAGCGACAGTGACGTCGCCCCGCTGTACCTGGCGCGGCTGAAGCAGACCCTGCTGGCCGCGCGTTCGGACCTGGTCGTCGGCGAACACGTGCTGGCTGCCGGCGAAGCCTCCAAGACCTTGGCCGAATTCGGCCGCGCCATCGAAGCGCTGGCAGCCCTGGGCGCCACCCGCGATGCCTGTGTGTTCGCGCTCGGTGGGGGTGTCGTCGGCGACCTGGCCGGCTTCGCCGCAGCCTGCTGGATGCGGGGCATCGACTGCGTGCAGCTGCCGACCACGCTGCTGGCGATGGTCGATTCGTCGGTGGGCGGCAAGACTGCCGTAGACATTCCTGCCGGCAAGAATCTGGTCGGCGCCTTCCATCCGCCGCGCGCGGTGGTGGCCGATACCGCGGTGCTGGCCACCCTGCCGCCGCGCGAGCTGCGCGCGGGGCTGGCCGAGGTGGTGAAGTACGGCGCACTGGGCGATGCGGATTTCTTCGACTGGCTGCAGCACCACGCCGACGCGCTGTCCGCTGGCGAGGACGCGGTGCTGGCCGAAGCCATCGCCCGCAGCTGCAGGCACAAGGCCGCCATCGTCGAGCGCGATCCGTTCGAGAAGGGGGAGCGTGCCCTGCTGAACCTCGGCCACACCTTCGGCCATGCCATCGAAACCGAACAGGGCTATTCGGCGCCGGGCCGCGATGCGCTGAACCATGGCGAGGCGGTGGCAGTGGGCATGGTGCTGGCGGCCAGGCTGTCCACCGATCTCGGCCTGGCCGACGATGCCGACCGCGCGCGCCTGCAGGCGCTGCTGGAAAGGCTCGGGCTGCCGGTCGCGATCCCGGCCGGCCTGGATCCGCAGGCCCTGCTCGGCCGCATGCGGTTGGACAAGAAGAACGTGGCCGGTCGACTGCGCCTGGTGCTCTGGCGCGGCATGGGTCGGGCCGAGGTGGTGCCGGACGTGGATGAAGCAGCGGTATTGAAGGTGCTGGGCCAGGGTTGATCGCTTCCGCGTTCGCCGGGCATGGCCCGGCGCTACCCGGGGTTTCCTGAGCGTCCGCCGGGCATGGCCCGGCGCTACCGCGTTGCGGCCGGGGTCACCCTGGCCCCGCTACAATCGGGCCATGCATGTCTACCTGCAACATCCCGAGGCCGGTGCGCAGGCACCGCGGTTCCTGCGCCTGAGCCTGCAGCCGGATCTTTTCGGCGGCTGGGAGCTGCTGCGCGAAAGCGGCCGCGTCGGTGGCCGCTCGCAGCTGCGCCGCGAGCTGTTCCTGCAGGCCGACGAAGCCCGCCACGCCTTCGAGAAGGCGCGCGATGCCGAACTGCATCGTGGCTTCCAGATCCTTTCGCACGGCGACTGACGCCGCTGCCCACCTTCGATCCAAGGAACGTTCAACGTGACCAGCCCTCTCCGCAACGATCGCCTGCTACGCGCTCTGCGCCGCGAACCGGTGGATTGCACGCCCGTCTGGCTGATGCGCCAGGCCGGCCGCTACCTGCCGGAGTACCGCGCGACCCGGGCCAAGGCCGGCAGCTTCCTGGCGATGGCCAAGAACCCGGAGATCGCCTGCGAAGTCACCCTGCAGCCGCTGCGGCGTTTCCCACTGGATGCCGCCATCCTGTTCTCGGACATCCTCACCATCCCCGACGCGATGGGGCTGGAGCTGTACTTCGTCGAAGGCGAAGGCCCCAAGTTCCGCCACCCGGTACGTGACGAAGCCGCCATCGCCAGGCTGGCGGTGCCGGACATGGAGCAGGACCTGGGCTACGTGATGGATGCGGTGCGCCTGATCCGCCGCGAGCTGGATGGCCAGGTGCCGCTGATCGGTTTCTCCGGCAGCCCATGGACACTGGCCTGCTACATGGTGGAAGGCGGCGGCAGCAAGGATTTCTCGCGCATCAAGGCCATGGCGCTGAACCACCCGCAGGCCCTGCACCGCCTGCTGGAGGTCACCACCGACGCGGTCATCGCCTACCTGGGCGCGCAACGCGCCGCGGGCGCACAGGCCCTGCAGGTTTTCGACACCTGGGGCGGCGTGCTGTCGCCGGCGATGTACCGCGAATTCTCGCTGCGCTACCTGCAGCGGATTGCCCAGGGCCTGGACCGTGGCGAAGGCAGCGAGCGTACGCCGCTGATCCTGTTCGGCAAGGGCACCGGCCTGCACCTGGAAGCACTGTCGCAGACCGGTGCGGATGCACTGGGCCTGGACTGGACGCTGGACCTGGACGAAGCGCTGCGCCGCACCGGTGGTCGCGTTGCCCTGCAGGGCAATCTCGACCCCACCACGCTGTACGCTTCGCCCGATGCGATCGCCACCGCTGCCGCGCGCGTGCTCGATACCTACGCCGCCGGCAATGGCGGGTCGCGCGAGGGCCACGTGTTCAACCTGGGCCATGGCATGTCACCGGACATGGACCCGGCCCACGTGCAGGTACTGGTCGACGCGGTGCACGCGCACAGCCAGCGCTGAGCCGTGCGCATGCGGTTGCGGCGCGGTGTTGATCGCGCCGTGACCCGCAGTGCGCGATCATGGCGCCCCCACGTTGCACCGGCCACAACCCATGTCCACATCGCCATCGACCTACAACCGCCAGCGCCCCCTGCTGTGGCTGGTGTCCCTGGCGATCTTCATGCAGATGCTGGACTCGACCATCGTCAACACGGCGCTGCCGGCGATGGCGGCCAGCCTGGGCGAGAGTCCGCTGCAGATGCAGTCGGTGGTGTTCAGCTATGCACTGGCGGTCGCCACGTTCATTCCCGCCTCCGGCTGGATCGCCGACCGCTACGGCACCCGGCGCACCTTCCTGGTGGCGATCATCCTGTTCACCCTCGGCTCGCTGGCCTGCGCGCTGGCCCAGCACCTGCATCAGCTGGTGGGTGCCCGCGTGCTGCAGGGCATCGGCGGTGCGATGCTGCTGCCGGTCGGCCGCCTGGCGGTGATGCGTTCGGTGCCGCGCGAGGACTTCCTGCGTGCGATGAGCTTCATCGCCATCCCCGCCCTGATCGGCCCCTTGATCGGCCCGACGCTGGGCGGCTGGCTGGTCGAGATCGCCTCCTGGCACTGGGTGTTCCTGATCAACCTTCCGATCGGCGTGATCGGCTTCATCGCTGCGATGAAGATGATGCCGGACCATTACGCCAGCCACCGCACCCGCTTCGACCTGCGCGGCTACATCATGCTGGCCTTTGCGATGGTGGTGCTGTCGCTGGCGCTGGACGGCATCTCCGGGCTGGGTACGCCGCACGCGCTGGTGATGCTGATGACCGTGGCGGGGCTGGCCGCACTGGTGGGCTATTGGCTGCACGCGGCCAACTCGACCGCGCCGTTGTTCTCGCTGGCGCTGTTCCGTGTGCCCAGCTATCGCATCGGCATCCTCGGCAACCTGTTCTCACGCATCGGCAGCAGCGCCATGCCGATGCTGATTCCGCTGCTGCTGCAGGTGGGCCTTGGCCTGGGACCGATGAACGCCGGACTGATGATGGTACCGGTGGCCGCGGCCGGCATGGTCTCCAAGCGGCTGGCGGTGAAGCTGGTCGAACGCTACGGCTATCGGCGCGTGCTGATGACCAACACCGTGCTGGTGGGCCTGGCCATGGCCAGCTTCATCCTGATGACGCCGGGCCAGCACCTGGGCTGGCGCCTGCTGCAGCTGGCCTTCTTCGGTGCGGTCAATTCGCTGCAGTTCACCGTGATGAACACCGTGACCCTGCGCGATCTGGATCGGGAGTTCGCCAGTTCGGGCAACAGTCTGCTGTCGATGGTGATGATGCTGGCTGCCGGCTTCGGCGCGGCGGCGGCGGGCAGCCTGCTGGCCGCCTTCGGCACGCACCTGGAGGGCCACGGCGCAACGGCGGCGTTGCACGCCACGTTCCTGTGCGTGGGCGCGATCACACTGACTTCGACGATGATCTTCTGGCAGTTGCCGGACACCAAGCCCGAACCCCGCCAGGTCGAACACGTCGCGGAGTAGCCTGCCGGACTGTGCCCGGCCTCAGCGCCCCAACACCTTGGCGATGGCCTCCACCAGCAGCTCGCCCGTGACCGGCTTGCGCAGGAAACCGCCGATCCCGGCCGCTTCCACCTGCTTCTGCAGGTCCGGGTCCGTGCGCGCGGTCACCGCCAGCAACGGCAGCGTGTACCCCTGGTTGCGCAGATGCTCGGCCAGCTCGAAGCCGCTGAGGCCCGGCAGGTCCAGGTCAAGCAGGGCCACATCGAAATCACTCCCGCTGATCTCGCGCAGCGCCGCCAACGCATGCCCGGCATGCACCACCTCATGGCCGCGCGCACTCAGAAGACCCTGCACGACATCGGCCACCGTCGCGTCATCCTCCACCAGCAGCACGCGCAGGGGGGGCATGTTCGCTACTGCATCCTCGCTCCGCGCGGCGCTGTCCGCATCGGCGTCGGCGTCCACTTCCAGCGGCAGGGGCAGCATCACTCCAAAGCAGGTTCCGCGCCCCAACTGGCTTTCGACCTGGATCCGGCCCTGCATCGCCTGCGCCAGCTCGCGGCAGATCGCCAGCCCCAGGCCACTGCCACCATACTGCGCCGCGGTACGTGCACCGTCAGCCTGCTCGAACCGGCGGAACAGGCGCAGCTGCTGTTCCTGGCTGATGCCCGGCCCGGTGTCACGCACTTCGAACTGGAGTGCACGCATCGCCTCATCGCACCGGGCATGCAGGGTGATGGTGCCACGGCTGGTGAACTTCACCGCGTTGGACAGCAGGTTCAGCAGGATCTGCCGCACCCGGATCGCATCGCCGGTGGCCTGCAGGCCGGGCGGCAAGCGATTGTCCAGGACGAAACGCAGTCCCTTCTGCGCGGCCAGCGGCCCCATCAGCGCGGCCAGGTCCTGCAGCAGGCAATGGAGCGCGAACGGCCGGGACTGCAGTTCCAGGCGTCCGGATTCGATCCGCGCCAGGTCCAGCGCATCGTTGACCAGATGCAGCAGATGCTCACCCGCCTGGCGGATGGACTGGGTGTAGCCGCGCTGCTGAGGATCCAGCGGCGAGGACAACAGCAGCTCGCTCATGCCCATCACACCGGTCATCGGCGTGCGGATCTCATGGCCCAGATTGGCCAGGAAGCGCGTCTTGGCTGCCGAGGCCTGCTCGGCCAGTTCCTGCTTGTGCAACGCCAGCTGGTAGGCGTGGCGACGCTGCAGGCGGCGACGGTACAGCCATGCAAACCAGCTGGTCAGCAGCAACGCGATCGACGTCAGCACCAGCAGGCCCGACAGGCTGCGCCACCACGGCGGCTGCACGCGGAACTCCAGGGTCTGCACCCGCGACCAGACGTGATCGGCCGAGCGCGCCTGCACTTCCAGCCGATAGCTGCCCGGCGGCAGCCGCGAGAACAGGCGTTCACCGGCGGGCCCGACCTCGACCCAGTCCGGGTCATAGCCAGCCAGGCGGTAGCGATACGAATTGGAGGCCGAATCGGCGAAGGACAGCAGGCGCGCCACGATGCGCAGATCGCGGTCGCCGTCGGCGATCAGCAACGGTGCGTCGTGGGTCAGGTCCAGCACCTGCTCGTTGCGGCGCACCTCCACCCGCTCGATCACCAGCGGTGCGCGGCGCACCGAAGGCCGCACCTGTTCCGGATCGAACACCACCACGCCGGCCGGCGTGCCTGCCACCAGCCGTCCCGAAGACGTCGCAATCAAGGTATGCGCGCGGAACTCCTGGCTGGGCAGGCCATCGTGCACGCCATACAGGCGCACGCTCTGGCCGTCCGCGCCGACCCGCACCAGGCCGCGTGCACTGGTGGCCCAGGCCACACCCTGCGCATCGACCACCAGACCGGTGGCGGAAACCGCCGGATATCCCTGTTCGGCACCAATGACCCCCTGCCGCTCCAGACGCCCCTGGCTCCATCGATAGCGCGACAACCGGCCGTCCTCGGACAGCCACACCTGGCCGTCGCTGCCGGTATACGCCGCGTACAGTGCCGTTGCCGGCGCGCCGGGCACCGGCTGGAAGCGCTGCTGCTCAGGCTGCCACTGCAGCAGCCCGCGGCTGCTGGCCAGCCAGAGCTGGTTCTGCGGACCGCATACCAGATCCTGGTTCAGCTGGCCGGTCTGCAGTCCGTTCTGGCCATTGTCCAGTTCGAGCAGCAGCCGACCTTCCAGATCGCGCTGCTGCAGGCCGGCGGGCATCATCAACCACAGGCTGTTGCTGTCGCAGATCATCAGTGCGTCGACATCGCCCTCCATCGCGGCATCGGCAGGCGCGTCGCGTCCCCAGCGGCGCAGCTCGTCGCGTGCCGGGTCATAGCGCAGCAGCGCTCCGGACGAACCGATCCAGACCCGGCCATGGCGGTCCTCGCGAACCGAGGTCAGCCAGTGGATGCCATTGACGCCGCGCCGGAACTGCTCGATCCGGCCGGTACGGGGATTGAAGCGATCCAGCGCGCCGTGGCTGCCGACCGTCCAGACACCTCCGTTGCTGGACGCACTGGTGCCGAGTACGTAGGCGTTGCGCAGTGACGATGCATCGTCCTCCAGACGCGAGAACACCGAGAACTGCCACCACCGTGGCAACAAATGCCAGAGACCGGCATTGGTGCTGGCCAGCCAGATGCCGCCCTCGCGATCCTCGTAGGCGCCGGTCCAGTTCGGCCGCACCTGGCCGCGCGCGATCGCGCTGTACAGCGGCACCGTCTGGTACTGGCCATCGACCGCGCGACCGAGTCCGCTGCGGGTGTCCAGCCAGTAGCCCCCCTGCTCATCGCGCAGCATCATGCCCAGCACCTCGTCGCCGGCCGGCACCGACCAGGGTTGCCGCTCGAAGCGACCATCCGGCCGGCGCACGAATGCGCCGGCCAGCGTGCTGATCCACAGGCTGCCGTCAGGTTCGGCGGTCAAACCGTTGATCAGCTGGCCGGGCACCTGCTCGTCGCCGACCCGCTCGAAATCGCTGCCGGTCCAACGCGCCACGCCATGCTTGGTGCCCACCCACAGGCTGCCGTCGGGCAGCGTGGCCAGATAGGGCACCGCAGCGGCCGGCAGGCTGCGCGGATTGTTCGCCTCGGGCAGGAAGCGCTGCACGCGATCATTGCCATCCACCCGGTACAGCCCGCCTTCGTGGGTACCGAACCAGATCGAGCCATCGGGGGTGGCGGCCAGGCTCCAGATCGTATTGGTGCTCATCAGCGGCTGGCTGCTGCGGTCGAAGAACCGCAGCTGCCGGCGGTCGGCCGACATCCTTACCAGGCCGGCATTCTCGGTGCCGATCCACAAGCGGTTGCGGGTATCGACCAGTACGGTCCAGATGCGGTTGTCGCGCAGGCCATCCTCGGAGCGCCAGACCCGGTAGTTGCGGCCGTCGTATCGTGCCAGCCCGTCATTGGTGGCGATCCACAGGTAGCCGTAGCGGTCCTCCGCCATGCGGTTGACGGTGTTGGACGGCAGGCCATCGAACACCGTCACCTGCCGGGGCGTGGGCGGTACCGGCTGTGCGGCAGCGGGCGCCAGGCAGCACAGCAGAAGCATCAGCAGCATCGCCGACCGCAGATACGCCACTGATCGCCTCCTCACGCGTTCCCAGATGGTGCCCCGTCGTGCGGGCGTCGGCATGGTAAACCGAAAGTCGCGCCGTTCACGCCCGGCGCCGGCGCAATCAGCCCTCACCCTGGCGCTTGCTGCGAGCCTGCACGATGGCCGCCACCAGCATGTCGCCCGTGACCGGCTTGCGCAGGAAGCCGTCGAAACCGGCGGCCAGCACCTGCGCCTCCGCATAGGCATCGGACCGCGCGGTCACCGCCACCAGTGGCAGCTCATAGCCCATGGCGCGCAGCTGACGGGCGATCGCCGTTCCGTCCAGGGCCGGCAGATCCAGGTCGAGCAGACCGACATCGAACCCCTCGGTCGCGATCTCCGACAAGGCTCCCAGGCCGTGCAGCACGTGCACTACGTCGTGGCCACGACCGCGCAGCAGGCCGGCGATGACGTCCGCTACCGTGGCGTCATCTTCGACCAGCAGGATGCGCAGCGGCGGCAGCGGCGGTGGCGACGCCCTGTCGGAACCACTGTGGGCAGCCTGGCGGGTCCACGGCAGCGGCAGCTGCACGCGGAACCGTGCGCCCCTGCCCGGCTGGCTGTCGACATCGATGCGCCCACCCATCGCCACGGCCAGTTCCTGGCAGATCGCCAGGCCCAGCCCGCTGCCGCCATAGCGCGATGCTGTCCGCGGGCCATCGGCCTGCTCGAAGCGATGGAACAGACGCTGCTGCTGTTCGGCATTGATGCCGGGGCCGGTATCGAACACCTCGAAGCACACCCCGCCGCCATCCTCCTGCAGCCGCACGCCCAGGCCGACCTGGCCGCGCTCGGTGAACTTGATGGCATTGCCGAGCAGGTTCAGCAGGATCTGGCGGATGCGCATTTCATCGCCACTGACGCTGATCGGGCCGGGCAAGGCATCCTCGCGTACAAAATCGAGCTGGCGCTGCTGCGCCATCGGCCGCATCAGCATCTGCACCTGGTCCAACAGCGCGGCAAGATCGAACGGACGCAGGTCCAGCTCCAGCCGCCCGGCTTCGATCCGGGCCAGGTCCAGGGCATCGTTGACCAGACGCAGCAGATGGCTGCCCGCCTGCTGGATCGATCCGGCATAGCTGCGCTGTACCGGATCCAGTGATGTGGCCAGCAGCAGTTCGCTCATGCCCAGTACGCCGGTCATCGGCGTGCGCACCTCATGACCCAGCGTGGCCAGGAAGTGGCTCTTGGCCTGCGAGGCCTGCTCGGCGAGCTGCTGCTTGTGCACGGTCAGCTGCCACTGCTGGCGCCTTCTCAGACGGCTGCGGATCGCCCATGCCAGCACCAGCAGCAGCAACGAGCCCAGCAGCAGGTAGCCGAAGATCGCCATGCCGCTGCGCCACCAGGGCGGCAATACCTTCACCTGCAGTTGCTGCGACGGCGTCCACGGACCACTGTCGGTGGCCGCCTGCACTTCGATCACGTAGGCACCGGGCGCGAGGCGCGACAGCGTGCGCTGGCCATCGCCGCCCTGCTCCACCCAGTTCTGGTCATAGCCCTGCACCCGGAACCGATAGCGGTTGCCCTGCGGGTTGCCGTACGAGAGCAGCCGCGCGTCGATCTGCAGATCACGGTCATCCGGACCCAGCAGCAGCACCCCGGTGGTCGGCAGGGGTTGCCAGCCGCGCGCATCGTCGCGACGTACGCGCACCTGCGCGATCACCAGCGCGGAGGATGGCAGTGGGGTGTCGGCGGCATTGACGTCGAAACCGACCGCGCCGGTCTGGGTCACCGCGAGCACGCGGCCATCGGCGTTCACCGCAGGCGGTCGGCCGGTGAATTCGGCATCGGGCAGTCCGTCGCGCTCGGTGAACTGCCTCAGCCGCTTCGTTTTCGGATCCCAGCGCAGCAGACCGCGCGGCGTGGTGGCCCACAGGCGGCCATCGTCGGCCAAGGCCAGCCCACCCATGCTCAGAGGTGGCACGCCGGCGGCAGCATCGACGCGCTGCACCAGGCGCAGGCTCATGCCGTCCCACTGGTAGCGCTCGAAGGCGCCCTGGCGGGCGAGCCACAGCTGCTGCGGATCGATCCACACCAGGTCGTAGATCGATCCCCGCGAGACGCCAGGAACCGCCTCGAAGCGCTCACCCTGCTGGCGCCAGAGGCCCATGTCCCCCATCACCCAGGCCTGCCCGCGCGGATCGAATCGAATCTGCTCGATCGGCGCATCGCCCAGGCCGCGGAATCCCTCGACGGGGAAGCTGCGCAGCACCCGGCCATCGTCCAGACGCTGCTGCACGCCGACGTTCATCACCGACACCCAGGCGGTGCCATCCGGCGCCTGCCGCATCAGGTCGATGCGCTGGCGCAGGTCGGAGCCGCCGTCGATGCGCCACTCCCGGGTTGCGCGGGTGGCCGGGTCATAGACGGTGATGCGCCCGGCGCGGCCCAGCCAGAGGCGGCCGTCCGGCCGCGGCAATACCGACCAGACCGCGCCACTGCCCAGCTCGCGATCACTGGCAAGCAGACTCAGCACGCCCTGCGCATCGATCCGGTACACGCCGTGTGCCGAACTCACGTAGTAATTCCGGCCATCGGTGGCCGCGCTGAGCAGGTACTGGCTGTCCAGCGGTTTGCCGTCGAGCTGGTTCCAGGTGGAGAAGCGGCGCCAGTCCGGCGGCAGATAGGCCAACCCCTGGCTCAGCAGGGCCACCCAGACCCCGCCTTCGTGGTCCTGCAGCAGATCGAGCACGCCGCTGTGGGCGGTCAGGAAGCCGCTGCCGCGATCGCCCTCCAGGCGCCACAGTGTCTGCGCATCACCGCGCAGCAGCCCATCTGAGGTACCTGCCCAGTAGCCTCCCTGCCGATCCGCCAGCACCAGTGCCGAGCGAAAGCGATCACTGCCGGACCAGCGTGGACGGCTGACGCGGTCCTGGGCATCGATGCGGAACAGGCCTTCGTTCTGGCTGCCGACCCAGATCGATCCATCGGGGTCGCGGCTGAGACGCAGCACGCTGACCCTGCCCAGCTCGCGCGGCGCGATGGCCTCGAAGCCGTTGCCGTTCCAGCGGGCGACACCGGCCTCGGTACCGACCCACAGGCGGCCCTGCGCGTCCACCAGGCTGCTGAAGATGGTGTTGCTGGGCAAGCCGTCGGGGCGCTGCGGATCATGCTGGAAGAAGCGCAGGCTGCCATCCTCGCCGAAGCGGCACACGCCATGGCCGCTGGTGCCGATCCACAGCGCATCGCCCGCGTAGGCCAGTGTCCAGAACTGGCTCTGGCATTCATTGTTCACCGCGGCGAAGCTGGAGAAACGCTCGCGATCCGCGTCCAGCCGGGCGATGCCCTTGCCGTTGATGCCGACCCACACCCGGTCCAGCGGATCCACCAGCAGGGTCTCGATCTCGTTGCCCGGCAGCGAACCCGGCCGCTCCGGTTCATGCTGCCAGACCCGCAGCGTCGTGCCGTCATAGCGGGCCAGCCCACCATCGGTGGCCGCCCAGATGTACCCCTGGCGGTCCTCGGCCAGGGCCACGACCATGCGCGACGGCAAGCCCTCGGCGGCGCCGAAGCGGCGCAGTCGTGGTGTCTCCCCAGCCATGTCCAGAGTCGCGGCCACCGTGGCGCTTGCCAACAGCAGCAGACCCGTTACTGCGATGCCTCGGCACCACAGACGCCAGCCACTCGTCATCCTGAACCCCCGATCCAGCCGCGATTGTCACACAGCCCAGGCTTCACGACTGCAACAGCCCGTTTCCAGTGGCACCGCCACCACGAACTGTTGCAGCCATGCACGCAGCGTTGTCAGGGGGCTGTGCGTATGATCGCAGCGTCCCCTCCCGGAGCCCGCCATCGATGCGACCCCGCCTGCTCCTGCTGCCGTTGCTGCTCGCCGCTGCGCCCGCCTGGGCACAGCTCGATACCTACCGGCTGGATCCGGTGCACACGCGGGTGCTGTTCATGATCGATCATGCCGGCTACTCGCAGGCCATGGGGACGGTATCGGGCAGTGAGGGCCACCTTCAGTTCGATCCCGACAACTGGCGCGAGGCAACCCTGCAGGTCGATGTGCCGGTCGCCCGGCTGGATCTGGGAGATGCCAAATGGAACCAGGCCACGCTGGCCCGCAGCCTGCTTGATGGCGAGCGGTTTCCCAGCGCCCGGTTCGTATCGTCGCGGGTCGAACCGATCGATGCCAACCACGCCCGTGTGTTCGGCACGCTGACCCTGCGCGGGGTCAGCCAGGAGGTCGCGCTGGATGTGACCCTCAATGCCATCAAACGCTATCCGTTGCCGCCGTTCCGCCGCACCGCCGGTTTTTCCGCCAGCACCACGTTGAGCCGCCGCGCGTTCGGCATCACCGCCTGGCCCGGGGTGATCGGCGACGCAGTACAGGTACGGATCGAGGCCGAGGCCTTCCTCGACCGCAGCGACAGGCCGGGAACTCCTGCCCCGGTTCCCCACTCCGACAGCAAGACGGCCCCCAAGGACCCCGCATGACCGCCAAGAACTCCCCTGCCGCCTGGGGCAGTGTCAGCCAGACCCTGCACTGGTTGATCGCACTACTGATCCTCGCCCTTGGCGTGGTCGGCCTGACCATGGGCGAACTGCCCAGGACGCCCAAATACTTCTGGGTCTACACCGCGCACAAGTCGATCGGCATCACCGTGCTGGCCCTGGTGCTGCTGCGCCTGGTCTGGCGCCTCTACGCCGGTGCGCCCAAGCCGGTGCCGGGTGTGCCCAGCTGGCAGGAGCGCATCGCCAGCGCTACCCACGTGCTGCTGTACGTGCTGATGTTCGCCATTCCGCTTTCGGGCTGGCTGTACGACTCTGCCAGCGGGCTGCGGCCCTTCCGCTGGTTCGGCCTGGTCGATGTGCCCAAGCTCAGCGGACCGGATCCGCAGGTCGTCGCCGTGTCGCATGCGATCCATGAGTACGGCTTCTGGCTGCTGATCGCTGTGGTGCTGGCCCATGCCGGCGCTGCCCTTTACCACCACCTGTTCCAGCGCGACGCGACGTTGAGCCGCATGCTGCCGCGTGGCTGGCTTGCCTCTCCCCAGAAGGACTGACCGATGAATCTGAAACTGACCACCCCGGCGGCCGTGGCCGCTGCCCTGGCCGGCATGCTGGCCACTGCCCCGGCGTTGGCCGCGGACTATGCACAGGCTCCCGGCGCGGGCTCGATCCTGGTATTTGCCAGCAAGTACGACGGCGAAGTGTTCACCGGCAGCTTCCCGGGCTTCGCCACCAAGCTCAGCTTCGATCCCGCCAATCCGGCGGCCGGCTCACTCGACGTCGTGATTCCGCTGGCCGGCGCCAGGAGCGGCAACAGCGATCGTGACTCGACGCTGCAGAGCGCGGACTTCTTCAATGTCGGCAAGTTCGCCACCGCGCGTTACACCGCGAAGGGCTTCCGCGCCATCGGCAATGACCAGTTCGCCGCCGATGGCACGCTCGAGCTGCGTGGTGTCAGCAAGCCGGTGACGCTCACCTTCACCTGGAAGCCGGGCACGCAGCCGGTGCTGACCGGCAAGGCCACCGTCAAGCGCCTGGACTTCAGCGTCGGCGCCGGCGATTGGGCCGACACCAAGACCATCCCCGACGAAACCGCGATCAGCACGATCGTGAAGTTCGACGCGAAGTAAGCCACGGGCCATGCCCGGCTCCACCTTGGAACGGTGATACAGGGTGGCGCCGGGCCATGCCCGGCGGCTTCACCCCGCAGCCAGCCAGGCCCGCACCCGCGCCGCATCGAAGGGCCAGTCCAGTTCGCGGCCGCCCGCCTCGTCGCGCAGCACCGGTACCCGCGCGCCGTAGTGCGCCTCCAGCGCTGGATGGTCATCCAGGAACACCGATTCGAACTCGGGCGCGCGTGCCTTGGCCAGTTCGGCCAGGGCCATATCGCACAGGTGGCAGTCGTCACGCTGGAACAGGGTCAACACCGGCTTGCCTCGCTTGGCGGAAATGCTGCGCCGCAGCCATCGGAGGGCCCGGCAAGCCGCTAGAATAGCCGCTTGTCCGGTACCCGCAGTTTGGCATCCATGGCTGTCAGCACGTTCGACGTCTTCAAGATCGGCATTGGCCCGAGCTCTTCCCACACCGTCGGACCGATGAAGGCCGCCGAGCGGTTCATCCATCGCTGGCTGCTCGACCCCGGCCGCCTGCACGAGGTCGCACGCATCCGCGCCGACGTCTACGGTTCGCTGGCGCTGACCGGTCGCGGCCATGGCACCGACAAGGCGATCCTGCTTGGCCTGGAAGGCCAGCGCCCCAACCTGATCGATCCGGACATCATTCCGTCCACGCTGGAGCGCATCCGCAGCAGCAAGCGCATCCAGCTGATGGGCCAGCATGAGATCGCCTTCGACGAGAAGCGCGACCTCGGCATGAACAAGCGGCAGAAGCTGCCGTACCACACCAACGGCATGCGCTTCACCGCGTACAACGCCGACGATGAAGTGATCGCCACGCGCGACTATTACTCCGTTGGCGGTGGCTTCGTGGTCAACCAGGATGACGCGGCCGATGACCGCATCGTGCCCGACGAAACCCCGCTGCCCTATCCGTTCAAGAGCGGCGACGAGCTGCTCGCGCAGACCGCGCGCAGCGGCCTGAGCATCGCGCAGCTGATGTTCGAGAACGAGAAGTGCTGGCGCAGCGAGGACGAGATCCGCGCCCAGCTGCGCGAGATCTGGAGCGCGATGCAGTCGTGCGTGACGCGCGGCATCCGCGAGGAAGGCGTGCTGCCGGGCGGCCTGAAGGTCGGCCGTCGCGCGCCGGCGCTGTACCGCGAGCTGTCGTCGAAGCCGGAAGCGGCGATGCGCGATCCGCTGACCACGCTGGACTGGGTCAATCTGTACGCGCTGGCCGTGAACGAGGAAAACGCCGCCGGTGGCCGCGTGGTGACCGCGCCGACCAACGGTGCGGCCGGCGTGCTGCCCGCGGTGCTGCATTACTTCGACCGGTTCTGCCCGGGCGCGAACGAGCAGCGCGTGTTCGACTTCCTGCTGACCTCGGCGGCGATCGGCATCCTCTACAAGGAGAATGCTTCGATTTCCGGTGCCGAAGTAGGCTGCCAGGGCGAAGTGGGCGTGGCCTGCTCGATGGCGGCCGGCGGCCTGGTTGCGGCGCTGGGTGGCAATCCAAGCCAGATCGAGAATGCTGCGGAAATCGGCATGGAACACAACCTCGGCCTGACCTGCGACCCGATCGGTGGGCTGGTGCAGATTCCCTGCATCGAGCGCAACGCGATGGGCGCGGTGAAGGCTATCAATGCCTCGCGCATGGCGATGCGCGGCGATGGCAAGCACAAGGTGTCGCTGGACAAGGTCATCAAGACCATGCGCGACACCGGCCGCGACATGCAGGACAAGTACAAGGAAACCAGCCGCGGCGGCCTCGCGGTGAATGTCATCGAGTGCTGATGACGGGCATCTGCCGGACGACACCGTCACCGCGTTCCGGTTAGGCTCGGGCATCCCCTGTCACGGATTGTCCCATGCGCGTGATCGCCGCCGCACTGCTGGCCTGCCTGCCCCTCACCGCCGCTGCCGCTCCCGCCTATGGGCCGCGGCTGGAGGGCTTCGATTACGGCCATCCGGTACAGACCTTCACCCTGGAATCGCAGCAGCAACCGCTGCAGATGGCCTATCTGGACATCGCGCCGACGACCGCGCCGATCGGCGTGGTGGTGCTCCTGCATGGCAAGAATTTCTGCGCGGCGACCTGGAAGGAAACCATCCCTCCCCTGCTCGCCGCCGGTTACCGAGTGATCGCACCTGACCAGGTCGGCTTCTGCAAATCCAGCAAGCCCGAGCGCTACCAATATTCATTCGGCCAGCTCGCCGCCAACACCCATGCACTGCTGCAGCAGCTGCAGCTCGGCGGCCTGCCCGTGCACCTGGTCGGCCATTCGATGGGGGGCATGCTGGCGGTGCGCTATGCGCTGACCTATCCCCAGGACCTGCGCAGCCTGTCGCTGGTCAATCCGATCGGCCTGGAGGACTGGAAGGCGCTGGGCGTGCCGTGGCGGAGCGTCGATGCCTGGTATGCCGGCGAGCTGAAAACCAGTTACGAGAGCATCCGCCGCTACCAGCTGGACGTGTACTACGACGGCACCTGGAAGCCTGCCTATGAAACCTGGGCACGCATGCAAGCGGGCATGTACGAGGGCGACGGCAGGCAGGCAGTGGCCTGGAGCCAGGCGCTTGCCTCGGACATGGTGTTCAACCAGCCGGTGGTGTACGAGCTGAAGAATCTGAAGGTGCCGACCGCGCTGTTCATCGGCCAGAAGGACCGCACCGCGATCGGTCGTGACCTGGCGCCGGCGGAAGTGAAGGCACGGCTGGGCAACTATCCGGCGCTGGGCAAATCGGCCGCTGCGGCGATTGCCGGCGCGACGCTGGTCGAATTCGCCGAACTGGGCCATTCGCCGCAGGTACAGGACCCCAGGCAGTTCAATGCCGCGCTGCTGAAGGTGTTGAAAGGGCGCTGAAACTGCGGATCCGCCGGGCATGGCCCGGCGAGCGCAGCGGTGCGGATAACACCGGGCCATGCCCGGCGGGCGCAGCGGGACGCTGCTCATCCCACGATGCGCAGCACGTCATCCAGCAATGCGGCAGCAGTGACTTCCGCGCCCGCTCCCGGTCCCTGGATCAGCAACGGCTGGGTGCGATAGCGGTCGCTGTGGATCGCGACGCGGTTGTCGGTGCCCGCCCCCTGCGCCAGTGGATGATCGGCCGGCAGTTCACGCAGCCCCACCTGTGCGCCGTCAGCGTCGACCCGGCCGACGAAGCGCAGAACACGGCCGCTGTCCGTCGCCTGCTGCCAGCGCGCCTGCAGCGGTGCGTCCAGCTGCTCCAGTTCGGCCAATGCGTCGTCCAGCGGCAGCGCAGCCAACGCCGAAGGCACCAGTGAATCCACGTGCACCTGTGCGGCATCCAGCGCCAGTCCGCTGCTGCGCGCCAGAATCAGCAGCTTGCGCCGCACATCCTCGCCGGACAGATCCAGGCGCGGATCCGGTTCGGTGTAACCCGCGGCCAGCGCCTCGCGCACTGCAGCCGAGAACGGCGAACGGCCGTCATAGCGATGGAACAACCAGGCCAGGGAACCGGACAACACCCCCTCGATCGCGTGGATGTGATCCCCCCCGGCCACCAGCGCGCGCAGGCTGCTCAACAGCGGCAGTCCCGCCCCCACGGTGGCACTGTCGCCGTACCGGGCGCCGCTGTCGGCGCAGCTCTCGGCGATGGCCTTCGCGCGTGACAGCTGCCCGCCCCGGCCCAGCTTGTTGGCCGTCACTACATGCACCCCGCGCGCCAGCCACTGCGCATGGCGGGCGGCCACGTCTTCGCTGGCGGTGGCATCAACCACCACATCGCCACGCTCCAGCCCTTCGGCACCGGCCCACGGTGGCACGCTCTGGCCGCCACGCGGTGCGCGCCGCGCCAGTTCGAGCGGCAGGGCCAGATCGCGGTCAATGGCCAGCGCAGTACGCGAGTTGGCCAGCCACTGCACGCTGGGCAGTTCCAGGCCGCGCGCCTGCAGGGCCTGGTAGCGCTGCACGAACGCAGAGCCCACCGTCCCGGTGCCCAGCAGTGCCAGGCGACCGCCGCCCAGCGCCGGAATCTCGGCAGCCAGCGCGCTCATGCGTCCACCACCTGTTTGCGACGTGCGGCAGCGTCGATCACCGCTTCGGCGCGGGCCAGCGCCGCACCCAGATCGGCCAGCAGGTCGCGCTCGGCCTCGATGCCGACCGACAGGCGCAGCAGCCCTTCGCTGATGCCAGCGGCAGCACGCGCCTCAACGCTCATCGCTGCGTGGGTCATGGTCGCCGGATGCGCGACCAGGCTTTCCACGCCGCCCAGCGATTCGGCCAGGGTGAAGCAGCGCAGTCCATCGACAAACGCGCGCACGGCAGCGTGCGGATCCTCGCCGGCGCAGTCGGCCAGCTCGAAGGACAGCATCGCGCCGAAGCCGCTCTGCTGGCGTGCGGCGATGGCATGACCGGGATGGTCGGCCAGGCCGGGGTAATACACCCGGGCCACGGCGGGGTGCGCGTCCAGCAGCGCGACGATCGAGGCCGTGTTCTCCTGGTGCACACGCAGGCGTGCATCCAGCGTGCGCAGGCCGCGCAGGGTCAGGAAAGCATCGAAGGGAGAGCCGGTCAGCCCGAGTGCGTTGCCCCACCACACCAGCTGTTCGTGCAGCGCGGGATCACGTGCGATCACCGCACCGCCGACAACATCGCTGTGGCCGTTGATGTACTTGGTGGTCGAATGCAGCACCAGATCGGCACCGAAAGAGAGCGGCTGCTGCAGCGCCGGCGACAGGAACGTATTGTCGACCGCCACCAGCGCCCCGGCCTTGTGCGCCGCCTCGATGACGAAGCGCAGGTCGGTGATGCGCAGCAGTGGGTTGGACGGGGTTTCCACCAGCACCAGCCGTGGCTGGGTGGCCAGGGCCTGCGCCAGCGTGCGCGGGTCGGTGAGGTCGGCGGTGACCAGTTCGAAATGCCCCTTCTTCGCCAGCGCGTTGAACAGGCGCCAGCTGCCGCCGTAGGCATCGTGCGGTACCACCAGCGTGTCGCCCGGCTGCAGCAGGGCATTCAGCACCAGGTTGATGGCGCCCATGCCGGTAGCGGTGACCACGCCACCGGCTCCGCCTTCCAGTTCGGCCAGTGCTTCGCCCAGCAGGTCGCGCGTCGGGTTGCCACTGCGCGTGTAGTCGTACTGGCGCTTGTTGCCGAAGCCTTCGAAGCTGAAGTTCGACGACAGCACGATCGGTGGAGTGACCGCGCCATGGGCGGTGTCACGATCGATGCCGGCGCGGACGGCGGCAGTGGTGCGACAACAGGACGGCTCGGCGGCGTGCAGGCTCATGCGGTCTCTCCAGAAGTGCGGAAGGCGGTAGCGAGGATCGCGTCGATGCGATCGGTTTCTTTGAGGAAGGCGTCGTGGCCGTATGGGGAGCGCAGCACGCGCAGGCTGCCGCGCGGACCCAGCCCCTCGACCAGACCGACCAGGTCGGCCAACGGCACCAGCCGATCGCCTTCCACGGCCACCACCACGGTTGGCGGCAGGATGGCGGTGGGATCCACGCGGTGCAGGTCGATCGATTCGGACAGGCGCAGGTAGGCGGTCACCGGGGTGCGCGCGACGTACTGCGCGCCCGCCGCGTCGAGGTAGTCCTCGGCGGCCACACGGACGCGGCCGTTGACCACCTCGGGCGGAGCGTCGAAGCGCTCGCCGAACTCTTCCGGCGTGCGGTAGCTGAGCATCGCGAACTGCCTGGCCAGTGCCAGGCCATGGTCTTCACCGCATTGCAGCTGTCCCAGGGCGACCGCCCGGCGCTGCAACGCACGCCACGCCGCGGCATAGGGGTGCGGACGGTGCGCACCACTGGCCAGCACCAGCTGGCGCACGCGGGCGCGATGGCGGACAGCGAACTGCTGCCCGACCAGGGCGCCATAGGAGTAGCCGACAAAGGCCTTCAGTGTGCGGATGCCCAGGTGATCCAGCAGCAGGGCCAGCGCGTCGGCCTGGTCGGCCGTGTCGATCGGCACGTCCAGCGCGCCATCCGCACCGATGAAGTCGAACGCCAGAACGCGCAGCTGCTGCGGATCGAGCGTGCGGCCACTGCCGACCAGTTCCTCGGCCCAGCCCTTCTCGGCGAACTGCGCGTTGGACGCCACATGGCGATGGGCGGAGATGCCGCCAGCCAGTACCACCACCGGTGCATCGACCGGTCCCACCCATTCGTAGCGAACGCGTACCGGGCACGCGCCGGCGTGGCGCATCGACAGCACCGCGGCGAACTCGCCGCGCTCGGCGTGCACGCGGTCTTCGACCGGCACGCTGACGGGGACAAAGGGTTCGGGGCGAAGCGTGGTGCTGGGGGCGAAGCTCATGGCGGGATCCGTTAGGGGAATCGGCCATCGAGCCTTCGCGGGGCTCGCGTTCGAGATGCACCTGCGGTGCATGGTTCGAACCATCTTCCGGTGGACGCCACGGTCCCCGCAGGATTTGGCACCTACGCCGGCACTTGCGCGCCTGCGGGCTGCCCCGGCTTCAAAGGGCCTGTCCCTCTGCCGGTCTCGATGGTGGAGCCAAGATGCCATCGCTTTCCGCCCATGTCAATCCCTTCATGCGGATAAAGCGATGAATGCCCGGAGCGATCGCTGCGGCCCACCTTTCGCGGATCAGGTACAGTCGCGGCGGTCCCCCTGTCCGGAACGCCCGATGCCGCGCCTGCCCTTGTCCTGCCTGCTGCTGCCGCTGCTGGTCAGCACCACCGCCGGAGCTGCCGACTGGCGGCAGGGCTGGGGCCTGGTGCCCTCACCGGCCCCCGCCCCCGGCACGCAGGGCATCGGCCAGGCGGTCCCCATGGCGCAGCTGCGGCTGCAGCAGGTGGGCGAATACTGGCAGGCCCGGATCGACAACACCCTGGCCGGCCCGTTACAGGTTGAACTGCGCGCTGGACCCGGGCGCCCCATCGAGGGCCTGCCGGTACGGTCGCTGGTGCAGGGCGACAGCAGCTTCGTGGTCGGTCACCTGCCCTCGCCCGTGGGCGGCAGCACGCTCGACGTACGCCTGCAGTCGGTACCGGGCCGTCCCGACGCCCGCGCCGAAGACGTGGCCTACCGCCTGCCGTTCGACGCCGCACGCCTGCGCGTGGACCAGGCGCCGCAGGGCCGGTTCAGCCACGATGACGAGGAGAACCGCGACGCCGTGGACTTCGCCCTGCCCGAGGCGACGCTGGTGCTGGCCGCGCGCGAGGGAACGGTGATGCAGATCCAGGACGGCTTCCGCGGCAACGGCCAGGACCGCGAGCGCGACGGCGGCAGGGCGAATTTCATCCGTGTCCTGCACAGCGACGGCAGCATGGCGCTGTACGGCCATCTGCAGGCAGGCGGCATGCGCGTGCGTCGTGGCCAGGCCGTGCAGGCCGGACAGCCGATCGGCCTGTCCGGCAACAGCGGCTACAGCAGCGCCCCGCACCTGCATTTCGTGGTGCAGGTCAACCGCGGCATGGCGCTGCGCTCGGTACCCGTGCGCATCTTCGCCTCCCAGGGACAGCTGCAGTTCGCCCGCCAGGGTGATGCCGAGGGCGCGGCCGGGCGCTGACCGGCCACGGCCGGTATAATCAGGCGCTTATCTCTTTGAAAAGCGCCCCGGGCGGGCGCCACTGCCATGTCCGAAGTCGCCACCGAAGCGTCGCGTCGCCGCACCTTCGCCATCATCTCCCATCCTGACGCCGGCAAGACCACGCTGACCGAAAAGCTGCTGCTGTTCGGAGGCGCGATCCAGATGGCCGGTTCGGTCAAGGGCCGCAAGGCGGCCCGCCATGCCACCTCCGACTGGATGGCGCTGGAGAAGGAACGCGGCATCTCCGTCACCTCCTCGGTGATGCAGTTCCCGTACGAAGGCAAGATCGTCAACCTGCTCGACACCCCCGGCCACGCCGACTTCGGCGAGGACACCTACCGCGTGCTGACCGCGGTGGACTCGGCACTGATGGTGATCGACGTGGCCAAGGGCGTGGAAGAGCGCACCATCAAGCTGATGGAAGTGTGCCGCCTGCGCGACACCCCGATCATGACCTTCATCAACAAGCTGGACCGCGAGGGCAAGGATCCGATCGAACTGCTGGATGAAGTGGAAACCGTGCTGGGCATCCAGTGCGCGCCCGTCACCTGGCCGATCGGCATGGGCCAGCGCCTGAAGGGCGTGGTCCACCTGCTGACCGGCGAGGTGCACCTGTACGAACCGGGTCGCAACTTCACCCGCCAGGATTCGACCATCTTCCCGTCGATCGACGCTCCCGGCCTGGCCGAGAAGATCGGCGCACAGATGCTGGCCGACCTGCGCGATGAACTGGAGCTGGTGCAGGGCGCCAGCCATCCGTTCGACCTGCAGGCCTATCGCGAGGGCAAGCAGACGCCGGTGTTCTTTGGTTCGGGCGTGAACAACTTCGGCGTGCAGCCCCTGCTGGACTTCTTCGTCGAGCACGCGCCATCGCCGCAGGCACGCGCCACCACCGGCCGCGAGATCGCCCCGGAAGAGAGCAAGCTGACCGGCTTCGTGTTCAAGATCCAGGCCAACATGGACCCGCAGCACCGCGACCGCGTCGCCTTCATGCGGGTGTGCTCGGGCCGCTTCAGCGCGGGCATGAAGACCTTCCACGTGCGCACCGGCAAGGAGATGAAGCTGGCCAACGCCCTGACCTTCATGGCCAGCGACCGTGAAATCGCCGCCGAGGCCTGGCCGGGCGATGTGATCGGCATCCACAACCACGGCACCATTTCCATCGGCGATACCTTCACCGAAGGCGAGGCCGTCACCTTCACCGGCATCCCCAACTTCGCCCCGGAGCTGTTCCGCCGTGCGCGCCTGCGCGATCCGCTCAAGCTCAAGCAGCTGCAGAAGGGCCTGGCCCAGCTCTCCGAAGAGGGCGCGACCCAGTTCTTCCGGCCGCTGACCAGCAACGATCTGATCCTGGGTGCGGTGGGCGTGCTGCAGTTCGACGTGGCCGCTTACCGCCTGAAGGACGAGTACGGCGTGGAAGCCACCTTCGAGCCGGTCAGCGTCACCACGGCGCGCTGGATCCACTGCAGCAACGAGAAGAAGCTGGAAGAGTTCCGCGAGAAGAACGCACTGAACCTGGCGCTGGACGCCGCCGGCCATCTGGTCTATCTCGCGCCGACCCGGGTCAACCTGCAGCTGGCACAGGAGCGCGCGCCCGACGTGCGCTTTGCCGCCACCCGCGAGGCCGCGCACACCGTGTCGGTGGCCTGAGCCTGGGGTCGGATCCCTTTCCGCAGGAAAGGGCTCTGACCCCAGCATCCAGGGATTCATCGACCATACGGTAACCGGCGTGCATGCGCCCGCCATCGCGGCGATGATAGGGGGGCGCGGGTCCCCCTCCCCGCGAATGATGCCTACGCCATGTCCTCGACTTCCGTTGCTTCGATCCGCGAAGAAATCGCCAGTGCGCTGACCCACGGTCTCGGCGCCGTACTGGCGCTCGGTGCGGGTGCCGTGCTGATCACCCTGGCCGCCATCTACGGCGATGGTTGGCAACTGGCAGGTGCGATCGTGTTCGGCATCGCGCTGCTGCTGCTGTACACCGCCTCCACCCTCTACCACGCCATCCAGCATCCGGTTGCCAAGGGCAGGCTGAAGGTCTTCGACCACTGCGCGATCTATGTACTGATCGCCGGTACCTATACGCCGTTCACGCTGATCGGCCTGCGCGGCCCCTGGGGCTGGGGCCTGTTCGCCGCGATCTGGACGCTGGCCCTGGCCGGCGTGGTGTTCAAGCTGTTCTATACCGGCCGCTTCAAGCGCCTGTCCACCGCCATCTACGTGGCCATGGGCTGGCTGGTGATCGTCGCGGTCAAGCCCATGCTGGCCTCCATCGATGGCTGGACGCTGGGCTGGCTGCTGGCCGGAGGTATCTCCTACACGCTGGGAACCTACTTCTATCACCGCGAATCGATCCCCTATTCGCATGCGATCTGGCACCTGTTCGTGATCGGCGGCAGTGTCTGCCACTTCGTCGCGGTGACCATGCAGGTGCTGTAGATATCCGTGCCACACGCGTTCATGTGCACACCGCGCACATGAACGCTTCGCGCTGCGTCCACCCGCGCAGGGCAACCATGGCAGCGTGAATGCGACTGCCTCCCCTGCTCCGCCGCGTCCGTCGCGCTGGCGCTTCCGCCGCCCTGGCCCGCGAGGCCAGCGCTGGCTGGCGGTGCTGGTGTTCCTGCTGGCGGCCATCCTGGTATTGATCGCGCTCTGGGACTGGAACTGGTTCAAGGGGCCGGTCGAGCGGGCGGTACAGGCGCGGACCGGCCGCGTGCTGCAGATCGGCCACCTGGATGTCGACCTCGGCCGTACCAGCACGATCCGCGCCGACACCGTCACGTTCGCCAATGCGTCATGGGCGAAGCAGCCGAACATGGCCAGTGCCGACCGGGTCGAAATCGACCTGCGGGTGTGGCCCCTGCTGCGGGGCAGCGTGCAGCTCCCCGAGATCCGCCTGACCCGTCCCGACGTGCTGCTGGAAACCGCCCCACGCAAGGGCGAGCCGGGCAACTGGGATTTCCTGGGTGACAGCCGCGGCGGCGCCACGCCCCAGCTCAAGCGGCTGCGTATCGATGACGGCCGCCTGCAGTTCATCGACGCGGCGGGTCGCACCGACATCCATGTCAATGTGCGTAGTGGCCGGCCCAGGCAGGCGGATGCCGCGCCGCCCCTGCTGGTGCAGGGCAAGGGTCGTTGGCAGGGCAATCCTTTCACCCTTCGCGGCGGCACCGAATCTCCGCTGGAACTGACCGACAGCGATCATCCCTTCCGCATCCATCTTGATGGGCGTGCAGGTGCCACCCATGCCGTCGCCCGTGGCACCCTGACCAATCCCTTCCAGCTGCAGGTGCTCGACCTCGCTTTCGCGCTCAGTGGCCAGGATCTGGCCGACCTGTATCCCCTGCTGGGCATCGCCATTCCGCCTTCGCCGCCCTATGCCCTGGAGGGGCGCCTGAAGCGCGACCATAACGTGTGGCGCTACGAGCAGTTCACCGGCAAGGTCGGCGACAGCGATCTCGGCGGCAATGTGAAGTTCGAAACAGGTGGTGCGCGCCCGCGCCTGACGGCCACGCTGGAGTCCCGCCGGCTGGACTTCGACGACCTGGCCGGCTTTGTCGGCGCCCCGCCCAGAACCGGTGGCGGCGAGACCGCCAACGCCGAGCAGAAGGCCGAGGCCGCACGTGTGGCCGCGAGTAGCAGGGTGCTGCCTGACACGCCGTACAACCTGGGCAAGCTGCGCGCGATGGATGCCGATGTGCGCTGGAAGGCACATCGCATCAACGCACCATCGCTGCCGCTTGACGATATGGATGCGCATCTGCTGCTGGACGATGGCGTGCTGCGGCTGGACCCGCTGAACTTCGGTGTGGCCGGTGGTGACATCCGCAGCACGATCCGCATGGATGCGCGGCAGCCGCAGATCGCCACCGCGCTCAAGGCCAGCGTGCGCGGCGTGCAGCTGGGACAACTGTTCCCGGATGCGAAGCTGGCCGAGCAGGCCAAGGGCGGCATCGGTGGCGAAATCGACCTCAGCGGCCGCGGCAACTCGATCGCCGCCATGCTGGGCAGCAGCAATGGCGATGTGGGCCTGGCAATGGGACGTGGCCACGTCGGCAATCTGGTGATGGAACTGGCCGGGCTGGACATCACCGAGGCAGTCAAGTTCCTGGTGACCGGCGACAAGCAGATTCCGCTGCGCTGCGCCTTTGCCGACTTCGGCGTACGCGAGGGATTGATGACCAGCCGCACGTTCGCCGTCGATACCACCGACACGCTGATTCTCGGCGAAGGCACCGTCAGCCTGCGCGATGAGTCGCTGGACCTGCTGCTGAAGCCACGGCCGAAGGACCGCAGCATCCTCGTGCTGCGCTCGCCGCTGCACATCGCCGGAACGTTCAAGGATCCTTCGTTCCGCCCGGACTTCAAGGCGCTCGGCGTCCGCGGTGCGGTCGCCCTGGCACTGGGAAGCATCGCGCCACCGGCCGCGCTACTGGCCACGATCGAACTGGGCCCCGGCAAGGACGCCGACTGCGGCGGCCAGTACGCGAAGTAGGCACGTTTGTTCGCGGCGGCTGTATGGATCGCGAATTGAGAGGCACGCGCGGAACCACAAGGTGTTGCCAACCAAGGCTGGCCGCTACCCACCGCGTTCCCAGCAATGTATCCAGAAGCGGAGAGCATGGCCGTGCAGGACCGTTGGCGCCATGGATGGCGCCATCGAGCCCCCATGGATGGGTTTACGGCGTGTCCTGCACGGCCATGCCCTCCGCCTTCCCGCGCATCAGCAAGGCGCCGCTTTGGCTTTGGCTTTGGCTTTGGCTCCGAACAGCGGGCCGGCGGGCCGCAGGCCCGCCAGCGAAAACTCATCCCGCCACGATGTACTGCTGCAGCTGGTCCAGCTCGCGGCGCTGTGCATCGATCACCGACTTCACCAGATCGCCGATGGAAATCACGCCCAGCACCTGTCCCCCCTCCACCACCGGCAGATGGCGGATACGGTAATCGGTGACCAGCTGCAGGCAATGTTCGACCTGTTCGCCGGGCGCCACCGTCACCACCTTCGCAGTCATGATCTCGGCTACCGCCGTATCGCGTGAGGAACGATCGCGCAGGACGATCTTGCGGGCGTAATCACGTTCGGACAGGATGCCGACCAGTCGCGGCCCTTCCATCACCAGCACCGCACCGATGCCCTTTTCGGCCATCAGCCGGATCGCATCGATCACCGCCGCGCCGGGCGCGACCGCATGCACTTCAGGGGACTTGCCGTCCAACAGTTGCCGTACCGACGTCATCTGCCTGCCCTCCCAGGGTGGGTTGCACGACGGAGTCTGCCACGGACGATGCTAGCCAGGCGTCAACCAGGTACAGGGGACGCTGCTTGGACTCCTCATACAGGCGCCCCAGGTACTCGCCGATCAGGCCCAGCGCGATCAGCTGCACGCCGCCCAGGAACAGGATCACCGCCATCATCGTCGGCCAGCCCGCCACGCGGTCGCCGTACATCGCGGCCTTCACGATCACCCAGACACCGAACACGAAGGCCACCGCCGCAGTGGCCAGGCCCAGATAGGTGGCCGCGCGCAGCGGCACGGTGGAGAAACCGGTGATGCCTTCCAGTGCGAAGTTCCACAGCCGCCACAGGCTGAACTTGCTGCTGCCGGCCACCCGCGGGTGGCGCTGGTACGGCACCGCCACCCGGCGGAAGCCAACCCAGCTGAAAAGCCCCTTCATGAAACGGTGACGCTCGCGCATTTCACGCAACGCGCTCAGCGCGCGTGGCGACAGCAGGCGGAAGTCCCCGGTATCGGCGGGAATCGGCGTGCGCGACAGGCGGCCGATCACCCGGTAGAACATCGCCGCGGTCGCACGCTTGACCCAGCTCTCGCCCGCGCGCGCCCGGCGCGTGCCATAGACGTTGTCATAGCCCTCGCGCCACCGCGCCACGAACTGCGGCAGCAGTTCCGGTGGATCCTGGCCGTCGGCATCGAGAATCATCGCCGCACCCTCGCGGACGAGATCCAGCCCGGCGGTCAGCGCGGCCTCCTTGCCGAAATTGCGCGACAGCTTCAGCGCCGACACGCGTGGCTCGGACTGCGCCAGCGTGGCGATCACCTCCCAGGTTCCGTCCTGGCTGCCGTCGTCCACGTAAAGGATGTGGCCATCGATGTCCGGCATCGCATCCAGTACCGCGCACAGGCGCGGGTGCAGTACCGGCAGCGCCAGAGCTTCGTTGCAGGCGGCAATGACGACGGTGAGGCGTTCACGGATCATGCCCGGATTGTACGTCGCCAGTGCGGAGCGGCGCAGACGCCCGCCTCAGTCCTCGGCCAGGTACGCAGCGCCGCCCAGCTGCCGGGCCTGGCGCTGGATCCACGCGGCGCGACGCTGTACGTAGGGACCGGGCGAGGCCGCGCTGTAGCGCCGCGGTGCCGGCAACACGGCCGCCAACCGTGCGCTCTCGGCCGGGCGGAGGCGCGCGGCGTCCTTGCCCCAGAAGGTCTTCGCCGCCGCCTGCGCACCGTACACGCCGTCACCGAACTCGGCGATGTTCGCGTACATCTCCAGGATCCGCTGCTTGGGCCACAACGTTTCGATCAGCACCGTGTACCAGACCTCCAGGCCCTTGCGGATCCAGCTGCGGCCCTGCCAGAGGAACAGGTTCTTGGCCACCTGCTGGCTGATGGTGCTGGCCCCGCGCAGCCGGCCGCCCCGCGCGTTGTGGTCACGCGCCTTCTCGATGGCCTGCAGATCGAACCCACTGTGTTCGGGGAAACGCTGGTCCTCGGCCGCCACCAGCGAAATCGGCAGGCTCGGCGCCATCTGGTCCAGATCCCGCCACTGGTAGTGCAGCCGGTAGGCCCAGTCGCCCGCACCCAGCGCCTCCCCGTAGCGCCACAGCATCACGCTGGAAATGGGCGGATCCACGAAGCGCAGCACCAGCACCTGCAGGCAGCTGAAGGCCACGAACAGCACCGGCAGCCACAGCAGCCGCTTCCAGTGCCAACGCCGGCGGCGCGGAACGTCCCCGGCCACCTTCACCTTGTCCTGCTCTCCCCCTGCCCCCATTAGTGGTGCATCCTTCTTCTGCCTGGCTGTCGGCGCATTATCCGGCAACCACCCCTGTTTCCGCGCGATGTGAGCCGATGACCGCCCAACCTGATTCCCTGATCCGCTTCCTGCTTCCCGACGCGGGTGTCCGCGGCGTACACGTGCGCCTGCAGGCCACCTGGCAGGAAATCCTGTCCCATGCCCATTACCCGGATGCCGCAGCCGAGCTGCTCGGCGAAGCCTGCGTGGCCTCGGCGCTGTTCACCGGCCACACCAAGGTCGACGGCCGCCTGTCCATCCAGCTGCGCAGCAGCACCACGCTGCGCACGCTGTTCGCCGAATGCACCGCCGCCGGCACCCTGCGCGGCATCGCCCAGCTCAGCGAGGGCGCCGACGCGCCGCGCGACCTGTCCAGCCTGGGCGATGACGCCCTCCTCGCCATCACCATCGAGAACCCCGGGCTGGACCCGCGCGAACCGCAGCGCTACCAGAGCCTGGTCGGGCTCAGCGCCGCGGAACTGGACGAGGCCTTCGAGGACTACTTCCGGCAGTCCGAGCAGTTGCCGACGCGACTGCTGCTGGCCGCCGACCGCACGGGGGCCAGCGGCCTTCTGCTGCAGAAACTACCCGGCGACGAGGGCGACGAAGATGGCTGGTCACGCGCCAGTGCCCTGTTCGAGACCCTGGGCAGGGCCGAACTGCTCGCTACTCCCGCCGAGCAGCTGCTGCACCGCTTGTTCCATGAGGAGAACCCGGAGCTGATGGGCAGCAAGCCACTGTCCTTTGCCTGCTCCTGCTCGCGCGAGCGGGTCGCCTCGATGTTGCAGTCGCTGGGCGAGGAAGAGGCGCGGGCGGCGGCCGAAGCCACCGGCGAGGTCGAAGTCCGCTGCGAATTCTGCGGACGGGAGTATCACTTCCCGTTGACGGAGTTCGGCATACTGTTCCACGGTGCCGAGGGGGCTGTTCCGGCACCTGAACGCCTTCAGTAAGCGGCGGGTCTTGCACCTGGGGAGGATCAAGGCTTGTTAAGAAATCATAAACACCCTAGGATCGAGTCCCCGCCCCTGCGGGAACTTCCGTTGTCTGTCCCTGTCTGAACTGGTCCGATGCGTACCTATCTGCGTCTACCGCTGGCCCTGCTGATCGCCCTTGGCGCGGTCGCGGGCGCGCATGCGCAGAGCAAGGACACCCGCACGGTGCTGCCGGTGTGGAACAAGGGCAGCGGCAAGGTCGAAGCCCTGCTCTACCTGGAACCCACCGGTGAGCAGGCCGCTGGCGCCCGCTGGCATTTCGGCCGCAATTCGCTGGATGCGGCCTTTGGCCTGTCGTCGGGCGACTCGCTGGGCCTGCTCTGCAGCAACAGCAGCAGTACCAGCATCAGCGGTCTGGCCAGCCACTGCATGCTGGCCAGCCTGGGCGACGACGATGACCTCAGCAGCCGCCGCTTCACCGGCACGGCTGCCCTGAACCGGGGCAGCAGCCGCCTGGGCATCACCGCCGGTACCGGTCGCGAAACACTGCCCGCCTGGCTGGCCGGCCCGAACAAGACGCCGTCCCTGCGTGCCGAGCAGAACGACCTGACCGTGTTCGCGCAGAAAAACATCGGCCGCGAAGGATTCGTGTCCATCGCCGGCACCTACGCCAAGGCACGCCTGGTTCCGCTGGCCGATGCCTCGCCGGCCCTGGTCGATCGCTGGGACAGCAAGAGCCTCAGCCTCGGCGCCGGTTACGGCAACTTCACCGGCAGCATCATCGGCCGCGTGGTCGACGTACCCGGCCGCCCTGGCAAGTGGGAAGGTCTGGGCATCGGCCTGACCTGGCGGACGCCGTGGTCCGGCCAGCTCACCGTCGGCGCCGAGAACGTGATCAGCCGCGGCAAGAACCCATTCTCTCCACGCAACGAGAGCAACGACGACGGCACCGTGCCGTATGTGCGTTACGAGCAGGATCTCTGACCGCTCGTACCTCCCTCATGCAGTGACATCGCGGGCGCCGGAAGGCGCCCGTTGCGTTTGCGTGTGCCGCACTCCCTCTGCGCCCCTCCGGCGCTGTCGCAATGTGTGCGTTTCTCGCCGCCGCGACATGTTTCGATACATATCAATGGAAACTTTTTTCATCATTTTTTTTTAACAAACGAGGCACCATGCCACAAACCCTACTGCAAGCCGTTGAAAAGTATTGACATTCCATGAATTTACACAAATCACAGCTTTGATTAACACAGCTTTAATTCTTTGCAGGCGCCCGCTACTATCGGCTCAGCCTCGCGATTTGGAAGCGCACTTTCGCTTCCCCGCCGGGCATAACCCCAGCCAAGATTTCTTGGAGAGAGAGAGCCAATGAAACTCAAGTCCAGCCAGCTGCGCGATGCAGTTGTGATCGCGCTTGTTGCCGGTGCCACCACGGCGACGGCACAGGCCCAGGATGCCACCAACCTCGATCGCATCGAGGTCACCGGTTCGCGCATCCGCCAGGTCGACACCGAAACTGCACAGCCGGTGATGACCATCAGCCGTGACCAGATCGAGAAGCAGGGCTTCAAGTCGGTCGCCGACATCCTGCAGAACATCCCGACCGCCGGTTCGCCCGCCATCAGCCGCACCTCGCCGCTGAGCTCGGGTGAAGCCGTCGGCGGCTACTACATCGACCTGCGCAACCTCGGTGCGAACCGCACCCTGATCCTGATCGACGGCCGCCGCCTCGGCATCACCAACGATGGCCTGCAGGACGTGGCATCGATCCCGTCGGCGATGGTCGAGCGCATCGAAGTCCTGAAGGACGGTGCTTCCACCATCTACGGTTCGGACGCGATCGCCGGCGTGGTGAACATCATCACCCGCAAGGATTTCGAAGGCGCGGAAGCCAACGTGTACATCGGCCAGTGGGACCAGGGCGATGGCAAGCGCGAGAACTACGACTTCATCATGGGCTTCCGTGGTGAGCGTGGTTCACTGACCGCCGGTGTTGAATACACCAATGAAGATCCGGTGTGGGCAAAGGACCGTTGGTTCTCGCGTGACCGCTTCCCGACCGGCGAGAAGAGCGCCCCGCGTCCGGGCGGCCTGTCCGGCACCTCGCAGTGGGGCCGCTTCGTCTACAACGGCCAGCTCTATACCCTGCGCCGTGATGTCCCGGGCCTGGATCCGTCCGACTTCGCAAGCTACCGCCTTGTCAACCCGTCCATCGACGTCTCCAATCCCGCGTTGGCCTCGACCGTGTACAGCGGCATCAAGCGCAAGTCGGCCTTCCTGAACGGCCGCTTCGATTTCACCGACAACGTGCGCTTCGACACCAGCGTCATGTACACCGACCGTGAGTCGTTCGCGCAGAACGCCGGCTATCCGTTCTTCAGCGAGGACTACCCGCTGGCCGGCCCGTTGTCGGCGGACAGCATCTACAACCCGGTAGGCGAAGACGTCGATTATGTCCGTCGCGGTTGGGAAGTACCCCGCGAAGTGCACAACAGCCTGACCACCACCCGCTTCACCGGCGTGTTCAGCGGTTCGTTCCAGACCGGCGAGCGCTACTGGGACTGGGAAGCCGGCTATCTGTACAACCAGAACAAGGGCACCCAGGTCAGCACCGGCAACCTGAACACCTACGCGGTTGGTCAGGCTACAGGTCCGTCCTTCATCAACGCCAACGGCCAGGCACAGTGCGGCACCCCGGATTCCCCGATCCCGCTGGGTAGCGGCCCCGGGGCCTGCACCCCGTGGAACCCGCTTATTCCGAACGGCTACAACTCGCCGAACAGCCTTGCCGATCCCGACGTGCAGGCCTATCTGTATCAGCCGGGCCAAGCGCTGTCGCGCACCACGACCAAGAACTACTTCGCCAATATCGCCGGCACCATCGCAACCCTGCCGGCGGGTGATCTGGGCGTGGCGATCGGCGTGGAGCGTCGTGAAGAAAGCGGTTCGTTCTCGCCGGACGCGCTGGCCCAGACCGGCATCTCGACCGATCTGGCCGCAGGCCCGACGCAGGGTGGTTACAACCTCAACGAAATCTACGCAGAACTGCAGATCCCGATCCTGGCCGACCTGCCGGGCGCGAAGGAACTGACCCTGACCGCCGCCACCCGTTACTCGGATTACGACACCTTCGGCGACACGCTGAACAGCAAGTTCGGCCTGAAGTGGAAGCCGGTGGACTCGATCCTGATCCGCGGCACTTGGTCGGAAGGCTTCCGCGCCCCGACCGTGGCCGACCTGTACGGCGGTATCTCGCAGACGTTCCCGAGCTACACGGATCCATGTGACACCAGCTTCGGCCCAGCCGCAGGCAACGCGCGCTGCCTGGCCGACGTGCCGGCCGGCTTCCGCCAGCCGAACACCTCCAGCAGTGGCCCGGCACAGGGTCCTGGTGAGGCCAGCGACACCCCGTTCATCACCGGTTCGACGCCGGGCCTGACGCCGGAAACCTCTACGTCCAAGACCATCGGCGTGGTGTGGAGCCCGGCATTCCTGAGCGGCTTCAACGCCTCGCTGGACTGGTGGAACATCCGCATCGAAAACACCATCGTTGCCGACACGCCGACCGACCTGCTGAACGACTGCTACCTGCGTGGCATCGAATCCCGCTGCACCGGCTTCACGCGTAACGCCAACGGCAACATCACCGATCTGGAGTTCGCACTGCGCAATGCCGGCTATGTCGAGACCGAAGGCTTCGACTTTGACGTGAACTACCGCTTCGAGACCGGTTTCGGCAACTTCACCACGTCGTGGCAGAACACCTACGTCACGAAGAACGAGATCAAGCAGGACAACACCGACAATCCGCCGACCCAGCAGAACGGCTTCGAAGGCAACTTCCGTATCCGTTCAAACCTGACCATCAACTGGCAGCTGGAGAACCTGTCGGTCTCCTGGACCGCGCGTTATTACTCGGGCACCAAGGAAGATTGCTACTTCGACGACCGCTGCACCCTGCCGGACTTCAGTGCACCGGATACGCAGGGCCAGATCACGCCGAAGAACGAGCTGGGCTCCAACACTTTCCACGACCTGCAGGTGTCCTACAATCTGCCGTGGAATGCGACCGTGGCCGTCGGTGCCAACAACGTGTTCGATCACTGGGCGGCTCCGGCCTACGCCCAGCCGAACTCGGGCTACTCGTACTACGGTGGTTACGACATCGGTCGCTTCGTATACATGAAGTACCAGCAGAAGTTCTGATCGGTTGATCGATCGATGACTGCAGCAACGGCCCCGCAAGGGGCCGTTGTTCTTTCTGCACTGCCGGCGCGTACCACCCTGCACCGGCAACAAAAAAGCCGCGATCAGGTCGCGGCTTTCTCGTGGGCAACGGAAACCGTCAGCCGTTCGGAATGAGCGTCTCGATCAGGTGTTCGACATAGGCCTCGAAATCCTCCCGCGCCTGCTTCGGCTGCTGCAGCTGCAGCGACAGCTGCAGGAAGCCCACATAGGCCGCATAGGCCAGGCGCGCACGATGGCGTGCGTCGGTGGAGCTCAGGCCTGCCTGACGGAACGAGGCGATCAGGTAATCGAGGCGACGCTGCGAAACGCGGTCGATGACCGGCCGCACCATCGGATGGTCCAGCGCCTTCAGCAGCTCGCTGTAGATGATGTGCGGCTGCACTTCGTGCGCCACCATCTGGAACAGCTGACGCAGGCGCGCGCGCGGATCCGGCACGTCTTCCAGGCTGCCGAACACCTGCTCCTGCTCGAACAGCTCCCACCGCTCCAACGCCGCCTGCAGCAGGGCGTCGCGCGAGGGGAAATGCCAGTAGAAGCTGCCCTTGGTGACGCCGAGGCGCCGCGCCAGCGGTTCCACCGCGACGGCACCCACGCCTTGTTCAGCAATCAGATCGAGGGCCGCCTGGGCCCAGTCTTCGGCGCTCAGGCGGCTGTTGCGGCCGGCGCGCGGTTCGCCGGCAGAAGCGTCAGGTTGATTCATGGAGTGATTTAACCATACGGCGGGGTTCGTTGCAGTACGCGGATGCAGCCGAAGGGCTCCGCTGTGCAGACCGGCCACCTGACGCGCCGCACCATACCATGCAGTATTGACATCCCCCGCAACCGATCCATACTAGCAAGTATGGTTACTTCCCCCACACCCGTTGCGTTCCACGACCTGCGTCTGGAAGCCGCGCACGGCACACGGCTGGCCGCCACGGCCAGCGATCACGGCCGCCGCGGCCGGGTGCTGTTCGCCCACGGTTTCGGGCAGACCCGGCATGCCTGGAACGCCACGGCCCGCGCGCTGTCTGCTGCCGGCCTGCAGACGCTGGCCTACGACGCCCGCGGTCACGGCGATTCGGACTGGAATGCCGCCGACCTGCCCTATCACGGCGAGCAGTTCGCCGACGACCTGATCGTGCTGGCCGGCGAACAGCCGCGCCCGCCGGTGCTGGTCGCCGCCTCGATGGGCGGCCTGTTCGGCCTGCTGGCCGAATCGCGCTGGCCGGGCCTGTTCTCGGCGATGGTGCTGGTGGACATCACCCCGCGCTGGGATACCGCGGGCGTGGAGCGCATCCTCGCCTTCATGACCGCCCATCCCGATGGCTTCGCCTCGCTGGCCCAGGCCGCCGACGTGATTTCCGCCTACATGCCGCACCGGCCTCGCAAATCCGAGCAGTCGCTGCGCGCGCTGCTGCGCGAGGATGGTCACGGCCGCTGGCGCTGGCACTGGGATCCGCGCCTGGTCGCCGAGCTGGCCCGCGACAGCGAGCAGCACCAGGATGCGCTGGCCGATGCCGCGCGGCAGGTGAAGTGCCCGATGCTGCTGGTCAGTGGGGGTCGCAGTGACCTGGTCACGCCGCAGACCGTGGCCGAATTCCTGGCGCTGGCCCCGCACGCGCGCCACGTGCAGTTGCCGCAGGCCACGCACATGGTCGCCGGCGACGACAACGACGCCTTTACCGCTACTGTGTTGGACTATCTGGACGTGTTGCCTGCGGTGGACGCCGCAGCTTCGTCCGTCACAAACGAGCACGTCACCGGAGCACGCTCATGAGCATCGTTCTTCCCTTCCTTGCCCTGCTGCTGGCAGGTGCATTCGCCGCCTACCACCGCATGCGGCTGGTCACCTGGACGCTGATCAGCGCCGCGCTGCTGGTCGCCTGCTGGTTCATCCCCTACGTCAACCAGACCGCCACGATCGTCGCCGCCGCCGTGCTGGCCGTGATCGCTGTACCGCTGCTGCTGCCGTTCATCCGCAAGCCGCTGCTGACCGGTCCGATGATGAAGGTGTTCCGCAAGGTACTGCCGCCGCTGTCGCAGACCGAGCGCATCGCACTGGAAACCGGCTCGGTCGGTTTTGAAGGCGAGCTGTTCACCGGCGATCCGGACTGGAACATCCTGCTCAACTATCCCAAGCCGCAGTTGACCGCCGAGGAGCAGGCCTTCCTCGACGGCCCGGTGGAAGAGCTGTGCCGGATGGTCAACGACTGGGAGATCACCCACGTCCACGCCGACCTGCCGCCGGAGCTGTGGGCCTTCATCAAGAAGAACAAGTTCTTCGGCATGATCATCCCGAAGGAATACGGCGGCCTGGGCTTCTCTGCGCTGGCCCACCACAAGGTGATCCAGAAGCTGGCCTCGGTATCCTCGGTGGTCAGCTCGACCGTCGGCGTGCCGAACTCGCTGGGTCCGGGCGAACTGCTGGTGCATTACGGCACCCAGGAGCAGAAGGACCAGTACCTGCCGCGTCTGGCCGACGGTCGTGAAGTGCCCTGCTTCGGCCTGACCGGCCCGTTTGCCGGCTCCGATGCCACCTCGATTCCCGACTACGGCATCGTCTGCCGGGGCGAATGGAATGGCGAGCAGGTGCTGGGCGTCAGGCTGACGTTCGACAAGCGTTACATCACCCTGGCTCCGGTCGCATCGCTGATCGGTCTGGCCTTCCGCATGTACGACCCGGATGGCCTGATCGGCGAGACCCGCGACATCGGCATCACTCTGGGCCTGCTGCCGCGCGATACCGCCGGCGTCGAAATCGGCCGCCGCCACTTCCCGCTGAACTCGACCTTCCAGAACGGCCCGATTCGCGGCAAGGACGTGTTCATCCCGCTGACCCAGCTCATCGGCGGCGCTGCCATGGCCGGCAAGGGCTGGAACATGCTCAACGAATGCCTGGCTGTGGGCCGTTCGATCACGCTGCCGTCCACCGCCAGCGGTGGCGCCAAGGCCGGCGCTGCGGTGACCGGCGCCTACGCGCGCATCCGCAAGCAGTTCGGCCTGTCGGTCGGCCGCTTTGAAGGCGTGGAGGAAGCACTGGCCCGTATCGGCGGCAAGGCCTACAAGATCAGCGCGCTGTCGCAGGCCACGGCTGCCGCCGTCGACCGCGGCGACGTGCCATCGGTACCGTCGGCGATCGCCAAGTACCACTGCACCAGCATGAGCCGCGAGGTGATCTCGGACGTGATGGATGTCATCGGCGGCAAGGGCATCATCCTCGGCCCGCGCAACTTCGCCGGCCGCAGCTGGCAGGCTGCGCCGATCGCGATCACCGTGGAAGGCGCCAACATCATGACCCGCAGCCTGCTGATCTTCGGCCAGGGTGCGATTCTCTGCCACCCGTGGGTGCTGAAGGAGATGAAGGCTGCACAGGATCCGGATACCCGTGCCGGCCTGCAGGAATTCGACCGCAGCCTGTTCGGCCACATCCGCTACGGCATTTCCAACGCCGTGCGCTCGTTCTGGTTCGGCCTGACCGGCGCCCGCTTCGGTGCCGCCCCGGGCGATGCCTACACCCGCCGTTACTTCCGCAAGCTGGACCGCTATTCGGCCAATCTGGCGCTGATGGCCGACATCTCGATGATGACGCTCGGCGGCAAGCTGAAGTTCAAGGAATCGCTGTCCGGCCGCCTGGGCGATGTGCTGAGCCACATCTACATGACCAGCGCCATGCTCAAGCGCTACCACGATGAGGGCGCACCGCAGGCCGACCAGCCGCTGCTGGCGTGGGCCTTCCATGACAGCGTGCACAAGATCGAAGAATCGCTGTCGGCCGCCCTGCGCAACTTCCCGATCCGTCCGATCGGCTGGCTGATGTGGGCACTGATCTTCCCGCTGGGCCGCCGCGCCGAAGCACCGGGTGATCGCCTGAGCCGTCGCGTCGCCGCTCTGCTGATGGCGCCGAACGAAGCGCGCGACCGCCTGGCACAGGGTGTGTTCCTGACCCCGTGCGAGAACAACCCGGGCGGCCGCATCAACAGCTATCTGGCCAAGGCCATCATGGCCGAGCCGGTGGAGCGCAAGTTCCTGAAGGCGCTGAAGAGCAAGGGCATCGAGGCGCTGGACTTCCAGAGCCAGCTGGACGAAGCCGTGGCCGAAGGTGTGATCACCCAGGACGAGCGCACGCTGCTGGAAGAGCTGCGCACGCTGACCCTGGACACCATCACCGTGGACGACTTCGACACCCACGAACTGCGCGCGGCCAGCTACTACGACCGCCAGCACAAGGACCCGCACTCGCAGGCCGCCTGATCGCCCGCGACACGCGTTGCCTCGACGGCGGGCCTCGGCCCGCCGTCGCTTTATCCGCCCAACGGAATCCCACCATGTCCACGCCCCTGCTCTCGCTCTACAACCGCCTGCAGCGCTGGCCTGCCGGCACCTGGCTGTTCTCGCGCGCGGTGTGCTTCAAGGCGCCCTACTTCGCCAGCATCGCGCCGCGCATCACCCGCCTGGAAAACGGCCGTTGCGAAGGTACGCTGGTGGACCGGCGCAGGGTGCGCAACCACATCGGCACGGTGCACGCGATCGCGATGTGCAATCTGGCCGAACTGACGGCCGGGCTGATGGTTGATGCATCACTGCCGAAGGGCATGCGCTGGATCCCCAAGGGCATGCAGGTGCAGTACCTGGCCAAGGCACGCGGCACGCTGCAGGCGGTGGCACTGCCGGCGCAGCCGATCGTGGTCGCGGCCCAGGGCTATGCGCTGCCGGTGACGGTGAGCGTGCGCGACCGTGCAGGGACCGAAGTGTTAAGCGCGGTCATCGACATGTGGATGTCGCCGGCCAAGTGAGGTTCCGGCCAACGGCGCCGCCCCTCGTGGGTTGGTCGCGGCATGCGGTTATCGGTTGGGCCGGATGGGTCGAGCCAGGCGGGGACGCCGTGAACCCATCCCTGGGGGCTTAGCCGCGCCATCCATGGCGCGGATACCCCGCCCGGCCCGACCCATCCGGCCTCTGACAGATCTGTGCGGCGTCCAACCCACGCAGAAGAAAAAAGAAGAGCAGAAGCAAAAGCAGCCCATCGGCCGCTTTTGCTGTTGGTGTTGCTGTTTGCTCTTTTTTTTCTTCTCCGTGGGCTGGACGCCCGCGGAAACTGTCAGGGGCCGGGCGGGTTGGGTTCGCGGGGGTGTCCGCGGCATGGATGCCGCGGCCAAGCCTACAGGGACGTACTTGCGGCGTCCCCCGCGAACCCAACCTGCCTGGCCAAACCCATGACACGCTCTACGCGGCCAACCCACGAGGGGCTGCGCCGTTGGCCGGAACTCACACCAGCGCGCGCAGCACCAGCGCCAGGATCGCCGGCAGCGCCTGGATCATGAAGATCCGGCGGCTCACGCTGTACGCGCCATAGCACCCCGCCACGACCACGCAGACCAGCGAGAACGTCACCAGCACCGGCTGTGCCATCACCAGCCCCGCCACGATGCCGGCCGCCAGGAAGCCGTTGTACAGCCCCTGGTTGGCCGCCAGCACCTGTGTGGTCTGCGCCTTCTCCGGCGTGTTGCGGAACGTCTTCAGCCCCAGTGGCCGCGTCCACAGGAACATCTCCAGCACCAGGAAGTAGACGTGCAGCAGGGCGACCAGCAGAGTCAGGGCGAGTGCGATCCAGTACATGGGCGGTTCCTTGAACAGGGATGGAGAATGGGGTCAGATCCCTTTCCTGCCGGAAAAGGATCTGACCCCGGAAAATCAGCGGTCGCGGGGCAGCTTCTTCTCTTCGCGCAGCACGCCGAACGCGGCCAGCGTCATGAACGCGGCCACCGCAACGCCTCCGATGAACACCACGGGCGAACCGAACAATGCCAGTCCCTTGTGCACCCAGGTGAAGCTCAGGTCGGCACCACGATAGACCACCGTGTCGATGGCCGCACCGGCCTTGTAGCGCCATTGCCGGTCGACACGGGTATAGATCGTCTCGCGTGCCGGCTTGGCCAGGGCGAACTCGCTGGCCCGGGTCATCACCTGCACCACCGCCACCATCAGCGGCATCGGCGACGCCGCCAGCACCGAGAAGCCGATCAGGATCGCGAAGCCGGGAATCAACAGCGCCGGAGCGATGCCGTGGCGCGACAGCAGCCAGCGGGTCAGGCCCAGCTGCATCAGCAGGGCCAGCGCGTTCACCGCCAGATCGATGCGCGAGAAAAATGCGGTGCTTGCCGCAGGGTCGGTGAACGACGCGCGCACGATGCTGGCCTGCTGGTTGTACAGCAGCGTTCCCACGCCGACGCCGAACACCACCATGATGGCCAGCCAGCGCAGCAGGGGCTCGCGCGCGATCAGCTTCAGGCCATCAAGCACGCTGCCGCCCATCGGCTGCTCGCCGGAGACCAGTTGCTGCTCGCGTTCACGCAGCACCGCCCAGTGCCGCAGGCGCCAGATGCACAGCAGGCACACGATCAGGAAGCCGGCCGAGACCAGCATCAGGTTGGCGATACCCACCCGCTGCACCAGCGCACTGGTGATGATCGGGCCGAGGAACGCGCCGAGCGTGCCGGCCGCGCCGATGTAGCCGTAGTACGCACGGGCCTGCACGTTGGAGAACACATCCGCCATGAAGCTCCAGAACACGGCGACGGCGAACAGGTTGAACACCATGACCCAGAAGAAGAAGGCCATGCCCCGCCCCGGCACGCCACTGTCGAACAGTGCGTAGAAGCCCAGCAGGGTCGCGATGAAGAAGCCATACACGGCCGGCAGGAATACCCGCCGCGGAAAGCGGCTGACCAGCCAGCCATAGACCGGCTGCAGCACCAGCATGATCACGAACACGCAGGAAAACAGGAACTGCAGGACGAAATCCTTCAGTGCGATGCCGTGGCTGGCGAACCAGGCGATCAGCACCGGCGGGAACACCGTCTCCAGGTCGGCCGAAGCCGCCATCGCCTCGCGTACCGGTCGCAGCACGTAGTAGCCGCTCAGCAGGCAGAAGAAGTAGAGGAACGACCACCACAGTGCCGGGGACTCGCGCAGCGCTGCCAGCAGCCCGCGCAACGGCCTCCCGTCCTGCACCGAACTCATGCGGCGCCCCACGCCAGCAGGCAGCGGTTGGACAGCGGCATGGCAGGCTCCGGGGGGCGGCAAAGCGCGTACGTTAGCCAATGCACTGCAACATCGCCAGCGCGGCACGCAGGTGGCACCGCAGGGGACTCGCACGGGCGACCGCCGACACGTTCGGATACACAATCCGGCAGCGTCAAAATTCCAACTTTTTCAACGAGATGCGCATTCATCTTCGCTTTGTTTGTGCACAGGCGAAAAGCGGCGCTAGAATCGCCATCAGCAGTCGCGCACGGGTCCAACCGATGAAAAAGAACAGCCTGCGTCGTCCGATCCGTTCGGCGGCCACCGGTTTGCTGGGCATGCTGATGCCCGTTGCCTTGTCCACCACCGCGCAGACCCCGCCGGCCTTGCCGCCGATGCCGGCCAACATCGAGACCGCGGCCGCGCCGGCCGTCGCTCATACCCAGCCGGCCGCTTACCGTACCGGCCTGATGCCGCAGGTGCAGCCACCCGCCCCCGGCTTCAACGTTGCCAACATCGAATCGATGGCGCAGCAGCTCACCTATGGCGAGCGCGTGCCGGGCATGGCGGTGGCGATCGTGCAGGGTGGACGCGTGCTGAGTGCGCGCGGTTACGGCGTCACCGACGTCAACAATCCGCTGCCGGTCGATGCCCATACCGTGTTCCGGCTGGCCTCGCTGTCCAAGGCCTTCGCCGGCACCATGGCCGGCCTGCTGGTCAATGACGGAACGCTGCGCTGGGACAGCAAGGTCACCGACTATGTGCCCGGCTTCCGCCTCAACTCGCCGGAAGCCACCGAGCGTCTGACCGTCGCCGACGTGCTCAGCCACCGCGTCGGCCTGCCCTACAACGCCTACGACCGTGACATCGAAGGCAACGCCGAGTACTACGCACTGACCCAGAAGCTGGCCAACACCAGCCTCAAATGCCTGCCAGGCGACTGCTACGCCTACCAGAACGTGGCCTTCAGCCTGATCGGCGACGTCGTCTACGCCGCCTCCGGCAGCTTCTACGAGCAGGCGGTCGAGCGCCGCATCTTCAAGCCGCTGGGCATGAACGATGCCAGCCTCGGCCTGGCCGGCATCCAGGCCAGTTCGCGGTGGGCACGTCCGCATGTGCGCAGCCGTAATGGCTGGGTGTCGCTGACGCCGAAACCGACCTACTACCGGGTCGCGCCGGCGGCCGGCGTCAACGCCAGTGCCAGCGACATGGCACAGTGGCTGCTGGCCCACACCGGTCATCGCCCCGACGTGCTGCCGGCACCGCTGCTGGCCACCCTGCATTCGAGCCTGATCAACACGCCGGGCGAAATGCGGTCGGGCTGGCGCCGCGAGCGTCTGCATTCGGCCGGCTACGCGCTCGGCTGGCGCACCTTCGATTACGCCGGTCATGACGTGGTGTTCCACGCCGGCGCCGTGCAGGGCTACCGTGGCCTTGTCGCTCTGGTCCCGGAGCGTGATCTCGGCATCGCGATCATGTGGAACGGCGAAAGTGGCCTGCCCAGCGGCCTGCTGCCGACCGTGCTCGACTCCGCGCTTGGCCTTCCCTCGCAACGCTGGCTGGACGTGGATACCGACTTCGGCAGCGACAACCTGATGGCCGAGGGCGCAAGCCCGGCGCAGCAGGACAAGCGCAAGGGCAAGGGTGCATCCAGCAACCGCGCGGTCGCCTCGCCGCGCTGAACCGGCACTCCCTGGCATCACCGGAAGGGCGGCCCATCGGTCGCCCTTTTTTTTGCGGGCTGCAGGCAGGGGATAAAAAAACCCCCTCCTCGCTGGGCAGCCGAGGAAGGGGTTTCAGGGTACGGCTATCGGGAAGTACTTAGATCAGCGGCGCCGGGGTTGCCGGCAGAGCGACCGGAGCGGCCTTCTTCTTGCGGGCGGCCGGCTTGCGCTTGGCGACCTTCTTCGCTGCCTTCTTCGGGGCAGCCTTCTTGGTCGCCTTCTTGGCCGCCTTCTTCGCAACCTTCTTTACGGCCTTCTTGGTCGCCTTCTTGGCGACCTTCTTGGCCGGCTTGCGGGCAGTGGTCTTCTTGGCGGCCTTCTTTGCAGTCTTCTTCGCTGCCTTCTTGGCGACCTTCTTCACTGCCTTCTTCGCGGTCTTCTTCGCCGGCTTCTTGGCTACCTTCTTTGCCGCCTTCTTCACTGCCTTCTTCGCAGTGGTCTTCTTGGCGACCTTCTTCGCAGCCTTCTTCACCGCCTTCTTGGCGGTCGCCTTCTTTGCGACCTTCTTCACTGCCTTCTTGGCAGCGGCCTTCTTAGCGACCTTCTTCACCGCCTTCTTGGCGGCGGGCTTTTTCTTCGCAGCTTTCTTGGTTGCCATGGGATGGCTCCTCGTCAGTGATAGGGAGTTGAAACGCCCAGGTGGATCAAACCCGCGGATGCTGCGTGCGGGGACCGCCGGCGCGTCAGGCGCGCCGTTACGGATGCGGCAATGCCTGCCTCGATCGGCGGAGCAGGCATCGGAACGGGAGTTGCCTTGCATTTCTCCGGGGGAAGCGGGGCCATGTCCACCGTCTTGGGGATCGCGGTGGCTTTCGAGGGGCTGCTTCGCATCGGACGATTGATTCTGCGCACTCGGTTGGGCAGGCAAGGTCTGCTGAGGCGAAACCTAATCACGCTTTTTTTTACTGTCAACAACCCCCGCGAAAAATTTTCACATTGGCGCCGTCCCGGACACCGTCTCCAGCGTCCTCGTTTCGCTTCCGCAGACACCGCTGGCGTGCGCGACACGACCGCCACGCGCGCCACTGCGTGCGCGCGCGCTCAAGAAAAAACACTTGAAATAAGCACTCTGCGTAGATGCGTGCCATTCCTGCGCCACCTCGCGCACGCACCCGGGCTACGTATCGCAGCGGCCTGCCGCGCCACCACAACGGGGCCGCAACGAGGCAGGAAAAGTTTTCACATTCGAACGCGCCGGCGCGGGGTGGAAACGCGGATTTGCGCAAAACTGCGCGCGTCCGAAGACACCCTTCCGAAGCGTCTGATGCCGCGTCGTGGGTGTGCAGCGAACCGGGCGTCATGAGTCCGGCGCGGTCGCCGGAACGAAAACGGCCACCCGAAGGTGGCCGTTTTCAAACCAGGAAACAACGACTCAGTGGTCGTCGTTCTCCAGGACTTCGGCGTAAGCGTCCGGGTCCAGCAGCTCGTTGATCTCTTCGGCGTTGGACAGTTCGACCACGAACATCCAGCCCTCGCCGTAGGCATCTTCGTTGATGGTTTCCGGCTTGTCGGACAGCGCCGAGTTGACCTCGACGACCTTGCCGCTGATCGGGCTGTAGACGTCCGAGGCCGCCTTCACCGACTCGACGACAGCGATCTGCTCGCCGGCCTTGGCGTCGGCGCCGACCTCCGGCAGTTCGACGTAGACCAGGTCACCCAGCAGGCCCTGGGCGTGGTCGGAGATACCGACGGTAACGCGGCCATTGCCTTCGACACGGGCCCACTCGTGGGACTTGAGGAACTTGAGGTCGCCGGGGATCTCGCTCATGGGACTGCTCCAGGATTTGCAGGGGGTGGAAAAAACGGGGCTAGTGTAACCAACCGGCCGCCACTGCTGTCAGTGACGTCCGGCACGTTCGGATCAGGCGTCGGCGAGCACGCCGGGCTGGGCCTGGCCTTCGCGCACGAAGGGGAACTTGACCACGCGCACCGGCACCTGCCGGCCACGGATATCGACCGTGACCTGGCCGAGGTCACCTGCCGGCACGCGGGCAAAGGCGATGCCCTTGGCCAGCGTCGGCGAGAAGGTGCCGGACAGGATTTCGCCCTGGCCGCCGGCCGTGGTGACCACCTGGCCGTGGCGCAGGACACCCTTCTCGTCCATCACCAGGCCGATCATCTGCCGCGCATTGCCGGCGGCCTTCTGCGCTTCCAACACGTCGCGACCGATGAAGTCACGGCCTTCGTCCAGCGACACCGTCCAGGCCAGTGCGGCTTCGTACGGGCTGATGGCTTCGTCCATGTCCTGGCCGTACAGATTCATGCCGGCCTCCAGGCGCAGGGTGTCGCGGGCACCGAGGCCAGCCGGCTTCACGCCTGCAGACAGCAGGCGGTTCCAGAACCCGACCACGGCCTCCTGCGGCAGCAGGATCTCGAAACCGTCCTCACCGGTGTAACCGGTACGGGCAACGAACAGTTCGACACCCTCATCGGACCGCACCTGCAGCGCGGCGAAGCGACCGAGCTTGCCCAGCGCCTCGCGGTCGGCGGCGCCGACCAGGCCAATGACGAGCTCGCGCGCCTGCGGCCCCTGCACGGCGAGGATGGCCAGGTCAGGACGCTGTTCAACGGACACGTTGAACGGAGCGGCCTGCGTACGCAGCCAGGCCAGATCCTTCTCGCGGGTGGAGGCGTTGACCACCATGCGGAAGAAGTCCTCGCCCAGGTAATAGACGATGAGGTCATCGATGACGCCGCCTTCGGCATTGAGCATGCACGAGTACAGCGCCTTGCCCGGCACCTTCAGCTTGTCGATGGAATTGGCCAGCAGGCGGCGCAGGAACGGCTTGACCTGCTCGCCGCGCAGGTCCACCACGGTCATGTGGCTGACGTCGAACACGCCGGCCTCGCGACGCACCAGATGGTGCTCGTCCAGCTGCGAGCCGTAGTGGATGGGCATGTCCCAACCCCCGAAATCGACCATCTTGGCGCCGAGGGCGCGGTGGGTATCGTTGAGCAGCGTCTTCTGGGTCATGACCGTTCCGGCAGCAGAGGAAACAAGAACCCCCATTATCCCAGATCGATCGCCCACGGGCGTGCCGCACCGCAGCGGTTCGCGCACGTACCGCCCGCAGGCTCAGCTGGCCGCTTCAACCACCAGCGTGCTGCCCTGCACCGCGACCACCCGCACCCGTGCCCCGGCCGGCAGTTCCGGACCGCTGACCTGCCAGTACGCATCGTCGATGCTGACCCGACCCTGCCCGTCCGTGATGCCCTGCTGCAATGGCACCACCCGACCGATCAGCTGCTCGGCGCGGCGGTTCAGCAACGGCTTGTCGCTGGCGCGTGCCCGCGACCTGCCCCAGCGCCGGTAGCACTGGATCGAAAGCACGCTCAGCACGACGAAGGCGACCACCTGCCACAGCAGCGGGATGCCGGCAAAGATCGCCACCAGCACGAACACCGCTGCAGCGCCGATGCCGATCCACAGCATGAACGCGCCGGGCAGCAGAGCCTCCGCAGCGAACAGGAGCAGGGCCAGCGCCCCCCAGGCGACGACGTCCCAGCGCATGTCAGCCTCCGATCGGCGGCGGTCGCTTGCCGGCCGCCTTGTTGTCCTGGCTGGCCAGTGCCTGCTTGGCCAGCTCGGCCACGCCGGCGATGGAGCCGATCACCCCACTGGCCTCCATCGGCATCAGCACCAGCTTCTGGTTCGGCGAGCTGGCCAGTTCCTTGAACGCTTCCACGTACTTCTGGGCGACGAAGTAGTTGATCGCCTGCACATCGCCCTCGGCGATCGCCGCCGACACCACCTTGGTCGCCATCGCTTCAGCTTCCGCCAGGCGCTCGCGTGCCTCCGCATCGCGGAACGCTGCCTCGCGCCGCCCTTCCGCCTCCAGCACCGTGGCCTGCTTCTCGCCATCGGCGCGCAGGATCTCCGACTGCCGCGAGCCTTCCGCCTCCAGGATCTGCGCACGCTTCTCGCGCTCGGCCTTCATCTGCCGCGCCATCGCGTCGAGCAGATCGCGGGGCGGCTGGATGTCGCGGATCTCGATGCGGTTCACCTTCACGCCCCACGGGTTGGTGGCATGGTCGACCACGCTGAGCAGCTGGGCATTGATCACCTCGCGCTGGCTCAGCGATTCGTCCAGGTCCATCGAGCCGATCACGGTACGGATGTTGGTCTGGACCAGAGCGATCATGGCCACTTCCAGGTTGGCCACCTCATAGGCGGCCTTGGCGGCGTCCAGCACCTGGAAGAACACCACCCCGTCGACGCGCACGGCGGCGTTGTCCTTGGTGATCACTTCCTGGCTGGGTACATCCAGCACCTGCTCCATCATGTTCACCTTGCGCCCCACGCCGTACACGATGGGGATCAGGAAGTGCAGGCCGGGGGTCATGGTGTGGGTGTAGCGGCCGAACCGCTCGACAGTCCATTCATATCCCTGCGGCACCATGCGCACGGCCTTGAACAGGATGACCACGGCCACGAAGGCCAGTACCACGGTAAAGAACATGGTCGGGAACATCAGGCTTTCCTTATCGGTAGACGTCCAACCCCGAGCATAGCGTGTGAATGCGGCGTGCACACGTTCTCACCACCGCACCCGCCCGCGCAGGATGTCGATGAACATCACCCAGTCCCCCAGGAACGAGTACAGCGGATGGCGGAACGTGGCCGGGCGGTTCTTCTCGAAGAAGAAGTGCCCCACCCAAGCGAACCCGTACCCACAGACCAATGCCGTCAACAGCAGCAGCGGCTGGCCGCGCAGGATCGCCGCAGCGACCAGCAGCAGTACGCCGCAGCTGCCGATGAAGTGCAGGCGCCGCGACACCGGATGGCGGTGCTCGCTGAGATAGAACGGATAGAAGTCACGGAAGCTGGAGAAACGGGACATGTGCGCACTCTCAACGCCACGATCGGCCCCATCATGCCCCTTTCCGGCGGGCCTGGCACCGCCGGCGGTCAGCCCGGCTGGCGCGGCCCGAACATGATCACCGCCATGCCCGCCAGGCACAGTGCAGCACCCAGCAGATCCCAGCGGCTGGGCCGGATGCCATCGACCAGCCACAGCCAGAACAGCGCGGTGCCGATGTACACGCCACCGTAGGCGGCATAGACGCGGCCACTGGCGGTCGGATGCAGGGTCAGCAGCCAGGCGAACAGGGCCAGACTGGCCGCCGCCGGCAGCAGCAGCCAGACGCTGCCTCCTTTGCGCAGCCACAGCCACGGCAGGTAGCAGCCGACGATCTCGGCCAGCGCGGTCAGCAGGAACAGGCCGAGTGTCTTCATTCCTTCTCGGCGGCCTTGGCGTGCTGCCAGAGCGCTTCCTGCGCGTCCAGGTCCAGCGAGGCGAGGGATGTGCCCTGTGCCTCGGCCTGTGCCTCCATGGCCCGGAAGCGACGCTCGAACTTGTGGTTGGCACCGCGCAGCGCGGCGCCCAGGTCGATGTCGGCGTGGCGGGCCAGGTTGGCGCAGACGAACAACAGGTCGCCCAGTTCCTCCTGCAGCCGCGCCTTGTTGCCGGCGATGTCGCCGCGCTCGAACTCCTCGCGCAGTTCCTGCAGTTCCTCGGCGGCCTTGTCCAGGACCGGCAGCGGGCCCGGCCAGTCGAAGCCCACCTTGGCCGCGCGCGACTGCAGCTTCACCGCGCGTTGCCACTCCGGCAGGCCCCGCGAGATTCCAGCCAGGGCGGAATGGTCCTGTTCGCCCTTGGCTGCCCGCTCCGCGCGCTTGATCGCATCCCAGTTGCGCATGACCCCATCGGCATCATCGACGCTGACATCGGCGAAGACATGCGGATGGCGGCGCTGCATCTTGTCGCTGATCGCGCGGGCAACCTCTGCGAAAGCGAACGCCCCCTGCTCTTCGGCCATGCGAGCATGGAATACCACCTGCAGCAGCAGGTCGCCGAGCTCGTCGCAGAGATCATCGAGGTCACCGCGATCGATCGCGTCGGCGACTTCGTAGGCTTCCTCGATGGTGTATGGGGCAATGGTCGCAAAGTCCTGCTCCAGGTCCCACGGGCAGCCGCCCTGCGGATCACGCAGGCGGGCCATGATCGCCAGCAGGCGTTCCAGTTCGGTGCTGGCGGCACTGCCGGCGGTGGGGGTGTCATGCGCGCTCATGCGGCCTCCAGGTCAGTCGGACAACCAGTCGCGCCACGGCAGGCTGGTATCGCCAAGGGCGATGAAATCGCCGTTCAACAGCGTCTCGCGGCGGTTGTAGCGGAAAGGCTTGCCGGTCGCCGCCGAGAGGACCGCGCCGCCCGCCGCGTGCAGCACGCACTGGCCGGCGGCGGTATCCCATTCGGAGGTCGGGCCGAGCCGCGGGTACACATCCAGGCCCGCCTCGGCAATGCGGCAGAACTTCAGCGACGAGCCCTGGGCGATGGTCTCGATGCGGCCCATGCGCGCCAGCAGCGCTTCGGTTTCCGGCGAGCGGTGGGAGCGGCTTGCCGCCACCCGCAGCGGAGCGGTCGCCGGGCTGCGCGTGCGCAGCACGGTGTCGTGCAGTCCCTGCCGGCGGTACGCCAGTTCGCCGCGCATGGCGTGCCACAGAATGCCGGTGACCGGCGCCAGCACGACGCCAAACGCCGGGGCACCCTGGTAGATCAGGGCGATGTTGACGCTGAATTCGCCGTTGCGCTTGACGAACTCGCGGGTACCGTCAAGCGGATCGACCAGCCAGTAGGCGCCCCAATGGCGGCGCAGTTCCCAGGGCACCTGGGCCGACTCTTCAGACAGGATGGGCAGATCCGGGGTCAGTTGCCGCAGACCCTGCTCGATGACCTGGTTGGCGGCCAGGTCAGCGGCGGTCACCGGACTGTTGTCGTCCTTGATCCGCACGTCGAATCCTTCGGCGTAGACCTGCATGATGGCCTGGCCGGCTTCCTGCGCGATGGCGATCGCGGTCTCGCGCAGATCCGTGGTCAGCTTGATCATCGGGCTCCCTGCAGCCACTGGCGGGCGATGAACAACGCCGCCAGCGAGCGGCCCTCGGAAAAGTCCTCGCGCAGCATCAACCGGTCCAGCTCGGACAGCTTCCAGGGCACCACCTCCAGCTCCTCGGGCTCGTCACCGATCAGCTTTTCCGGATACAGGTCGCGCGCCACCACCAGCCACGACTGGTGGCTCATGTACGTCGGCGCCAGCGTCATGGCGCGCAGCACATCGACCCGATGCGCGCCATAGCCGGCCTCTTCCTTCAGTTCGCGATCGGCGGCCTGCTCGGGGGTCTCGCCGGCATCGATCCGGCCCTTGACCAGGCCAAGCTCGTAGCGATGTACCCCGGCGGCGTATTCACGTACCAGCAGCACCGTCTCGTCGTCGAGCATGGGCACCACCACCACCGCACCGTGGCCACGACTGACCAGACGCTCGAAGCGGCGGCGTTCACCATTGGAGAATTCCAGATCCAGATGCTGGCGCTGGAAGGGACCGTTCTCTTCATCGGTGATCCGATGGATGATCGGCAGGCGACGGCTGGCACGGTCATCGTTCATGCGGAATCTCCGCGGCGGCCGACGCGGGCGCCGGGGCCGATAGAATGTGCAGGCAGCAACATGTTCATGAGCCCGAAATGCTAGCAGACCCAACCCCCTCCCCGCTGGCCCTGCACTGGCGGCAACGCGACCTGCAGGTGCTGTGGCATCCGTGCACACAGATGCGCGAGCATCCCGACACCCTGCCGCTGGTGCCGATCGCGCGCGGCGAGGGTGCGTGGCTGATCGACCATGACGGCAACCGCTATCTGGATGCCGTCAGCAGCTGGTGGACGAATCTGTTCGGCCACGCCGAGCCCCGCATCGGCGGCGCCATCGCGGCCCAGGCCGGCCAGCTGGAACAGGTGATGCTGGCCGGCTTCAGCCATGAGCCGGCGATCACCCTGGCCGAACGCCTGCTGGCACTGGCCCCGCGGCAGGCCGGGCGCGATCCGCTGGCCAAGGTGTTCTACGCCGACAACGGCTCGGCCGGGGTGGAAGTGGCATTGAAAATGGCCTTCCATTACTTCCATAACCGCGGCGAGACCCGGCGTACGCGTTTCATCGCGCTGGAAAACGGCTACCACGGTGAAACGCTCGGTGCGCTGGCGCTGGGCGACATCCCACTGTACCGGCGGGTGTACGCGCCGTTGCTGGCCGAAGGGCTGTTCGCACCCTCGCCCGACGCCTACCTGGCCGAGCCAGGGCAGAGCGCCGCCGAGCGTGCGCGCCAGGCCGCCGATGGCCTGGCGACGCTGTTCGACCAGCACCCCGGTGAAGTATGCGCGGTGATCCTGGAACCCCGCCTGCAGTGCGCCGGTGGCATGCGCATGCATGATCCGGTGTACCTGCAGCGCGTGCGTGAGCTGTGCGACGCGCACGGTGCGTTCATGATCGCCGACGAGATCGCCACCGGCTTCGGTCGCACCGGTACGATGTTCGCCTGCGAACAGGCCGGGGTGATGCCGGACCTGATGTGCCTGTCCAAGGGCCTGACCGGCGGGTTCCTGCCGCTGGCCGCGGTCCTGGCCACGCAGGCCCTGTACGACGCCTTTCTCGACGACTCCCGCGAGCGTGCGTTCCTGCACTCGCACAGCTATACCGGCAATCCGCTGGCGTGCGCTGCGGCGCTGGCGACGCTGGACATCTTCGGCAGCGACGATGTGATCGCGCGCAACCGCGGCACCGCATCGGTGATGGGCACCCTCGCGGCACCGTTTGCCGACCACCCGCATGTGGCCGATGTGCGCCAGGCCGGCATGGTGGTGGCATTCGAACTGTCGCGCGGCGGCGACAGGCGCACGCCCTTCGACCCCGGACTGCGGCTCGGCCTGCACGCGTACAAGGCAGCACTGAAGCGCGGCGTGGTCCTTCGCCCGCTGGGCGATGTGCTGTACTGGATGCCACCGTACTGCGTGGACGACGAACAACTGGATCTGCTGGCGCATACCACGCTGGCCGCCATCGACGAGGCGATTGCATGCGCGTGACCCGCTGTCCCATCGACCTGCCGCTGCACAGCGGCCAGACCGTGACCCTGCCCGAGGAGACCGCCAACCACCTGGTGCGGGTGATGCGCCTGCGCGAAGGCGATGGCTGCGTCCTGTTCAACGGCGATGGCCATGACTACGCTGCGACGCTGACCGTGGTCGGCAAGCGCGAAGTGCAGGCACGCATCGACAGCGTGCAGGCCATCGACATCGAATCGCCGCTGGCCATCACCCTGATGCAGGGCATCGCGCGCGGCGAAAAGATGGACCTGATCCTGCAGAAGGCCACCGAACTCGGCGTCAGCAGCATCCTGCCGGTGAACGCGGAACGCACCGAGGTGAAGCTGGACGCGGCCCGCGCGGAAAAGCGCGTGGCGCACTGGAACAACGTCGTGCAGTCGGCCTGTGGCCAGTCCGGGCGCGCGCGCATTCCACGGGTGGGTGCCCCGCTGTCGCTGGCGCAGGCGACCGCTGCACTGCCCGCCGATACGCTGCGGTTGACCCTGGACCCGATGGGTTCGCACCGGCTGTCGACATTGGCAGCGGCGCCCGCGGGCGGCATCGTGATCGCGATCGGTCCGGAGGGCGGCTGGTCGCCACGCGACCGCGAGCAGCTGGCCGCCGCCGGCTTCCAGGGCCTGCAGCTGGGCCCGCGCATCCTGCGCACGGAAACCGCCGGGCTGGCCGCGATCGCCGCGTTGCAGGCGCGGCTGGGTGATCTCGGTTAGGTCCACCGACAACCTGCACGCCAACGGCAGCGCCGGGCCATGCCCGGCGGCCTGTGTCCGGGGGCGGCCTCAGGCCGCCAGTGAAGCCAGCGCGCTTTCCAGTGCGTCCAGATTCGGCAGCAGCGCGCTCTGCTCACCCAGCAGTACGCGCATGTGCACGATCTGCGGCAGGGTCTCCTCCGACGCATCGGCCAGCAGGCCATCGCGCGGCACCGAGATCAACTGCGGGAAGTTCTGGGTCAGCAACGCGTAATACGGCCGCTGCTGATCGCCGCTGAGCGCCTTCAGTACCACCACCTTGTTGTGGACACCGGCTGCCTCGTCCCCCAGCCCCGAAAGCCGTGCGAATGACACCAGCGGCACCTGCCAGCCATGCCAGGCGATCTCGCCGACCAGCCAGCGGGGGGCGTCGGCCACCGGCTGCACCGGCACCCGCGACATCATTTCGGCCACCGTGGCATTGGGCAGCAGCACGCGTTCGTTGCCAGCCTGGATCAGGACACCACGGATTTCATCGTTGCTGGCGTAACTCATGGAGCTTCTCCGTTGTGGTCACCCTCGCCCCAGCGCGCGGCGATGATCTGCGCCAGTTCCTGCGGTTCGCCAGCGGCCATGCCGGCGGCGACCACGGCGGTGGCGGCGGCCGGGTCGTAGCATCCCTCCCCCACCTGCCCGGCCACCCACGCGCCCGCGGCAGCCAGGTCCAGTGCCGGCCCGACATGGCCCAGATCGGCACCGCTGAGCAGTACCAGTGCGGTGTACTGGGCCGGCAACGCGGCAATCGAGATGCCCTGCGCGTCGGTCAGGAAATGCAGACCGTCGCTGGCCGCGCGGACGCCGATGTCATCGGCCAGCACATGCACCTGCCCGGGCGTGGCGCGCTGGCCGGCTTCGGCCAGCTGCACCGGCAGCGGCGAGACACGCGCCATCTGCTTGACGAGATTGCCGTAGCGGCCCCCATCCAGGCGCATGTGCACCAGCACCGGCACCGCCAATGCCGAAGGCAGCGCGCCCAGCAGGCGACGCAACGCATCAGGGCCACCGATCCCGGCCAGCACCAGCAGCGCGCCCGCGCGTGCGCCGGGCGGGGCGGCCGCATCCAGGTCGACCAGGCTCAGGTGGTCGGTATCGAACGACGATGAGCGCGCCTCGACCTCCGCTGCGGCGTACGCCGGGGTGGCGGCATCGGCCGACTCGTCCACCAGCGACCACGCGGTGTGATCGAACGTCACCGACGGTGCCGCGGGGGGGGCTGTCCGTGCGACCGGCGCTTCCGGCGGTTCGGGCACGATCGGCTGCAGCGCGGCCAGAGCGTGTTCGAACGCGACCGGTTCATGCAGCTGCGCCGGCGGTGCGTACAGGCCATCGGCTGGCACGTCGTCGGCCCAGCGGTGTGCCTGTTGCAGGTGCGTCTGCAGCGCTGCCTCCTGCGGCGCAGGTGGCGGCGCAGGACGGCCTGGCTCCAGCTGCAGGGCCGGTTCGTCCTCGGCGCCCGGCGGCAGCACCTGCTGGTGTCCATGCAGCTTGGCGGCCAGGTGACGCCCCCAGCGCTGCGCCTCCCAGCCGTTCCGGCGCGCGGCCAGCTCGGCTTCGTCGAACACCAGGGTCAGGCCGGGGGCCGACAGCACGGGCTCCAGGCGTTCCAGTGCGTCCTCGATCGCCGCTTCCAGTGCGATCACCACGAACTGCGGCCGCGCGTCATGCAGCGCCTGCGGTTCAAGGCCATTCGGGTCGTCTTCCAGCACGATCTGCACGTCGGCGTGCGCCAGTGCTTCGCGCAGGCGCTCACGCGCCGCGCCAGGCCGGGCCAGCAGGGCGACGGCCGGGTTGGCTTCACTCTCGGACACGGGCGATCCCCAGCAGGTCGTACACGTTACGCATCAGGTCCAGCTCCTGATAAGGCTTGCCCAGGTAGCGCTGGACGCCGATCTCGAAAGCGCGCTGCCGGTGCTTGTCGCCGCTGCGCGAGGTGATCATCACGATCGGAACGTCCCTGTAACGCGGGTCGGCGCGCATCGCGGTGGCCAGCTCGTAGCCGTCCATGCGCGGCATCTCGATATCCAGCAGCATCAGGTCGGGAACACGCTCCTCCAGCCGCTCCAGCGCCTCCACGCCATCGCGGGCGACGCTGACCTCGAAGTTGTGGCGCTCCAGGATGCGGCCGGTGACCTTGCGCATGGTCAGCGAGTCGTCGACCACCATCACCAGCGGCACCTGCCGTTCCTGACGCGGCGCATTGACCAGCACCGGCGGCGTCGGGTTGGCCAGGTAACGACGCACCAGCGGCGCCACGTCCAGGATCACCACCACACGGCCATCGCCGGTGATGGTGGCACCGTAGATGCCCGGCACCGATGCGATCTGCAGGCCGACCGGCTTGACCACGATTTCGCGGTTGCCCAGCACCTGGTCGATCGCCACGGCAGCTCGCAGGTCGCCGGCGCGGACCAGCAGCAGCGGCACCTGCGCCTGGCCCTCGGCACGTGCCGGTGCCTGGCCGACTAGGCTGCCCAGGTCGTACAGCGGATAGTCTTCGCCGCTGTAGCGATAGCTGCTGTCGGCGGCCTCGAAGCGCTCGCGCGAGAGGCGGCCGATACCGCTGACCGAAGCCACCGGCACGGCAAAGGTGGTTTCGCCGATCTGCACGAACACGGCCTGGGTGACGGCCAGCGTCTGCGGCAGGCGCAGGGTGAAACGCACGCCCTGGCCACGCACCGACTGGATATCGACCGAGCCACCCAGCTGGCGCACTTCATTGCGCACCACGTCCATGCCCACGCCGCGGCCTGCCAGCTGGCTGACCTGGTCGGCGGTGGAGAAGCCCGATGCGAAGATCAGATTGTCCAGTTCGTGATCGGCAGGCTGCGCGTCGGCGGCCAGCAGGCCACGGTCGATCGCGCGGCGACGGATCGCCTCCCGATCCAGACCGGCGCCGTCATCGGCCACGTCCAGCACGATTTCCGAGCCTTCGCGATGCAGGCGGATGGCAATCTCGCCCTCTTCCGGCTTGCCGGCGGCACGGCGCTGCTCCGGCGCCTCCAGGCCATGGGCCACCGAGTTGCGCAGCATGTGCTCCAGTGGCGCGACCATGCGGTCGAGGACGTTGCGGTCCAGTTCGCCATGGGTGCCTTCCAGGGTCAGGTGGACCTGCTTGCCGGTGTCGATGCCGGCCTGGCGCACCACGCGGCGCAGACGCGGCACCAGGCCGTCGAACGGCACCATCCGCGCACGCATCAGGCCATCCTGCAGCTCCGAACTGACGCGCGACTGTTGCTGCAGCAAGGCATCGTACTGCCGCGAGAGATCGTCCAGCACGCCCTGCAGGCCGCCCAGGTCGGCGGCGGACTCGTTCAGCGCACGGCTGAGCTGCTGCAGGGTGGAGAAGCGGTCCAGTTCCAGCGGATCGAACTTCTGGTCGGCCTGGTCCTGCTCACGCTGGTAGCGGGCAACGATCTGCGCTTCGGTCTCCAGGTCGAGGCGACGCAGCTGGTCGCGCAGACGCGCGTTGGTGCGTTCAAGCTCGCCCATCGCGCCGCGGAAGGCGCCGAGCTGCTGCTCCAGGCGCGACCGGTAGATCGCCACCTCACCTGCGTGATTGACCAGGCGGTCGAGCAGATCCGCGCGCACGCGCACCTGCTCCTGCTGGGGACGTGCCAGCGGATCGTCCTCGACCGTGCTTTCGACCGGCAACGGCGCGGACAGCGGTGCATCGACCAGGGCAACGTTCGCGGGTACGACGGTGGTTTCAGTCTCCACCGGGCCAGCCGTGCCGACGGCGGCAGCCGCTGCCGGATCGGTGGCGGTACGTGCCTCGAAAGCATCGACCAGGTCCTGCGCCGGTTCCACCACACGATGCTCGCCGGTACGGGTCAGCAGCTGGTGCAGGCGATCGAAACCGCGCTCGAGCAGCTGCACGTCGCGGCGCTCGATCTCGGTGCGCCCCGCCGCGACCACCTCCAGCAGCGATTCGATGCTGTGGCCGAGGTCGCCGATGGCGTTGATGCCGGCCATGCGTGCGCCGCCCTTCAGCGTATGCAGGTCACGCTGCAGGCCGGCAAGCACTTCGCGGTCCTGCGGCGCATCGCGCAGCTCGCTGATCAGGCCATCGCAGTGATCAAGCAGGTCCTTGCCTTCTTCGACGAAGATGTCGACCAGCTCGCGGTCATACACGGTGAAGTCAAGCAGATCGGCAGGCTCCTCGCCCACGCTGCCTTCCGGTTCCGGTTCCGGTTCCGGTTCCGGCATCGGCTCGATCGGCTCGTGTGCCGGCACGTCATCTTCGGCAACCGGACCCTCGACCGGCGTGGAACCGCCCGGTCCGGCAGCGCCGCTGCCCTGGCCCGGCGCGTCTTCCATCTCGAAGAACGGCGACGGCGGCGCGGCTGCCGGCTGCGGATCGACCGCAGGCTCTGCAAGGGACTCCCCGGCATTCACCGTCGCCGGGGACGGCGGGTCGGCGCTCTCTCCTTCACCGACCGCCGTCTCCCCGCCGACGTCCGCATCCTCGGCAAAGGCATCCGCCTCGCCCGGCGCGAGTTCGCTGGCCTGCAGGCCGAGCACGGACCACTGCCCGTCGTCGGCCGGAGTCTGCTCTTCGTCGATCACATGCAGGCCGGCTTCGAGCGCAGCTTCCAATGTGACCGGTTCCGCAAAACCCGGCGCAGCCATGTCATCCTGCAGGCTCGACAGCGTGCTGTCGAGTGGCAGTGCAGCAGCGTCATCACTCGCATCGAACCCTTCCACGTCATCCCACGACGTATTCAGGTCGATCGTTTCGGTGAACGCAGCGGCGTCCGCCGCCTCATCCGCATCACGGTCGTCGACCGGCAGCGCGCTGGCGTCCAGGTACGGCGACAGGTCGTCCGCGCCTGTCAGCGCGGCGTCTTCGGCCAGCGCGGGGGGCGCATCGGCGACCGCCGATGACACTTCCGCTGCGGATTCATCGGCAGCGAGCGCGACCGGCGGCAGCGTGGCTGCGGCCTCCTGTCCGGTACCGCCCAGCGACGGCCAGCCGGCGTCGAAGTAGCGCGAAAGGTCATCACTGGCCGTGAGCTCGGCCACGTCCAGTCCGTCCTTCGCCGGATCGGCTGCGGGCACGTCATGGGTGTCAGCAGGTGCACTGTCGATCCCGGCGTTGATTTCGGCGTCGATGTCGCTCTGCGCATCGGCAGGAAGCTGCGCGTCCACCTCGTGCGCAGGCTCTCCATCGGTCGCGAGCGCCTCTTCGTCATCCAGCCCCACCAGCGGCCAGCGCGCTTCCGGCAGTTCGCCGGCCAGGGCCTGCAGGCGCTGTACCAGCGCAGGCTGAGGCGCAATGCGCGGCTGCTCCGCCTGCAGTGCTTCCATGGTCGCGGTAATGGCCTGCGCGGTCGCGTCGAGCGCAGCAACGCCCTCGTCGCCCGGCACCACATCGGCAGCCAGGGCCCGCTTGATATAGGATTCGGCGCCGCCCGTGACCGCCGTGATCTCCGGCACCTCGGTCATCGCGAAGGCGCCATTCATGGTGTGCACGGCGCGCAGCAGCGCATCGCTCACCGGCTGTGGTGCCTGCTGCGCCGAGCGCAGCCACGCCTGCAGGGTTGCCTGGTGGACCTCCACCTCGGCTTCGAGTATCTCGCGCAGCACGCTGTCGATATTGGCCGGAGTGCCCTCGACCGCGGTCGCGTTCCCGGCGTCGGCTGTCATCGCCGCTTCCGCTTCGAGAATGCGGCTGATCTCGTCCTCGCCTTCTTCCGCCGCCGGCGCCACCGGTGCGGGCGCCGCAGCCGGCAGCGGCACGTAGAACGTCTCTTCGCCGGCACCCACGCGATCAGCAACGGCCTGCATCGCCTGCAGATCGACACTGATGCGCTGGCCATGACGCAGTGCGTCGCTCAGCTGCGGCAAGGCGGCATGCGCGTGATCAACCATCGCCAGCACGGCCGGCGTGGCCGGACGGCTGCCGTCAAGCACACGGTTGAGCATGCCTTCGATCTTCCACGCGAACTCGCCCAGCGTCCGCGCACCGACCAGACGGCCGCTGCCCTTGAGGGTGTGGAAGATGCGGCGGATCGGCCGCAGCCGGTCCAGATTGTCCGGCTGCGCGTGCCATGCCGGCAGCAGCGTTCCGAGGTTGGCACGCTCGTCGTCGAACTCTTCCAGGAACACCTCGCGGATGTCCTCGTCGATGTTCTCCGCATCATCGTCGAAGCCGGCATCGAAGCCCGCTTCGGACGCAGCCGTGATCGCGACCGGCGCGTCGGCGGCCGATGGCATCGCCCGCGGGTTGAAGTCCTCCGCGGCGGCGCTCAGTTCAGCGAAGAACCGGGCATCGGCCTCGCTGAAATCGATCGGTGCGATGGTGTCAATCTCGATCAGGGCCACCGCCGGTGCTGCATCTGCGGCAGGCGACGCGTCCGCGGCGAGGGTGACCGGATCCGTTGGCTCCGCATCAACGCTGTCCAGCACCGGATGCAGGTCTGCGTCGTCTTCCAGCACCAGCGTTTCCATCGCATGCAAGGACAGCACGTCGTCGGCGTTGTCCAGTGCATCGGCGTCGAAACGGAATACGACTTCATCAGCCGCCACATCCGCGGCGCCATGCTCGGCGGCCACCGGATCGAATACCGGCGCCGACGTGATATCCGGGGTACCGGATGCGGACGCGAACGTCACTGTGTCGTCGCCGGAGACCGACGGTGCATCCGCCATGTCGTCCACCTGGGACAGCGTCCACTGCGGCGCCTCGGCCGGTGCCGGATCGATCGTTTCGTCGCTGGCCAAGGCCGGCGCATGGGCATCATCCGCGTGCGTGGCACCGACCTCTACAGCCGCCAGGTCCCATTGCGGCACGGCCGGGGCCGGTGCGCTGGACGCGGCGAACACCAGCGAGCCACCGGCATCGGGCGTCGTCCCGGGTACCGCGACCGGTGCCGACAACCCACCGAACATCAGCCCGTTGTCGGTCACTGGCGGTGCCAGCGGCGGATCGAAGACGAAGTCCGGCAGGGCGGCAGCCACACTGCCGGCGGCGGGCGCGGCCGTGCTCACATCGATGTCGACGTGGCCGGGCTGCAATGGCATCACCTGCAGGTCTACCGCCTCGCGCTCGACCGCTTGCACGCCCTGCGGCGCCTCGTCGATCGCGGCGCGCTCCGGCAGCGGCCAGTAGCGCAGCGCTTCCAGGCTGCTGCGGGTGATCTCCAGAATGTCCTCACGGCCCGGACGACGATCACGCAGGGCTTCGAGGTAGTACTCCAGGCTGGCCATGGCGTCGGCGAGCGTATCCAGCTGGCGCCCGCTGGGCACACGCTGGCGACCGATCAGCTCGGCGTCGATGTACTGCTGGACGCCGCGCAGGTAGTCGGCGGCGGTCCCCAGGTCGAGCATCCGCAGTGCACCGGCGACGTCGCCGAGCAGGCGCGGTACGTCCTGCAGTTCCGCGTGGTTCCAGCTGGTTTCGATGAACGCGACAAAGTGCTCGCGGGCCGCAGCGAAATTGGCGATGGCCTCGTGTGCCAGCACCTCGACGGTACGGCGGTTTTCCACGGCGGCAGGGTCATCCTCGCCGCTGCCATCCGCACCCAGATGGGCAACCTGGTCATCCAGCGACGCATCGACGTAGAGCAGCGCGCCGGCGATGTCCAGCAACAGGTTCTCGTCGATCTGCTGGCGGCCCTCGACCACGCCGCGCAGCGCGTCGCGCTGCTGCACGACCACGCCGCGGGCCACGCCCAGGCCCATCATGCCCAGCGTATCGGCCACGGCCCCCAGTTCGTCGGCCTGCGTCTGCAGCTGTTCTGCTGCACCGCCGGTGCGCAGATGCAGGTCCAGCGCATCCTTGATGCGCAGCAGCTCTTCCTTCACCGCGCTGCCGACCGTATCGAGCAGTTCGCGGTTGCGCCCGCTCAGGCTGCCGCGCGCATGGTCGAGCTCGGCTTCGGTGGCGGTGACGCTGTCGGGAGCGAACGCGAACAGGACGCTCTCGTTGATGCCGGCCGCACCGCGCGCGGCGCGGATGTCATTGAGCAGCGGCAGCAGCACGATCGGAATGTCGCGGTGGCCGTTCTGCAGGCGCTCCAGATAGTCGGGCAGCAGCACGCTGCCGCGCATCAGCGTGGCGCAGGCCTCGTCGCGATCAGACGCCTGGCCGCTGCCGATCGCATTGGCCAGCTGCTCCAGCTCCTCGGCCACCATTGCCGGGGCGTACAGTTCGACCATGCGCAGGGTGCCCTGCACCTGGTGCAGGTGGCCGGCGCAGATACGCATGCGGCTGGCATCGGACGGATCCTCGGCGTAGTACTCGACCTCGTTGCGCACCTGGCGCAGGGTCTCGTCCAGCTCGGGCTTGACCCAACCCAGCGCTGCGTGGCTCATCGCATCGCGCAGAGTGCTCATTGACAGGCTCCGGTCGCCGCCGCGCGAAGGCCGCGCTGGATCTGGCGTGGGGAATGGAAATGCTTCATCGACGGGTTCCTTGCTCTTCGCCCTGCCCGCGTCACGCCGGCAGCTTGAAGTCGGCGACCGAACGACGCAGGTCGGCAGCCAGCTGCGCGAGGTGGCCGATCGACTCCGCGGTCTGTCCGGCACCCTGTGAGGTCTGGCCGGTGATCTGGCGGATCACGCCCATCGTGCGGGTGATGTCCGACGCGGCTGCGGACTGCTGCTGGGCCGCGATGGAGATGTTCTTGATGAGGGTGTTCAGTGCATTGGACACGCGCTCGATCTCGGTCAGTGCCGTACCGGCGTCTTCGGCCAGACGTGCACCGGACACCACTTCGGCGGTGGTCTGTTCCATCGAGGTGACGGCCTCGTTGGTGTCGGCCTGGATGGCCTGCACCAGGTTCTCGATACGGCGCGTGGCGCCCGATGTGCGCTCTGCCAGGCGCTGCACTTCGTCGGCCACGACCGCGAAACCGCGGCCCGCTTCGCCCGCCGACGCGGCCTGCACCGCTGCATTCAATGCCAGGATGTTGGTCTGTTCGGAAATGTCGTTGATCAGTTCCACGATCGAGCCGATCTCCTGCGACGACTCACCCAGGCGCTTGATGCGCTTGGAGGTTTCCTGGATCTGGTCGCGGATCTGGTCCATGCCCTGGATGGTCTCGCGGACCACGCCGGCGCCCTCGGCGGCAATCACCACCGAGCGCTGAGCCACGTCGGCCGATTCGGCCGAGTTGCGCGAAACCTGCTCGATGCTCGCTGCGATTTCGCCGATGCGGTCCGAGGCCGAGGTGATCTGGTTGGCCTGGTGGCCGGCTGCTTCTGCCAGCTGCATGGCCGTCGCCTGGGTTTCCTGGGTGGACAGCGCGACCTTGGCCGAGGTGTCGTTGATGGTCGTCACCAGGTGGCGCAGCTCGTCGACGGCGTAGTTGATCGCGTCGGCGATGGCGCCGGTCATGTCCTCGGTCACCGACGCCTTGACGGTCAGGTCGCCCTCGCCCAGCGAGGAGATTTCGTCCAGCAGGCGCATGATCGCCTGCTGGTTGCGGCTGTTGAACTCCACCTGGGTCTGGTAGCGCAGCTCCTGCTCACGCGAGCGGCTGCGCACGTTGGTGGAGACGAAACCGATGATCGCGATCAGCGACAGCGCACCGGACGCTACACCGATCCAGAAGTTCGGGAACAGGCGGGTATCGGACACCGAGCCGAACGAAGAGAAGGCTTCGAACAGCTTGCGGCTGTCATCCAGCATGTGCGCCGAGCCCTGGCCCAGCGCGGTGGCCGCCGACTGCGCGGCGAACAGCTGGCGCGAGCTGGCCAGGATCGCGTCGGCATCGGCCTTCATCGCCTGCCACTGGGTGTGCGACTGCTCCAGCGCGGCCACGGCGGCCGGGCCACGCACTGCGGTGATGCCCAGTTCCTCGTTGCCGTTGCGCAGGCCGTCGAGCACCTGCGAGAACACGGTGATGTCACGCGCCAGTGCGTCGCCCGCGGCGGCCGCCGAAGAGCCGCCCGCACGCATTTCGGTGACCCGTCGGGCCATCGAGCCGGCCACCACGACCTGCTGCAGCGCGCTGTACACCTGCGCGGCCGGTGCACCCGAAGCCGACATCGCGCGCACCACCTCGTTCAGCTGCGCCTGCAGCCCCGGCACCGCGCCAGTGAAGTTGTTGGCATTGCCGGCCAGGGCCAGCACCGCCGGCTCGCTGGCGACCAGCTGCCCGGCCTGCTTGCCCAGCGGCGCCCAGGTTTCACCCAGCGTCGAGATCGCCCGCGACACGCCCGGTTCCTTGCCGTAGCGCCCCTGCAGCGTCGAGACATTCTGTTCGATCGCGTTGCGGGTGGCCTTGAAGGCGGTGAACGCCTGGGCATTGCCGCCCACCGCGTCACGCCCCTGGTTGGCCAGCTGCTGCGACAGCACCTGCAGGTCCGCGGCCTTGGAACCGGCATCGGCCAGGCGGCTGCCCTGCCAGGTCGCCACGCCGGTATTGACGCCGAACAGGATCATCGATGCCAGCAGCAGGGCCAGCCAGAGGTTGCTGCCGCCCAGCCGAAGCTTGCCGGTCTTGGTGGCGTCCGAAGCAGTACTCATCGTTCAACCTCGATCTTCAGTGCAGGGGGCGATGCCCGGCCTCAGGCCGCGGCTTGCCGGAATTCAGGAGTGCGCGACAGCAGCGAGAGCGAGAACACGCCCCAGTCCTGGCCGTCAGCATGGAAACCGCGCTCGACGAAGTGCCCGTAACGACCCTCGGCCAGGCTGCCGGCCTCGATCTGCTGGTCGGCTTCGAAGCTGCGCTGGCCGAACAGTTCGTCGATGGTCAGTGCGACGTCACCGCCGGCCTGGCGCATGATCAGCACGCGCTGCCCTTCCTGCTGCACGGTGCGTGTGCCTTCCAGGAAGTACTTCAGGTCGACCACCGGGAACAGGTTGCCGCGCAGGTTGCCCACGCCCAGCAGCCAGGGCTGCGCGCAGGGCACGGGCGTGACCGGCGGCATCGGCACGATCTCCACCACTTCGCGGAAATCGGACACCAGCCGGCGCTGGCCGACGCGGTAGCCGACGCCTCGCCACAGGTCCTGGACGAATTGCCGGCCCGGCAGCTGCACCGCATGGGCCAGGCTGCGCCGTTCGTAGGCTTCGAGAATGTCGAAAGGCGAGCGCATCAGGCCACCAGTTCGTTGATCCGCGCGATCAGTTCATCCTCGCGCGGCGGCTTGACGATGTAGTCGGCCGCACCCTGGCGCAGCCCCCACGCCTTGTCGGTCTCCATCGCCTTGGTACTGACGATGATGACCGGGATGTGCCGGGTCGCGGCGTCGCGGGCCATCGCCCGGGTGGCCTGGAAACCGCTCATGCCCGGCAGGACCACGTCCATCAGCACCAGCTGCGGCACCTGGTCGCGGACAAGCTGCAGGCCATCCTCGGCGTTGTCCGCTTCCAGCACCTCGTGGCCGGCACGGCGCAGCCACTGGGTGAACACCGCGCGGTCGGTCGGTGAATCCTCGATCAGGACGATACGAGCCATTGTGCCTTTCCCCCCTGGTCAGGCGTTGACGTATGTGCGGATGGCACCCAGCAGTTCTTCGCGCGTAAAAGGCTTGGTCAGGTACTGCTCCGACCCGACGATGCGCCCCCGCGCCTTGTCGAACAGGCCATCCTTGGACGACAGCATGATCACCGGGGTCGCCTTGAACAGCTGGTTTCCCTTGATCAGCGCGCAGGTCTGATAGCCATCCAGACGCGGCATCATGATGTCGACGAAGATGATCTGCGGCTGCTGGTCGGCAATCTTCGCCAGCGCTTCAAAGCCGTCGGTGGCGGTGACCACCTCGCAGCCTTCGCGCTTGAGCAGCGTTTCCGCAGTCCTGCGGATGGTCTTCGAATCATCGATGACCATCACCCGGAGTCCTGCGAGTTCCCCGCCCGCAGTCGTGTTTTCAGTCATTGCCTATCCCCAAGCGCACGGCCCGGTCTCAGGCGGGGGCCGCTACGAAAGCGTATCTATATCGCACTTTCCGCGCCCGCTTCAAGGCCGGCCCATCACGCGGGCCGTGCTACCGGGCTGAACGTGACGGGGTTCGCATACGGTGCGCGGCCCGGGGGACGGACGCAGCGTTGCATCGCCGCGGGGAGGCGCACGGCGGGCGTTGCCGCTACCATCAACGCCTTGCCTGACAGGTGCGCCCATGCCGTTGAACGTCATCGTGGTGATGGACCCCATCGCCCACATCAAGATCGCCAAGGACACCACCTTCGCCATGCTGCTGGAAGCCCAGCGCCGCGGCCATGCCCTGCACTACGTGCGGCCGGGCGGACTGGCCCTGGAAGGTGGCGTGGCGGTGGCCCAGACCGCCCCGCTGCGGGTCCGCGACGACCCCGCCGGCTGGTACGAGCTGGGCGGGTTCAGCCGGACCGAGTTCGGTCCCGGCCAGATCGTGCTGATGCGCAAGGATCCGCCGGTCGATGCCGAATACGTCTACGACACCCAGGTGCTGGACGTGGCCGCTGCGGCCGGCGCCTGCGTGGTCAACAATCCGCAGGGCCTGCGCGACTACAACGAAAAACTGGCCGCGCTGCTGTTCCCGCAGTGCTGTCCGCCGACCCTGGTCAGCCGCGACGCCAAGGCCTTGAAGGCCTTCGCACTGGAACATGGGCAGGCCGTGCTGAAGCCCCTGGATGGCATGGGAGGGCGCTCGATCTTCCGCAGCGGCCAGGGCGACCCGAACCTGAACGTGATTCTGGAAACGTTGACCGATGGCGGACGCAGGCTGGCGCTGGCACAGAAGTTCATCCCGGACATCAGTGCTGGCGACAAGCGCATCCTGCTGATTGACGGCGAGCCGGTCGACTACTGCCTGGCGCGCATTCCGCAGGGCGACGAGTTCCGCGGCAACCTGGCCGCTGGCGGGCGCGGCGAAGGCCGTCCGCTGAGCGAGCGCGACCGCTGGATCGCCGCGCAGGTGGGACCGGAAATGAAGCGCCGCGGCATGCGCTTCGTTGGCCTGGATGTGATCGGCGACTACCTGACCGAAGTCAACGTCACCAGCCCCACCTGCGTGCGCGAACTGGACGCGCAGTACGGCCTGAACATCGCCGGCACGCTGTTCGACGCGCTCGAGGCCGGCCTGCGCTGATGCCCGCCGCACCCGCCGTCCTGCCACCGCCGCCGCGCGAAGCGCAGCGGCTGGGTGCCACCCTCACCCTGTCGGTGCTGGTCCACGTCCTGCTGATCCTGGGGGTGGGTTTCGCCGTGAAGGGCGAGGCCCCACTGGTGCCCACGCTGGAAGTGATCTTCAGCCAGACCCGCACCGCGCTGACGCCGAAGCAGGCGGACTTCCTGGCCGCCGCCAGCCAGGAAGGCGGCGGTGACCACGACCGCGCGCAGCGTCCGCGCGACAACCAGGCCGGGATCGTGCCGCAGGCCCAGGCCGGGGTCAGCCCGGTGCCACAGCAGCAGCAATCCGCAGCGCCCGTGCCACCGCCGCAGGCCCGCGTGGTCAGCAGCCGCAATGGCCAGGACACGGTGGCACGTGCGCAGGCCCAGCCAACGCCACTGGAACCGGTGCCGGACGCACCGATGACCGCACGCGAGCAGCGCGATGCGGAGATGGCGCGGCTGGCGGCCGAGGTCCACCTGCGCTCGGCGCAGTACGCCAAGCGACCGAACCGCAAATTCGTCTCGGCCAGCACGCGCGAGTATGCCTATGCCAATTACCTGCGCGCCTGGGTCGACCGCGCCGAGCAGGTGGGCAACCTGAACTATCCGGACGAGGCACGGCAACGCCGTCTCGGCGGCCAGGTGGTCATCAGCGTTGGCGTGCGTCGCGATGGCAGTGTGGAAAGCAGCCGCATCCTGCGTTCAAGCGGAACACCGCTGCTGGATGAGGCCGCGCTGCGGGTGGTGACGCTGGCACAGCCGTTCCCGCCGCTGCCGCGTACCGAGGACGGAATCGACATCCTGCAGGTCACCCGCACGTGGGTGTTCCTGCCCGGCGGCGAACTGCGCGACGACCGGTAGGGGGGTGTTGCCCGGGCCTGCGGCCCGGGACCCGCTGAAGGCAACGGCAACAGCAACGTCAACAGCAAAAGCAAAAGCGGCGGTCAGTGTAGTGACGCCTGGCGGGGCGGTGCCGGGCGGCGGGGACGCCGCAAGTACGTCCGTGTAGGCTTAGCCGCGGCATCCATGCCGCGGATACCCCGCCACCCGACACCGCCCCGCCTCTGACAGATCCCGGCCTCTCTCAGCCGTTGGCCTTCGCCTTGGCCTCGCGCGCGGCCTGCTGCTCGACCAGGGTCAAGGCCACGTTGTCGCGCAGGTAGGCCGGTTCCACCCTCTCCGGCGCGATGCCCTCGCCACGTGCCAAGGCCGGCACCGCCAACGCCAGCACGTCCGATGCCCGCGGCAGCGCCGCGGCGTCGAACCCCCGCAGGCCCGCCCCCAGCTGCGTGACCAGCGCGCCCTCGGCCGCACCAAATCCAGTGCCGACACCGAACACCGACAGATCGTCCGGCAACGCTACTGCGGCCGGTGCGCACACCCGCTCTGCATCGCACGGCATCGGCAGGCCGTCCACGCGCTCGAAACACGCGACGTAGAGTTCGCCCATCCGTGCATCGATCGCCGACAGGATCTGCCTTTCTTCTGCCGGCGCACGCAGCGCCAGCACCTGCAGGGTCGATACCGGCAGCAGCGGACGGTCCAATGCCAGTGCGATGCCCTGGGCAAGGGCGATCGCCAGGCGCACCCCGGTGAAGGCACCCGGACCACGACTGAGTGCGATGCCATCGAGCTGGCGGCGGCTGATACCGGCCTCGGCCAGCAGCGCGTCGGCCCACGGCAGGCTCAGCTCGGCATGCCGGCGCGGGGCGATCTCGAAGCGTTCCAGGACCTGCCCGTCCACGTGCAGGGCAACGGAACAGGCTTCGGTGGCGGTTTCAAAGGCGAGCAGTTTCATCGGGTCGGATCAGAACAGGGGGAACGTGCCACCCGGGGCGGGGTGCGTGGCCGCCACAGGGACGTCCGGCGCTCCAGCATCGGTGGCGGGGTGCCATTGTGGCGCAAAGAAGGACTGCACATCGGCCAGACTGCGGGTACGGCGGAAAGGTGGCAGCGAGTCGAGGAAGACCCGGCCATAGCCACGGTTGAGCAGCCGCGGGTCGCACAGCACCAGCACGCCGCGATCGCTCTCACTGCGGATCAGCCGGCCGACGCCCTGCTTCAGCGCGATCACGGCCTGCGGCAGCTGCTCGTCGCGGAACGGATTGCCCCCCTGGCTGCGGATCGCCTCCAGCCGCGCCTCGTAGACCGGATCGTCCGGCGCGGCAAAGGGCAGCTTGTCGATCACCACGACGCTCAATGCTTCGCCGACCACGTCCACCCCTTCGCGGAAACTGGCCGAGCCCAGCAGCACGCCGTTGCCGGAGTCGCGGAACTGCTGCAGCAGCGTGGCGCGTGGCGCCTCGCCCTGCACGAACAGCGGCCACGGCCCATCGCGCAGCGCCTCGGCCGCTTCGCGCAGGGCCCGGTGCGAGGCGAACAGCAGGAATGCCCGGCCCTGCGAGGCCTGCAGCACCGGCCGCAGGACCTGGATGAGCGAGGTGCCGAACCCCCGCGCGGCGGGATCGGGCAGGCCTTCGGGCAGGTAGCACAGTGCCTGCTCGGGCCAGTTGAATGGACTGGACTGGACCAGTGTCTGCGGATCATCCAGGCCGAGCCGGCGGGCGATGTGATCGAAGCCACCGCCGACGGTCAGCGTCGCCGACGTGAAGATCCATGCGGCACGACTGCGCTCGCGATGCTCGCGCAGCGGACCGGACACATCCATCGGCGTACGCTGGCAGCGGAATCCGCGCGGGGTAAGTTCGTACCAGAGCACATCGGCGCTCGCCGCCTGCGCAGGGTCGGCATCGAAATCAAGCGCCGGTTCGTCATCGCCCAGCCAGCGCCCCAGACGCGATACCGCCTCGCGCGCACGTGCGTGGCAGGCATCGAGGCCTGCGGCGGCTTCGCGCAGCGGCTGCAGCGCCTGCTCCAGATTCACCAGACCGGTCATCACCGCATCAAAGCCATCGCGCACCTGCGGCATCGCCAGTGCGCGCCACTGCGTGCCACGGGATGGCAGGCCATCCATGGCCGAGCGCAGCGCACGCAGTGCCTCCTGCAGCTGATCGACCGGCGCCTGCAGCGCTGACTGTGCGCCACCGACACCGCGCGCCTCGGCCAGACAGTCCCGGCCCAGCTCCTGCCAGGGTCGCATGCCGAAGCCCTCACCGAAGAACTGCGCTGCCAGTTCAGGCAACTGGTGCGCCTCATCGATGACGAAGGCCTGTGCGCCCGGCAGCAGCTCTCCGAAGCCCTCCTGCTTCAGCGCAAGATCGGCCAGCAGAAGATGATGGTTGACCACCACCACGTCCGCAGCCTGAGCGCGTTGCCGCGCGCGCACCACGAAGCAGTCATCCCAGAACGGACACTCGGTGCCCAGGCAGTTGTCGACGGTGGAGGTAACCATCGGCAGCAAGGGTGAGTCATCGGCCAGGCCTTCCAGTTCCGCGATGTCGCCATGTTCGGAACGACCGGACCAGGCCAGGATGCGCTGGAACTGCGCCGCCTGCTCCGGGCTGGAGAAGCGTGGCTCGCCACGCGCCTGCTGCAGGCGGTAACGGCACAGGTAATTGCTACGCCCCTTCAGCAGCGCGCTGCGCAGGCCGACCCCCAGTGCCTGGCGCACGCGTGGCAGGTCGCGATGGTAGAGCTGGTCCTGCAGCGCGCGGGTACCGGTGGAAATGATCGTGCGCAGGCCGGACAGCAGCACCGGCACCAGGTAGGCGAACGTCTTGCCGGTACCGGTGCCGGCCTCGGCCAGCAGCAGGTCGCGCTGCTGCAGCGCATCGGCGATGGCCTCGGTCAGGCGCAGCTGTGCCGGACGCGGGACGAAGGCATCCAGGTGCGAGGCAAGCGCGCCGCCTGCGCTGAGTGCTTCGCGGCTGGCGTGGACAAGGTCGGACATCAGACGGAAAGGATACCGGGCCGGGCGCTGCCCGGCACCCGTTTGTAGCGTCGAGCTTGCTCGACTGAACTGGAAGGGGTCAGAGCCGTTTCCTTTCGGAAAACGGCTCTGACCCCATCGCGAGCGCGCGACCGGCTTCTGATCTTTCTGTTCTCGCCCGCGGCCCGCGCGGCGTGTGACGCGCCCGATGGAGGGGAATACCTCAGTACCGCTTGATGCCCGGTACCGTGCACCCTTCCAGCTGTGCATGCGCCGACACCGCGTTCTCCTTCTCCCCGCGCGCCAGCCGTGACTGCTCGATCGTCGCCCAGTGGCGCCGGCACAGCGGCCCGGTCTTCGACCCCAGATCGATGGCCTTGCGCGCGAACGTCTCCGCCTCCGACCACTTGCCCTGCAGCAGGGCGATTTCGGCCCGCTCCTGCAGCACTGCGGGGTCTGCGGCGACGATCTGCAGCGCCTGGTCCAGGCTGGCGGCGGCGGCCGGCAGATCGTTGGCCTGGCGCTGCGTCAGCGCGGTCTGGCGCAGATCCTCAACCTGTGGATCGCGCAGCGGCTGCACCGACAGTTCCTTGTCATCCGGTCCCGCCGCCGCTTCGACCGCAGCCAGGCGTTGCACCGGCGTGGTGGTAGCGGCGACCGGCTTGACCACCGGCGGCGCGCTGCTGACACAGGCGGCCAGCACCACGGTGAGGCCGGCCAGGGTGAGCGGATGCAGGAAAGTTCGAAGCGTCATCGGATTCATCGACTCGGAGGAGGAGTGGTCGCCGCCGGCGCGGCTGCGGGTTCTTCCGCCGGTTCCGGCTTGCGATCCAGGCCGAACCAGCTGCGCCAGCCTCCGCCTTCGCTGCCGGCGCCGTCCTGGGCTTCGGGCGAAACCGCCGGCGCGCAGGGCGCATACGCCGGCGCATAGCCGACCACGAACGGGAAGCGCCGCGCGCCCGGACAGCCCTCATCGGTACTGTTGGTGCCGCTGGCGGCGATCGGCTGCCAGTCCAGCCCCTTGTTGCTGACCCGCAGCGGCGCGCTCGGCAGGCGCTGGAAGATGCCCGACCACACGCGCATCGCACCGGTGGCGCCATACAGCCCGGCCTGCTCGTTCTGGTCGTTGCCCATCCAGATCACCGCCAGGTGGTCGCCGGTGTAGCCGGCATACCAGCTGTCGCGGCCATCATTGGTGGTACCGGTCTTGCCGGCCGGCTGCAGGCGGCCCAGGCCGTCTGCGTTGAGGCGCTGCGCGGTGCCGCTGGCAACCACCTGCTGCAGGCCGATGCTGATCAGGTTGGCCGCGATCGAATCGCCTTCCTGTGCCGGCGCAGGCGACTTGTCATAGCGCTTGAGCAGCTTGCCCTGCGGATCAAGCACGCCACGCACCGCGTGCAACGGCTGGATCTCGCCGCCCGAGGCCAGGAACTGGTACAGCTGCGCCATCGCATACGGGCTCTGGTCGGTCGAGCCGAGAATCACGGCCGGATTCGGTTCGGCCTTGATGCCGGCCAGCACGTGGATCAGCTGGGTCACACGCTCTGGACCGACCTGCATGCCGACCCGCACCGTGGCCTGGTTGTAGGAATTGGCCAGCGCATCGATCAGCCGCACGGTGCCATGGCTGCGGTTGTCCGCATTGCCCGGGCTCCAGTTGCGGCCACGGCTCAACTGGACGGTCACCGGCGAATCGTCAACCCAGCTCGCCAGCGAGTAGCGGTCTGGCTGGGCCAGCGCCAGCAGGTACACGAACGGCTTGAGCAGCGAGCCGACCGGGCGCTGCGCCTCGATGGCGCGGTTGAAGCCGACCTCGGAGACCTCGCGGCTGCCGATCACTGCCAGCACGTCGCCGTTATGCACGTCGGTCAGCACCATGCCGGCCTGCAGCTCGGGACGGCGCTTGCTCTCCAGCGACTTGATGGTACGGGTCACAGCGCCTTCGGCGTAGGCCTGCGCGGACGGCGACATGCCGGTCATGACGCTCAGGCCCGCGCCCTGCAGTGCGGACTCGGGATAATCGTGGCCGAGCTGGCGACGGACCAGATCGACATAGGCCGGGAAGCGGTTGGCGGCGACCAGGCCCGGTGTCTTCGGCACCCCCAGCGGAGCCTTCAGCGCCCGCTGGTATTCGGCATCGTCGATCAGCGCCGCTTCGCGCAGCTTGCCCAGCACGAAGTTGCGACGATCCAGCGCGCGTTCCGGGTTGCGTCGCGGGTCGTAGTAGGACGGGCCCTTGACCAGGCCGATCAACAGCGCGATGTGCTCGGTTTCCAGCGACGACAGGTCGCGGCCGAACCAGAATTCGGCGCCGGAGGACATGCCATGGATCGCCTGGCTGCCGCGCTGGCCCAGGTACACCTGGTTCAGATACGCCTCGAAAATGGTGCGCTTGTCGTAACGCGCTTCCATGATCAACGCATACAGCACTTCATTGAACTTGCGGGTGAGGGTCTGCTCCTTGCCGATGCCGAGCAGGCCGCTGCGGGCCAGCTGCTGGGTCAGCGTGGACGCACCCTGCCGGCTCTGCCCGCCGGAACGGACGGTCACCCAGACCGCACGGGCGATGCCCGACAGGTCGATGCCGTGATGGCGGTTGAAGTCCTTGTCCTCCACCGCCTGCAGGCCGGTCACCAGCAGGTCCGGCGCCTCGTCCATGCGGATCAGGCGACGCTCTTCCTGCTTCTGGCCGTACAGCGTGGCGATGCGTGCCGGATCCAGGCGGGCGGCCTTGAGCGCCTTGCGGCTGTCGGCATCGCGCAGCGACGCGACGGTGCCGCCAGCGAGCGACAGCTCGACGCGACGTGCGGCCACCCGGCCATCGACGTCGGCGTAGCCACGGCTGGCAATGACGAAGCGGCCACCCTTCACCGCGTAGGTGGCCGGCTCCCTGCCTTCGCCGTCATCGCGGTAGGCGGACGCGGCCAGTTCGGTCTTCAGGGTCGCCGCATCCATCGCCTTGCCGGGCGTCAGCACCAGCGGGCGGGCGTAGACACGGGTCGGGATCTGCCAGCGCAGCTCTCCGAAACGCTGGGTCACCTGCTGGTTGAGGTACAGGGTGTACGGGATCAGGAAACCCAGTCCCAGTGCGACCGCTGCCATGCTCCAGGTGATCAGCCTGCGTCGCCAGGGCGAGCTGCCGCCCTCCTGGTCGTCGTCGTCGAAATCGTCGTGGTCGTCGGAATCGTAGCGTCGGGGCACGGGAAAAGCATGGCAGGGGCGTCAGCGGAGTCTACCCCAGCCCTTTCCCCAAGACAGGTTCGATCGGTCGTCCGTTCAGCGATGGCCCGGCGGCAGCGGACCGGCCCGGCCGCGGATGCCGTCCCACAGCCCCTTCAACATGAACCGCAACCGAATCCAGCGCGGCGCCAGGAACAGCCCGTTGCCCACCAGCTTCAGCAGCAGGCGTGGCACGTCCTGCGCGATCCAGACCCGCGGCGTATAGGCGCGCCCGTAGAGCAGCACGCGGTTGCGCATGATGAAATACAGGCGGAACGGCTTGTGCACGATCACGCCGTCCGGCTTCGCCCGCGACGGCAGCAGTTCCTCGCCGATGCTGTGGCTCATCTGCGCATCGCAGATTCCGTACAGCGCGTGGCCACTGCGTTTGGCGCGGAAGCACCAGTCCATGTCCAGGTTGTCGATGAACAGGCTTTCGTCCATCGCACCGAGGTCACGCAGCGCCGACATCGGCACCAGCGATCCGGACGTGATGAGGAAGTCGCAGGAGATGCGCTGGCCCGGGCCGCCACGCAGCTTGTGGTTGAAGGGGAAGCCGAAGCGGACGAACGGGGCGAGCATGCCGCTGCGTGCGTCGCGGAACTGCGGTCCCACCGCAGCGATCCGCTCATTGCCCGCCAGCTCGACCAGCGCGGTGCCCAGCACGTCGACCATGCCTGGCTCCAGCACACTGTCCTGGTCCATCAGCAGCACGTAGTCGAACCCCAATGACTGCGCCTGCTCATACGACCGGTTCAGCGCACTGCCGAGCCCGACGTTGTGCGGCGAGGCCAGCAGGCTGATACCGGGCGCCGCGCCCAGCAGCGCTTCCACATCCACACCACGGCTGCCGTTGTCGAACACCACCAGATGCCCGACCTGCTGCAGCACGCTGTCGACCACCCGCCGCAGCAACTCCGGATCGGGGCCATAGGTGACGATCACGGCGCAGACGCGGTGCGCGTCGAAGGCAGCACGCGCTGCCGGCATCTGCGAAGTCATTGGATTCCCTGCACGAGGTCGCTGGCCGCCGAACGCAGGCCGTTGGAAAAACGATGATAGCGGCCACTGCCCAGCTCACGGGCGATGTGCAGCATGCGGGACGGCAGCCGGGCTGGCGCGCAGGCCCGCGCCTCGGCATGGCGCAGACGCTGGTCCAGTGTCGCCAACTGTGCGGCATCCAGTGCCGGCCGGCCCAGCCGCGCCTGCTCCTGCAACGAGCGCAGGCGGGCCAACGCCGCCGCGAGGTAGGTGCGGCGCGCGGAACCACTGCCCACGGCCCGCTCCAGCAGCCCGCGCTGGCGCGCGCCCACCTGGTTGTCGCCATGCTGCCGGTAGTCGGTGGTGATCGCTTCGATGCTGTCCAGGCCACCGCTTGCCGCCGCCACCAGCGCCAGCCATTCGTCGTGGATCCAGCCCTTGGCCACCGGCAGCGCCTGCGTGATCAGGCCACGCCGCAGCGCGGTCACGGCGCCGGTCACCAGATTGCGGCCCATCAGCAGCTCGAAGCCTTCACCGCGGTGTTCACGGTCCAGGTCGCGGCGGCTGATCGACAGCGCCTGGAACAGGGTCGCCGGCAGCGGCCGACCCTGCGCATCGACCAGCCGTGCATCGCTGTGCAGCAGTTGTGCCGTGGGCCGCGCGGCGAACGCCTGCAGGAAGGTGGCGACCTTGTCCGCATGCCACACATCGTCCTGGTCGCACAGGAAGACGATGTCGCCGCTGCAGGCCGACAACGCGGTTTCGAAATTGCGCACGTAACCGACGTTCTGCTCCTGCTGCCGCAGCACCACCTCGATGCCGGCCGCACGCAGCGCTTCAGCCTCGTGCAGGAGCACGGCCCAGGTACCATCGGCAGAAGCATCGTCGACCACCACCACCTGTGTCGGCAGTACGCTCTGCGCGGCGATGCTGCGCAGTTGGGCGGCGACATGGCGCTCACCCTGCCAGGTACACAAGGCAACGGAGACGGTGGGTGCGACGCTGGACATGTTCTGGGGAGCGGCCGGAGCGGCTGGACTATACCCGACTGGCACCCCCGGCACGAATGGTCGTCGCATCAGTGCGGCTGTGGCTCGCCACCTGCGCGCCGCAGCCGCTCCTCGAACGGCGGCAGTTCGGCCAGGTCCGGTTGCAGCTGCCGCGCCTGCCCCGCGGCATGCGCGGCAAATGCCAGATCGCCGCTGCCGAGCCGTTCGCTGCCGATCGCCAGCCAGCGCTGGGCCAGGCGCAGCCGTGCGGTCGGCAACCCGGCGTCGGTCGGCGCCAGCGTCTGCCACGCCTGCAGACAGGCGCCGGCGGCCTGCACCCGGTTCTGGCGCAGGTTGTCGTCGAAGCACTGGCGGCTGGCCGGCAGCAGCCGCGTGGCAGCCGCTTTCACGCGGGTGTCGCGTGGGGCCAGCGACTGCGCTTCGCGCAGCGCATCGAAGGCACTGTGCCCGGGCGGACTGATCCATTGCCCTGCACGCTCGGCGCGTTCGACCTGGCGCAGGTGATCACGCAGCAGACGCTCACGCTGGCTGTTGCTGATCGACGGCTGCTGCAGGGCCTGCTGCGCCTGCCGTGCACGCTGCAGGCGCTGCTCGAGCTGCTGCCTGGCCGCTGCCGAGGCACCCAGCGACGCTGCCAATGCGGCATCGCGCTGTGCCGCCTCGAACTGGAAGTCATCGGCCCGCTTCTGGCTGCGTGCGAGGACCGCCTGCAGTGTCTGCTCCCGGCCGCGCTGGGCACTGGGATCGTCGGCCGCCACCGCCAGGACCGCCTGGAAGCCCGCCGCCGCCGCTTCCAGCTGCTGTCGTTTCAACGCACGCTGCGCCTGCCGCAATCGCTGATCCATCGCCTGCGCCAATGCTTCCTGGCTGGCCGGCAGGTCGGCGTGCCCGGCATCGAACTGACGTGCCCGCTGCACCACCGCGGCCGCGTCGGCCAGATCACCTCGCGCGGCCAGGGCACGCGCCTGCTGCAGCAGGTCACTCAGTGCATCCTCGCGACCTTCCAGCGCCGATAGGTTGTCCGGCTGCAGGGCCAGAATGCGCTGGAACATCGGCAGGGCGCTGCTGTCGCCGTCATCCAGGCGCCCAGCGGCGAGTGCGTTGCGCGCCTGCGCAAGCATCGCGCCAATCCCTGCCCCGGCCGTGCGACGTGCCTGCAGCTGGCGCGCCAGCGCATCGGTCTGGCTCTGCGGCACCTGCAGCTCGCGTGCCAGCGCCAAGGCCTGCGCACTGGCGTCCAGTTCCCCGGCCTGCAGCCGATCCCGCGCCTGCTGCAACGCAGCGGCACCGGTCCGTGCCAGGCCCTCGCGCGCCTGCGGGCGATCGCCGTCGAGCGCAAGCGCGGCCTGGTAGCGCTCGCGCGCACCACTGCCATCGGTGGCGGTCAGCCGTCCCGCCGCCAGCGCACGATCACCTTCGGCCAGCAGCTGTTCGATCTGCGGTTCGTCCCAGAACCAGTCCGCCAGCGGCTTGCGCAGCAGCACCAGCAGCACGAACACCGCCATCGCCGCCACCAGCGCCCAGCGCCAGACCCGGCGCGCATGCCGCGCCTGCAGCCACCACCAACGGCCTTCACGACGGACACGGTCCAGCGCAGGATGTTCGGCGCCGTGAGGGCGATGCGGAGGCTCGCGTTCCATGCGTGCAGGGTAGCCGGGGTGGCGTGAAGCTCAGCCGAGGCGACGTGCCTCGCTGACACCGGGCAAGGCATCGAGCTTGCCCAGCAGCGTCGACAGCTGGCCGTAATCGCTCACCTTCAGCCGCAGGCGCAGGTGGGCACGGCCGCTGTTGCGCACGTTGTCGCTGTGGATGTCGAGCACGTAGGCGTCTTCCTGGGCGATCAGGTTGGTGATGTCCTTCAGCAGCCAGCGGCGATCGACCGCATCGACCACCACGTCCACTTCGTAACCGCCGCCCGCCTGCCCCCATTCCACCGGCAGGATGCGTTGCGGGCTGGCCGCGGCAAGGCGGGCCAGCGCTGCACAGTCTGCGCGATGCACCGTGACACCCCGGCTACGGGTCAGGTAGCCGACGATGGGTTCGCCCGCCACCGGCTGGCAGCAGCGTGCCAGCTGCACCAGCAGGTTGCCCACGCCCTGCACGGTGAACTTGGACTTGCCCAGGTTCTCGCGCCGTGCGGTCGGGCGTGGCAGGGTCGGCGGCGGCGCTGGCTGGCTGGCCGCACGTTCGGCCTCCAGCAGCGCGCGGCTGATCTGGTTGGGGCCGGTATCGCCCAGCGCCACCTGGATGTACAGGTCGTCGACGCTGTCGGCATGGAACTTCTTCGCCGCGGCCGCCAGATCCGAATGCTGCAGCCCGAGCCGCTTGAGCTCGCGCTCCAGCAGTTCGCGGCCGGCCTGCACGTTGCGCGCGCGGTCAAGCTTGTGGAACCAGCTGCGTACCTTCTCGCGCGAGCGGTTGCTGGCCAGGAAGCCGTTGGCCGGTATCAGCCAGTCGCGGCGCGGATCGGCCTCCTTGCCGGTAAGGATCTCCACCCGGTCGCCGCTGCGCAGGCGGTAGGTCAACGGCACGATGCGGCCGTTCACCTTGGCGCCGCGGCAGCGGTGTCCCACCATGGTGTGCACCTGGTAGGCGAAGTCCAGTGGCGTGGCCCCCTGCGGCAGATCCAGCACTTCGTCCTTCGGGCTCAGCGCATAGACGCGGTCCTCGGTGAGCTCCGCATCCAGTGCCCCGGCCAGTTCATTGCCCTGCCCGTCCTGCGCCTGCTCCAGCAGCTGGCGCATCCAGGTGATCTTGCGGTCGAAGGACTTTTCGGCGCCCTTGCCACCTTCCTTGTACTTCCAGTGCGCAGCCACGCCCAGTTCGGCCTGCGCATGCATCTCGTGGGTGCGGATCTGCACTTCGATGGTGCGCCCTTCCGGGCCGACGACGGCGGTGTGCAGCGAACGGTAGTCGTTGGCCTTGGGTCGGGCGATGTAATCATCGAACTCGCTCGGCACCGGCGCCCACAGCGCGTGCACCACGCCCAGCACGGCGTAGCAGGCCGCGACGTCGTCGACCATCACCCGCACCGCACGGATGTCATACAGCTGGTCGAACGCCAGCCGCTTCTTCTGCATCTTCCGCCAGATGCTGTAGATGTGCTTCGGCCGCCCGCTGACCTCGGCCTTGATGCCCTGGGCCGACAGTTCGCGCGAGAGCACCTTCTTGACGTTCTCGACGTAACGCTCGCGGGCGATGCGCGTTTCATCCACCTCGCGGGCGATGCGTCGGTAGGTGTCCGGCTCCAGATGGCGGAACGCCAGGTCTTCCAGCTCCCACTTCAGCTGCCAGATGCCCAGGCGGTTGGCCAGCGGGGCATGGATGTCGCGGGTCAGCTGGGCCAGCGCGCGGCGCTGCTCCTCCTCCAGCCTGTCGGCCGCGCGCATGCGCGCCAGTTGCCGCGCCAGCAGGATCGGCACCACCCGCAGGTCGCGGATGATCGCCAGCAGCAGCCGGCGCAGGCCCTCACTGTTGCGTCCTGCCTCGCGACCGGCGTGCAGCGCCCATACCGGGTCGGCCGCGTCCTGGCCGTCGAGCAGGCCGATCACCGCCGCCCGGTGGCTGCCAAGCGGCAACTGCTCCAGGTGGGCGCGCAGGCCGGGCAGGTCGAACAGCAGGGCCGCGACCACCGCGCCTTCGTCCGCCGAGAGCATTGACAGGGCATCGAGGGTGTCGCCCAGCACCGACCAGCTGGCGCGCATCTGCGTGTCAGTCCCGGCAGCTTCCCAGTACTCGCGCAGGGCCTGGCGCAGCGGAGCGGGCAGCACCGCTGCCGAGGGACGGTTCAACAAGGCATCCAGGCCGGGGACGGAAGCGCGGTTCACAGCATCGAGCAGGCAAGACAGAGGCCCCTACACTAGCGCCGGCACCGTTCAGGGACAATCGCCACCGCTGCATCGCCGGGCATGAGCACATGCCGCTACACTCGCGGGCAAACCCCGGAGAGACCTGTCATGCCTTCCATTGTCCTGCGCGCCCGTCCACGGCTGCTGGCCTGTGCCGCCGTGCTGTTGTCCCTGTCCGCGCCCGCCCTGGCGCAGCGCGTGGTGGAGGGCGATCTGCAGCAGCAGATGTCACCGGCCGAGTTCAAGGCCGCCGGCCTGGACAAGCTCAGCGCCGCCGAACTGGCCTCGCTCAACCGCTGGCTGCAGGGCAAGGTCGAAGCCGCTGCCACCGAGGCGGTCGCCGCCGTGCGCGAGGAAGCGCGCGAGGAGGGGCGTCAGGAAGTGATCCGCAAGAACCGTGGCTTCTTCGACTTCGGCAGCAAGGAGCCGATCACCGGTGTGCTGCAGGGCGAGTTCCGCGGCTTCGGCAAGGGCCGCGTCTATTCGCTGGACAACGGCCAGCAATGGGAGCAGACCGACGCGACGTCAATTTCCGGTGTCCGCAGGCAATCACCCAAGGTCAGCATCACCCCGGGCATGTTGGGTGTGTGGTACCTGAAGGTCGAGGGCGTCAATACCCAGCCCAAGGTCCGCCGCACCAAGTAACGCGCGAGCCGTTTGAATGCAGCCGGGCACTGCCCGGCTGCACGCTTCATGCCTGGCGCAGTGCCGCCACCCGCTGCGCCAGCTTCTTGGCCGAGATGCCGGTGCGCGCCCCCAGTTCCTGGGCGAACAGCGAAACCCGCAGCTCCTCCAGATCCCAGCGCAGCGCCTGCCACTGTGGCCGCTCGCGCAGGCCCTGCTGTTCACCGGCAGCCAGCGCCTCCAGGAACGGATGCAGTTCCAGCATGCGCGCCTGGTCACGTGGTGGGTCGCGCTTGGCACGTTCGGTGCGAAGGATCATCGCCTTCAGGTAACGGGGATACTGGGCCAGCGCATCAGCCGGTGTGTCGCGCAGGAAGCCGGGGTGGATCAATCCCGCCAGCTGCGCTTCCATGTCGTCCAGGTTGCCCCGTGCCCAGCCCATCAACGGCGCTTCCAGCATCGGCTTCAGTTCCGCCACCAGCGCCAGGATGGTCTCGGCCAGCTTCAGCCGCGACATCGCCTCGCCAAACAGGGCCTTGGCTGCATGCTCGCGGCGCTGTTCGAAGGCCGCCGCATCGCGGATGCTTTCCAGTCCTTCGGCCAGCACGGCGTTCATCGCCGCATCGACCAGATCGCCTCGCAGGCGCTCCTGCGATTCGATCGCCGCATACAACAGGCCCGTCTTGGCACCGACCGGCAGCTGCTTGCGGGCCTGCTTGACCTTGTCGGCCAGCGCTATCTCCAGCAGGCGGCGCACGCCCAGTGGGTGGGCCTCCTCGGCCTGCTGGCGGTCGGCGAAGATGCGCAGGGCCACACTGTCACCCTCGTCCAGCAGCGCCGGATAGGCGGGCACGCCCGCCTCACCGGGTACCTGCAGTGGAATCGGCGCAGCCGGGAAGGTGCGCAGCCCATCGGCCGCCATCTCGCGACCGGCACGCGCGGCAAAGGCATCACCGGCTCGGCCGCCGAATCGCGCCCGCAACGCGTCGAGGTCACGTGAGGTGGCCAGCACCTTGCCCTGCTCGTCGCGCAGTCGCAGATTCATGTGCAGATGCGGCTCGATGGAATCCGGCTCGAAATCAGTCGCCGCGACTGGGGCGCCGGTCGCGCGCGACAGGAAGCGTGCCAGTTCGCCGGTGATCGCATCGGCACTGGCATTGGGGAACGCCTCATGGAACGCACGGCCGAAATCCGGGGCCGGCACATAATTGCGGCGCATCGCCTTGGGCAGGCTGCGGATCAGCGCTGCCGCCTTGTCGGCGACGAAGCCTGGCGCCAGCCAGCCCAACTGCACTGGATCGAGTGCGTTGAGCAGGTGCAGCGGCACCTCCAGGGTGACACCATCATCTTCGGCACCCGGCTCGAAACGGTAGTGCAGCGGCAGCCTTGCCTGGCCCAGCGGCAGATACTTCGGATAACGCTCCTGTTCGCTGCCTTCGCCCGGCAGCAGGTCCGCCAGCGTCCAGTGCAGCCCCTTGCGCTGTGCGGGCGGCAGTTCCTTCCACCACGCGTCCAGGCCGGATGCCGAATGGATGTGGGGGGGAACCCGGTCCAGATACCAGCGCGCCTGCCAGTTTTCATCGGCAACGATGCCAGCCCGGCGCAGCTTCGCTTCTTCCTCGCGCGCCACCTCCAGCACCTTCTGGTTGTCTGCCACGAAACTGGCGCGGGTGTTGATCTCGCCGGTCACCAGCGCCTGCCGCACGAAGATGTCGTGCGCCTCGCCGGGTGCGATGCGTCCGTAATGCACCGGCTTCTTCGGCGCCAGCACCAGACCGAACAGGCTGATCTGTTCCGATGCCAGCACCTGGCCCTGCGCACGCGACCAATGCGGGTCGAAGTGCTTGCGCAGGAGCAGGTGCGGCAGCTCGGCAATCACCCAGTCCGGCTCGATCGCCGCCAGGGTCATGCCCCACACCTTCTGCGTGTCGAGCAGGTTGGCCACCAGCAACCAGGGGGGTGGCCGCTTGGACAGCACGGAACCGGGGAACGGCAGGAAGCGGCGCTGGCGTGGCGCGAGGAAATCCCCCTTCTCGGTGCGATGGCCGATCTGCGTAGGCAGGCCCGCCACCAGTGCACGATGCAGCGTCTGATAGGCCGAAGCCCGCACGCGTTCACTGAAGCCGCCGCCGGCAGGCGCCTGCTCTTTCTGCGCCCGTGCCGCCACCGGCGCCGGCACGGCCTCTGCCTTGCCCTCGCGGGCCAGGCGGGCAGCGCGGTGCAGCTGGCCCCGCGTGGCTTTCACCGCTGCCGCGTCATCACGTGCGGCCGCCGGCGCACTGCTGCCCGCCAGCAACGGTGCCATCGATGCTTCCACGGGCTCTTCCTTCCAGCCCAGCTCCTCGCACAGCAGGCGTAGTTGGCGATGCAGCTCGCGCCACTCGCGCATGCGCAGGAATCCAAGGAAATGCCGCCCGCACCAGTCGCGCAGCTTGGACTGGGTCAGGTCTTCATGGGCCTGCCGGTAGGCATCCCACAGGCGCAGCACGCCGACGAACTCGGAGCGGCCGTCGGCGAACTGGGCATGCGCGGTGTCGGCGGCCCCCCGTGCCTCGGCCGGTCGCTCGCGCGGGTCCTGGATGCCCAGGAACGAGGCGATCACCAGCATCGGCCGCAGGCAGCCGGCCGCCTGTGCCGCCACCAGCATGCGTGCCAGCTTCACATCCACCGGCAGGCGCGCCATCTGCTTGCCGATCGCGGTCATGCGCCGCTCGCTGTCGATCGCGCCCAGCTCGGTCAGCTGCTGCCAGCCATCGGCCACCGCACGTTCGTCCGGTGCTTCCAGGAAAGGAAAATCCTCGATGCGGCCCAGACCCAACTGCAGCATGCGCAGGATCACCCCGGCCAGGCTGGAGCGGCGGATTTCCGGATCGGTGAACTCCGGCCGGGCCTGGAAATCGGCCTCCGCATACAGGCGGTAGCAGATGCCCTCGGCGATACGGCCGCAGCGGCCCTTGCGCTGGTTGGCGCTGGCCTGCGAGATCGGCTCGATGTGCAAGCGGTCAAGCTTGTTGCGCGGGCTGTAACGCTTGACGCGGGCGAAGCCCGGATCGACCACATAACGGATACGCGGCACCGTCAGCGAGGTCTCGGCCACGTTGGTGGCCAGCACGATGCGCCGGTTCGGCCCGGGGTTGAACACCCGGTCCTGGTCCTGGTTGGACAGCCGTGCATACAACGGCAGCACCTCGGTATTGCGGTACCGGCGTCGCTCCAGCGACTGGTGGGCGTCGCGGATCTCACGTTCACCCGGCAGGAAGATCAGCACATCGCCCCGCGCGTCCAGGCGCGTGATCTCGTCGATCGCCGACACGATCGCATCGTTGACGGTGCGTTCGCCCTCCTGCTCGCCCTCGCCTTCCAGCGCGCGGTAGCGCACCTCGACCGGATAGGTACGGCCCTCCACGCTGATCACCGGCGCGTCGTCGAAATGCTGGGCGAAACGGTCGGTGTCGATGGTGGCCGAGGTGACGATCAGTTTCAGGTCCGGCCGCTTGCGCAGCAGCTGCTTCAGATAGCCGAGCAGGAAGTCGATGTTGAGGCTGCGTTCATGCGCTTCATCGACGATGATCGTGTCGTAGTTCGACAGCCAGCGGTCGCTGGCGATCTCCGCCAGCAGGATGCCGTCGGTCATGAACTTGATGCGGCTGTCCTCGCTGACCTTGTCGTTGAAGCGCACCTGGTAGCCGACCAGCTGGCCCAGCTCGCTCTGCAGCTCCTGTGCCACGCGGCTGGCCACCGCGCGTGCGGCGATCCGGCGCGGCTGGGTGCAACCGATCATGCCGGCCTGGCCACGGCCGGCGGCCAGGCACAGCTTGGGCAGCTGGGTGGTCTTGCCCGAGCCCGTTTCGCCCGCGATCACCACCACCTGGTGATCCCGGATCAGCGCGATGATGGCATCGGCTTCACGCGCAGTCGGCAGCTGGGGGTCCAGAGTAATGGCTGGTTGCTGCTGCGCCCGTTTCTGCCGGCGCTGCACCGACGCCTGCAAGGCCTGCTCGAAGGTAGCAGCCAGTGCCGCATCCTGTGGCTTGGCCTGGCAACGCGAGAGCATCCCCAGCAAACGGCCCCGGTCGCGGCTCATTGCGCCGTCGATGGCGGCGCGCTGTTGGCGCAGGCGGGACTGCGGCATTTTGTCGATAGCGTTCATCAATCGGTTCGTTTAAAACTTTGAAAGCAAACAGTCGTCAAGACTGATTTATTGTGAAGACCAACGATTCCACAAAGGAGGAACCCCATGGCGAAGACCAAGAGCCCGACCAAGGCCAAGACCGGCAAGCAGAAGCTTGCCGCTGCGGCGCCGTCGGCCCCCAATATCGATATCGGGATCACCCAGGGCGACCGCAAGAAGATCGCCGACGGTCTGTCGCGCTTCCAGGCTGACGCGTTCACGCTCTACCTGAAGACGCACAACTTCCACTGGAACGTGACCGGGTCGATGTTCAACTCGCTGCACACCATGTTTGAAACACAGTACACCGAGCAATGGGCGGCCCTGGACGATGTGGCCGAGCGCATCCGCGCGCTGGGCTTCAATGCCCCGGGCTCCTACCGGGAGTTCGCTGCGCTGACCTCGATCGCCGAGGAGCCGGGCCTGACCGACAGTGCGGACTGGCGGGAAATGGTACGCCAGTTGGTGGTCGCCAACGAAGCGGTCTGCCGTACGGCGCGTGAAGTGCTGGAGGTGGCGGCCAAGGGCGATGATGCCCCGACCGAGGATCTGATGACCCAGCGCCTGCAGACCCACGAGAAGTATGCGTGGATGCTGCGCTCCCTGCTCCAGTAAGGGTCGGGGGGTGTTCGGCAGGGCTGCGCCCTGCACCCGCAGAAGCAACTGCAACGGCAACGGCCGGAGCAAAAGCGGGTTTCCTGTGGGTTGGCGGGGTGGGTCCGGTTGCGGGGGACGCCGCAAGTACGTCCCTGTAGGCTCGGTCGCGCCATCCATGGCGCTCACGCCCCCGCAACCGGACCCACCCCGCCTTCGATAGATCTCCGCGAGCTGTCAGGACATGCCTTGGGGTCGGATCCGTTTTCCGCAGGAAAACGGATCCGACCCCATTCTGTTTGTCGATATCTGACAGATTTCATCCACGCAGGGCGTGGATGGCCCCACCGTCACCGGGAAACTGTCGAAGGTGGGGCGGTGTCGGAGTGCGGGGTGTCAGCCGCATGGATGCGGCTGCCAAGCCTACACGGACGTACTTGCGGCGTCCCCGCACTCCGACACCGCCCCACCAGACCGCGGATCAGCCCAGAGCCGGCTGTTGCCTTTGACGTTGCACTGGCTTGCAGCAGGTGCAGGGCGCAGCCCTGCCGAACCCCTATCCCTCCCTCCGGGGTAAACTAGCGCGATGGCTTCCCGTCCCGCGCACGACCTGCTCAACCGCGTCTTTGGTTACGACGATTTCCGTGGTCCGCAGCAGGACATCGTGGAGCACGTGGCTGCCGGTCACGACGCCCTGGTGTTGATGCCCACCGGTGGTGGCAAGTCGCTGTGCTACCAGGTGCCCGCCCTGCTGCGCGACGGATGCGGCATTGTCATCTCACCGCTGATCGCACTGATGCAGGACCAGGTCGAAGCCCTGCGCCAGCTGGGCGTGCGCGCCGAATACCTGAACTCGACGCTGGACGTGGACACTGCCGGCCGCGTCGAACGCGAACTGCTGGCCGGCGAGCTGGACATGCTCTATGTCGCACCCGAGCGCCTGCTGACGGGTCGCTTCCTGTCCCTGCTCTCGCGCAGCCGGATTGCCCTGTTCGCGATCGACGAAGCCCATTGCGTGTCGCAATGGGGCCATGACTTCCGCCCCGAGTACCGCCAGCTGACGGTGCTGCACGAGCGCTGGCCGCAGATTCCCCGGATTGCCCTGACAGCCACCGCCGATCCGCCGACCCAGCGCGAGATCGCCGAGCGCCTGGACCTGCAGGATGCCCGCCATTTCGTCAGCTCCTTCGACCGCCCCAACATCCGCTACACCGTGGTGCAGAAGGACAACGCACGCAAGCAGCTGACCGATTTCCTGCGCGGCCATCGCGGCGAGGCGGGCATCGTCTACTGCATGTCGCGGCGCAAGGTCGAGGAAACCGCCGAGTACCTGCGCGGACAGGGCTTCAACGCCCTGCCCTACCACGCCGGCCTGCCCGCCGACGTCCGCGCGGACAACCAGCGCCGCTTCCTGCGCGAGGACGGCATCGTCATGTGCGCCACCATCGCCTTCGGCATGGGCATCGACAAGCCGGACGTGCGCTTCGTTGCGCATACCGACCTGCCCAAGTCGATGGAAGGCTACTACCAGGAAACCGGCCGCGCCGGCCGCGATGGCGAAGCGGCCGAAGCATGGCTGTGCTACGGCCTGGGCGACGTCGTGCTGCTCAAGCAGATGATCGAGCAGTCCGAAGCCGGCGAGGAACGCAAGCAGCTGGAGCGGTCCAAGCTCGACCACCTGCTCGGCTACTGCGAATCCATGCAGTGTCGCCGCCAGGTGCTGCTGGCCGGCTTCGGGGAGACCTATCCCCGCCCCTGCGGCAACTGCGACAACTGCCTGACCCCGCCAGCGGCATGGGACGCGACAGTTCCCGCGCAGAAGGCACTGAGCTGCGTCTACCGCAGCGGCCAGCGCTACGGCGTCGGCCATCTGATCGACATCCTGCGCGGCAGCGAGAACGAGAAGGTGCGCCAGCAAGGTCATGACCAGCTCAGCACCTACGCCATCGGCCGCGACCTGGATGCACGGACCTGGCGCAGCGTATTCCGCCAGCTGGTGGCCGCCAGCCTGCTCGAAGTGGATAGCGAAGGCCACGGTGGCCTGCGCCTGACCGATGCCAGCCGCGACGTACTGAAGGGCCGCCGCACGGTGAACATGCGCCGCGAGGCTGCGACCAGCGCCGGCCGCGAACGCAGCGCGCAGCGCACCGGCCTGTCGGTCCCCCCGCAGGATCTGGCCCTGTTCAATGCCCTGCGCGGCCTGCGTGCCGAACTGGCCCGCGAGCAGAACGTGCCGGCCTTCGTGATCTTCCACGACAGTACCCTGCGCAACATCGCCGAACAGCGCCCCACCAGCCTGGACGAGCTGGCCCGGGTCGGCGGCATCGGTGGCACCAAGCTGAGCCGCTATGGTCCGCGCCTGGTGGAAATCGTGCGCGAAGAGGGGTAGCGCCCGGCCTCCTGCAGAGCCGAGCCCACGCTCGGCTGCCATTGCCGCAGAAGCAGCCGAGCGCGGGCTCGGCTCTACATTGGTGCCGCTCCAATCTTGAACCGGCCATTCAGCCGGAAGTGCATCCGGGCCCGCTTGCGGCTAGATTAGCGCCATGTCCCTGGCCTCTACCCTGCTCCGCGTCGTGCTCATGCTCAGCCTGTTGCTCAACGGGCTGAACGCGGCCATGGCCAGCGGTCATGAGGAGATGGGCCGCATGGCCCACGTGATGATGGCGACGATGGCGGGCGACGCCGACTGCCATCACCACGCCGCCATGTCCGCCGACGAGGCGCCGCAGGCCCAACCGGCGGCCCACGATGCGCATTGCCAGATCAAGGACTGCCTGCGCAGCTGTGCCCAGCATCCCCTGCTGGCGGTGCAGGCGCTGCCCTTCATGGCCGGTCCCAGCCTGTCGCTGACACCGCAGCCGATGCCGGCCAACGGCCGCCCGGCGCCGCCGTTGCCGCCACTTTCCCGCCCTCCCATCGCCTGATCCACACGCGTCGTGCGCCACGCGCACTCAAGCCGGCCCGCTGCCGGCGTCCTACCGTGTCTGGAGTCACCACCATGAATACCCGCATTCCCCCCGGCCCGGGCGCCCTGCCCATGCCGTCGCGCCGCCTGTTCGTTCAGGGTCTCGCCGCTGGCGGCGTGGTTGCCGGCATCGCCGCGGTCGGCGTGCCGCAGCGCGCGCTCGCTGCGGCCAGTGCCGCCCCGCGCCTGGCCGGCGCACCGGCCGTGCTGACCGATACCCGCCTGGAACTGGCCATCGGCGAATCGCTGGCCAACTTCACTGGTCGCACCCGGCCGGCGATCACCGTCAACGGCTCACTGCCGGCACCGATCCTGCGCTGGCGCGAGGGCCAGACCGTGGATCTGTTCGTACGCAATACGCTGGACCGCCACCCGACCTCGATCCACTGGCACGGCATCCTGCTGCCGGCCAACATGGACGGCGTCCCGGGCCTGAGCTTCAACGGCATCGGTCCCGGCGAGACCTACCACTACCACTTCCAGCTCAAGCAGTCGGGCACGTACTGGTATCACAGCCATTCGATGTTCCAGGAGCAGGCCGGCCTGTATGGCGCACTGATCATCGACCCGGCCGAGCCGGCCCCGTACCGGCACGACCGCGAGCACGTGATCATGCTGTCGGACTGGACCGACATGGACCCGGGTGCACTGTTCCGGCGCATGAAGAAGCTCGCCGAGCACGACAACTACTACAAGCGCACCCTGCCCGACTTCGTGCGCGATGTGCGCAGCGATGGCTGGTCTGCGGCGCTGTCCGACCGCGGCATGTGGGGACGGATGCGGATGACACCCACCGACATCTCCGACATCAACGCGCATACGTACACCTACCTGATGAACGGCACCGCGCCGGCCGGCAACTGGACCGGGCTGTTCCGCACTGGCGAGAAGGTGCTGCTGCGCTTCATCAACGGCGCCTCGATGACCTACTTCGACGTGCGCATTCCCGGCCTGAAGATGACCGTGGTCGCTGCCGATGGCCAGTACATCCATCCGGTCAGCATCGATGAGTTCCGCATCGCCCCCGCCGAGACCTACGACGTGCTGGTCGAACCCAGCGGGCAGGATGCGTTCACCATCTTCTGCCAGGACATGGGCCGCACCGGCTACGCGGCCGGCACCCTGGCCGTGCGCCACGGCCTGCAGGCGCCGGTTCCCGCCCGCGACCCACGCCCGCTGCTGACGATGAGCGATATGGGTCACGACATGGGCGGCGGTCACGGCGGTCATGACATGGCCGCGATGAAAGGCATGGAAGGCGGCTGCGGCGCCAGCATGGGGCACGGCGCGCATGGCGGCGCGACGACCACCGGCAAGGCACCGCAGCACCCGGCCAGCGAACGCAACAATCCGCTGGTGGACATGCAGAGCTCGGCCACCGATCCCAAGCTGGACGATCCCGGCATCGGCCTGCGCGACAACGGCCGCCAGGTGCTGACCTACGGCGCGATGCGCAGCCTGTTCGAGGACCCCGATGGCCGCGAGCCCAGCCGTGAGATCGAGCTGCACCTGACCGGCCACATGGAGAAGTTCTCCTGGTCGTTCGACGGCATTCCATTCGCCAGCGCCGAGCCACTGCGGCTGAACTACGGCGAGCGCATGCGCATCGTGCTGGTCAACGACACGATGATGCAGCATCCGATCCACCTGCATGGCGTCTGGAGCGATGTGGAGGACGCGCAGGGCAACTTCCAGCTGCGCAAGCACACGGTGGACATGCCGCCGGGCACCCGCCGCAGCTACCGCGTGCGCGCCGATGCGCTCGGCCGCTGGGCCTATCACTGCCACCTGCTCTACCACATGGAAGCGGGGATGATGCGCGAAGTGAGGATCGAAGAATGAAGCGCTCCCTTTTCTCCCCCAGCCTGCTGGCAATGGCCCTGACCGTCGCACTGCCTGCTTTCGCACAGTCGCACGCGGGCCATGACATGCCCACGCCCGCACCGGCACCGGGGCCGAAGACCAAGCAGCCCACTGCCGAAGACGCGGTTGATCACTCGAAGATGGATCATTCGACGATGGATCACTCGAAGATGGATCATTCGACGATGGATCACTCGCAGATGGATCACGCGGCGATGGGTCACGGCACGCCCGCACCGACCGAGCCGCGCGAGCCGATTCCAGTGCCCACCGACGCCGATCGTGCCGCCGCGTTCCCGCCCATCGCCCATGGCGCGATGGAGCATGCGCCGGAGATCAACAGCCTGCTGCTGATCGACCGCCTGGAGCATTGGGACGGCAAAAACAGCAACGGCCAGGCCTGGGAGGCCACCGGCTGGATCGGCGGCAACATCAACCGCCTGTGGCTGCGCACCGATGGCGAGCGCAGTGAGGGCCGCACCGAATCCTCGGCGGTGGAAGCACTGTACGGGCGCAGCGTGTCGCCCTGGTGGGATGTACTGATGGGTGTCCGCCAGGACTTCCGCCCCGCCGATTCCCGAACCTGGGCGGCCATCGGCATCCAGGGCCTGGCGCCGTACAAGTTCGAGAGTTCGGCCACGCTCTATGCCGGCTCCGGCGGACAGCTGGTGGCCAAGGCCGAAGTGGAGTACGACGTGCTGCTGACCAACCGGCTGATCCTGCAGCCGCTGGTGGAGGCCACCGTGGCCAGCAAGGACGAACCGGAGTACGGCATCGGGCGCGGCCTGAACAAGGTCGAGGCCGGACTGCGCCTGCGCTACGAGTTCAGCCGCCGCTTCGCGCCTTACATCGGTATCACCCATGAGCGCAGTTTCGGCGATACCGCCGACTATGCCGGCGACCACGCGCGCGACACGCGCTGGGTAGCGGGCGTGCGCATGTGGTTCTAGTCGGCACAATGCGTGCAGCAGCCGGCCCCGGTTCAGACCGGGGCCGGCTACACTGCGGCACGTTCTTTCGCAGCTTGCATCATGGCCTTGCAGATCCGCCGCGCCACCTTCGCCGACGCTGAAGCGCTCTCAGCGATCGCCATCGCCACCTACACCGAAACCTGGGGCGACTCCTATCCGCCGCAGGATCTGCATGCGTTCCTGCACGCGCACTACAGCACGCAGCCGCAGCGCATCGAGCTGTCCGATCCACGCAGCGCGGTCTGGCTGCTGCTCGATGGCGATACGGTGGTTGGCTATCTGGCCGCAGGAGCCAACACCCTGCCGCATGTCGACGCCCGCGACGGCGACATCGAACTCAAGCGCCTGTATGTGCTGGCGGCGTACCAGAACGGCGGCCACGGGGCGCGCCTGATGGAGGCGTTCCTGCATTGGCTGGATACGCCGCAGCGCCGCACCCTGTGGGTCGGCGTCTGGGAGGAGAACCTCGGCGCACAGCGCTTCTACGCGCGCTACGGTTGCAGCAAGGCCGGCGAATACGACTTCATCGTCGGCGACAGCCGCGATCGCGAGTTCATCCTGCGCCGGGCCTGACGCCCCCGGGATCGCCGCTGCCCCGTGGGCCTGTCAGAAATCGAACAGGTCGGACAGGAAGCTTTCCTTCTTCTTTTTCTTGTAGCCGTAACCGTGCTGGCCACGGTTTTCGTCGTGACGCTGGCCAAGGTGGCGGGTATCGCGGTGCATCACCGGCGGTGGCACTGCCGCCGGTTGTGCCTGTGCTGGCGGCGGTGGCGGCACCGCCGCACCGGCATTGGCGCGCTCGATGATCTTGTCCAGTTCGCCACGATCCAGCCACACGCCGCGGCAATTCGGGCAGTAGTCGATCTCGATGCCATGGCGCTCGGCCATCTGCAGGGTCTGGGTCTTGCACACGGGGCACAGCATCGGCATTGCTCCTGTCAGGTCTGATCTGGACTCTACCTGCTCTGCGATGACTGTCCGGCAACGCATGACCGATGGCAGGGGGACTTCCGGCGCGTGCCCTGCATCGCGCCGCATCGCACACTGCGGTCTGGTCCCGCATGGAATGCGCTGATGAGTGTCCTGTCCCGCCTGCCGACTGCCGCCCGGATCCTGCTGGTCCTGCTGGGAACGGGCCTGGGGCTGAACGTACGTGACATCGCGGCGGCGCTGGGGCGGCCCATCCCCGGCCTGCCGATCCCCTATGGCGGCAGCCTGCTCGACAACGCCCTGGCGGTGCTGGTGGCCGTGCTGCTGGCCCTGCTGCTGCGTCCGCGCCACATGGGGTTGGCCGAAAGCCTCGGCCTGCGCGGCAACGGGATGCGCGGACCGCTATGGGTGCTGCTGGCCAGCCTGCCCTGCTGGGTGGGTCTGGCCGTGCTCGGCCGACCCAACACGGCGCTGACCGCCCTCGATGCGACGATGCTGGCCATTCTGTTCCCGCTGGCCGAAGAGATTCTGTTCCGCGGCCTGGGCTTCATTCTGCTGGTGAAGATCGTGCGCGGCCCGTGGCCCTTGCTCGCACTGCCGCAGGCCCTGTTGTTCGGCATGGTGCACTGGCTTGGATTCGGCGGTTTCGATGGCGGCGGGGTGGCGCTGTTCGTCGGTACGGTGATCGCCTTGGGCGGCTTCGTCTTCGCCTGGCTGGACCGCCTGGATGGCAACACCCTGTGGTGCGGCCTGGCGCTGCACGTGTCGATGAACCTGGCCTGGAACGTGTTCAGCCTGGACGACGCCGTGGCGCTGGGTTGGCAGGCCACCAGCCTGCGCATCGGCACGGCTCTGCTGGCGGTCGCGGTCCTGGCCTGGGGCGTGCGCCGGCGCCGCCTGTAACATCCACGTGGCTTGCCGTGCACGCCGGGATCACTACCGGATTGCGCATACTTGCGCGCCTTTTCACCGTCGCTGTCCGGAGTTGTCGCGTCATGTTGCTGTCCAAGCGCCACGTTGAACCGCGCGTCCTGCTGATCGAGGACGCGGAGGAGACCCGCGAACTGAGCCGCATGGCGCTGGAAAGCCAGGCCTGCCACGTGGTGGGGGTGAGCTCTGCCGAAGCGGCACTGGGCCTGCTGGCCGCCGGCGAGCGCTTCGACCTGCTGTTCACCGACGTCAATCTGGGCCCGATCAGCGGCATCGAAGCCGCCAACCGGGTCCGCGGCCTGCATCCCCAGCTGCCGATCCTGGTGACATCGGGCATGGACCAGCACGCCGTCCTGCCGCAGTTGCGCGACGGCATCCATTTCCTGCCCAAGCCGTACAACATGAGCGAGTTGCTCGATGCGATCCGCCTGTGCTTCCGCCACGCGGATGTGGGCGTATTGACCGGGCCGGATGCACAGGCGGCGTGAAGCATCCATCCACGCCCTGCGTGGATGACCTCCGCCGTCAACCGCTGCTGTACGGCCCGGTGCCCGGGAACACCCTCAGCAGCGCGCGCGTGATCACGTCCGGGTAGACCGTGAAGTGGTCCTCGTCATCGATCACCATGTTCTCCACCTTCAACGAACGCCCGCTGCTGCGCAGCTGCTCGGCGAACTCGGCGTTGTCGCGCAGCATGTCGTTGCGGGTGAAATAACGCGGCTCGGGCTTGACCGTTTCAAAGCTGCCTACCGACAGCACCACCGTGGTCGGCTGCGTCGGCGCCTTGGCCTCCGCCTGCATGCGCGGCACGCGATGATCATCGAACCACAGCGACGGACTGGACAGGATATAGCTACGGAACATGTCCGGGCGCGTGGTCAGCACATAGGCACCGAACAGGCCACCATAGGAATGGCCTGCATAGGCACGCCGCGCCGGATCGGTGCGGTAGCGCGCATCGATCATCGGCAGCACCTGCTCGGCAAGAAAGTCGCGATAGTGCGCGGCACCGCCGTAGCTGACGTCATCACTGTAGTCCCGCGGATCGGTACGTGCCGGGTCGCTGGGCGTGTAGTCGCGCGAGCGGCTCTGCCTGGAGGTCAGCCCCTCCTGCGGCGGCAGCCCCACCAGGATGAAGTCTTCGATGTTGACGCCCCGCTGCCCCACCATGTGTCGCACGCTGCGTACCAGCGGGAAGCTGTACAGCGCGTCGGTCACGTACAGCACCGGATAGCGCTTTTCCGGATGTGCGGCGTAGTCGGCCGGCAACGCCACCCACACCGGGTAATCGCGGCCGACCGGATCGTGCACGCGCAGCGCCTCGGTATCCGGCAGCACCACACCCGGCGCGACGGTAGACGCGCTTTGCTTCGCCTCACTCTGCGCCGCCGGTGGCGCCACCGACATCGCACAGCCACTTACGGCCAGACAGGCCGCCACACTCCATCCACGCACACGCTGCATCCACACGCTCCCGTTACGGGCGGCGCACCGGATGGCGCCGCTGCCGCATCCTTGCATGCGGTGCACGCCGGTGCCAGTGCGGTCAGGGCGAAGCCGCTGGCGGCGCCGGGAACAGCGTGCGCAGTGCCTGCAATGCGGCCGGGTGATAGATCGTGGCGTGGGTTTCTTCCGGCAGCGGCAGGTACTTCACCAGCGGCGACGGCGACGGCTGTTGCAGCAGCGTGGCCAGCTGCGCCGCGGAACTGGCCAGTTCCGGTTGCCCACTGCTGGCCAGGAATACGCGTGGCTTTGCCTGCGTCACCGCCGGCAGCTGCGTGGCTGCGCCGGCCAGCAAGGTGCCACGGTTCCACCACAGGCTGGGATCGAGCGCGATGTAGCTGTTGAACAGCGCCGGTTCCTGCAGCAGTGTTTCAACCACGAACAGGCCGGCCAACGATTCGCCGATCAACGCACGCTCGTCGGTGGTCGGGTAGCGCTGGCGCACCTGCGGCATCAGTTCATCGCGCAGGAAGGCGCGGTAGGCCGCCGAACCGCCGATGCGCGGCGCGATCTTCTGGTCCTGCGGGTCCTTGCTGGGGCCGGTCATGTCGCGGCGGCGCTCGGTGTTCTCGATGCCGACCAGCAGGAACGGACGCATGCCGCCGTTGCCGCTCAACACCTGCACCAGCCCCGCCACATGCAGGAAGTCCTCGCCGATGCCACCGTCGGGCATGTAGAGCACCGGCAGCGGTGCCTTCGGATCCAGGCCCCACGGCTGCGGGCGGTAGACATTGATGCGGCGGGTCTCGCCCAGCGCCTTCGATTGCACGGTGAAGGTCTCGCCGATGACGAGCGGCGCGGCCGGCGTTGTCTGCGCGGACGGCGCGGGTTCGGCGGCCATCAGTGGCGCGGGGGAGACGGCGGACAACAACAGCGACAGCACGATGAGGCGCATGGGGGAACCCGTCCTGGGAAAGAGGCCGAGCATAGCGCGAGGTCGCTGTAGATCCACGCCAAGCGTGGATGGATCACTGTAGAGCCGAGCCCACGCTCGGCTTGGCCTTGGCGCAAACCGCAGCCGAGCATGGCTCGGCTCTACAACACCTCGCCCCGGCGCAGACGCCAACATCTCGGTCGTCGCAAATGCACCGATTTTCGAGGGTACGACTCGCAGGCCTTGCCACCGCTGCAGGCGAAAGTCACGCCCATTTTCCACGCGACACATCACGGCATGGTCGCCGCCACCCGCTGTTCTCGACAACTTCCAACGCGATAAACCGGGCGTAAGCATCAACACGTCGCGTACTGTCGCTTGCCGCATCAGATGCGCCTGCGCCACCATCGTCGCGCGCCTTGGTTCCGCATTTCTCTTCGGAGAATCCTCATTGAAATCCAAGCGCGTGCGTAAACACCATGCAGCGCCACCGACAACGGATGGCGCCGGGCCTGCAAGCCCACGATGCCTGTAAGCATGTTGTTTGCGCTCACCCGCCGACACTGTCTCTGGACCGTGCCGGCGGGTGATCCGTCGGCCTTCATGGCGGGCGGTGCGTGGGGGTTTTCGGACCCGCCGGTTAACTGCTTACTGTCATCCCGGCTTGCAGCCACGCATCGCCTGCCACCCGTCCTGCGCGGTGGCATTCCCACCCCAGCGCCGAGGAAGCCGACATGAACCAGCGTCCGCCGTATGTTTCAGATACCGCCAGCGTCAACGATGACGATGACAACCCATCGCCCGAACTGAGCACCTTCCTGGGCTGCCTGAAACGCATCCGCGCGGGTGAAGGTGCCGATGGTCTGCCCTGGTCTGAGGCCGACGTTTCCCCGGGGCGTGGGGTTGCCCTGTCGCGGGTGGAACGGGCTGCCATCGGCATGCTGACCGTGGCGGAAATGCTGCACGCCGCCGACCGCTGCCGGGAAATGGCAACGCCGGACCGGCATCTGGACGCCGGGGTGGTGGAAGGGCTGTTCTTCGCCTGCCGCAGCCTGGCGGAACTGGTGTGCCGGGATGTGCGGGCCGAGTAGCCCGCTGCCGCAAAGCGGTCCATACTCGGGCCGGACCGGTCCATCGTCATGTTCAAACCTACAAGGAGGTACGCATGTTGAATGCAATGATCGTCGTCGCACTGGCCGCAGGCCCAACCGCATCCGCTCCGTATGGCGACTGCCTGCTCGCTAACCTCCAGCCCGGGCTGTCCGACCGTGCGGTGCAACTGGTGCAGCAGGCCTGCGCCGCGAAGCATCCCGACAGCTTCGCTGCATCAGTGGAACTGGAGCGCAGATACAGCATCCAACGGCAGGCGCAGTTCAGTGCTGATCGTGCCGCAGCGGAGCAGGCCGCGAACGCCGCCGCCCGCGCTGCGAATGTGGCTGCCACCGTGGCGGCGGAACGCGAGGCAGCAGAGGCCAAGGCTGCGACGGCGAAGTAGCCTCCACAGGAGGTGGGGAACGCACCCATTGATCGCTGTCCAAGGAAAGGAATTCCCATGCAGATGACGTCGCTTGCTTTCGGCATCGCGCTGTTGACGAGTGTGTCTGTCGGCCCGGCACTGGTCGGTGCAGACGCCGCACCCGTGAAGGCGCGCACCACCGTGGAATCGCGGACGACCTGGCCAGCAGGCTCCGTCGAGGCCGCGTCCATTCTGGCGTGGGTCAAGGCACGGTCTCCCGGATACGCGCCCGTCACCTCTGGGGGAGAGATTTCTATTGTCCGCAGGCAGATTGAGCCGCAGCCGCTGACTCGAACATCCAGCGGCTCAACTGTGGAGCTGCCCGCCTCAGGGCGGCAGGGCGAGGCGATCACGATCACGAATCGCCAGGCAGATGGCTCCATCGAAACCTGGGCCCATACAGGGATCGACAGCGGGTGGATGCTGGTTGAGTATCACTTCAAGCGCGGCTTCAGCCCCGAGAGCATGAACTAGTCCAGTTCCGCTTTGCACTCCTGTACGGCCCTGGAATGCTCCGCGATCTGCGTCGGATTTTCGTCCAGCATCTCTGCTCCATGCCGCACATGCATCAAAACAGGCCGCCGCAGCGTTGACTGCGCGGTGCCAGGATTCAAGCCACCGGCCTAGGGTCCAACCGTATGAGCAGCTTCAGCTTCTGGCATTGGATGATCGTGCTTGCGGCCGTACTGATCCCGGCCGGGATCGCCGCTGTCCTTGCCTATGTGCTGTTCCGAAGCCAGAAAGTGAAGTCGTGAGCGACACGCAATCGTCAGCCCCATGCAACGTCTGCGCGCAGCCGCAGAATGGGGCGCAGATGGAGAATGAAGCGCGTTGCCCTTGGCCTTGAGGTGGAGGACGATCCAAAGAAAAGGCGCCCCGAAGGACGCCTAAGTCTCTGAGTGCAATGGTGGGCCGTGTAGGATTCGAACCTACGACCAAAAGATTAAAAGTCTTCTGCTCTACCGACTGAGCTAACGGCCCGGTGCACTGCCCCAGCCGCGTGGCGGGGGTGGGCATTCTACCCCACTTTCCCACGCGACGCGAAACCCCATACCCGCAGTCCGGCCAATCAAGCGCCCGGGCAGCCGGCTTGAACCGGCTTAAACCTTCCGCCCACACCGCGCATCCCATCCCTGATCCCCACTGGAGAGCCAGGATGCGCCGCTGCCTGCCCCTGATCGCCGCACTGCTGTTGCCCGGCGCCGCGCTGGCAGCGGCGTCCCCGGTGCGTAGCGACGACATCGCCCGCTTCTGGGCCACCTACGATGCGGTGCGCGCCGAACCCGATGCCGAGCGCCGGGTGGCGCTCGTGCAGCAGCACTACGTCGACCCGGGCAGTCCCGGCCTGCATGCGCTGATGCAGGTCCGCAATTACACCGCGCGCGAGTATGCCGATGCCATGCGCGCGTGGCCGCGGTTCTGGAACTCGGTAAGGCCACTGACAACCAACGCCCGCAGTGCCAGCGCGACGCTGGAACAGGATCTCATGGCCTTCCGCACGCTCTACCCCTCCCTGCGCCGGGCCACGATCACCTATGCGGTGGGCGTGCTGCGTACCGGCGGTACCACGCTGGGCGACCAGGTGCTGATCGGTGCGGAGATGGCACTGGGCGACGAGCGCGTGGATGTCAGCGAACTGCCGGAGCCGATGCGCAGCCGCCTGCGCATCTTCTATGACAGCCGCCCCGGCGCGAACAACGCGCAGAACAACCTGCATGAGTATGTGCACACCCAGCAACGCGAGACCACCGGCAATCTGGCGCAGTACGCGGTACGCGAGGGTGTGGCCGAGTACATCGCCGAGCGCATCAGCGGCAGGCGCCCTGCCCTGCCGCTCTATGACTACGGCCCGCTGCACGAGGCGGAGATACGCACCCGGTTCATCGCCGAGATGGACGGCGATGACCTGGACAACTGGCTGTACAACAGTGCCCGCAATCCGTTCGGCGTGAGCGACGTGGGCTACTACGCCGGCTATCGCATCGCGCAGGAGTACATGCGCCGGCAGGCCGATGAGAAGGCGGGGATCGCGCGGATGATCGAGCTGGACTACGCCGATCCCAAGGCGGTGCGGGCCTTCATCGAAGCTTCGGGTTGGTTGCAGCAGCGGTAGCGTCAGGCCTGCCCGGCGCTCAGTGCCAACCAAGGTTGGCACCCACCATTGGGGCATCAGCCCCCATCACCTCAGGCGTACAGCGTCGGGTCGGCCACGCCGGCGTCGGCGAAGCCCTGTGCACGCAGGCGGCAGGCATCGCAGTGGCCGCACGCGGCACCGTTGGCATCGGCGTTGTAGCAGGACACGGTCAGGCCGAAGTCCACGCCCAGGCGCACGCCCTCGCTGACGATCTGGCCCTTGCTCAGGAACTGCAGCGGCGCGTGCACCTTGATGCCTGCGCCTTCCACGCCGGACTTCGTCGCCAGGTTGGCCAGGGTCTGGAAGGCGGCGATGAACTCGGGGCGGCAGTCCGGGTAGCCGGAGTAATCCACGGCATTGACGCCACAGAAGATGTCGTTGGCGCCCAGCACTTCGGCCCAGCCCAGGGCCAGCGACAGCATGATGGTGTTGCGTGCCGGCACGTAGGTGACCGGAATGCCGGCACCTCCGGCCTCGGGCACGTCGATGTCATCGGTCAGTGCCGAGCCGCCGATGCTGCGCAGGTCCACATCCACGGTCTTGTGCGCGACCACGCCCTGGGCCTTGGCCACGCGTGCGGCGGCGTCCAGTTCGGAGGTGTGGCGCTGGCCATAACGTACGCTCAGGGCATGCACCGCAAAGCCCTGTTCCTGGGCCATGGCGATGACGGCGGCTGAATCCATGCCGCCGGAGAGAAGCACGACTGCCTTCTTCATGGAAAATCTTCCGGTTGGGGGAGGAAAGCCAGCACGCTGTCCCGCGCCGGAGTTGCATCAGGAAACAAGGGTGGCCTCAGCGGCCCGGCTCATCGTTCCACAGAATCTTGTGCAGCTGCATCTGGAAGCGTACCGGAAGCCGGTCTTCAACAATCCAGTCGGCCAGCTGGCGCGCGGTGATCTCCCCCTTGCTGGGCGAGAAGAACACCGTGCAACGCTTCACCAGCTCGTGCTCGGCCAGCAGGGCCTTGGCCCAGTCGTAGTCCTCGCGGCTGCAGATGACGAACTTGATCTGGTCGCGTGCGGTCAGCAGCGGCAGGTTCTCCCAGCGGTTGCGCGCCACCTCGGCCGAACCCGGGGTCTTGATGTCGACCACGCGTGATACGCGCGGGTCCACCGCGCTGACGTCCAGCGCACCGGACGTTTCCAGCGAGACGTCCAGGCCGGCGTCACACAGCTTCTGCAGCAGCACCAGGCAGCGCTTCTGCGCCAGCGGCTCGCCGCCGGTCACGCAGACGTGACGCACGCCCTGGGCCAGCACTTCGGCCACGATGTCGTCGATATCCCACCAGGTGCCGCCGTGGAAGGCGTAGGCGGTGTCGCAGTACTGGCAGCGCAGCGGGCAGCCGGTCAGGCGCACGAACACGGTCGGCCAGCCGGCGGTATCGGCTTCGCCCTGCAGCGACGTGAAGATCTCGGTGATCTTCAGGCGCGGCAGGGGCGACTGCACGATGTCGCTGGGGGTGGCGACGGCGTTGGACGGGGTAACGGCGGTCATGGCGGGAACTTCTTTGTGGGACACGTGGCGGGTGGGCTACCGTGGCCGGTAACGAAAGCAGCAGAGCATGGCTCGGCTCTACAACAGCAACCGGACGGGCATGGCCCAGCCGGTGATGCGAGCCGCCGGGCATGGCCCGGCGCTACCGGATCCGGGTGGGTTGGCCGATCCGGAAACGAAAGCAGCCGAGCATGAGCTCGGCGCTACGGGACACATATTGTACGCCCGGTCAGCGGATCTGCTGGCCCAGGCGGATCGACTGCAGGCGGTCCTGCGCGGTGCGCGCGGCGTCCGAACCGGGGTACTGCGCCACGACAGTCTCCAGCGTCTGCTGGGCCTGATCGACCTTGCCCTCGCCATACTGCGAGAGGCCAACCTTGAGCAGGCCGCCCGCGGCCTTGTCATGGGTCGGATAGCGTGAGAGCAGCTCGCGGAACTGGGTCTCGGCCATCGGGAAATTGCGGGTGGCGTAGTAGCTCTCGCCCAGCCAGTACAGTGCATTCGGCGCGTACACGCCGTTCGGATACAACTGCAGGAAGCTCAGGAACAGCTGCGCCGAATCATCGTACTTGCCGGCCTTGAGCGAATCGAAGGCGACGTTGTAGGCGGTGCGCTCATCACCCGTGGCGGCCAGACTGCCGGGATCGCCATGGATGGACGGCGGCCGCTCGGAAGTGGCCGCCGCTGCCGGTTTGGCCGGGGCCGGTGCGGCCTGCGGCGCGTTCGCCGGAACGGGGGGCAGGACCGGGGCATTGCCCCCTTCCAACCGGTTCAGGCGGCTGTCCAGGTCCAGGTACTGATCCTGGGCGGACTGCTTGAGCTGGGCGTTGTCGTGCTGCAACTGCTCGATCGAGGCCTGCAGGCTGGTCACCTGCTGCCGCAGCTGGTTGATCTGGTTCAACAGGTCCTGGTTGGCACTGTTGTTGTACATCTGCTGCTCGAGCGCGCCGACACGATCGGCCAGACTCTGTCGCTGTGCATGCGCCGGTGCGGCAGCCACGAGGGCTGCCGCAACGACCAGCATCAGTTTGATGCCAATGCGCATGGATTACTGCGCGGTGTAGACGATTTCGACGCGACGGTTCTGCGACCAGCAGGACTCGTTCGACTCGGTGCAGACCGGACGCTCTTCACCGTAGGACACGACGGTCAGCTGCGAAGCCGAGCCACCGTTGGCCTGCAGCGCCGAGCTGACGCCGTTGCCACGACGCTCGCCCAGGGCCTGGTTGTACGCGCGCGAACCACGCTCGTCGGTGTGACCCTGCAGGGTGATGCGCGAGGACGGGCGGTCACGCAGGTACTTGGCGTGGCAAGCCATGATGGCCTGGAATTCCGGCTTCACGTCTTCCTTGTCCAGGTCGAAGTAGACAACGCGCTGGCGCAGGCAGGCATCGGTATCCAGGTCGCCCGGGCCGTACAGGCCGGAGGTCGACGGACCGGTCGGGGTGGTGGTCGAGGTGCCGGTGTCAACCGGGGCTGCCGGCTCTTCCTTCACCTTCTTCGAGCAACCGGCCAGGACGGCCACAGACAGCAGGGAAACAAGCAGAACACGGGTGGACTTGTTCATGGCGATACCTTTGTGGCTCCTAGGCCGATGAGGGGTTCAAGACAGCGAAAATATTAACACTCTTTTAGCGCTGGGTACGGTATGGGGACCATGCCGGCTCGCGCACATCACCATCGGCCAGAACCAGGCGCTGGCGAACCCGCGCATCGGCCGAAACGGCATACAACACACCACGGCCACCTTCGCGGGCGGCGTACAGCACCATGCTTGCGTTGGGCGCAAAGCTCGGCGATTCATCCAGCGAACCCGGGGACAGGGTGCTCCAGCGCGGCGAGCCCAGCGAGCTGTCCATCATCGCGATCTTGTAGCTGTTGCCCGAGCCCTGGGCCACGGCGATCTTCTTGCCGTCATAGGACACCGAAGGCTTGGCGTTGTAGTTGCCCTGGAAGGTCACGCGCTCGGCGCTGCCGCCGCCGGCACCGACCTTGTAGACCTGCGGACGGCCGCCGCGGTCGGAGGTGAAGTACACCGCGCTGCCGTCCGGCGCCCAGGTCGGCTCGGTATCGATGGCGAAGTGGTTGGTCAGCTGGGTGAGCTGCTTGCTGCCCAGGTCCATCACGTAGATTTCCGGGTTGCCGGAGCGCGACAGGGTCAGGGCCAGCTTGCGGCCGTCCGGCGAGAACGCAGGCGCGCTGTTGATGCCGCGGAAGCTGGTGACCAGCTCACGGGCACCGGTGGCGATGTTCTGGATGTAGATGGCCGAGTTGCCGCGCTCGAAGCTGACGTAGGCCAGCTTGCCACCATCCGGGCTCCACGACGGCGACAGCAGCGGCTCGGCCGAACGCACAATGGTCTGCGGGTTGTAGCCATCGGAGTCGGCCACCATCAGCGCATAGCGCATGGCGTCGCCCTTGCCGCTGGCGGTCACGTAGGCGATGCGCGTCCAGAAGGCACCCCGGACACCAGTGATCTTCTCGTAGATGGCATCGGCCATCTGGTGGGCGACGTCGCGCATGGCATTGCCGCGGGCGGTCATCGCCAGGCCGAGCAGGCGCTCGCCCTTCGGCACGTCGAACAGTTCGTATTCGACACGGTAGGCACCGGCACCGGCATCCAGCACGCGGCCGACCACGATGTAGTTCTGCTTCAGCGCGCGCCAGGTGGCGAACTGGATCTCGCCGCCACGGACGGGCTTTTCCACGATCTGCGCTTCGGGCAGGGTGCGGAACTGGCCCGAACGTTCCAGGTCGGCGCGGACCACACCGGCGACATCGGTCTGCGGTGCGGCCGACGAGCCCTGGTAGGGCATCGGCACGATGGTGATCGGCAGCGCGGACGCGTTGCCACCGATGATGTCGATATCCAGTCCCCTCTGCTGCGCGACGGCAGCGAAGGGCAGCAACAGGGCCGCAAACACGGCAAGCCAACGAGGCATCTTCTTCATGGAGCGCTCAATAGGGGGAAACCGGAACGAGGGATAGCAAAGCGGCGGTGAACCGCTTCGCAATCATGAACCAAGGGTACGTGAATTCCGGGTCAGTTCCAGCCCGTCCTCTCACGCCCCATTAACGTATCGGTCGGCTGCCGCGCGACGGGGCGACCCGCAGGCCGGCCCGCGCGGCCGATCAATCCTGCGCGGTGAAGGTCAGGTTGAGCGTGCGCGCAAACACCGATTCGAATCCGCGATAGGGCAACGGCTGCGCATTGAGCACTGCGGCCTCGATCGAACGCCTGCCGGCTTCGTCATAGGGGCAGTTGGCGCCCACCTTGGCCTGAAGCACCTGCCCCCCCGGAATCTGCGTGATGGTGATCTGGCAGCGCTGGCCCAGCGGCACACTGTCTGGACGCGTCCAGGCGCTGCGAACCTTGGCCTGGATCGCGGCAGCGTACTTCGCCGAAAGATCATCGCTGTTGCCACCGCCCCCAGCGGCCGGCTGTGCCGCACCGGTGTTGCCGGCCGGCGCGCTGCCGGCGGCGTTGCGTGCGGCGGCGACCTGGCGCAGCTTCTGCTCGGCCAGCTTGGCTTCCTTCTCCGCCTGTTCGCGCCTGGCACGGATCTCGGCGATCTTCTTCTGCCGTTCGGCCTCGGCCTGGTCGGCGGCCTGCCGCTCCTGCTCGGCACGCTTCTTCTTGGCGTCTTCTTCCTGCTGCTTGGCCAGGCGCAGCTTCTGCTCGGCTTCTTCCTGGCGCTTGCGCTCGGTCAGGTCGATCTGCTCCTGGCGGCGCTTGGCTTCCTGTTCCTGCCGGGCCTTCTCCTGCGAGATGGCCAGTGCGCTCACCGCCTCCTGGTCCTGCGTATCGGGCTGGGCGACACGCTCCTGCGCCTGTTGCTGCTGCGGCGTGGGGGCATCCTGCGGACGTGGCTCGGGAATCGGCTGCGGCGGTGGAATGGTGTCCTCGGGCACCGGAATCGGCTCGGCAACCGGCGGCGGCAGATCTTCCAGCTTCTCCGACTGGCGCAGGGCCTGGCGCGCAGCGGCCGCCTCCGACGCGGACAGCGCCAGGCTGGCCTCGACCGAGGGATCACCGGCAGCGGCATCGGTATTGCGCGTGGGCGACCACAGCCACGCCAGGATGAACACCAGCGCGACCAGCAGGTGCACCAGCACGGCCAGCGCCAGGGGCAGGCCCCAGCCCGGTTCCTGCTGTCGCGGAGGCGGCAGGGTCTCAGCGTGCATCGGTGGCCAGGCCTACCTTGTCCACTTTCGCGCGCTTGATCACGTCCATCGCCGCGATGACCTTCTCATAGGCCACGGCACGGTCGGCGGCGACGATCACGCGCAGGCCCTTGTCCTGTGCGGCGATGCCGGCCAGGCGCCCTTCCAGCTCCTCGGCAGACACGGCCGTGGGCTCCTTGGCGTCGGGCAGCTTCAGGCTCAACTGGCCGTCCTGGCGCACCGAAACGATCACCGGATCCTGCTTGCTCTCCAGCGCCTTGGCATTGGAGTTCGGCAGGTCCACGTCAAAACTCAGGGTGAGCAGCGGCGCGGTGACCATGAAGATGATCAGCAGCACCAGCATGACGTCGATATAGGGAACGACGTTGATTTCCGATTTCAGCTTGCGGCGCTTGCGGCGACCGATGGCAGCGGACATGGCTTGGACTCCCGGGTCAGGCGCTTACTCGTCGCCAGCGCTCTGGCGCTGCAGGATGGAGCTGAATTCGTCGGCGAAGGTCTCGAAACGGACCGACATGCGCTCCACACGGGTGGTGAAGCGGTTGTAGGCCCACACCGCCGGGATTGCCACGAACAGGCCGATGGCGGTGGCGAACAGCGCTTCGGAGATGCCCGGGGCGACCGAGGCGATGCCGGCCTGGGCACCGCTGCTGATCATGTCGTGCATGGTCACCATGATGCCGAACACGGTGCCGACCAGGCCCACGTAAGGCGCGGTCGAGCCGATATTGGCCAGCAGTTCCAGATTGCGCTCGAGCTGATCGACTTCGCGGGTGTAGGTGGTGCGCATCGCACGTTGCGCGCCTTCCAGCTGCGCACGGCCATCCAGCCGGCGCTTGTCGCGCAGGCGGGTGAACTCGCGGAAGCCCGCCTCGAAGATCGCCTCCAGGCCGCCCACGTTGCGGCTGCGGTCGGTGGCCGAGCTGTACAGCTTGCCCAGGTCGGCGCCGGACCAGAAGCGGTTCTCGAACTCGTCCGCCTCGCGGGTGGCCTGCTTGAACACGCGGGCCTTGCGGAAAATGATCACCCAGCTGACGAACGAGCCGACCAGCAGCAGCAGCACGATGATCTTCACCGGCAGGCTGGCCTTGGCCATCAGTTCGAGGTAGTTGATGCCGCCGCCGGTGGTGGCCTGGGCAAGGGTCTGGGTCGCGGCGTTGCTGACGTCAGCCGGCAGTGCCTCGGTGACCGTGGCCTGCAGGGCCAGGAGCGTTGCGATCATCCGTTGTTCCTCAGTGTTCGGATTCGGGGTGGAGGTAGGGTTGCAGCACGGCAAGGACGGCGTCGTCCATGCCACGCGGGCGGAAACTGGCCGCGTCCAGTGCGGCGATGCGGACCTGCGCCGACAGCAGCAGTTCGCCGTCGCGCTCGATCCGCTGATCGAAGACCATGCTGGCCTTCTTCAGCTGGACCAGCGTGGCACTCACCTGCAGGAGGTCATCCAGCCGCGCCGGTCGGATGAAGTCCATCTGCATGGCACGTACCGCGAAGACCATGCCGTGCTCACTGCGCATGCGCTCCTGGCCATAGCCCAGCGCGCGCATCCATTCGGTCCGGGCCCGTTCCATGAAGGCCACGTAGCGGGCGTGGTAGACCACCCCGCCTGCGTCCGTATCTTCCCAGTAAATGCGTGTCGGCCAACTGAATAGTGGCTCAACCGACATCGGGAACCTCCGCGAACAGGTCCTGCGGCGGGTTCTTCGGCTTCAGCCCCATGTGCCGGTACGCCTTGTGGGTGGCCATGCGGCCGCGCGCGGTGCGCACCAGGAAGCCCTGCTGGATCAGGTAGGGTTCGACCACGTCTTCCAGCGTTCCGCGCTCTTCGGACAGCGCGGCGGCCAGCGATTCGATGCCGACCGGGCCGCCGTCGAAGTAGTCCACCAGGGTCCTGAGCAGGCGCCGGTCGAGCTCGTCGAAACCCTCCGGGTCGACCTTGAGCATCTGCATGGCCGCCTGGGCGACCGCCACGTCGATATGGCCACCCGCCTTCACCTGGGCGTAGTCGCGCACCCGCCGCAGCAGGCGGTTGGCGATGCGCGGGGTGCCACGCGCACGGCGCGCGATCTCCCCTGCGCCATCGGCGGTGCAGTCGATGCCCAGGATGGTGGCCGAGCGGCGTACGATCCGGGTCAACTCCTCGACACTGTAGAACTCCAGCCGCTGGACGATGCCGAAGCGGTCGCGCAGCGGCGCGGTCAGCAGGCCGGCGCGGGTGGTGGCCCCGATCAGCGTGAACGGTGGCAGGTCGATCTTGATCGAGCGGGCCGCAGGGCCCTCGCCGATCATGATGTCGATCTGGAAATCCTCCATCGCCGGGTACAGCACTTCCTCGACCACCGGCGACAGGCGGTGGATCTCGTCCACGAACAGTACGTCGTGTGGCTGCAGGTTGGTCAACAGGGCGGCCAGATCACCGGCCTTTTCGATCACCGGGCCGGACGTCACCCGCAGCGCCACCCCCAGCTCGTTGGCGATGACGTGGCTGAGCGTGGTCTTGCCCAGCCCCGGCGGACCGAAGATCAGCACATGGTCGAGCGCGTCGCCGCGGGCCTTGGCCGCTTCGATGTAGATCTCCAGCTGCTCGCGCACCGGCGCCTGGCCCAGGTAATCGGCCAGTCGCTTGGGGCGGATGCTGGCGTCGGCGGCGTCATCCTCGCGGGTGGCGCCGGCGCCGATGATGCGGTCGTCGGTCATGTGCTGATTATGCGGCAAAAGCGCGGGTTTCGGCCGGGCTGCGCCCAGCACCCGCGGTAGTGCCGGCCGCTGGCCGGCAACCTCAACAGCAACAGCCGAAGCGGGCTTCCTGGGGAATGGCGGGGTGGGTCCGGTTGCGGGGGACGCTGCAAGTACGTCCATGTAAGCTCGGTCGCCGCATCCATGCGGCTCACGCCCCCGCAACCGGACCCACCCCGCCTTCGACAGTTGGCCGCGATCTGATGGTAGGTGTCGACCTTGGTCGACACGGAAGATCCACGCCATGCGTGGATGGAACAGAGCAGGAGAGTGGGCTCAGTTTCAGGCACGCAGCATCTCCGCAAGAGGAGCCCCCTTGTTGTTCAAGGGGGCGCGCCGATAGGCGGGGGGATAAGGTGGAGTGCGCGCGGGGCCCACGGTTTGCGCAGCAAATCGTGGGACGTAACGCAGGTGGAGATTAAATCTCCACCTGTGCGCCCAACTCAACCAGACGGTTGCCCGGAATCCGGAAGAAGCCCGTGGCCGGCGCAGCATTGCGATGCATCAGTGCGAACAGCTTGTCGCGCCAGATCGGCATGCCGCGGTTGGCGGTGGCGACGATGGTCTCGCGGCTGGCGAAGAAGGTGGTGTCCATCGGATCGAAATAGATCCCGCCGTGGTCGCAGGAGCGCATCAACGCCAACGGTACGTCCGGCGTCTCCATGAAACCGAAGCGGACATAGACCCGGTAGAACTCGTCGCCCACCGATTCGATCTTCAGCCGTTGCCCCTCCATCGCATAGGGAATGGGCAGGGTTTCCACATGCAGGAAGACGTTGCGCTCGTGCAGCACCTTGTTGTGCTTGAGGTTGTGCATCAGTGCATGCGGAGCCACGGTCGGGTCAGCGGTGAGGAACACCGCGGTACCCGGCACACGCACCGGCGGCGCCAGCATCAGGCCCGGCAGGAAGGTGTCGATTCGGATGCCGTCCTTGCGGATCTCGTCGCGCAGCAGCTCTCGGCCACGGCGCCAGGTGCGCATCATGGTGAACAGGAAGATGCCCAGCACGACCGGGAACCAGGCGCCCTGCAGCAGCTTGGCGCCATTGGCGATGACGAAGCCGACGTCGATGATGAAGAACACCACGCACAGCGGCAGGATCCAATGGCGCGCCTTGGGCCACAGCGAGCGCGCGACCAGGGCCAGCAGCAGCGTATCGATCAGCATGGTGGCCGAGACCGAGATGCCATAGGCCACGGCCAGGTTCGACGAGCTGCGGAAGGCCAGCACCAGGCCGATGACCATCACCGCGATGCCCCAGTTGATGCCCGGGATGTAGATCTGGCCGATGGTGTCGTGCGAAGTGTGCTTGATGCGCATGCGCGGGATGTAGCCGAGCTGCATGGCCTGGCGCGAGACCGAGAACGCGCCGGTGATCACCGACTGCGAGGCGATCACCGCCGCCATCGTGGCCAGGATGATCATCGGATACAGGGCCCAGTCGGGGACCGCTTCGAAGAAGGGATTCTTCACCGCTTCGGGGTGGTTCAGCACCAGCGCACCCTGCCCCAGGTAGTTCAGCACCAGGCACGGCAGCACGAAGAAGTACCAGGCATGGCGGATGGGCTTGGCACCGAAGTGGCCCATGTCGGCATACAGGGCCTCGCCACCGGTGACCGCCAGCACCACGGCGCCAAGGATGAAGATGCCGTGCCAGCTGTGCTCCATGAAGAAGCGGATGGCCCACCACGGGTTGAACGCCTTCAGCACTTCCGGCGAATCGATGATGTTGTAGATGCCGATCGCCGCCAGCGAAATGAACCACACCGAGGTGATCGGGCCGAACGCCTTGCCGATCTTCTCTGTGCCGAAACGCTGCGCGGCGAACACCATCAGCAGGACCACCACGGTGATCGGCACGATGAACGCGTGCAGGCCCGGTGCGGCCACCTCCAGGCCCTCGACGGCACCAAGCACCGAGATCGCAGGGGTGATCACGCCATCACCGAAGAACAGCGACGCACCGAAGATGCCCAGGATGCCCACCACGTAGGCCGAGCGTGAGCCGTTGCGCAGCGTACGCTGGGTCAGCGCCATCAACGCCATGATGCCGCCCTCGCCATCGTTGTCGGCGCGCATGATGATGGTCACGTACTTCAGGGTGACCACGATGTTCAGCGCCCAGAACGCCAGCGACAGCACGCCGAGCACGGTGTCGTGGTCGCTGTTGAGCCCGTAGTGCGGCGAGAACGCCTCCTTCAGGGTGTACAGCGGGCTGGTACCGATGTCACCGAAGACCACACCGATCGCACCGATGACCAGCGCCAGTCCCCCGGCCGGGGGGGCGTGACCGTGTCCGCCAGGGGCGGCTGCGTGCGGGGTTTGACTGCTGGACATGGGACTCCTGGCGAAGCTCAGGCGATGGGGGGAGGAAAAGGACGCGGCTCAGCGCAGCGCCGACTGCAGGGCCTTGCGGATGACCGTGGCCACTTCGTCGCCTTCGTTGAAGGCATCACGGGCCATGCGGGCCGCTTCAGCCGGCTTGTAGCCCAGCTGCTGCAGCGCCACGGTGGCATCGGACAGCGGGTCGGCCGGGGCCGGACCGCTGCCGGTCGGCAGCGCCCCGCCGGCACCGAACTGGGCCGCACGGTCGCGCAGCTCCAGCACCATGCGCTCGGCCGTCTTCTTGCCGATGCCCGGGATGCGGGTCAGTGCGGTGATATCGCCCGCCTGCACCATGCGCGCGAATTCCTCGACGCTGACAGCGGACAGCACGGCCAGCGCGATCTTCGCGCCGATGCCGCTGACCTTCTGCACATCGCGGAACAGCCGACGCTCGCCTTCGCGCAGGAAGCCGTACAGCGAGACGCTGTCTTCCTTCTGCGCGTAATGGGTGTACAGCGTGACCTCGCGTCCGAGCTCGGGCAGGTCGTAGAAGGTGCTCATCGGCGCCTCCAGTTCGTAGCCCACTCCATTCACGTCCACCACCAGCCACGGCGGCGCCTTGTAGGCGACGATGCCGCGCAGTCGACCGATCATTGCGTGCAGCTCCTCATTTGCGACCCCACGCCTGGCGGGCGCTGAGCCCCAGGCGGTTGGCCGTCGCCCTTACGTGGGCGTGGGTGATCGCTACCGCCAACGCGTCGGCCGCGTCGGCCTGCAGCTTGGTTTTCAGGTTGAGCATGAGCCCGACCATGTGTTGAACCTGTTGCTTTTCCGCGCCACCACGGCCGACCACCGCCAGCTTGATCTCGCTGGCGGCGTATTCGTGCACCGGCAGGTCGCGCAGCACCACGGCCGAAATGGCTGCGCCGCGGGCCTGGCCCAGCTTCAGCGCCGAATCGGGGTTGCGCGCCATGAACACGCGCTCGATCGCCACTTCCTGCGGCTGGTACTCGCGGCACAGGTCGGCCAGACCCAGCACCAGCAGCTTCATCCGCTGCGGGAAATCGTCGGCGCCCAGCAGCACCAGGGGCTGGTGATGGACGTGGATGACGCGCCCTGCGGCATCGACATCGATGATGCCCACCCCGGTCCGCTGTGAACCGGGGTCGATGCCGAGGATGCGGGTCATGCCGCGCTCCTGGCGGGGCGGAACGGGAAGCGCTGGCAGGCGTATGGGCTCATGACTGTCCGCGGTGACCGTTCAACGGCCCGCGCCCAGGCCGTCGGTGACGGCTCAGGCGTAGGCGTCGGCGCCGAGTTCGGCGTTCGAATACACGTCCTGCACGTCGTCCAGGTCTTCAAGCATGTCCAGCAGCTTGCGGACCTGCAGGGCGACCTCGCCCTCGACCTTGATGTCGTTGTCGGCGCGGAAGGTGATCTCGGCGTGGTCGGCGAGATGCCCTGCGGCAGTCATCGCCTCCTTTACCGCGTTGAATGCGTCAGGGCTGGTGACCACGTCGATCGAGCCATCGTCCGGATAGACGACGATGTCATCGGCGCCCGCCTCGATGGCCGCTTCGGTGATCGCCTCCTCGTCGGCACCCGGGGCAAAGCTGAGCACGCCCAGGCGCTTGAACATGAAGGCCACCGAGCCCTCGGTACCCATGTTGCCGCCGCATTTGCTGAACGCGTGGCGGACATCGGCCACGGTGCGCACGCGGTTGTCGGTCAGGCAATCGACGATCACCGCCACACCGCCGGGCGCATAGCCCTCGTAGCGCACTTCCTCGTAGTCGACGCCTTCCAGCTCACCGGTGGCCTTCTTGATCGCACGTTCGATCACGTCCTTGGACATGTTCACGGCCAGGCCCTTGTCCATCGCCACGCGCAGGCGCGGGTTGTTGTTGGGGTCGCCTCCACCGCCGCGCGCGGCCACGCCGATCTCGCGGATGATCTTGGTGAAAATCTTGCCGCGCTTCGCGTCGGACGCGTTCTTGCGGGCTTCGATGGAGGGGCCTCTACCCATGGGTGCTACCGTCTGGCTGCTTCAGGATCAAGGCGCGGATTCTACCTGATCGGGCGCTGCAACCGTGTCTAGGGCGGATGGACGCCGCTGCGCTCGCCGGGCATGGCCCGGCGCTACCGGGGAAAGCGCCGCAGGATCGTTGCCGGGGTAGCGCCGGGCCATGCCCGGCGGACGGTGCGCATCGACCGGGCGCCTACGCGGCCGCAGCGTCGCGGCTGTGATCGAACCGGCCGTGGCGCAGGAAGTGCGCGGTCTGCCGTGCCGCATCGGGCGAAACCACCAGGCCGCTGTGGCTGGTACGCACTACGCAATGATCGGCCAGACCCGGCAGGCGGGTTTCCGCCAGCGCCACCGTGCCGTCGGAGGCATCGTCGATCGCGCCGAGCAGGCTGCCCAGCCCATGCGGCACCGAACCGGCGATCAGGCCGACCGCGGCCGTGCCCTGCCAGTCGGGCAGGCCGTCAAGCAGCAGTTCGCTGCTGCGGCCCAAGGCCAGGCCCCAGCCATGCTCGGACAGCGAACGCGCGGTACCGCTGCCGCGCAGCGGCGAGCCAAGGCAGACTACGCGCTGTACCTGCAGCTGCGGTTGCCGGCGCAGTGCCTCCAGCGCCAGCAGCCCGCCAAGGCTGTGGCCGACCAGCGACAGCGGTCCGGCATCGGCCAGACGCTCCAACAGCTGAGGTACCGCTACATCCGGGCCGCCGAACACGGAGGAATAGCCAAAGGTCTGCACCCGGAACCCGCGCGCGCGCAGGCGCCACGCCAGCGGCCCTACCCAGGCGCGGGCGTTCCAGATGCCATGGAGCAGCAGTACGGGGGGTGTCATGTGCAACAGCCTGGCGATCAGCGGGGCGGAAACGTGAGGTGATTGAACACACGCCGGCAGAAAGCGGCGGTGAACGCGCTCAGGCCGTTCGCGGCGCGCGGCGCAGGATGAACTCCAGATCGTTGGTCTGGCCGACCGGGAACAGGTACTGCCCGGCCTTCTCGAAGCCGTAACGGGCATAGAAGCGCTGTGCGCCGAAGTTCTCCGACCACACGCCCAGCCACAGTGTCCTCGGGCCGTCGCGCTCCAGCCACGCCAGCGCGGTTTCCAGCAGGCGGCTGCCCCAGCCACAACTCTGCTGCGACTTGACCAGATACAGGCGCTTGAGCTCGCCATCCCCCGCTTTCACGTCCTGATGGGGCAGGCCACAGGGGCCGGCGGCGGCATGACCGACCGCCTCCCCTTCCCGCTCCAGCAACCACACGGCGTAATCCGGGTGAGCCAGGATCGTGCGCTGGCGCTCGACCGTGTAGGACTCCTGCAGGAACGCCTGCAGGTCCTGCGGCGGATACAGGTGGCCGAAAGTCTCGGTGAACGTGCGTGCGGCCAGCGCCGACAAGGTCGGCGCGTCGTCCACGGTGGCGCGGCGGATCGAGTACATGCAGGAAGTTGACGTCAGCGCGAAGGGCGGGTCAAGCCTTTTCAGGCGATTCCGCGTCTTCCTCGTCCTCTTCCTCGTACTCCTCTTCGTCCTCGTCCTCTTCTTCGCCTTCCTCGTCCTCGTCGTACTCTTCTTCCTCTTCGTCGTCTTCGTAATCCTCGACGCCGAAGTCTTCACCGTCCCAGCGGCCTTCGCCGTCGGCGACGAAGGTCAGGGCCATCGCCGACGGGTTGGTGCCGACGCGGACCAGCCAACCACCGAACACGCGTGCCCGCTCGGTGACCAGGTTGGCCTCGGAGCCTTCATTGCCCAGCTTTTCCCACTCCAGCGAAAACGCAAACTCGGTCATTGCCTGGATCTCCTGATCAGTTTTTCTTGGGGCGAACCTGGATGTGCACTTCGGCCAGCTGCTCGTCGACGATCGGCGACGGCGCGTCGGTCATCAGATCCTGTGCACCGGTGGTCTTCGGGAACGGGATGACGTCGCGGATCGACTCGGTACCGGCCATCAGCGCGGCGATGCGGTCGATGCCGAATGCGATGCCGCCGTGCGGCGGCGCGCCGTAGTTCAGCGCGTCGAGCAGGAAACCGAACTTCGCACGCGCTTCTTCGGCACCGATGCCGAGCAGCTCGAACACCGCGCTCTGCATGTCCGGGCGATGGATACGGATCGAGCCGCCGCCGATTTCATTGCCGTTGAGCACCATGTCGTAGCCGCGCGAGACCGCAGTACGGGCATTGGCGCGCAGGTCGGCGATATCGTCCACGGCCGGTGCGGTGAAGGGGTGATGCAGGGCGACATAGCGCTGCGCCTCGTCGTCCCATTCGAACATCGGGAAATCGGTGACCCACAACGGGCGCCAGCCATCGGCGACCAGGCCGAAGTCCTTACCGGCCTTCAGGCGCAGTGCGCCCATGAAGTCGGAGACCTTGTTATAGCCACCGGCACCGAAGAACACGATGTCACCCTTCCCGGCGCCGACGTGCGCAACCAGCGCGGCGAAGGCGTCTTCGCTGAAGAACTTCTGGATCGGCGAGCTGACCTCGCCGTTGTCGGCGATCTTGATGTAGGCCAGGCCCTTGGCGCCGTACTTGGCGGCGTGAGCAGCGTACTCATCGATCTGCTTGCGGCTCAACGCTGCGCCACCGGGGATGCGCAGCGCGGCGACGCGGCCATCGGCGTCGTTGGCCGGGCCGGTGAACACCGGGAACTCACTGCCCTTGACCAGCTCGGCCACGTCCACCAGTTCCAGCGCGATGCGCAGGTCCGGCTTGTCCGACCCATAGCGGCGCATCGCTTCGGCCCAGGTCATGCGCGGGAAGCTGGCATCCAGGTCGACGTCCACCACTTCCTTGAAGATGGCGCGGATCATCTCTTCGACGAAATCCTGCACGTCGCGCTCGCGCACGAAGGCGAACTCCATGTCCAGCTGGGTGAATTCCAGCTGGCGGTCGGCACGCAGCGCTTCATCGCGGAAGCAGCGCGCGATCTGGTAGTAACGGTCGAAGCCGGCCACCATCAGGATCTGCTTGAACAGCTGCGGGCTCTGCGGCAGAGCGTAGAACTCGCCCGGATGCATGCGCGCCGGCACCAGGAAGTCGCGCGCGCCCTCCGGGGTGGCCTTGGTCAGGATCGGGGTTTCGATGTCCTGGAAGCCACGCGCATCCAGGTGACGGCGCAGCGCCTGCACCAGCTTGATGCGGGTGCGCTGCATGCGCTGCATTTCCGGGCGGCGCAGGTCCAGGTAGCGGTACTTCAGGCGGGTATCTTCGCCCGGATTCTCGTGAGCGTGGAACGGCAGCGGCGCCGCCTTGTTCAGCACGGTAATGGCCGTGGCGATCACTTCCACCCTGCCGGTCGCCATCTTGTCGTTCACCGCGTGGCGGGCACGCACCACGCCTTCCACCTGCAGCACATCCTCGTAGCCCAGGCTGGCCGCGACCGCGAACACTTCGGCGTTGTCGACCTCGACCGTCACCTGCACGATGCCTTCATGATCGCGCAGATCGATGAAGCAGACGCCGCCCTGGTTACGGGCCACGTCGGTCCAGCCGGCGAGGGTGACAGTCTGGCCAATCAGGGTCTCGTCGACCAGGCCGCAGAAGTGGGTACGCATGGGGGAAAGCTCCGCTGGAGAACGCCGGCACCCGATGGGGCCGGAAAGCCCCGTATTCTGCGGCCGAGGCCCCGGCCGGGGCAAATGCGGGGCAGTCACACGGGCTTTATCCGTTCCGTCCTTATAGTCGCGCACCACACACCGTATGGGGATTCGCCATGAAAACGCTGTCCCTGGCCAGCCTGGCCGTCACCCTCAGCCTGGGCGCCCTCGCCGGGCTCACCCTCTCCCCCGCCCCCGCCGCCGCGCAGAACGGCGTCATCCGCTGCGAAAGCCAGAACAACCGCGAACGGGTCTGCACTACCGGCTGGCGCAGCGCGCAGCTGGTACGCCAGCTGTCCGGCTCGGCCTGCCAGGAAGGCCGTACCTGGGGCAGCCGCAACGGCAGCATCTGGGTCAACAACGGCTGCCGTGCCGAATTCGTCGAGGGTCGCGGCGGTTGGGGCGGTGGCAATGGCGGCTGGGGGGGCAACAACGGCGACACCATCCGCTGCGAAAGCCAGAACAACCGTGAACGCAGCTGTCCGGTCGGATGGCGCAATGCCCGCCTGGTCCGCCAGTTGTCCGGCAGTCCCTGCCAGGAAGGCCGCACCTGGGGCGTGCGCAATGGCGCGGTGTGGGTCAGCAATGGCTGCCGCGCCGAGTTCGCTGAAGCCCGCGGTGGCTGGGGCGGCGGCAACGGCGGCTGGGGCGGCGGCGGCAACAGCAACAGCAATTACTCCATTACCTGCAGCAGCAGCAACAACCGCACCCAGAACTGTGACTGGGACGAGCGCCAAGGCCGGCCCGTGCTGCAGCAGCAGCTGTCGGGCAGTGCCTGTCAGGAGGGCCGCAGCTGGGGCTATTCGCGGGGCCAGGTCTGGGTGAGCAACGGCTGCCGGGCCCGCTTCGGCACGCGCTGAGCGAACGAACCTGCGGGCGTGCGGCGGCATCGCCGCCGCCGCGCTCGCCGGGGATGGCCCGGCACTGCCAGGCGCGATTCGAGCGCTACGGTGCGGTTGCCGGCGGGGCCTCGTCGCCCCACGGTGCCGGCGGCAACGCCACCGGCTTGCTCAGGTCGAACTGCACGCGGAAGCGGCGGCCTTCGGGACGGGTCAGCTCGTAGACGAAGCGCTGGTCCGGCTCGATCTCCATCGCCCACACGTTGTGGGTGGACGCCAGCATGTCGGCGCGGCGGAACATGGCCACCGAATCGGCATCGGCCGGGAACTGCTGGCGTTCGGCGGTACCCGGCGGACGGCTGTCGCCGCCATACAGGGTGATCGCATCGGGGCTGCCGTCGGCATGCCGGTGATCGTGCTTGAACCGCAGCCCGCTCTCGGTGCGGGTCAGGACCCAGGTCCGCGAATGATCATCGCCGACATGGAAGGGGATGCGCAGCTCATGCCCGGGATCGGCACAGCCCCGCACGTGCATGACCAGCCGCTGCCCGGCGAAGGGGTCCTTGCCGGTCGGTGCCGGCGTGTCCTCCACCACTTTGCCCTCGTACGCCTGGCCGCAGTGAGCGGCGATCGCAGCCATGAAGGCGTCGGCCGGGGCCGTCGCCACGTCGTGGGCGACCGTATGCGAGGGCTGTGAGCAGGCTGCGAGCGTGAGCAGGGCGGCAGAAGCAGTGACGAGGGCAGGCAGTTTCATGCCCCAACCCTAACGACCATGGCCGGCCTGCGCAAACCACTCATCCGTTCAACGCCCCGTGTCCACGCCCTCCGCCAGGGTCTCGGTTGCCGCCACGGGTGCGGCCTCGCCCGCCCCGTCCGGCTCCTGCTCGACCGGGTCGACATCGAAGGGCGTGCGGAACACCAGCGAGGGCAGCAGGGTGGTCAGCGCCGCGTACAGCAGCAATGCGCCGAACAGCACCGCCGGAATCTGGAACCGCTCACGCATGATCGCGGCCAGGACCAGGGTGAAGATCAGCGTCGGCGCCAGCGCCAGCGACACGCGCAGACTGCTGCGGAAACTCTCACCGAACATCAGCCGGCGCTGCAGCCAGACCACGCCGATACGCAGCGGCAGCACCACCAGGGTGATCACGATGCCCAGCCCCAGCGCTTCGAAGCTCAATGCCTCGGCGGGAACCTTGGTGCCGGCATTGAAGAAGTAGAACGGCACGAAGAACGATGCGAACAGCCGCAGTGCATGCAGGTTCTCGTGCGAGGCCAGCAGCGGCATGCGCTGGTGCAGAAGCCGTGCGACCAGGCCTGCGATGAAGGCGCCCACCAGGTAATACACCCCCAGCAGGTAGGTGATGTAGGCAGCGACCATGCCGACCATGACCAGCAGCGAGAACTCCGAACCGGGCGCGTGCGGCGCCACCCAGCGACCCAGCGCGATGAACAGCAGCGGCAGGCCGACCATCATCGCCAGCAGGGCCAGGCTGGACAGGGCCATGTGACCGGGATCGCCGGCCTGCAGCACGATGAACAGTGCCGCCAGCGCCAGCAGCTCACCGGCGATGGCCTTGCTGGTCACCCAGAACCGCTCGTCCTCGCTGAGACCCAGCCGCGACAGCGAATCCATGATGAAACCCGTGGAGGGCGTCAGCAGCGCCAGGGCCAGCAGGCCCGCGGCCTGCCACGGCAGGCCGGCGTAGCGCCAGGCCAGCCAGCCGACGCCGAACAGGGTGGCGCTGCGCACCACAAGATGCGCCAGCAGGGGCCACATGCCACGGCGCAACGCCTGCAGATCGACCTCCAGACCTGCGAACAGGAACAGGGACGAGATGCCGAGCGTGGCCAGCAGCCCGATCACCGCGTCGTGCGCCTGGTCCCCGAGCCAGAGCATGCCGATGATCCCGAACAGCAGGCAGGTGAGCGGTGCGGGCAGGCTGAAGCGCTGCAGCGCGCGCGGGATCACCAGCAGCGCGAAGATCAGCAGCAGGTAGATCAACTCATGACTCATGGGGGACTTCCGTGTGGTTTCGAACGCGCGCAGGATGCGCGCGCACGACCCTCGGAACAAGCCCGGCCCGGAGACTGGCGGGCGTCAGCCGATCAGCCTGTCCGCGATGCGTCCAACCTGCGCCAGCACGCTGGCGCGTTGATCGTTGCTGATGTCCGCAGCCTGCAGGTAGGCCGTAATCACCCAGGGTGCCCCTCCCCCCATGGGCCACAACACGGCGGTGTCATTGCGTGCATCCTCGCCATTGCTGCCGGTCTTGTCGCCCACCCGCCAGCGCGCGCCCAGCCCTGCGCGCAGGCACGCATCGCCGGTTTCGTTGTCGATCAGCCAGTCGGCCAGTTGCTGGCGCGCGCCCGGCGCCAGCGCATCGCCCAGCACCAGCCGCTGCAGGGTCGCGGCCATCGCCGCCGGCGTGGTGGTGTCACGTGGATCACCCTCGGCGAAGCTGTTCAGTTCCGGCTCGAGACGATCGCTGCGGGTCACGCTGTCGCCCTGAGCGCGCAGGAAGGCCGTCACGGCGGGCGGCCCGCCCACCACGTCGAACAACAGATTGGCCGCCGTGTTGTCGCTGGTGATGATCGTTGCCCGGCACAGGTCGCGTACGGTCAGATCCTTGCCGGCGTGGCGGCGCGCCACCGGCGCATGCGAAAGCAGGTCGGCCTCGCGCACCGGCACGCGCCTGTCCAGCAGCCCGGGCACGCGCCGTGACTGGTCCAGCACCGTGGCCGCCAGCACCGTCTTGAACGTGCTGCACAGCGGGAACCGCTCATCCTGGCGATGGCCGATGCGGCGACCGCTGGCGGTATCCAGCACGGTCACGCCAAGCCGGCCCGCGCAGGCCTTTTCCAGGGCGGCAAAGTCCGTGGCGGCGGCGATCGCGCCGGCCGCCGCCGACGTGCCAACGCCCCTGCCGGCAGCACGGGCGATCAGCGGCAGAGCCAGTGAAGTCACCACTGCTGAAGTACTGAACTGAAGGAATCGTCGACGGGGCAACATGCAGGACCTCCGGGAAGTGAACCCGATTATCGAAAGCCCCTGCCGCGCCTGACCAGCGCGTTTTTTCAGCACGTGCCATCAGTTTCATTCATGTCTCAGAACTGCATTCAACGGAGATTCCACGCACCGCCTGGATCCCGCTACGATCAGTCATCATTTCAGCTCACGGCTTTCCGATGCTGCATCCGACTCTGCCGCTCAACGCCCTGCGCGCCTTCGAAGCAGCGGCCCGCCACCAGAACTTCACCCGCGCCGCGCTTGAGCTGTGCGTCAGCCAGGCCGCGTTGAGCCATCAGATCCGGGGGCTGGAGGACCGGCTGGGGATCCGCCTGTTCCATCGCCTGCCTCGCGGCGTCGCCCTCACCGATGAAGGCGCCGCGCTGTTCCCGGTGCTCAACGAAGCGTTCGAGCGCATCTCGACCAGCATCGCGCGCTACACGGGGGGAGCGGCCCGCGAAGTGCTGACGCTGGGTGTGGTGGGCACCTTCGCCACCGGCTGGCTGCTGCCACGCCTGGCCGCGTTCGAGGCCACGCATCCGGATATCGAGCTTCGCGTGCAGACGCACAACAACCGCATCGATCTTGCCGGCGAAGGCCTGGACCTGGCCATCCGCTTCGGTGAGGGCGACTGGCAGGGGCAGGCCTGCACGGCCATCCTGGACGCGCCGTTCGCACCGCTGTGCGCCCCCGCCCTGGCACGCCGGCTGAAACAGCCGCGTGATCTGGGCACGCTGCCGCTGCTGCGCTCCTATCGCAATGATGAATGGCCGCGCTGGCTGCAGGCGGCCGGGGTCAGCGGCGTGGAGGCGCGCGGGCCGGTATTCGATTCGTCGCTGACCTTGGCCATGGCCGCTGCCGGAGGGGCCGGCGTGGCCCTGCTGCCGCTGCGCATGTTCGAACAGGAACTGGCGGAAGGACGGCTGCTGCAGCCGTTCGCCACGACGCTGGAACTGGGCCGCTACTGGCTGACGAGGCTGCGCTCACGCGCCGAGCGTGAGCCTGCACGACGCTTCCGGGAATGGTTGCAGGCGCAGGGCTGACGCGCGCGAGCGGTAGCGCCGGGCCATGCCCGGCGAGCGCAGTGCATCGGGAACACCACCGGGCATGGCCCGGCGCCCTCCATCAGGACTCCAGCAGCTCCATCCAGGCAGCTTCAGCCTTTTCCAGCTGCGCAGCGGCCGTTTCGCGATCACGGCCCAGCACGGCCATGCGGGTGCTGTCGGCATAGTTGGCCGGGTCCGCCAGTTGACGGTCCAGTTCAGCCAGGCCGGCTTCCAGCTCGGCCACCTTGGCTTCCGCCGCGGCCAGCTTGTGCGGATTCACAGGCTTCTTCTGCACGACCTGCGCAACCGGTGCGGTCTTGACCACCACCGGCTCTTCCACCTGCTCCATGCGCGCCTTGGTGCCCTGCGCCTGCGGACGGGTGCGCAGCCACGCAGCGTAGGCGTCGAGATCTCCGTCGAACGGCTCGACCACGCCATCGGCCACGCGCCAGTAGGTATCGCAGACCAGGCCGATCAGGTGGCGATCATGGGAGACCATCACGATCGCGCCTTCGAAGGTTGCCAGCGCTTCGGCCAGCGCCTCGCGCATTTCCAGGTCCAGGTGGTTGGTCGGTTCGTCCAGCAGCAGCACGTTCGGCTGCTGCCAGGCGATCAGCGCCAGCGCCAGGCGCGCACGCTCACCACCGGAGAAGCCATCGACCGGCTCGAATGCACGATCACCCGGGAAATTCCACTTGCCGAGAAAATCGCGGAACGACTGGTTCGGCGCATCCGGCGCGATCTCGCGGAAATGCTCCATCGGCGACTGGCCTTCGTGCAGCGACTCGACCGTGTGCTGTGCGAAGTAGCCGATCTTCAGGTCCGGATGGGCCATGCGCTCTCCGGCAATCGGTGCCAGCTCGCCCACCAGGGTCTTCACCAGGGTGGTCTTGCCGGCGCCGTTGGGGCCGAGCAGGCCGATACGCTGTCCCGCTTCCAGACCAAAGCCGACGTTGTGCAGGATCACGGCGTCCTGGCCATAGCCCGCCTCGACATGATTCAGGCGGATCAGCGAGAACGGCAGTTTGGCGGGCGGTGCGAACTCGATACGGAACTCGCGCTCGGCACGCACCGCCTCGGTACCGGCCAGCTTGGCCAGACGCTTCATGCGGCTCTGCGCCTGCGCGGCCTTGCTGGCCTGCGCCTTGAAGCGGTCGATGAAGCTCTGCAGGTGGGCCCGCTCGGCCTGTTCCTTCTCGTGCGCGATCTGCTGCTGGCGCAGCTGCTCGGCACGTTGGCGCTCGAAATCGGTGTAGCCGCCCGGGTACAGCTTGGCGCCGCCCCCATGCAGGTGCAGGGTGTGGGTGGCAACGTTGTCGAGGAACTCGCGGTCATGCGAGATCAGCAGCAGCGTGCCGGGGTACTTCAGCAGCCACTGTTCCAGCCAGTACACCGCATCCAGATCGAGGTGGTTGGTCGGTTCGTCGAGCAGCAGCAGGTCGCTGGGCATCATCAGCGCGCGGGCCAGGTTCAGGCGCACGCGCCAGCCACCGGAGAAGGAGGACACCGCGCGGTGGTGGGTCTCGGCCGGGAATCCGAGGCCGTGCAGCAGCTTGCCGGCACGTGCTTCGGCGTCATAGGCGCCCATCTCGGCCATCCGGGTATGGGCATTGGCCACCGCCTCCCAGTCTTCACGGGCGGTCGCATCGGCCTCTTCGGCCAGCACGGCGGCCACTTCCGTATCGCCACCGAGCACGAAGCTCAACGCCGGATCCGGCAGCGACGGGGTTTCCTGGGCCACGCTGGCAATGCGGACCTTGCCGGGCAGGTCGACGTCGCCCTTGTCGGCCTCCAGTTCGCCCTTCACCGCCGCGAACAGGCTGGACTTGCCGGCACCGTTGCGGCCGACCACGCCCACCCGGTAACCGGCATGCAGGGTCAGGTCGACGTTGGACAACAGCAGCCGCTCGCCGCGGCGCAAGGCGAAATTACGAAGCGAAATCATCGGGGGAGGGGTCCATATAACCGGATGGAATGTGCTGGTAAGCACTGTTCCTGCGACGCAATTCTAGCGTTAACGAATACTTGACGCGCCCCGGGATGCGCAGCGGCTGGCGTTTCCTCTCTCCCACGTCCTCACCGCACGTGTCCCGGGCCCCTCTCATGATGATGCCCATCGCGGCTAAATGGTTGCTGCTGCAACGTTTTTTCCGATGGCCGGCATTTGACAGGCACTGAATATCCCGTTAATTCCTATTTTGCGCACCGCAACAACCGTCGTCCGCTTCACCTCGTGATGTCGATACCGGTGCCGTCCCCGCCAACCGGAGTTCCGTCCCGATGACCCGCAAGACCAGCCTGATCGCCGCCGCCGTCGCTGTCGCACTCGGTGGCTCTCCGTTCCTCGCCGCCGCCCAGCAGAGCGGTACTGCCGCCAACACACTGGACACCGTGATCGTCACCGGTACCCGCGTGGCCGACCGCACGGTCGCCGAATCGCAGTCCCCGATCGACATCATCACCCCTGAGGTTCTGCAGTCCACCGGCACCAGCGAACTGGCCACCGCGCTGTCGCGTGCCCTGCCCTCGCTGAACTTCCCGCGCCCGGCCCTGACCGACGGCACCAGCGGCGTGCGACCGGCGCAGCTGCGTGGCCTGTCACCGGACCAGGTGCTGGTGCTGGTCAACGGCAAGCGCCGCCACACCTCCGCCATGATCAACGTCAACGGCAGCATCGGCCGCGGCTCGTCGGCGGTGGACATCAATGCGATTCCGATCGCCGCCATCGAGCGCGTTGAAGTGCTGCGCGACGGCGCTTCGGCGCAGTACGGCTCGGACGCCATCGCCGGCGTCATCAACATCGTGCTCAAGGGCAGCGGCAGCGGCGGCAGCCTGGCCGTCGACTACGGCCAGTATTCGGCCGGCGATGGCAACAAGTACCAGCTCTCCGGCGATACCGGCGTGGAGTTCGGCAGCGGCCGTGGCCGCCTGCACGTGGCCGGGCAGATCAGCCAGCAGGATGAAAGCAACCGCGCCGGTCCTTACCAGGGCAGCACACCGAACACCGGCAATTTCCCTGGCATCGGCGAGACGACCTTCGTGGTCGGCGATCCGCGCGTGGATGCGACCGCCGCCTCGGCCAACGCCAGCTTCGACTTCAGCGACCGCGTTACCGGCTACGCCAGCGCGCTGCTCAGCAACCGCGACATCACCTCGTTCGCGTTCTACCGCTCGCGCAACCACAGTGGGCAGGGCGCCCTGCTGGCCCAGGTCTACCCCGACGGCTTCGTGCCGCAGATCAACCAGTACTCCAAGGACCGCTCGCTGGTGGCCGGCGTCAAGGGCAGCACCGACAGCGGCTGGACCTGGGACCTGAGCCTGAACCACGGCGAGAACACCCTGGATTTCCACACCCGCAACACCATCAACTACAGCCTGGGCACGGCCAGCCCGAGCTCGTTCTACGACGGCACGTTGAAGTACCAGCAGGACATCTTCAATGCCGACCTGACCAAGTCGCTGGACTGGGGCCTGGCCTATCCGGTGACGCTGTCCTTCGGTGGTGAGTACCGCAAGGAGAAGTGGGACCAGAACCCGGGCGAGCTGAATTCGTACACCGGCAGCGGCGCACAGGGCTTCGCCGGCTTCACCCCGACCAATGAAGTGCATACCGACCGCCACAACTATGCGGTCTACGCCGGCCTGGAAGCGGACCTGACCGAGAAGTTCTCCGCCGGCCTCACCGGGCGCTACGAAGACTATTCGGACTTCGGTGACCGCTTCTCCGGCAAGCTTTCGGCACGCTACGCGTTCACCGACAAGGTCGCGCTGCGGGCCACCGCGTCCAGTGGCTTCCGCGCGCCATCGCTGGGCCAGCAGGGCTACCAGGCGGTGACCAGCACCATCATCAACGGTGACTTCTTCGAACGCGGCACTTTCCCCACCACCAGCCCGGCCGCACAGGCGCTGGGCGCCTCGCCACTGAAGGCCGAGACCTCCACCAGCTACAGCCTGGGCCTGGTGCTGCAGCCGGTGGACCGCCTGTACGTGACCATCGATGCGTACCAGATCGACATTGACGATCGCATCGCGCTGTCCTCCAACATCACCACCACGCCGGCTGCAGCCGCGCTGCTGGGCGGGCTGGGCCTCCCGCAGGTGACGGCCTTCTCGTACTTCACCAATGCACTGGACACGCGCACGCGGGGCGTGGACTTCGTCTCCAGCTATACCGTGCCCTTCAGTGCCAGCAGCCTGGAGCTGACGGCGGCCTACAGCTACAACGAAACCGAAGTGAAGCGGGTGAACGGGTCTCCGTCGGTGTTCCCGACGCTGGGTATCTCGCAGTCGCTGATCGGCCGCGATGAGATCGGCCGCATCGAGGACAGCTATCCGCGCGACAAGGCGATCCTCAGCGGCACCTGGCGCTCGGATCATTGGGAGCTGGGCCTGGCGGCCACACGCTACGGCAAGTTCACCGTGCGCAATTCGGCCACCGCGCTGCGTGACCAGACCTACGGTGATGCCTGGGTAGTGGATGCCTCGGCCAGCTACAAGCCGAGCAGCAACTGGACCCTGACCGTCGGCGCGGACAATCTGCTGGACAAGTATCCGGACCGGACGGCGGACCTGCAGAACTCGACCTTCGGCATGCTGCCGTACAGCAACTACTCGCCGTTCGGCTTCAACGGCGCGTATGTGTACGGACGTATCCGGTACACCTGGTAAGCGGCACCGGTAACGCCGGGCCACGCCCGGCGGCGCGGTGGAACCTGCATCCCTTCTGTTCCGGCAGAAGGGATCGGCCCTGTACTGCTCAAACCATCCGTTCCACCTGCCGGGTTTGCTGCATCTGGCCGCTTGGGTGAAAATCGGGACATCCCCCTCCCCGAACCCTGCGAGTGCCGATGCACCATGACACCGACCTGATCAACATCGTCGCCGTTGGCCTGGGGCTCGCCTTCATCTTCGGCGCGCTGGCCAACAAGCTGCGCTTGTCTCCCCTGGTCGGGTATCTGGTTGCTGGCATCTGCGTGGGGCCATTCACCCCGGGGTTCGTCGCCGACCAGGCGCTGGCCAACCAGCTGGCCGAACTGGGCGTGATGCTGCTGATGTTCGGCGTCGGCCTGCACTTCTCGCTGAAGGACCTGATGGCGGTCAAGGCCATCGCCATCCCGGGTGCCATCGGCCAGATCGCAGTGGCCACCCTGCTCGGCTGGGGCGTGGCGTGGTTGATGGGCTGGCCGACACTGCATGGGGTGATCTTCGGCTTCTCGCTGGCCACCGCCAGTACCGTGGTCCTGCTGCGGGCGATGGAAGAGCGCCGCCTGCTGGAGACCATGCGCGGCAAGATCGCAGTGGGCTGGCTGATCGTGGAGGATCTGGCCTGCGTACTGGCACTGGTGATGATGCCGGTGCTCGCCGGCGTGTTCGGCCCCGATGCGGCCAAGGAAACCCACACCGTCGGCAGCGTGCTGGCCGATCTGGGCTGGACGTTCGTGCAGCTTGGCCTGTTCGTGGCCGTGATGCTGGTGGTCGGTCGGCGGGTCATTCCCTGGATCCTCGAACGCATCGCCGGCACCGGCTCGCGCGAGCTGTTCACCCTGTCAGTGCTGGCGATCGCACTGGGCGTGGCCTTCGGTTCGGCCATGCTGTTCGGCGTGTCCTTCGCGCTGGGCGCGTTCTTCGCCGGGATGCTGCTCAACGAATCGGAACTGAGCCACAAGGCGGCGCATGATTCGCTGCCGCTGCGCGATGCGTTCGCGGTGCTGTTCTTCGTTTCGGTGGGCATGCTGTTCGACCCCAACATCGTCGTGCAGCATCCGTGGCAGGTACTGGCCACGGTGCTGATCATCATGTTCGGCAAGTCCGCCGCCGCCTTCTTTATCGTGCGTGCGTTCGGCCACCCGAGCAGCACTGCGCTGACCATCTCGGCCAGCCTGGCGCAGATCGGTGAGTTCGCCTTCATCATCGCCGGCCTCGGTGTCTCGCTGCAGATCCTGCCGAAGGAAGGACAGTCGCTGGTGCTGGCCGGTGCACTGGTGTCGATCATGCTCAACCCGCTGGTGTTCGGCCTGCTCGACCGCTGGCAGGCGAAGCAGGAGCAGCTGCCGCAGGCGCCGGAGCCGGAAGAAGCCACCGGGCCCTCGCGCGACCTGCATGACCACGCCATCGTGATCGGCTACGGCCGCGTCGGCAGCGAGCTGGCGCAGGTGCTGCGCGACCGCGGCGTACCGGTGCTGGTGATCGATGACAACAAGGACCATGTCGAGCGTGCACATGCCAGTGGCCTCGCGGCGATCCGTGGCAGCGCCGCGGCCGACCGGGTGCTGGCCGAGGCCCACCCGGAGCGCGCCAAGATCGCCGTCCTGGCCATTCCGCAGCCATTGGAAGCCGGCGAAGCGCTGGCCAAACTGCGCGCGATCAATCCCGAGCTGACCCTGCTGGCACGGGCACACAGCGATGCTGAAGTGAAGCACCTGCTGGAACATGGCGCCGATGGCACGGTGATGGCCGAGCGCGAGCTGGCCTATTCGCTGGCGGAGATGATCATGTCCACCCCGCCCTACCGGAATCTCGGCCAGCACAGCATTCCGGTGGTGTGAGGCAGGGCGGATGGCGTAGCGCCGGGCCATGCCCGGCGGCTGCCATGAAAAATCCCCGGTCGACCCGCATCGACCGGGGATAGGTAACACCAGTGCCACGCCTTGGAGAGGCAGCTCCACCGTAGCGCATCGCGGCGGCGGTGGTGATCGCCACTGGCGATGACGACCAAGCGCCTGGCTATCAGGCGCCGGCCAGCGCCTGCTGCAGGTCGGCCTGCAGGTCGCCGATGTGCTCGATGCCGATCGACAGCCGCACCGTGTCTTCGCTGACCCCGGCGCGGGCCAGTTCATCGGCATCCAGCTGGCGGTGGGTGGTGGATGCCGGATGGGTGGCCAGCGACTTGGCGTCACCCAGGTTGACCAGCCGCGTGAACAGCTTCAGTGCGTCCAGGAAGCGGGCACCGGCCTCACGTCCGCCAGGAAGGCCAAAGGTCAGCACGCCTGAGCCCTGCCCACGCAGGTAACGCTGTGCGCCCGCATGCTCAGGGTCATCCGGCAGGCCGGCATAGCGCACCCACGCCACCTTGGGATGCTGCTTCAGATACTGCGCCACGGCCAGCGCGTTGGCGTTGATCCGTTCCATGCGCAGGGCCAGGGTCTCGATGCCCTGGAGGATGAGAAACGCATTGAACGGCGACAGTGCCGCGCCGGTATTGCGCAGCGGTACCACCCGCGCACGGCCGATGTAGGCGGCCGGGCCGAGGGCGTCGGTGTAGACCACACCGTGATAGCTCGGGTCCGGCTGGTTGAGACGGGCGAAACGCTGTGGCTGCGCCGTCCAGTCGAAGCGGCCCGAATCGATGATCGCTCCCCCCAGACTGTTGCCATGGCCGCCGAGGTACTTGGTCAGCGAGTGCACCACGATATCCGCGCCATGCTCGAACGGGCGCAGCAGGAAAGGCGTGGCAACCGTGTTGTCGACAATCAAGGGCACGCCGGCGGCATGGGCGACTTCGGCAATCGCGGCGATGTCGGTGACATTCCCGCGTGGATTGCCGATAGACTCCACGAACACCGCCTTGGTACGGCTGTCGATGAGGGGAGCAAAGGCTGACGGATCGGCCGGATCGGCGAATCGCGCCTGGATGCCGTACTGCGGCAGCGTATGCGCCAGCAGATTGAGGCTGCCGCCATACAGCGCACTGGCGGCGACGATGTTGTCGCCTGCTTCGGCGATGGTCTGGATCGCATAGGTGATCGCAGCCTGCCCGGATGCCAGCGCCAGCGCACCGATCCCGCCTTCCAGCGCGGCCAGACGTTGCTCCAGCACGTCGGTGGTGGGATTCATGATGCGGGTATAGATGTTGCCCTGCACCTTCAGATCGAACAGATCGGCGCCGTGCTGGGTGTCATCGAAGGCGTAGGCCACGGTCTGGTAGATGGGCACCGCCACTGCGCGCGTGGTCGGGTCGGGCCGGTAGCCGCCGTGCACGGCCAGGGTTTCCAGTTGCCACTGCGGATCACTCATCGCGTCAGGTTCCATCCGGGGAAACCTGCACGATAGGCGACCCCACCGCGCACGCTGAGAGCCGCTGGCGATGAGCCCGTAACCTGTGGTTATCAGGACCTGCCCGGCAGCCCGCAGATTCCCGCCCCCATGGGCGGGAACCCGGCCGACATCAGGCCTTGGCGAACACCAGGTGACCGCCGTCGTTGCCGACCTCGATGGTGTCACCGTTGGCGAAGGCGCCCGACAGGATCTTCTGTGCCAGCGGATTCTCCAGCTGCGACTGGATCGCGCGCTTCAGCGGGCGTGCGCCGTATACCGGATCGAAGCCCACATTGCCCAGCAGGTCGAACGCGGCGTCGGACACCACCAGCTTCAGGCCGCGCTCGGCCAGCCGCTTCTCCAGCCCGCGCATCTGGATGCGCGCGATCTCCTTGATCTGCTGCTTGTCCAGCGGGTGAAACACCACGATATCGTCGAGGCGGTTGATGAACTCCGGACGGAAGTGCGCCTGCACCACCCCCATCACCGCGGCCTTCATCTGCATGTAGGCCTCCGGGCTGTCGTCACCGCTCATGTCCTGGATCTGGTGCGAGCCCAGGTTCGAGGTCATCACGATGACGGTATTGCGGAAGTCCACCGTGCGGCCCTGGCCATCGGTCAGGCGGCCATCGTCCAGCACCTGCAGCAGGATGTTGAACACGTCCGGATGCGCCTTCTCGACCTCGTCGAGCAGGATCAGCGAGTACGGACGGCGACGCACGGCTTCGGTCAGGTAGCCCCCTTCCTCATAGCCGACGTAGCCCGGAGGTGCACCGATCAGGCGGGCGACGCTGTGCTTCTCCATGAACTCGCTCATGTCGATGCGGATCATCGCGTCGGCGCTGTCGAACAGGAATTCGGCCAGGGACTTGCACAGTTCGGTCTTGCCGACGCCGGTCGGGCCCAGGAACAGGAACGAGCCGGCAGGCCGGTTCGGGTCGGACAGGCCCGCGCGTGAGCGACGCACCGCGTCAGACACCACCTTGATCGCCTCTTCCTGGCCGACCACGCGGTTGTGCAGCACCTCTTCCATCCGCAACAGCTTGTCGCGCTCGCCTTCGAGCATCTTGTTCACCGGGATGCCGGTCCAGCGCGACACGACCTCGGCGATCTCCTCATCGGTCACCCGGTCCTGCACCAGCTTGAAGTCCTTGTGCTCGGCTTCCTGGGCAGCCGCCAGCTGCTTTTCCAGTTGGGGCAGCAGCCCATACTGGATCTCGCTCATCCTGGCGAAATCCTGCCGGCGCTGCGCGGCTTCCAGCTCCAGCTTGGCCTGCTCCACCTGCTCCTTGATCTTCGTTGCGCCCTGCAGCGCGGCCTTCTCCGACTTCCAGATTTCATTGAGGTCGGAGAATTCGCGCTCCAGCACCTCGATGTCATTCTCCAGATCGGCAAGGCGCTGCCGCGAGGCATCGTCCTTCTCCTTCTTCAGCATTTCGCGCTGGATCTTCAGCTGGATCACGCGCCGCTCCAGCCGATCCAGTTCCTCGGGCTTGGAGTCGATCTCCATGCGCAGGCGCGAGGCGGCCTCGTCCATCAGATCGATGGCCTTGTCCGGCAGCTGGCGGTCGGTGATGTAGCGGTTGGACAGCGTGGCCGCAGCAACGATCGCCGGGTCGGTGATCTCAACGCCGTGGTGCAGGGCGTACTTCTCCTTCAGCCCACGCAGGATGGCAATGGTGTCCTCCACCGAAGGCTCGCCCACGAATACCTTCTGGAAGCGGCGTTCCAGTGCGGCATCCTTCTCGATGTACTTGCGGTACTCGTCCAGCGTGGTGGCACCGATGCAGTGCAGCTCGCCGCGCGCCAGCGCCGGCTTCAGCATGTTGCCGGCGTCCATCGCACCGTCGGCCTTGCCGGCCCCGACCATGGTGTGCAGCTCATCGATGAACAGGATGATCTGCCCTTCGTTCTTGGCCAGGTCGTTCAATACGCCCTTCAGTCGCTCCTCGAATTCACCGCGGAACTTGGCGCCGGCGATCAACGCGCCCATGTCCAGTGACAGCACGCGCTTGCCGCGCAGGCCCTCGGGCACTTCGTCGTTGATGATGCGCTGGGCCAGCCCTTCCACGATCGCGGTCTTGCCCACGCCGGGTTCGCCGATCAGCACGGGGTTGTTCTTGGTCCGGCGCTGCAGTACCTGGATGGTGCGGCGGATTTCCTCGTCACGGCCGATCACCGGGTCCAGCTTGCCGCTCTCGGCGCGCGCGGTCAGGTCGATGGTGTACTTCTCCAGCGCCTGGCGCTGCTCTTCGGCGTTCTCCGACTGCACGTTCTCGCCGCCGCGCAGCTTGTCGATCGCCGACTGCAGGCGCGCCTTGTCGGCACCGGCGGCGCGCAGCGCCATGCCAAGCGTGCCGCCATCCTCCAGCGCCGCCAGCACGAACCACTCGCTGGCGATGAAGGCATCGCCGTGCTGCTGGGCCAGCTTGTCGGTGTGGTTGAGCAGGCGGTTGAGATCATTGCCGATCGACAGGTTGCCGGCCTGCCCGGACACCTTCGGCAGCGCGTCCAGCGCCTCGTCCAGGCGCTCGCGCAGCACCGGTACATTGACACCGGCCTGCGCCAGCAGCGGGCGCGTGCTGCCGCCCTGCTGGTCCAGCAGTGCGCTGAACACGTGGACCGGTTCGATGATGCTGTTGTCGCGGCCCACGGCCAACGACTGCGCGTCCGCCAGCGCCTGCTGGAAACGCGAGGTGAGCTTGTCCATCCGCATTGCGAATCCTCATCGGTCGTCAGTGCCGGCCCGTGCCGGCGATGCTGGAAAGATGCGGTTGCACCACCCGGTTTCAAGGGTGGCTGCGACTGCACCCCGGGGCCAGTCAGCTTGGGGCCAGCATGCCGGAGCGGGTGTGGTCGGCGCGTTGATCCGGATCAGTTACGCATGGCGGGCCGCGCCCGCGATCGCTCAGCGCGCGATCGCGCTGCGGATCGCCCGGAGCTGCTGCTTGACCGCCCGCGATTGCGCCACATCCATGCGCAGCAGGGCCTTCTGGCCAATCGAGCGCGCCTGCAGATCCGGATCCACGAAGCGGTAGCGGCCCCGTTCATCGCGTTGAACGAGGGGCGCCTGCTGCGGCTCCGGGGTCTCCAGCAGATGGTCGATCACCGCCACCAGGCGATCATTGAAGTAGCCCTCTGGCCGCCCAAGATCGACATAGGCCTGCTGGATCAACGGGTAGAAGCGCTTGTACGCCGTAGCCGTTGCCGCCGTGTCCAGCGCGGTGAATGCCTGCACATAGGGCGCATAGCGCGCGGCGTTGCTGGCGGCGATGCGTTCCCCGCCCTCGCCCGGCTCGACCTGCAGGCTCCCCGGCAGAGGCCGCGCGGCCAATGCGGTCGGCGGAACGCTGGCCTTGTCCAGATTGTCGACCTGGGTCACCAGGCGCTGGATCAGGTGATCGCGCAGCAGCAGGGTGAGCGGCCCCTCCCCCTGGAACAGCTGGCTCAATGCGCTCCAGGCCGCGATATCGCTGTCGGCCAGTTTCGGCAGCGCGGGATCGGCCGCGGCTTCGGTGTCCAGCGGATGCTGGATGGCGGGCGGCGCCGGTGCGGTTTCTGCGGCCGCCTTCGGTTGTGGCGGTGCGCCAGCACTGGCGGGGGGCGACTGCACCGGCACCGGGACACCGTCCGCCAGGCTCTTGAGCTGATCGCGGAACAGCCAACCGCCCGCGCCACCGATCACCACCACACCCAGCACCCAGGGCCATACCGCCTTTCCACTCTGCATGATGCAGTCCCTCGTTTTCCATCTGCATGGACAAGGTGTGACCCTCTCGATTCCCGAGGGTTCCCCGCGTGTTCCGCTGCCGTTGGGGTTGGCGCCGCACGCAGGGCACGCTCACGCCTGCTTTGCGCGCGCTGCGCGAGGCTGTGCATCTTGTCGTGGGGAGACCGTGTCATGCACTACGCGTTGTACTACTGGACCGGCATCCAGGGACGTGGCGAATTCGTACGATTGGCCTTGGAAGACGCTGGCGCCGACTACATCGACATGGCGCGGATACATGGCGACGCCGTGATGCAGCCCTTTCTCGATGGCCACAGTGAGGGCGCGCAACCGTTCGCCCCCCCGTTCCTCAAGGCGGGGCGACAGGTCATCGCGCAGGTCGCAGCGATCCTGGATTTTCTCGGCCCCACCCTGGATCTGGTGCCGCAGGCCGCGTCGCGGCGCATGCAGGCGCTGCAGTTGCAGCTGACCATTGCCGACCTGGTGGCTGAAGTACACGACACCCACCATCCGATTGCCACGTCGAAGTACTACGAGGAACAGAAGACCGAAGCCAACGCACGTGCGGCGTCATTGCGCAGCGAGCGGCTGCCGAAGTTCCTCGGCTATTTCGAGCAGGTGCTGGCGGCCAACGGTGGCCGCCATGCACTGCGCGAGCACTCCTACGTGGATCTGTCGCTGTTCCAGCTGATGAGCGGGCTGGACTACATGTTCCCGCGCCGGATGCAGGCACTCACGCCGCGCCTGCCCCTGCTGCGGGCACTGCAGGAGCGGGTGGCGAAGCGACCGAACATCGCTGCCTATCTCGCGTCGGAGCGGCGATTGGCGTTCAACACCAACGGCATCTTCCGCCACTACCCCGAGCTGGACGGAGAGCGGTAGCGCCGGGCCATGCCCGGCGTCACCGGTCAATGATCGGCGCGATCACCCAGCGGCTTCACCGCCTGCTTCTGCAGCGACAACAGCCCCAGCAGCAGTGCCAGCGCCACGTAAGCCCCCGCAAACTGCCAGCTGATGGTACGCGCCAGGCCTTCAAGGTCCCACGGCAGGTAGATGCCGCCGCGCGGATCCACCGAGTGGATCAGGCCGAACAGGGTCAGCACAGCCGCCACCAGCAGGAAGCCGCAGGCGCGGCGCAGACGGCCGTCAACCATCGCGGCCACGGCGGAAATCCACAGCATCGAGGTGATGATGAAGCCGTTGCCCAGAGTGAAGATCACCGCCAGTTCCGGCAGGCCGTGTCCATCGAGCTTGGTCAGCAGCTGCGGCAGCTGGTCCGGTGCGATCCAGCCCGGCGCCTTGATCGCCAGCAGGTAGGCCACCGAAGGCAGGAAGCCGAACACCATCGCTCCGGCGTGCTGTCGCGGTGTGGCCTGGAAGGCCTGGGTAGTGATGTCGATGGCGACGTACACGATGATCGGCGCCAGCACCGCCAGCGGCAGCCACTGCACCAGCCCGGAAATGATGCCCAGCATGCCGCCGATGCCGACGAACAGGCCCGTCAGCAGCGTGTACCCGCTGCGTGCGCCCATGTGCTTGTATGCAGGCTGGCCGATGTAGGGGGTGGTCTGCGCGACACCGCCGCAGACACCGGCCACCAGCGTGGCCACCGCTTCCACCAGCAGGATATCGCGGGTGCGGTAATCATCCCCGGCCGCGCGCGCGCTCTCGGACACGTTGATGCCACCGACCACCATCAGCAGGCCGAACGGCAACAGCAGCGGCAGGTAGGTCATTGCCGTGGGCAGGCCGTCCAGGAAGCCCAGCGTCGGCAGCGGCAGCACCACCTGCGGCGGCGTCCACGCCGGCACGTGGAAGCCGGGGGCCCCCAGTCCCGCCAGACCGAGGCCGTAGTACAGGACGGTGCCGAACACGAACGCCAGCAGCACACCCGGGCCACGCACCGGCAGCCGGCCCTTGGCGATCAGCACATACAGCAGCAGGCCCAACGTGGTGAAGCCGACCAGTGGCGAACGCAGGGTTTCCAGCAACGGCAGCAGGCCCATCAGTACCAGCGCGATGCCGGCGATGGAGCCGAGCAACGCTGCACGCGGCAGCGCGCGGGTGACGGCTTCGCCGAAGAAGGAGAGCACCAGCTTGAGCGCGCCCATGATGACCAGCGCCGCCATGCCCAGCTGCCAGGTCGCAATGCCGGCGGCATGCGGGTCCATGCCCTGCTGCTTGAACGCGACGAACGCCGGACCGAGCACCAGCAACGCCATGCCGATGCTGGTGGGTGCATCCAGCCCCAGCGGCATCGCCGTGACGTCATCACGCCCTGTGCGTGCCGCCAACCGGCGCGCCATCAGCGTGTACAGCAGATTGCCGATCAGCACGCCGAAGGCGGTACCGGGAAACATGCGGCCGAACACCACGTCGGCGGGAAACTGGAAGATGCCGACCAACGCCATGGCGATGAAGCCGAGGATGGAGAGGTTGTCGACGACCAGGCCGAAGAAGCCATTGAAGTCACCGGCGACGAACCAGCGACGCGGTGCGGCGGAAGCGGGAGCGGACATGGAAGGGGCGATGGGGGTGGGGAGCGCCGATGGTAGGCCCAGCGGCGCCGGCGCGCCAATTCCACGGTGGAATGATGGGTTCCAGCCAACGGCAGGGCCCCTCGTGGCCGGGCGCAAATCGCAGATCCCGGGCTGGCCCGTGCGGGTGGGCGTCGCGGGGGACGCCGTGAACCCATCCCTGGGGGCTTGGCCGCGGCATCCATGCCGCGGACACCCCCGCGACGCCCACCCGCCCGGCCCCTGACAGTTTCCCGCGTGTGCCAGCCACGGAAGAGAATCAAAAGATCAAAAGCAAAGGCAGGCTCTCGTTGTAGCGCCGAGCGCATGCTCGGCTGCCATACGCGAAGCCTCTGAGCCGAGCATGGCTCGGCTACAGAAGATCATCCCGATCACTCCTTCGTTCATCCACGCATGGCGTGGATCTACCGTGTCGACCAAGGTCGACACCCATCAGGCAACAGCCATGCCATTCCGACAGATCACAGGAATCTGTCGAAGGCGGGGTGGGTCCGGTTGCGGGGGTGTCCGCGGCATGGATGCCGCGGCCAAGCCCCCAAGGACGGGTTTACGGCGTCCCCCGCAACCTGACCCACCCCGCCATCCCCCAGATAACCCGCTTCTGCTCTGGCTCTGGCGCGTAGCAGGTGCAGGGCGCAGCCCTGCATAAAACCCCAACCCTCACTTCTTCAGGAAGTTGTCCACCAGCAGATGCTTCACGTCGTCGAAGCGGCCATTCAACACCGCCTTGGCCGCATACAGGGCCGTACCCGCCACCTGTTTGGCCTCGATCTGCGGCGGCATCACCAGCTCCGCCCGGCTGGTATGCACGTCCAGCAATGCCGGACCGCGCTGGGCGAGGAAGTCCTGTACGGCCTCCTCCAGGTCCTCGCTGCGGGTGACCGTGCGGCCATGGAAACCGATCACCTCGGCCAGACGGCCGAAATCCGGATTCTTCAGATCGGTGTAGTTGTCCAGCAGCCCTTCCACCTTCTGCTCCAGCTCCACGAAGTTCAACGAACCGTTGTTGAACACCACCACCTTGATCGGCAGCTTCTCCTGCACGGCGGTCAGCAGATCGCCCAGCAGCATCGCCAGGCCGCCATCGCCCGACAGCGAGATCACCTGCCGGCCCGGGAACGCCTTCTGCAGGCCCAGCGCCTGCGGCATCGCATTGGCCATCGTCCCGTGCAGGAGACTGGTAAGCGTGCGGCGACGGCCATTGACGCGGATATGCCGCAGCACCCACACCATCGGCGAGCCACCGTCGGCGGTGAACAACGCATCGTCGCTGGCGTATTTCGACAGCAGCGCGGTCAGGTGCTGCGGATGGATCAGTTCGCCCTCGCCCGGCTGCTCCTCCTGCTCACGCTTGGCCAGCGCCTTGTCGCGACGCTCGATGCACTCGTCGAGGAACGTGCTGTCCTCGCGGGGTGGCAGCATCGGCAGCAGTGCATCCAGCGTCGGTGCGATGTCACCCACCACGCCCAGGTTCACCGGATGGCGGCGACCGAGATGGCTGCCATCGCGATCGACCTGGATGATCGTCGCCTTGTCCGGATAGAACTGCCCCCAGGCAAAATCGGCGCCGAGCAGCAGCAGCGTGTCGCACTCCATCAGGGTGTGGAACCCGGATTCGATGCCGAAGATGCCGGTCATGCCCATGTTGTACGGGTTGTCCGGCTCGACGAAGTCCTTGGCACGCGAGGTGTGCGCGATCGGGGCCTGCAGGCGCCGGGCCAGTCCCAGCAGCTGCGCATGGGCGCCCTGGCAACCGGCACCGGCATAGATGCCGATGCGCTTGCCCTGCCCCAGCAACCCGGCGATGCGCTGCAGCTCGCCATCCGACGGGCGCAGCACCGGCTGGGCGTAGTGCACCGAGAACGGCACATCGTGCTTCACCTCGGCCTGGCTGATGTCGGCCGGCAGGATCACCACCGCCACGCCGCGGCGGCTGATCGCCGCCTGGCAGGCCAGGGCGACCACGCGTCGTGCCTGCGCCGGGCTGTGCACCTGCTCGCAGAACACCGTGCAGCTGCCATAGACCGCCTTGAAATCCACTTCCTGGGGGAATTCCATGCCCAGTTCGCTGGTCACCACCTGGCTGGCGATCAGCACCATCGGTGCGCGGTTGCGGTTGCTTTCAAAGATGCCATTGATGAAATGCAGGCCGCCGGGACCGCAGGAGCCGGCACAGGCCGTCAGCTCGCCGCTCACCAGCGAGTCGGCGCCGGCGGCGAAGGCGGCCACCTCTTCGTGGCGCACATGCACCCATTCGATTTCGCTGCGATGCAGTGCATCGGTGACGTGGTTCAACGTGTCGCCGACGATGCCATAACAGCGGCGGACACCCGCCTGCTGCAGGGTATCGACAACGATCTCGGCAACGCGCTTGCTCATCGGATGCATCCTCGAACGGGGGAACGTCCGAGGCTAGACCCGACGAAGTGATGCCTCCGTGGGCAAGCCACGCATCGCCTCGACAGGCAAACTGCAGAGCGATATCGGGTCAATCGTTGACGTTGATCCAGCCCACCACCGCGCCGCTCTTCGGGTTGCGATACCGCACCTTCAGCCAACCCTCGTGTTCATCCAGCAGTTCCACGCGGTCGCCCTGCAGCAGGTAACGCTGGGTGCTGGGCGCACCGGGCCGGTCGAACAGGAACAGGCGCGCCGGCACCACGGTGGCCTGCTGGCTGCGCAGCGGGCCGTCGGGCGGTGCGCCCAGGCCATCAGCGATCGCGCTCTCCAGCACACGACCGGTGGGATCAAAGGTGCGCCAGACCGCCGACGGGCCCTGCTCGTCGGCCGGCACCCACCGCAGTGCGGCGTTCAGGGTATCGCCCAGCATCAAGACGCGCTCGGCGCGATACAGATAGAGTTTCGCGCCTGCAAACCGGTACTGGTCCGTGTACCACATCGGGCCGCTGCGGCAGCTGCTGGTCAACGTGCGCGTGGCGGCATCAACGGTGAGCCCCATCAGGCCGCCGCAGTTGTCACGCCCATGGGTTTCGGCCTGCAGCGCGCGGAAACCACCGCTGGTCGGATCGTAGCGATACACCGCCACCGCTTCATTGACCATGCCGACCGACGCCCGCGCAACCAGCTCCGGGCGCCCATCGAAATCAACATCCTCGGCTGACAACCGCGAATTGCCGTCGACGTCCGGGGCACCCGGCAGGCTCAGCCGCTTGCCAGAGGGCAGCAGCTGCACGGCAATGCTGCCGTCCTCCGCCACCTCAGCCTGCACGCCAATGCCAGGTGCCGCCTCGAAGCGCAGCGACGCATCGCTGTCAGCAGCGTGCGCCAGCGGTACCAGCAGGCCCGCCAGCAGGCCCGCCAGCAGGCCAATCACGGTGTCCCTGTGTCTCATCGTCGTTGCCTGCGGCGCCAGGGCGGCGCCTCCCGGTCAGAACGATACGTCAACGGCCTGCCGCGACCACAGCACCGACTGGTGCCCGGTCTGCTGCTTCCACGCCAGGCGGATGGCTTCGATGTCGGCACGACGCTGCGGGCTGTCTTCGTGCAGCACCACCAGTACCTTGGTGCGCAGGCGGTTCGGCGCAGCGTCACCCCGGAACAACCACTGGCCGTAGGCATCGAACACGGTCAGGCCATCGGGGAAGCGCGGGGTCACTTCCTTGTCCAGGAAGGTCCGCCACTGCGCCTCGCTGATGGTGTCGGCCTGCGGTCGGTTGCCGGCGCCCTGCTCCTCGCCCACCCCGAAGTACAGCTCGCTGCGCACCCAGCCCTGGCCAGCGGACGGGCGTGCGGCATCCCCCTTCAGTTCAGCGGTCGTGGCCGTAGCGTAGGCGCTGGGCGCCTGCGAGGAGAGGCTGGCGCAGCCACTGGCGGCAAGCAGAACAGCGAAGGCAAGGCCAAGGTGTTTCATCGGTACAGCTCCGGGGAAGGGGGACAGTGCGAGCCGGCAGCGTACAGCGCCACCGGCCCGGCGTGCTGATGCCAACAGGGCATCAGCTCATGCCGGACCGGCAGGGGCTTGCATCAGCACCGGTCATCACGCGAAGATAATATATCGCTTCATCCGGATGGATGTAAGTGAAACTATCTCCCCCCTTCCCCGTCGTCGTTGTTGCTGGAGCCCCCATGTCCGCCCGCCTGCCCGCGTCGCCGCTCGGCCTCGCCATTGCCCTTGCGCTCTCCCCCATCGCCCCGGCCCTGGCCCAGGACGCCACCAACCTCGACACCGTGATCGTCACCGGCACCCGTGCCGCCGACCGCACGGTGCTCGAATCCACCTCGCCGGTGGATGTGCTTACCGCCGAGGACATCCGCAAGGCCGGCGTGGTCAACGGCGAACTCGGCAGTGCGCTGCAGGCGCTGTTGCCGTCGTTCAACTTCCCGCGCCAGTCCAATTCCGGTGGCGCCGACCACGTCCGCGCCGCGCAGCTGCGCGGCCTGTCGCCGGATCAGGTACTGGTGCTGATCAACGGCAAGCGCCGCCACCACACCGCCCTGGTCAACACCGACAGCAAGATCGGCAAGGGCACCACGCCGGTCGACTTCAATGCCATCCCTGTCAGCGCGATCAAGCGCATCGAAGTGCTTCGCGACGGTGCCGGCGCGCTGTATGGCTCCGACGCCGTGGCAGGTGTCATCAATGTGATCCTCGACAATGGTGGCGATGGCGGTGAGATCGAAGCCAGCTACGGTGCCAACCACACCGATCTGAAGCCGATCGGCCGCACCCTTACCGATGGGCAGGCCGGCAACATCAGCGCCAAAGTGGGCACCTCGCTGGGTGAGGACGGTGGCTTCCTGCGCGTCGGCCTGGAGTACAAGCACCGCAACGGGACCAACCGCGCCGGCTTCGACCAGATTCCACCGTGGGACCAGACCCCGGACAACCTGGCACTGCAGGGCAAGCGCAACTACGTGCTGGGCGATGGTGAGAGCAAGGACATCAACCTGTGGCTCAACACTGAAATCCCGGTCGGCCAGACCTCCACCTTCTATGCGTTCGGCACCTTCAACCAGCGTGACACCGAAGGCGCGAACTATTTCCGCTACCCGGACGGCGAGGCCAACTGGAAGGAGGTCTATCCGAACGGTTACCGGCCGGTCTCCGAAGGCGAGAACCGCGACGTGCAGGCGGTCGCCGGTGTGCGCGGCCAATGGGGTGAGTGGAGCTACGACGGCAGCCTGGACCATGGCCAGAACGATTTCACCTATCGCCTGCGTGATTCGCTCAACGCCTCATTGGGCCCGGCCAGCCCGACACGCTTCAAGACGGCTGATTATGAGTACGCTCAGACCGTCGGCAACCTGGACCTGAGCCGTGTGTTCACCCAGAGCGACAGCATCAGCCATACGCTTGGCCTGGGCGCGGAAGCGCGCCATGAGCGCTACCAGACCCGTCCCGGCGCCCCCGCCAGCTATGCGGCCGGCCCGTTTACCGACCGTCCCACCGGCTCGCAGGCCGGCGGCGGCCTCACGCCGCAGGATGCCGCCACCCTGTCGCGCGATGTGGCCAGCGCCTATGCCAGCCTGTCCGGCCAGTTCGGCGATCACTTCTCCAGCGACCTGGCTGCGCGCTACGAGCACAGCGATGATTTCGGCGGCGAACTGACCGGCAAGCTCGGCCTGCGTTACCAGTTCACCCCGGCCTTCGCCCTGCGTGGCGCGATCTCCAACAACTTCCGCGCCCCGTCCCTGGCACAGATCGGCTACGAGTCGACCTCCACTGGCTACAACGCCGGCGGCCAGCTGGTGCAGGGCCGGCTGCTGTCGGTCAACAATCCGATTGCCCGCGGCCTGGGCGCGCAGGACCTCAAGCCCGAAAAGTCGATCAACACGTCGCTGGGCTTCACCAGCCGCATCGGCGAGCACTTCGACCTGTCGCTGGACTTCTTCCAGATCGACATCGATGACCGCATCGCGCTGTCCGAAAGCATCACCGGCGATGCGCTGACCGATTATGTCGCCGCCAACTACGGCGTCAGTGGCCTGCAGAGCGCCAGCTTCTTCGTCAATGCCGCCGATACACGTACCCGTGGCGCCGAACTGGTCAGCAACTGGCGGCAGGCGCTGGGCAACGGCCAACTGCTGCTGACCGGCACTTACGCCTACACCAAGACCACGCTGAAGAACGTGCTGGCCACCCCTGCACAACTGCAGGCGCTCGATCCGGACTATGTGCTGTTCGGCATCGAAGAGACCAACACGCTGACCGACGCCACCCCGCGCACGCGCGGCAGCGTCTCTGCAGCATGGAGCAATGACCGCTGGTCACTCAGCAGCCGGGTGAACCGTTATGGCAGCGTCACCCGTGTCTTCAACTTCGGTGACGGTTACATTCCGCGCCAGACCTACCAGGCCGAATGGCAGCTGGATGCAGAAGTGGAGTATCGCATCAGCGCCCGATGGAGCGTGGCCATCGGCGGACAGAATCTGACCGACAACTACCCGGATCGATCCAATGAGGACATCCATTACTTCGGCAATCTGCCCTACGACGTGCTTTCGCCGATCGGCAGCAACGGCGCCTACTACTACGGCCGCGTCCGTTACACGTTCTGACCGCGGCTGACGCGTGTCTGCGGTGGTGCGGACCACGGGTCCGCACTGCCCCGCTCCGGTACCGCTCCCTTGTGCCGGCAATCGACAGACAGCGCCGACGCACCGTCGTCGCCTGCTCTCGACCCCACGTACACGCCCACGCTGGCAGGCTGGGCGTCATGGCTGAACCGCTCCCCCTGCGTCCGCCACCTCCATTGCTGGACGATGCCTGCGCGTTGTTCCTCGATGTCGATGGCACCCTGATTGAATTCGCTGCACGACCGGACGCCGTGCAGCTGCTGCCCGATGTGCGTGAGGCCATCGGTCGTATCAGCGACCGCCTGGAAGGTGCCGTAGCACTGGTCAGTGGCCGTCCTCTGGCACAGCTTGACCAGTTGTTCGCGCCTCTGCAGCTGCCTGCGGCCGGCCTGCACGGCCATGAACTGCGTGGCCAGGACGGACGCGTGCTGCGCGACGAACATGACGATGACACCGCCGAATGGCTACATGCCCTGCATCAGCAGGCGATGCGTTTTGCCCATGGCCATCCCGGGGTACTGGTAGAAGACAAGGGTGTGGGCCTGGCCCTGCACTGGCGCGAGGCGCCGCACGCTGGAAGCGAGGTGCGGGCGTTCGCTGACCGCCATGTGCGCGGTCGCTCCAGCTACCGCCTGCAACCCGGCGATCACGTGGTCGAGTTCGTGCCCGTCGGCACCGACAAGGGCCGCGCGATCCGGCGGATGATGCAGTACTTGCCGTTCCGGGGCCGCCTGCCCGTGTTCCTCGGCGATGACCTGACGGATGAATTCGGATTCGACGCCGCCAACGGCCAGCATGGCTGGAGCGTGCTGATCGGCGAGCGTGAACCCAGCGCCGCCGTGTTCGCGCTGCCTGACATACGCAGCGTGCACGCCTGGCTGCGCGAGAATGCCTATTGACCCGGCCACCCCCACGGCCGCAACCGAGATGTACCGCGTGATGACCCAACCCGATCTTGATCTGGGCGTGGTCGGCAACGGCAGCTTCGGCGCCCTGGTCGACAAACATGCCCGTGTCGTCTGGAGCTGCCTGCCCACCTTTGACGGCGACCCCACCTTCTGTGCGCTGCTGGGCCCGAACCAGCAGACAGGCGGCGACTTCGCCGTCGAGCTGGAGGACTTCGCCGACAGCGAGCAGGAATATCTCACCAACACCGCCATCCTGCGCACGGTGCTGCGCGACACGCATGGAGGTGCGCTGGAGATCCTCGATTTCGCGCCACGCTGGCGGCAGAACGACCGCTTCTACCGGCCGGTCAGCCTGATCCGCCAGGTGCGGCCATTGGCCGGCAGCCCACGTATCGTCATCCGCGCACGGCCGCTGGCCGACTGGGGCGCACGTGTTCCCGAATCCACGTGGGGCAGCAACCACGTGCGCTGGATCCTGCCCGACCACGTGCTGCGGCTGACCACCGATGTGCCGGTCCGGATGGTCCGTGATGGCCTGCCGTTCGTCCTCAACCACCCTGTGCACCTGATCCTGGGCGTGGATGAATCGCTCAACCGCTCGATCAGCGGCTATGTGCAGGAAGCGTTCCAGCGCACGCGTGACTACTGGCGCGAATGGGTGCGCTATCTGTCGATTCCGCTGGAATGGCAGGACGCGGTGATCCGCAGCGCGATCACTCTCAAGCTGTGCCAGTACGAGGACAGTGGGGCGATCATCGCGGCGATGACCACCTCGATTCCCGAAGCTCCCGGCAGCGTGCGCAACTGGGACTACCGCTACTGCTGGCTGCGCGATGCTGCGTTCGTGGTGCGTTCGCTGAACCGGCTTGGCGCCACCCGTACGATGGAGCAGTTCCTCGGCTACATCTTCAACCTCGCCACCACCGACGGCACGCTGCAGCCGCTGTACGGCATCGGATTCGAGGCCAAGCTGGACGAGGATGAAGTTCCCAGCCTGTCCGGCTACCGCGGGATGGGCCCGGTGCGCCGCGGCAACCTGGCCTGGGTGCAGCGCCAGCACGACGTGTATGGCAGCGTGGTGCTGGCCTCCACCCAGTTGTTCTTCGATCGTCGCCTGCAGGACCCCGGGGATGCCCATACCTTTGCCCGGCTGGAACCGCTGGGCGAACAGGCCTTTGCCCTGCACGACGTCCCCGACGCAGGCCTGTGGGAGTTCCGCGGCCGCACCGAGGTGCACACCTACACCAGCGCGATGTGCTGGGCCGCCTGCGATCGCCTGTGCAAGATCGCCGTGAGGCTCAAGCGCGATGACCGTGCACGCTACTGGCGCGAGCGCGCCGACATCATCCACGCGCGCATCATGCAGCGGTCCTGGAGCGAATCGCTGGGCCACTTCACCGACACCTTCGACGGCCATCGCCTGGACGCGTCGCTGCTGCTGCTGGCCGACATCGGCTTCATCGATGCACTCGACGCACGTTTCATCGCCACCGTCGAGGCCATCGGCCGCGACCTCAAGCATGGCAATTCGCTGTACCGCTACATCGCACCGGACGATTTCGGCGAGCCGGAAACCAGCTTCACCATCTGCACCTTCTGGTACATCGATGCGCTGGCGGCGATCGGGCGCATGGATGAGGCACGCGAGATGTTCGAGACGCTGTTGAAGCAGCGCAACCATCTTGGCCTGCTGTCAGAGGACCTGGCCTTCGACAGCGGCGAAGCGTGGGGCAACTTCCCGCAGACGTATTCGCATGTGGGTCTGATCACGGCAGCGATGCGCCTGTCGCGTTCGTGGCAGGAGGCATCATGAGTCGTCTGGTGGTGGTCTCCAACCGCGTTGCCGTGCCCGGCGAGAACCGCGCCGGGGGCCTTGCGGTGGGCCTGCTGGCTGCGCTCAAGGAGCGCGGCGGCATGTGGTTCGGCTGGAGTGGCAAGACCGTGCGTGATGGCAGCGGCGCGCTGCATGAACAGCAGGACGGCGACATCCGCTTCGTCACCATGGACCTGAACAAGCGCGAGGTGGACGGCTACTACAACGGCTTCGCCAACCGCACGCTGTGGCCGCTGCTGCATTTCCGCCTGGACCTGGTCGACTATGACCGCGGCACGCGCGAGACGTATCACAAGGTCAATGCGATGTTCGCGGACAAGCTCGCGCCGTTGCTGCGCGAGGACGATATCGTCTGGATCCACGACTACCATCTGATCCCGCTGGGTGCCCTGCTGCGCGAGCGCGGCATCGGCTGCCGCATCGGCTTCTTCCTGCACATCCCGATGCCCTCGGCGGACCTGCTGCAGGCCATGCCCGACCACCTGCGGCTGTTCTCCGCGCTGTATGCCTATGACCTGGTGGGATTCCAGACCCAGCGCGATGCCGACCGCTTCCAGACCTACCTGCGGCTGTTCGGCGGCGGTCGCGTGCTCGACAACGGCGAACTGGAGGCCCCGGGGGGGCGCCGCTTCCGCGCTGCCGCCTTCCCGATCGGCATCGACACCGGGCTTATCGCGCGTCAGGCCAGCACCGCAGCGGCCAAGGCCGCCGTGAAGAACCTGCGGGCCAGTCTGCGGGATCGGCAGCTGGCCATCGGCGTGGACCGCCTGGACTATTCCAAGGGGCTGCCCGAACGTTTCCTCGGCTTCGAACGTTACCTGCAGCGCCACCCCGACCAGCGCGGCACCCTGACCTACCTGCAGATCGCGCCGGTCTCGCGCGGTGATGTCACCGAGTACCGGCAACTGCGCAGCCAGCTGGAACAGATCGCCGGGCACATCAACGGTGGCCATGCCGAGCCGGACTGGACGCCGCTTCGCTACGTCAACCAGAACTTCACCCATGCCACCCTCACCGGCTTCTACCGCGCGGCGGCCGTCGGTCTGGTCACCCCGCTGCGCGATGGCATGAACCTGGTCGCCAAGGAGTACGTCGCCTCGCAGGACCCGGAGGATCCGGGCGTGCTGGTGCTGTCCCTTCTGGCCGGCGCCGCCGATGAACTGAAGCAGGCGCTGCTGGTCAACCCGCACGATCTGGACGGCGTGGCCGATGCCATCGCCACGGCCGCCACCATGTCGCTGCGCAAGCGCCAGGAGCGCTGGCACGCCATGATGGAGCACCTGCGCACCTACGACATCAACCATTGGCGGCGCAGCTACCTGGACGCCCTCGAAGGCTGAATCAGGCGCATTCTGTACGCCGAAACTTGACGCTTTTGGCTCGAAAGTAATTGCGCATGCAACCATCCCGCAGCTGTGGCGTGATCTCCACAGCCGCTGTCGCAAGTGGCACTCAGGCAGGCGAACGTCCCGCTGCCCCAAGGCTTCCAGCCAGCTGCGTGGCGTCCTCGCGACGCCATCGCGGAAAACGAAAGAAAATGAACCGGCGATATTTCATTTCGCATTGACGCGACCTCCCCACAGTGGCGCCCCCAGAGCTCCTGCAATCGACAGAAGCCGCACCGTGCACGACTGCGTGCACATCACTCCGGGGATCCACTGCATGCACGCGTACGACCGTTTCATCGAAGAAGCCAGCCACCGCCTGGGACTGGGCCATCGCACCCGTTGGGTGGTTGATGTGATTGCCGGCTGGATAGCCTCCCACCCACGGGGACTGGACGGACTGGAGCAGACCTTCGAGCAGGCGGGCCTGGGGGTTCACTTCCGATCCTGGCGGCGTCCCGGGCAGCCGCCGCTGCCGGTGCTGGCCAGCGACCTGCAGCGTGCGCTGGGTGATCCGGTCATGGACCGGCTGGCCCGGCGCAGCAGACTGTCATCGGGGGCGTTCCGGGTCGTGGCCTGCGATCTGCTGCCGGGGCTGATCGCATTGACGTCCCAGCCCATCGAGCCGGCCCCTTCGGAGCCGCGCCAGCTGCGCAATCGCCCGCAGCGGCAGCGACCGCAGATGGCCGGCACCCTGCTCACCCCGCGGGTGCAGGGCATGGCCCTGCGCAGCCTGCTGTGGATGATGGCCGCCGTGGTCGTGCTCGGCGCTACCGCATGGCTGCAGCTGAAGGCACGCACGCCGCTGTGGACGCCACAGGCGATCGTCCGCGAACACGACGCGCGGCTGTTCCTGCACCAGCGCGGCACGCAGGTCTCGGTCCATGGCAGCCTGCCCAGCGACGCCCTGCGCCGCCGCCTGTGGAGCGCGTTGATTGCGGTGCATGGCGCAGGGCACGTCAGTGGCCGTATCGAGATCGATCCGCAGGCCCGGTCGCCGCGCTGGTTCGAGCGCCTCATCCGCACCCTGCCCTGCCTGCAGGGCGACGGACTGCGCCTGGAGTTCGCCGGCAACCAGCTGGATATCGACTCCACCGCCCTGAGCGAAGAGCGGCGCCTGGCGATCTCGCGGCAGCTCCGCCAGGATTTCCCCGCCCTGCGGATGAGTGGGCTGTGGGGTCCGGGCCGGGCGGCATTGTCGCGGCTGCCGGCCGATGCCGGCGCCGCGCAGCGGATCGCTGCGCTGAACCTGACCCGGCTGGAGTTCCATCCCGGCTCCAGCGAACTGCGCGGCAGCTCCAGCGAAACGCTGCAGGTGGTGGCCGACGCATTGCGCAGCACTGCGCCGGGCACACGGGTGGAAGTGGCCGCGCACACCGACAGCCAGGGCGCGTCCGAGGCCAACCGGCAGCTCAGCCAGCAGCGTGCGGACGTGGTGGTGACGGCGTTGCAGGCGCATGGCGTGCCGGCACCGACGCTGGTCGCGGTGGGGTACGGCGAGGAGCATCCGGTAGCCGACAACCGCAGCGAGGACGGCCGCGCGCGCAACCAGCGCATCGCCTATCGGCTGCTTGCGGCTCCGCACTGACACCGCGCGCGGACCGACCGGCGCATCAGTCCAGGAAACGGCCGGCCTGCTGCGTCGTCGCCAGCGTGCAGCGGTCGTGACGACCGAACCAGCGGTATCGGTTGCGGGCCAGCCTGCGATAGGCGGCATCCCGCCAGCTGCGCGGCAACAGGCGCAGCACGCCCGCCAGCCGCCATGCGCCTCCCAGCCCGGTCAGCACGCGCAGGATCGCGTCCGTGTCAGTCCAGGCGCCCTGCTCGTCCAGCAGCAGAAAGGAGCGCGGGTCCTGCGGATCCAGCCCATGGCTGCGCAGCAGCAGGCTGCCATGCGTACCCTGCATCGCTGCGAAGCGATAGCGCCCGTGGCGGTCCACACGCAGCAGGAAACGCACCCAGCGACTGCACAGCGCACAGACGCCATCGAACACGATCACTGCGTCAGTGCGGGTCGAGCCAGCCTTCATAACGGATCAGGGGTCCAATCCAGGGCAATGTCACATCAACCAGGAAAGTGTAGCGCTCTGCGGCCCAGGCCTCGCGGCAGCGCACGCCGTCGAACCAGCGCGTCGGCAGCGGCAGCAGGCCGAACACGCGGACGCTGCGCACCGACCAGTCGATGCCGCCTTCACACGCCCGCAGCTCGAATCCGAAGTGCACCGCACCGAGCTGCTCATGCAGACCGCCTTCCTGTGCCCACAGCCGCGACACCATCGGCCAGCGCCCGAAACGTCGCGCCCACTGCTCGCCTTGCCCGCAGGCGCTGAACACCACCTCGACCGGCAAGGCGTGCGCCTCCTTCGGCAGCCGCGCCAACGCGGCCAGCATGGGCACCAGCCAATGGCGGCCCCGTGCGATCCGCGCCTGCCCGGTACGGCGGCACGGCAGCGGCGCCGCATGCAACGCCTGCACCGGTGCTGCCAGGGTGGTGAAGGCCGGCCCCAGCACCTGCGCGAACAGCGGCACGGTCAGGGAGCGATCCAGGCCAGCGTTGCCATGCGGCCGGTGCGGCGGTCGCGACGGTGCGAATACAGGTCCGGATCGGCAATGGTGGAGATCGTGCCGCCAGACACCTGGGCCGGGTCCACGCCCACGGACTGCAGGCGCTGGCGGGCCAGTGCGAACAGATCGACCTTCCAGTGCCCCGCGCGGGTGGCCACGAAGGCGGCGGCCGCCGCCGGTTCGTGGCCGACGAAGGCCTGATACACCTCTTCGCCAATCTCATAGTCGGCAGGCCCTGCCGCCGGGCCCAGCCAGACCCGCAGCTGCGACGGCGCGGTGCGCATCGCGGCTACCGTGTGTTCCAGCATGCCATCGGCCAGGCCGCGCCAGCCCGCATGGGCCGCGCCCACTTCGCTGCCGTCGGCGGCGGCAAACACCACCGGAAGGCAGTCCGCGGTCAGGATGGCCAGCACCACCCCCGGCACCGACGTCACCGCAGCATCGGCCACCGGCTCGCTGGCCCCGGCCACTGGCGGGCCATCAAAGCGCAGCACGGTGGTGCCATGCACCTGGCGCAGCCAGTGCGGCGCGGAGGGCAGCGCCAGTCCCTGCTGCAGCAGTTGCCGGTTGTGTTCGACGTTGGCCGGCGCATCTCCATCGGCTGCGTGCCGGTTGCCCAGGTTGAACTGGGCAAAGGGTGCCGGCGAAATGCCCGCGCCGTGCCGGCGTGTGGTCAGCGCCCGCACGCCCGGCGGCGCCGGCCAGTCAGCCTGCAGCAGCGGCAGCGCGGTCGCCATCACCAGCGATCCCGCTCGCGCTCGGTGAAGGCCTCGCTGTCTTCGCGCAGCACCTTCATCAGGTGCAGCATGTCGTCCGGTACCGGCGCCGAATTGCGCACCGGCTCGCCGGTGATGGGATGCACGAACTCCAGCGTCTCGGCGTGCAGGGCCTGGCGCTTGAAGCCACGCAGCGCCGCCACCAGTTCGTCGCTGGCGCCCTTGGGCAGCTTCAGCGCGCCGCCATACAGCGGGTCGCCGATGATGGGGTGGCGCAGGTGCGCCATATGCACGCGGATCTGGTGGGTGCGGCCGGTTTCCAGCCGGCATTCCAGCGCGGTGTGCGCCCGGAAGCGCTCGCGCAGGCGGTAATGGGTGATCGCGTCCTTGCCGTCTTCGCGCACCGCCATCTTCAGGCGGTCGCGCGGATGACGGTCGATCGGCGCATCGGCGGTGCCGCCGGCCACCAGAGCGCCCATCACGATGGCCAGATACTGGCGGTGCACATCACGCGCGGCCAGCTGTTCGACCAGGGCCGTCTGCGCCTCCAGGGTGCGGGCGACCACCATCACGCCGCTGGTGTCCTTGTCGAGGCGATGCACGATGCCGGCGCGCGGCAGAACCGCCACCGACGGGTCGCGGTACAGCAGCGCATTGACCAGGGTGCCGCTGTGGTTGCCGGCACCCGGGTGGACCACCAGGCCGACCGGCTTGTTGATCACCAGCAGGTGCTCGTCCTCGAACAGCACGTCCAGCGGGATGTCCTCCGGCTGGGCATCGGTCTGGGTCTCCAGCACCACGTTCAGGGTCACCACCTCGCCACCGCGCAGCGGATCGCGCGGCCGCGCCTGGGCGCCATCGAGCAGGACGTCGCCGGCCTTGATCCATTCGGTCAGGCGTGAACGGGAGTACTCGGGGAACAGTTCGGCCACGACGGCGTCGAAACGCCGGCCGGCGGCGGTGTCGGGGACGATGGCCTGGCGGGCCGATTCGGAGGGTTGTTCAGACATGGCAGGGGGGTATCTTTGAAATTTTGGGGTCCCGGCGGTCGGTTTCAGTCGCAGGACAGGACACTAGGCTATCATCGACCCTTCGTATTCCAGACGCGTCCCGCCTTGACCCCATGATCCGACGCTCCGCCATGCTCTCCGCGCCCGTCCGCCTCACCGCCCTGCTGCTGGTGCTGGTCATCGCCGCCACCGGCTGCCATCGCGGCGCCAAGAAGGGTGATCGCCCCGACGAGGGGACGCCGGTCGAACAGCTGTACGAGAAGAGCCACACGCTGATGAAGGGGGGCAACTGGAGCGGCGCCGAAGCCAGCTTCCGTCGCCTGGTGGCCCAGTATCCCTACGGCCCGTACACCGAACAGGCGATGATCGAAACCGCCTACGCGCAGTACAAGGCCGGCAAGCACGACGATGCGGTGTCGAGCATCGACCGCTTCATCCGGACCTATCCGACCCATCGCAACATCGCCTACCTGTATTACCTGCGCGGCCTGGCCAACTCCAACCGCAATACGGTTTTCCTGCGTCGCGTATGGTCCCTGGACCCCAGCCGCCGCGATCTGTCCACGCCGCACCAGGCGTATTCGGACTTCAACATCGTCGTTGACCGCTACCCGAACAGCCGCTACGCCGCCGACGCCCGCCAGCGGATGATCGAGCTGCGTGACGTATTCGCCCAGCACGAGCTGGACAACGCGCTGTACTACATGCGCCGTGGCGCCTGGGTGTCGGCCGCTGGCCGCGCCAACTACCTGCTGGAAACCTATCCGCAGAGCGCCTTCCAGTACGACGCCGTGGCGGTCCTGGCCGACTCCTACACCCACCTGGGCAACAAGACCCTGGCCGACGATGCCCGGCGCGTGCTGGAGCTGAACCAGCCCGATCACCCGTGGCTGGCAGGCAACTGGCCGAAGTACCCCTGGATGATCCGCAAGCTCAACCCGTTCGCAGGCGAGAAGTCCGCCAGTACCGGCCAGCGCAACGCGCGGCTGGAAAAGAAGTAAGAAAAGGGCCCCGCAAGGGGCCCTTTCTTTTTGTGGGGCCCGCCATGGCCGGGCCCTGCGGAGGCGCGGGCCTCAGCCCTTGTAGCCGTTGCTGATCGGGTAGCGGCGTTCGCGGCCGAAGGCGCGACGGGAGACCTTCGGCCCCGGTGCGGCCTGGTGCCGCTTCCACTCGCTGATGCGCACCAGCCGCAGCACGCGGTCGACCACGGCCGCATCGTAACCGGCTGCAACGATCTCGGCGCGCGACTGCTCCTGGTCGACGTAGCGGTACAGGATGCCGTCCAGCACGTCGTAGGCCGGCAGCGAATCCTGGTCCAGCTGGTTCTCGCGCAGTTCGGCCGACGGCGGGCGGCTGATCACGGCCGGCGGAATCACCGGCGCGCCCCCCACGGTATTGCGCCACTTCGACAGACCGAATACTTCGGTCTTGTACAGATCCTTCAACGGCGCGTAGCCGCCACACATGTCACCGTAGATGGTGGCGTAGCCGACCGCATACTCGCTCTTGTTGCCGGTGGTCAGCAGCAGGCCACCGAACTTGTTGGCCAGCGCCATCAGGATCACGCCGCGGCTGCGCGACTGCAGGTTCTCCTCGGTCACATCCGGGGTTGTGCCCTCGAACAGCGGCGCCAGCGATTCCATCAGGCCCTTGAACGCCGGCTCGATCGACACCGCTTCCAGCTTCACTCCCAACGCCTGGCACTGCTCTGCAGCCAGATCGTTGGACAGGCCTGCGGTATAGCGTGACGGCAGGCGCACGGCAGTCACGTTCTCGGCCCCCATCGCATCCACCGCCAGGGCCAGCACCAGGGCCGAATCGATGCCGCCGGACAGGCCCAGCCACACCTTCGTGAAACCATTCTTGCGGCAGTAATCCTGGATGCCACGGGTCACCGCGCGCCAGGCCAGGGCGTCCATGCTCTCGTCGCCATCGTCCATCCAGACGTGAGGCATGAAGCGACGGCTGGCACCGTCGTACTCCACCACCAGCCACTGGTCGACGAACGCAGCGGCAGCCGGGTGCACCGTACCGTCGCCATCGGCCACCACCGAAGCGCCGTCGAATACCAGTGCGTCCTGGCCACCGACAACATTGAGATACGCGATCGCCGCACCGCTCTCGCGGGTGCGCGCGGCCAGCACGGCATCGCGCTGGGCGTGCTTGCCGCGCTCGTAGGGCGAGGCATTGGGCACCACCACCAGCTGCGCGCCAGCACGCACGGTATCGGCCAGCGGCTCAGCGAACCACAGGTCCTCGCAGATCAGCAGGCCCACCGGAATGCCGTCGACGTCGAACACGCAGCTGCCGCCATCAGGGTCGACGTCGAAGTAGCGGCGCTCGTCGAACACCGCGTAGTTGGGCAGCTCGCGCTTGCGATAGGTCTGTTCGACCCGGCCATCGCGCAGCACGCTGGCGGCGTTGTACACCACCGCGCCCGCCGCCTGCGGCCAGCCGACCACAGCGGTGATACCGCGGCAGGCAGCCGCAATGCGCGCGATCGCCTGCTCGCATTCGTACAGGAACCCCGGACGCAGCAGCAGGTCTTCCGGCGGATAGCCGCTGACCGCCAGCTCGGGGAACATCACCAGCCCGGCGCCATACTCATCGCGCGCCTGGCCGATCATCTCGATGATGCGCTCGGTATTGCCGGCGACATCGCCGACCGGAAAATCGAACTGCGCCATCGCGATGCGGATCGAAGCCATGGAAGGTCCAGCCTGTGGTTGCAATGGCCCATTGTAACGCCGCACCGTGTGCCTGCCGGGCGGACCCTGCGGGTAGCGCCGGGCCATGCCCGGCGGATGACTGCGCGACGCCCAGACGCAGAAAAGCCGCCCGGAGGCGGCTTTTCCAAAGCAAGCCGAGCATGGGCTCGGCTCTACAGATCGTGCCGGCCGGAAGCCGGCAACAACCTTACTTCACCAGCTTGGCGATGGCAGCGCCCAGGTCGCCCGGCGAACGCACGGTGACGACGCCAGCCGCTTCCATGGCGGCGAACTTGCCTTCCGCCGTGCCCTTGCCGCCGGAGGCGATCGCACCGGCATGGCCCATGCGCTTGCCGGCCGGAGCCGAGGCACCGGCGATGAAACCGACGACCGGCTTCTTCACGTGGTTCTTGATGTATTCCGCACCGGCTTCCTCGGCGTCGCCACCGATCTCGCCGACCATGATGATGCCTTCGGTCTGCGGGTCTTCGTTGAACAGCTTCAGGCAGTCAACGAAGTTCAGGCCGTTGATCGGGTCGCCGCCGATGCCGATGCAGGTGGACTGACCCAGGCCGACTTCGGTGGTCTGCTTGACCGCTTCATAGGTCAGCGTGCCCGAACGCGACACGATGCCGATCTTGCCGGGCTTGTGGATGTGGCCCGGCATGATGCCGATCTTGCACTCACCCGGGGTGATGACACCCGGGCAGTTCGGGCCGATCAGCACGGTGTCCGGGTAGGAACGGGTCAGCACGTTCTTGACGCGCAGCATGTCCAGCACCGGGATGCCTTCGGTGATGCAGACGATGACCTTGATGCCGGCAGCTGCGGCTTCCAGGATCGCGTCGGCCGCGAACGGCGGCGGCACGTAGATGACCGAAGCATTGGCGCCAGTGCTCTGCACGGCGTCGGCAACGGTGTTGAAGACCGGCAGGTCGATGTGGGTGGTGCCACCCTTGCCCGGGGTCACGCCGCCAACAACCTGGGTGCCGTACTCGATCATCTGAGTCGCGTGGAAGGTGCCCTGCTGGCCGGTGAAGCCCTGCACGATCACCTTGGTGTTCTTGTTAATCAAAACAGACATGGGAATTTCCTTCGGTGTCGTGGATCAGGCGGCGTTCTTGACCGCTTCAACGACTTTCTTGGCGCCGTCGTTGATGTTGTCAGCCGGGATGATGGCCATGCCGCTGTCACGCAGCAGCTGCTTGCCTTCTTCCACGTTGGTGCCTTCCAGGCGCACCACGACCGGCACCTTGACGCCCACTTCCTTCACGGCGGCGATGATGCCCTCGGCGATCATGTCGCAGCGGACGATGCCGCCGAAGATGTTGACGAAGATGCCTTCCACCTTGTCCGAGGACAGGATCAGCTTGAACGCTTCGATGACGCGCTGCTTGTTGGCACCGCCGCCCACGTCCAGGAAGTTCGCCGGCTCGCCGCCGTTGAGCTTGATGACGTCCATGGTCGCCATGGCCAGGCCGGCGCCGTTCACCATGCAGCCGATGTTGCCGTCCATGGTGACGTAGTTGATGTCCAGCTCCGAAGCGGTCACTTCGGTTTCATCTTCCTGGGACTTGTCGCGCATCGCGACCAGTTCCTTGTGGCGGAAGTTGGCGTTGTCGTCGCTGTTGAACTTGCCGTCCAGCGCGTACAGGTTGCCGTCGTCCAGGATCGCCAGCGGGTTGATCTCAACCAGCGCCAGATCCTTTTCGTTGAAGATGCGGTACAGGTTCACCATGATGTTGGCGAACTGGCCGGCCTGCTTGGCGGTCAGGCCCATCTTGAAGCCGATGTCACGGCCGTGGTAACCCTGCACGCCCTCGACGAAGTCCACATTCAGGGTGTGGATCTTGTCCGGGGTCTCGGCAGCCACCTGCTCGATTTCCATGCCGCCTTCCGAGGAGGCGATGTAGCTGATGGTGCGGGTGCCGCGATCCACCAGGACCGACAGGTACAGTTCCTTGACGATCTCACCGGCGGTGGTCACCAGCACCAGGTTGATCGGCAGCTCGACGCCGGCGGTCTGGTAGGTGGCCATCTTGGTGCCGAGCATCTTGGCCGCTGCGGCCTTCACGTCATCGACGGTCTTGCAGAACTTGACGCCGCCAGCCTTGCCGCGGCCGCCAGCGTGGATCTGCGCCTTGACCATCCAGGGGCCCTGGCCCAGCGACTGGGCGACTTCAACCGCCTCGTCCGGAGTAGCCGCGACCTTGCCGGCCGGGACCGGGATGCCGTATTCGGCAAGCAGTTGTTTTGCCTGGTATTCGTGGAAATTCATGCGTCACCGTGGGAATAGGAACGACCGCACGCAATTCCTCAGGGCCTCCGGGGGAGGCACCGGCACGGACCGCGGCGGGCCCACTATTGTGGCCGAGCCGGCGCCGGGGCGCAAAGAAGTCTGTACGCAGTACCGGATCCGGGCGGATTTCCGCTGTCATTCAGGCAGTTGCGGATCGCCGGCAGCCGCCCGGCCGCCCTCGCCACAGGCCGATTGCGCGACGCGGACCCGCGGCCGGGCATCGCCACGACCGTATACTGGGCATCTGCGTCCGCTCGGGCATGCCCGTCGCACAACCCAGATCCAGGCAGCCAGAAGGGGAGTTCCGGCGTGTCACCCAGTGCTTCATTGATCGACCGCATCGAATCGATTCCGCGGCGCGAGCTGTACTTCTTCGCCCTGTACCGGGTGCTGATCGCAGCCGTGATCGCCGCCCTGCTGTACAGCCCGTTGTCGATGATGGTCGGCGAGGCCCACCACCCGCGGCTGGCCTACACCGTCGGCGCGGCCTACCTGGCGTTGTCGCTGCTGGCCCTGGCGATCGGCCGCAACGAACGCTGGCTGCGGCCGATCGTGGTCACCGGCGTGCTGGTGGACATCATCGCCGCCATCCTGCTGGCCCACGCCCTGCCCGGCGCCAGTGCCGGCATCTCGATGTCGCTGCTGTTCAACATCGCCGCGGCCGCCACCCTGCTGCCGCTGAGCTGGGGTCTTGGGCTGGCCCTGGCGGCGAGCCTGGCAACGGTGGGCGAATACCTGTGGAAGCTGCTGGAGGGCGGCGACCCGACCCGCACCCTGGCCGAGCTGGCGATGTTCACGACCAGTTACCTGGCCCTGGCCTTCATCAGCTACCAGGTCGGCAGCCGCGCCCGCCGCAACCAGCAGCTGGCCAACCAGCGCGGTGACGAGGTGGCCAATCTGTTCCAGATCAACGAACTGATCATCCGCCGCATGCGCACCGGCGTGCTGGTGGTGGATGCCGACAGCCGCATCACTCTGGCCAACGAGGCTGCCTCGATGCTGCTCGGCGACAGCGACGGTGCGGGCGGAACCGGCCGCCTCGATCTGGCCAGCGTCGCACCCGAGCTGGCCCGTCGCCTGCAGCGCTGGCGCAACGGCTGGACCCAGGACGAACTGCCGCTGCAGCTCAATCCGGACCAACCCGAAGTGCAACCGCGCTTCGCGCGCCTGCTGGCCGGCAGCGAACTGGCCCTGGTCTTCCTGGATGATTCCAGCGTGGTGTCGCGGCGCGCCGAGTCGCTCACCCTGTCGGCGATGGGCCGCTTCTCGGCCAGCCTGGCCCATGAGATCCGCAATCCGCTGGCGGCGATCAACTATGCCGTGCAGCTGCTGGAAGAAGGTACCGGCTTCAACGAAAGCGACCGCCGCCTGCTGCAGATCATCCGCCAGCAGTGCCAGCGCACCAACGGCATCGTCGAGAGCGTGCTGGGCCTGGCCCGGCGCGAACGTGCCACGCCGGAGAACGTGGATCTGGTCGCCTTCGTGCGCCGCTTCGTGCTGGAGTACAAGCAGGGCCAGACGCTGGAAACCGACAGCATCGAACCGATCGTCAGCGACACCTCGGTGCCGGCGCAGGTCGACACCCGCCACCTCTACCAGGTGCTGACCGTGCTGGTCCATAACGCCCTGAAGTACGGCCGCATCGGCCAGCAGCCGGCCCGCGTGCGGCTGCGTGTGGCCCGGCACGAACGCAGCGCGGTGATCGACGTGATGGACCGTGGCCCGGGCATCCCCGAAAGCGTGGCAGCGCAGCTGTTCCGGCCGTTCTTCACCACCTCCGAGCACGGCACCGGGCTGGGCTTGTACATTGCCCGCGAATTGTGCAGGGCCAACCAGGCACGGCTGGATTACATCCCGGTGCCGGCCGGCGGCTCGTGTTTCCGCTTGGTCCTGCCAGGTCCGCACACCCTGCTGCCCGATGGTTCCTGATTCTGTGCGTCAAACATTTGTCGCTTTCAGCCCCCTCGTTTATCTTTTCCGCCCATGAACGAAACCCGCAGCGCCCTCGTCGTCGACGACGAACGCGACATCCGCGAACTGCTGGTGCTGACGCTCGGCCGCATGGGGCTGCGCATCAGTACTGCAGCCAACCTCGCCGAAGCGCGCGAGCTGCTGGCCAGCAATCCTTATGACCTGTGCATCACCGACATGCGCCTGCCGGATGGCAACGGCATCGAGCTGGTCAGCGAGATCGCCCAGCACTACCCGCGCACACCGGTGGCGATGATCACCGCCTTCGGCAGCATGGATCTGGCAGTGGAAGCCCTGAAGGCGGGCGCCTTCGACTTCGTCAGCAAGCCGGTGGACATCGCCGTACTGCGCGGACTGGTCAAGCACGCGCTGGAACTGAACAACAGCGAGCGGCCCGTACCGGGCCCCGTCGCCGAACAGGGCGCCCGGCTGCTCGGCAATTCGCCGGCGATGGACGTGTTGCGTGCCACCATCGGCAAAGTGGCGCGCAGCCAGGCACCGGTCTACATCCTCGGCGAATCCGGCGTCGGCAAGGAACTGGTCGCGCGGACCATCCACACCCAGGGGGCACGTGCTGCCGGGCCGTTCGTGCCGGTCAACTGCGGCGCGATTCCCGGCGAACTGATGGAGAGCGAGTTCTTCGGCCACCGCAAGGGCAGCTTCAGCGGCGCCCACGCCGACAAGCCCGGCCTGTTCCAGGCCGCCCATGGTGGCACCCTGTTCCTGGATGAGGTCGCCGAGCTGCCGCTGCAGATGCAGGTGAAGCTGTTGCGCGCGATCCAGGAGAAGTCGGTGCGCGCGGTGGGTGCGGCCAGCGAGGAACCGGTCGATGTGCGCATCCTGTCGGCCACCCACAAGGATCTGGCCGAGCTGGTCGAGGACGGTCGCTTCCGCCACGACCTGTACTACCGCATCAATGTGATCGAACTGAAGGTGCCGCCGCTGCGCGAACGCCGCCAGGATCTGCCGGAGCTGGCCGCTGCCGTGCTGGCACGGCTGGCCCGCAGCCACGGCCGCACCACGCCGCTGCTCGCGCCCTCGGCGCTGGAGGCACTGGCGCAGTACGCCTTCCCCGGCAACGTGCGCGAACTGGAGAACATCCTTGAGCGCGCGCTGGCCCTGGCCGAGGAAGACCGCATCGGTGTCGACGATCTGCGCCTGCCGCAGCACGCCCCCCGCATGCCCGGCAACGGCACGGCCGCCGAAGCCGTGGTCGATCTGCAGCCGGGCAGTGCCGCCCTGCCCTCGTACATCGAACAGCTCGAACGCAGCGCCATCCAGCGCGCGCTGGAAGAAAACCGCTGGAACAAGACCCGTACCGCCGCGCAGCTGGGCATCACCTTCCGCGCGCTGCGCTACAAGCTGAAGAAGCTGGGCATGGAGTAAGGGCCGCAAGGCCCTGCGGTCGGATCCCTTTCCGCAGGAAAGGGCTCCGACCCCGCCAGCACAACCGCGTCAATCCTTGGTAACGCGATTGATCTCGGCCAGGCTGGTCACACCCGCCGCGACCTTCCTCAATGCCGACTGCCGCAGGTCATTGACCCCGATCGCCTGCGCGGCTTCGGCAATCTGCAGCGCATTGCCACCGGCCAGCACGATCGTGGCGATCTCGTCGGTCATCGGCATCACCTGGTAGATACCGGTGCGGCCCTTGTAACCCTCGGTGCATTCATCACAGCCCACCGCCTCATGCAGCTGGATGCCCTCATCCAGCTGGGCCTGGGTGAAGCCCTCGGCCAGCAATGCATGCTCCGGCAGCTGCGCCGGGCGCTTGCAGTTCGGGCACAGCCGCCGCGCCAGACGCTGGGCGATCACCAGGGTCACCGAGCTGGTGATGTTGTACGGCGCGATGCCCATGTTCATCAGGCGCGCGATGGTCTGCGGCGCGTCGTTGGTATGCAGGGTGGACAGCACCATGTGGCCGGTCTGCGCGGCCTTGATGGCGATCTCGGCGGTCTCCAGGTCGCGGATTTCGCCGACCATGATGATGTCCGGATCCTGGCGCAGGAACGAGCGCAACGCAGCGGCGAACGTCATGCCGCGCTTGTTGTTCTGCTGCACCTGGTTGACGCCGGGCAGCCGGATTTCCACCGGGTCTTCCGCCGTGGAGATGTTGCGCGTCTCGTCGTTGAGAATGCCCAGCGCGGTGTACAGCGACACCGTCTTGCCCGAACCGGTCGGCCCGGTCACCAGCACCATGCCGTACGGCTTGTGGATCGCATCCAGGAACAGCTTCTGCTGGTCGGGCTCATAGCCGAGCTTGTCGATGCCCAGCTTGGCGGCACTGCCGTCGAGGATACGCAGCACGACTTTCTCGCCGAACAGGGTCGGCAACGTGCTCACACGGAAATCGATCTGCTTGGACTTGGACAGGTTGAGCTTGATGCGGCCATCCTGCGGCACGCGCTTCTCGGCGATGTCCAGCTGCGCCATCACCTTCAGGCGCGCGGCGATGCGCTGGTTCAACTTCACCGGCGCGCGCGCGACCATCTTCAACAGCCCGTCGATGCGCAGGCGCACGCGGTAATCGTCTTCGTACGGCTCGAAATGGATGTCCGACGCGCCCTTGCGGATCGCATCGACCAGCACCTTGTTGACGAACTTCACCACCGGGGTGTCGTCGCCCTTGGCATCGATGCCGGAGTCGCCACCCGCACCATCCTCATCGCCCAGGCCCACGTCGAGGTTGGCCATCCCCTCATCATCACCGCCCAGCGCGTCACCCAGCGTGTCGTGGCTGGCGTGCCACTGTTCCAGAGTGCGGCGGATCTGGTCCTCGTCGACCAGGATCGGCTCCACCACCAGGTTGGTGTGGAACTTGATCTCGTCCAGTGCGTGGGTCGGGTTGCTGGTGCCGACGAACAGCTTGCCGCCACGCTTGAACAGCGGCAGTACGTTGTGCTTGCGCAGCAGTTCCTCGCTGACCAGGCTCATCGCGTTCTGGCTGGCATCGAAGGTCGAGACGTCGAACAGCGGCATGCCGAACTCAACCGCATTGGCCGCGGCCAGCTGCGCTGCCCCCACCACCTTGTTCTGCGCGAACCACTGCGGCAGCGGCTGCCGCGCGGCGGCAGCCCGGGTCATGGCGTCGCGGGCGGTGGCCTCGTCCAGCGCACCATCCTGGACCAGGCGGCGCGCCAGCCCGGTGATGCCGACAAGGTTGGGGGATGAAACAACGCTCATGGGAGTCCTCGTTACTCGTGCCCTGACGGCCGGAATTCAGTTTCAGAAACGGGTCGCCGGCCCATAGCGGCCAGGTAGCTCAGCAAACGCAGTGGTCCGTTTCCTCGCGCATCGGGCGCGAGCGCCTTCCAGTACTGGTCCGTCAGTTGCCGCGACGCCGTGGTATCCCCCAGCTGCCGCGCAGCGTGCTGCATTGCACCGAACAGATAATAGCCGGTGGCCGGGTCGGCCAGCAGCGTCGGCGCATGCTCGCTGCCCAACAATCGCCGGCCTTCCGTGAGTACAGCGTGGTGGTCGTCGGTGGCCGCGGCGGCAACCAGGGCAAGGCTGGCGGACACGACGGGATCTGCCGGGGTGCAGTCCATCCAGTCGCGCTGCGCCCAGAGGGCCGCCCGCTGCGCTGCCGGCAGGAACGGGATCGTTTCTCCGGCCAGCACGAACAGCAGTTCTGCGGTTTCGGTGGGTACCTGGTCAAGTTCGCAGCGATCTGTCATGCCCCGCAGCGCATGTGCACGCAGCCAGTTGCCGGCGCCAATAGAACCGTGTGCGACCACGCTCCCCTGCAGCACGTCGTACACGGCGCGCGCCGTGGGACGCTTGTCGTCGAGACCCGAGGCCGCCTGAGAAGGATCATTCGACGCCCCCCGGTCAGGAACCTGCTGCGAACGCGCGACGATGGGCCAAGGGGCGGTCATCACCTGCTGGAAATCACGGGTGAACGCCCCTTGGAAGCGTGCCACCGGGGCATTCAACTTCAAGGTCGGGAAGTAATCGGAATTGCGCGCGGCCGGATACAGAGGAACGAAGGCGCGCAGCGCTGCGTCATCCATGGACAGGGCGTTCTCCAGATCGGCCACCGAATGCACGCCGATCCGCGCCAGTTCCCCGCGCAGCTGCGGCTGCTGGAACAGGCTGCCCTTCATCGGCGGCAACGTGCCCTTCGGCGTCGCCACCAGGATCAGGTCGCCACGATTGGCCAGGTATGCGCGCACATCGGAGAACTGTTCCAGCAGCCCCGCCAGTACCGAGCTGACCAGTTCGGGGGTGATCTCATACAGCTGCAGCCACTGCACGAACACGCCACCTTCGTTGAGCTGCTGTGGCACGAACGCATAGAACTCATCGCTGAACAGCGCCGCCGTTCCACCCACCCAGGGATTGGACGGCTCGGAAATGATCAGATCGTACTTGCGCGGACTGGCGGCGAAATAGGACTTCGCATCGTCGATCACCACGTGCGAGCGCGGATCGTTGAAGGCGCGCTCGACACGCTCGCCGAACAGACGCGCGCCCTCCACCATGGCCGGCTCGATCTCCACCGTTTCCACGCGCCCGACGCGCTGGTCGCCCAACAGCGTGTGCGTGCTGAGCCCGGATCCGAAACCGATCACACCGACGCGCTGGTAATCATCGCGCAGCGCCAACGGCAGAGCCGCCAGCAGGATCATGGTCGATTCGTCGCTGGTGGGTGCCTGTGCCATCGACACGGCCATGCCTGCATCCACTTTGCCGTTGGTGGCGATGGCACGCATGCGGCCGATCGGCTGGGTGCTTTCATAGACCGCCACGGTGGCCGTCTGCCCATCGCGCGAGAACAGCATCGTGGCGGTATCCGCCAGACGGGCCGTGCCATGGCGGTACACCGACGAATTCAGCACCAGCGGATCGAAGCGGACCAGCACGACGGCCGCCACTACGCCAGCGACACCCAGCGCGCCAGCCTGCCACAGTGGCGAGCGCAGACGGCCCGGAGCCGCAAGCCGAAGGCGCTGCAGCAGCACCAGGCCCAGCACGATGTCGACCACCGCCGCGACCAGCAGCGCGTACTTCAGCCCCAGCAGCGGCATCAGCAGATGGATGGCCGCCAGCACACCGACGATCGCGCCGAGCGTATTGAACGCATAGGCCTGGCCGATCGCGCGCTCGCCCTGCCCGGCGCGCAGCAGCGCCAGGGTCAGCAACGGCAGCGTCATGCCGGCGAAGAACGCCGCCGGGAACATCACCAGGCCGGCAATGGCGGCACTGGCCACGTTGTACAGCACGTAGCCATCCGCACTGCGCACGATGACCCGCATCAGCCAGCCGACCCAATCGAAGGCCTGCGCATAGACGAACATCGAGGCCAGCGCCGCCAGCCCCATCCACACCTGGACCCAGCCGGCGACGCGCAGGGGCGACGGCATCCGGTCGGCGCGGCGGCGCAGCCACAGGCCACCGAAGGCGATGCCGAGGATGAACGCCGCCAGCATCAGCTCGAACGAATGCAGCGTGGTGCCGAGTGCGAGCGACAGCATGCGCACCCAGGTGATTTCGTAGACGAAGGATGACGCGCCGGTCGCCGCCGCGACCAGCAGCACCAGCCGCACCGGCACTGCAGTCTCCGGTCGTACGCCGCCGGCAGCCGGCGCGGCGGAGGCCACTACCGCAGGCGCGCTGCCGTCGCGGGCCAGTGGATAGACCAGGATGGCCACCACGATGTTGAGCAGGCCGGCACTGAGGACGGTGCCCGGCAGCCCTACCGCCGGCAGCAGCGCGTAGGTCGCCACCAGGGCGCCGGCGGCCGCGCCCAGGCTGTTGGCGAAATAGAGCCCGGCCAGCACCTCACCCTGCGACCCGGGCTGCAGGCGCATGCAACCCGCACTCATCAGCGGGAAGGTCGCGCCCAGCAGGATGCATTGCGGCAGCACCAGGGCCGTGGCCAGCGCCCAGCGCAGCGCCGTGGACGAGGTGCCCTCCATGCCCGGCATGAGGTGGGTGTACGCCCAGCCGGTCACGCCCTGGAACAGCCCGTCGAAACCGATGCCCAGCACCCCGATCACCAGCTCGATGACCGCGTAGGCCAGCAGCGGCCGGCGCAGCAGCGCACTGCGGCGGCTGACCAGCCACGCCCCCAGCGCCATGCCGCCCATGAACAGGATCAGCACCAGCGATTGCGCGTGCGAGGAATGCCCCAGGAACAGCCCCAGGTACTGCGTCCAGATGGACTGGTAGATCAGCCCGGCGAAGCCGGAGAGCACGAAGATCAGAAGCAGCCATGGGCCATGGCTGAATGAAGGACGGCGCATTGCGAACTCCCCAGTCGCACGGTCGATTTCAACAGAAGAACAAACTTCGCGGACTCAATGCAAGCGTGTGGCCAGGTAGGATCCGGTCAACCCGCAGCGCTGAAACGAAAACGGGGAGCCTGCGCTCCCCGTTCTCATACTGCGATCAGCAAGCTCTGATTACTCGCCGCCGCCGTCACCGCCAGCAGCAGCGCCCTGGCACGAACCCGGGCGGAACTTGGTGTCGATGCTGCCAGCGCAGGTCCAGGCCGGCACGACGCCGTCGGCAACCTTGCTGTCATCCGGAGTCAGGGTGATGGTCTTGTCATCGATATTCGCATCGCCAATAGACTGGGCGGTAGCAACGATCTGCTTCTTGTCACCGTCCCAGGTAACGGACTTGACGTATTTGGTTGCCTGGAAGTCCGGCTTCCAGTCAGCGCCCGGCAGCTTGTTGTTGCTGGCCACGTATTCCGACACGTCGGTACGCAGCGAAGAAGCCGCAAGGATCACTTCCGAGACCTTGGCCTTCTTGGTGTAGTTCGAGTAAGCCGGCAGCGCGATGGCGGCCAGGATGGCGATGATCGCAACGACGATCATCAGTTCGATCAGGGTGAAGCCCTTCTGGTTCTTCATGGTGGTACGTCCCCAAGTAGTGGTGGTTGATTTTCCGGGTGCGGCAACCGGCCGGCCAGATGACCGGATGAGCAGGCTGCCCGTCCCCGCGGGTGGATCAACGCAGGTTGCGTGCCAATCTCCCATGGCCACGCCTCCCCCGATTTCCCCGCGCCAATGATGGCAGCTATTTCGCGGATGGGAACCCCCCTGCTCCGAATCTGCGATGGACGCGGCAATGTGACGCAGCGCGTCACCTTCCGCCTCGACGCGTCAAAAACCCTGCACGCCGTCACGTCGGCAGGCTCCCCGGGCGGGCCTGAACCGGCTACCATCGCCGCTCAGGATGCCCGCCTGGGGATGGCGGGCCTTGGGGAGCCAACATGTCTGTGAGTCGCAGTGCGATCAAGAAGGAGCCCGTGGCCCGCGCCACGATGGAGCTGCAGCCGTTTGTCTGGGAGGGGACCGACAAGCGGGGCATAAAGATGAAGGGCGAGCAGCTGGCGAAGAACGCCAACCTGCTGCGCGCCGAACTGCGCAAACAGGGCATCAGCCCGGGCCAGGTCAAGCCCAAGCCGAAGCCGCTGTTCGGTGCGGCCGGCAGGCCGGTCTCGCCGAAGGACATCGCGTTCTTCAGCCGGCAGATGGCCACGATGATGAAGTCCGGCGTGCCGATCGTGTCGGCGCTGGAGATCATCGGCAGCGGGCACAAGAACCCGCGCATGAAGAAGATGGTGGACACGATCCGCACCGACATCGAGGGCGGCTCGTCGCTGCACGAGGCCATCAGCAAGCATCCGGTGCAGTTCGATGAGCTCTACCGCAACCTGGTGCGGGCCGGCGAAAGCGCCGGTGTGCTGGAGACCGTGCTGGACACCATCGCCTCCTACAAGGAGAACCTCGAGGCACTGAAGGGCAAGATCAAGAAGGCGCTGTTCTACCCGGCCATGGTGCTGGTGGTGGCGTTCCTGGTCAGCACGATCCTGCTGGTCTGGGTGGTCCCGCAGTTCGAGGAAGTCTTCCAGAGCTTCGGTGCCGACCTGCCGGCATTCACCCAGATGGTGGTGAACCTGTCGCGGTTCATGGTGTCGTGGTGGTGGCTGATCGCCATCGTCGCCATCGGCGCGGTAGTGGCGATCGCCATGACCTACCGGCGATCGGAGAAGATGCAGCACACCGTCGACCGGCTGATCCTGAAGGTGCCGGTGATCGGCCAGATCATGCACAACAGTGCGATCGCCCGCTTCTCCCGCACCACAGCGGTGACCTTCAAGGCCGGCGTGCCGCTGGTGGAGGCACTGGGCATCGTCGCCGGCGCCACCGGCAACAAGGTCTACGGCGAGGCGGTGCTGCGCATGCGCGACGACGTTTCGGTCGGCTATCCGGTCAACATGGCGATGAAGCAGCTGAACCTGTTCCCGCACATGGTGATCCAGATGACCGGCATCGGCGAGGAGGCCGGCGCCCTTGACACCATGCTGTTCAAGGTCGCCGAATACTACGAGCAGGAGGTCAACAACGCCGTGGATGCCTTGAGCAGCCTGCTGGAACCGATGATCATGGTGTTCATTGGTACCATTGTCGGCGGCCTGGTCATTGCGATGTACCTGCCGATCTTCAAACTGGGCGCCGTCGTCGGATAAAAATACATGGCTTTTCTCGACCAGCACCCCGGCCTCGGCTACCCCGCCGCGGCCGGACTGGGACTGCTGCTGGGCAGTTTCCTCAATGTTGTCATCCTGCGCCTGCCCAAGCGGCTGGAATGGCAGTGGAAGCGCGATGCGCGCGAAGTGCTGGAGGAACCGGACTTCTACGAGCCGCCGCCGCCGGGCATCGTGGTCGAACCGTCGCACTGCCCGCATTGCAAGCACAAGCTGTCCTGGTACGAGAACATCCCGCTGTTCAGCTGGCTGATCCAGGGGGGCAAATGCCGCCACTGCAAGGCGCCGATCTCGCTGCAGTACCCGCTGGTGGAAGCGATGACCGCCCTGCTGGTGCTGGCCTGCGTGTGGCAGTTCGGCTTCGGCTGGCAGGGCTTCGGCGCCATCGTGCTGACCTGTTTCCTGATCGCGCTGTCCGGCATCGACCTGCGCACCCAGCTGCTGCCCGACCAGCTGACCCTGCCCCTGATGTGGCTGGGCCTGATCGGCAGCATCGACAATCTGTACATGCCCGCCAAGCCGGCCCTGGTCGGCGCCGCCGTGGGCTATCTGTCGCTGTGGACGGTCTGGTGGCTGTTCAAGCAGCTGACCGGCAAGGAGGGCATGGGCCATGGTGACTTCAAGCTGCTGGCGGCGCTCGGCGCCTGGTGCGGCCTGAAGGGCATCCTGCCTATCATCCTGCTGTCCTCGGTGATCGGCGCCATCGTCGGTTCGATCTGGCTCTACAGCCGGGGACGCGATCGCGCCACGCCGATTCCGTTCGGCCCGTACCTGGCCATCGCCGGCTGGTTGTTCTTCATGTGGGGCGAACCGCTGGTGGAGCGCTACCTGGCCCTGAGCGGCCTGCGCTGAGGGGGCCGCCGTGAGCCGCTACGTGGTCGGCCTGACCGGCGGCATCGCGGCCGGCAAGAGCGAAGTGACGCGGCGCTTCGAGGCGCTGGGCATCGTGGTGGCCGACGCCGATCTGGCCGCCCGCGCGGTGGTGGCCACCGGCAGCCCGGCACTGGCCCGCATTGCCGACCGGTTCGGCACGGACATGCTGCTGGCCGATGGCAGCCTGGACCGGGCGCGCCTGCGCACCCATGTCTTCGCTGACCCGGCCGAACGGACGGCACTGGAAGCCATCACCCACCCCGCCATCCGCCTGTTGATGCAGCAGCAGTGCACGCAGGCGCCGAGCCCGTACGCCATTGCTGCGATTCCGCTGCTGACCGAGGTGGGCGGCCGCCACGCCTATCCATGGCTGGACCGGATACTGCTGGTGGATGCACCCGAGGCCGTACAGCACGCCCGGCTGATGCAGCGCGATGGCATCGACGCCGCCCTGGCCGACCAGATGATCGCCGCTCAGGCCAGCCGCGCGCAGCGCCGGGCACTGGCCGATGACGTGGTGGTCAACGATGGACAGCCGGACGACCTGCAGGCGCAGGTGGAGGCGCTGCACCAGCGCTATCTGGCGCTGGCCGGGAGCTGACCCGGCGGACACGTGCCCGGCTTCCTGGCTGCGCTGCGCGGTGAGCCGAGCGCGAGCCCGGCTCTGCCAGGATCGTCAGCGTGACCTACTCCACCTGCTGGCGGGCGTGGCGGACCAGTTCACGGGCGCCCAGCAACAGGCCGTCGACCACATCCGGACTGAGCTGCTGATGGGCGCCCCCCTGCTCACGCGCGGCTGCGGCGGCGTGCAGCACCTGAACCAGCACGTCCAGACCCGCCAGCGTACGACCGAGTCCGGCCTGGGTTGCGACCTGTACCGGACTGAGACCCTCCACGTCCAGCCGCCTGCCATCAGCGCCGTCGCGACCATCCATGCGGGCCAGCAAGGCGGGAAGCAGGTCCTGGGGGTCATCCAGCAGGGCTTCGAGCCGCTCGGCAGCATCGGCAGGAAGCCGGTCGGCAGATTCGCCGATCAAGGCGCAGAGAAGGGGAAACAACGGACGTGCGGACATGGTGAGGCTCCTCGCAGACGGCAGGCCACCTGCAGATGCAAGGTGGCGGACGGTGCGGGTTGGCGTACCGGATCACAACAATCAACCAAAAGACTCCGGCGGACACTTACGGGTCCCCACACACCGCCCGCCAAAGCAAGGCATGCGGTGCATTCTCCACGACGGGCCAAGGGCCCTAGGATCGGTTTGATTGTTGTGTTGATTTCAGGACGCCAATCCCGGCCGGGGCACCCGCCCCGGCCCCGCCATCACGCCATCCAGCGAAGCGCTTTTCTGTAAGGGAATTGCCAAGCTACGGGTGGCTGTAGCGATTCGCGCAGTGGTGCACGCCGAGGGCGCGGCACGCATCACGCACTTGTCGTGATGGGCCCTGCTGATGAAGTGATACCGCCGCACCGTGCGCGCCGGTTGCGACAACCCGCGCGACGCGGAGCATCCGTCAGGCCGAGCACACGCTGCCTGACCTTCTAGGCCGCCGCATCTTCCACAGCACTCCCCCTGCGCAATGCCGCTTCCGCGACGGCCACACCGGGCGGGTTGAGATAGCAGGTGCGCCAGCGCAGGTAGCCCCACTGCCAGTAGTACTCGCGCCCCGTCAGCTGCAGGGCGTCGTCATAATTCTCGGGGTGCTTGCGCCATGCCGTCAGTTCCTCCAACTCCTGCACCGACATCGCCAACGGCACCCGCGGCTGGAACATCTGCCCAGCCCGTTGCATGCGCTCCCGCTCCTGCCGGTGGGCCTGCTCCATCGCGTCCAACTCCTGCATCCGCTGCCGATAGGTATCACGTTCGCGCTGCTGCACGTGCAGCCACTCGTCATCGTCCAGGCCGAACGGCTTGAACCAGGCCCGCGAGTCGTGCACGTAGCCATCCAGAAACGTTGCCACGGGTTCCGGCGGCATCTGCCGCGACGCCCATATCTGCTCGATATGACCATCCAGCCATTGCTGCTCCTTCTGGCCGCGCAGCGTCGCCTGCACGAAGTCCGTTGCCGGAATGCTCTTGTAGGGCGGCAACGCGAGCATGCCGTGGTGAGGCGTGCTTACCGGTGCATTACGGATGCGCTGTGTCGCGTTGTTGTAGCGCATCCCCCTCACTTCCATCGCCAGCTCGGTGTTTCCGCCGCGCAGATCCGCACGGTCCTGTGCCGACGCCCGCTGGAAGGCAGGCAGGCTGGCAAAATCATCCAGATGCTGGCGCCGCCACAACAGGTACTGGCGATAGTGCGCGTACATCAGCACCGCCGTGCGATTGGCCTTGGACGCGGGATTCGTGCCCGGCAGGAATGACGCCATCGCCTGCACATAGGCGTTGTAGTGCTGGCGCAGCCCAGGGGATATCTCGAACTGACCTGCGGTTTCCCTGTCCGCTTCGTCCATCGGCACCAGCGGCACTCCCGCCGCCAGCGCATGCCGGTACATGTCGCACAGCGGAATCTGCGAGAGCTTGTCAGCGTCATTCGGCGAACGCCCCTGCTCGCCCGGTGCATACCCGCCACCTATGTCCGAATGCACCCCAGGGTAGATGATCTGTTCGCAGTTCACGCCATCCACCAGATCCACCGGGAACGAACCGCGTACTTCATGTGCGGCCACCATGTGCACGCAGCGGCGTACGTCGGCGGGAATGCGCAGGTCTTCGGCTGCGGCCCAACCACCATGGCCGTCGAACACCGATTCAAAGAAGCTCTGCGCGGCCCCCACCGAGGCGACGGTGTCGAAAAGGCCCATGAAATCGATCTGCACGGGAATGCCACAGAGGCGCAGGGGACCCGGCCCCGGATCGCAGGCATCACCCAGCCAGTTGCAGAATACGCGTGCCTCTGCCGCGCCCCGCGAGAAGCCGAAGATCGACAGGCGGATGCGGTCCACGCGTGGATTCTGGGCCTGGAACGGGGCCACCTTCTTCGCCAGGAACGCCCGTCGCTCCTGCAATACCGCCCGGCGCGCCGCGTGATCGGCGCGGGTCAGATGGGTACCACGCACCCGCTGCAGCGCACCGACCATGTTCCAGAAGCCGCCGCTGAGCGAGTTGCGCAGATCGAGCTCCTTCTCGCCTTGGTTGACAGCCAGATAGTTGGACAGCGGCATTCGTGCTGCCTGAGCCAAGCGTTCCACGTCCTGAAGGCTCAGGCGGAGATCGGCACTCATCTTCCGCGCGACCGGGACAGTAGAATCAAAGCCCATGGCGGAGGTGACGGTGGTCTCGGCGAAATGGGTCAAGAGATGGTCCTGGACCCGCATCAGCATCCAGTTCACCCGACCCTCGCCGCCCCAGCCGGCTGCCGCGCCGGCGCGCGCGTGCCAGCCTGTGCCGGTGTCGCCGACTTCTTTCAGCGCCTCCGTGCCTACGCCTTGGATGTAGCTCGCGAAGCGGGTGGCACGCTTATCGGAATTTGAACCTTGATCGCGGTCAAAGACATCAAAGAGTCGTGAGATGTTTGATTCCGTCTTATCTTGCCGACGAAGGGAGTTCAGTCTGTGGTTTCGCGTTCCATCGAAAAAGCAACCAAGAAAGAGATCAGTACCACAATCTGAGGATGACCCCGCACTTGCTCCAGCGTTGCGAGCGGCTTCGCGATCATTCAATTCGGTCATATTGTCAGAAGCTGGAGAAGATGCCGCCACTCTCATTCATCCACCTCCTTGGGCAAAGTTTCCAACAGGAACTGCGCGACCCTCTCTTCGTCGCGCTCACGGCTAGCGAACTCTATGTCGTACTGGAACTTCGGAACACCAGGAAAATACGGTGTCGCTACCACTCGCACCTGGTCATCCGGGAAGTACATGAAATAGATGAAGCCATCCAGGAAGGGCTTGTAGGGCGCCACAGGGACGTCCCTTTCCACGTAGCTTGTGGGATCTTTCAAGAACATGCTGGTGGTGCGGTAGGCCACAGTTACCTTGAGCCCGGGATGCCAGAGACGGGGCAAGGTCACGCAGCAAGTGGCGGCATTTCCACTCGCGCGGGCCCGCATCGCGCCGCCCCAGGCATCATTGATGTACACCGTGCCCAGTCCATCATCCGAGTAGTTGGCCACACCAATCATCAGATGCATTTCCGATGGCGCATCGGTGATGTCATGGCCAGAAGCGAAATCAATAATGATCGGCTTCGAAGGGTCCAGTGGCGGCGGCCCGATCCTGAACTCCATGAACTTGAGCACGACACCTGCCAAGGCCAGCAGCGCAACGCCGATCAGGGCGAGCCTCGTCAACAATTTCGTCACTACTTTCATTTGGTCTGAATGCGTCATTCAGCAGTGTCCCCGGTTATGGCGCATGCCGTGACCATCGAGTACCGATTCAAAGAAGCTCTGCGCGGCACCCACCGAAGCGACCATATCGAACAAGCCCATGAAATCGATCTGCACGGGAATGCCACACAGGCGCAGCGGACCCGGTCCGGGATCGCAGGCATCGCCCAGCCAGTTGCAGAATACGCGTGCCTCTGCCGCGCCCCGCGAGAAGCCGAAGATCGACAGGCGGATGCGGTCCGCCCGCGGATTCTGCGCCTGGAACGGGGCCACCCTCTTCGCGAGAAACGCGCGGCGTTCCTGCAATACTGCCCGGCGCGATGAGTGATCGGCGCAGGCCAAGTGGGTGCCACGCACGCGCTGCAAGGCACCGACCATGTTCCAGAAGCCGCCGCTGAGCGAATTTGCGCATTCGTGCTGCCTGAGCCAAGCGCTCCACGTCCTGAAGGCTCAGGCGGAGATCGGCACTCATCTTCCGCGCGACGGGAACGGTGGAGCCGGAGCCCATTGCTTTAGTGACGGTAATACCTGTGAAATGATCGAGGAGGTGGTCCTGGACCTGCATCAGCATCCAGTTCACCCGGCCCTCGCCACCCCAGCCTGCTGCAGCGCCGGCTCGGGCGTGCCATCCGGTGCCGGTATCGCCAACTTCTTTCAGCGCTTCCGTGCCTACGCCTTGGATATAGCTGGAGAACTTTTTTCTACGTTGCCCCTCACGGCGCAATTGGTCAGCATCATAGACATCGAACAGCCGCGACACGTTGCTGTCACTCTTGTCCCCGCGTCTTTTGGAGGCCAGCCTGTGGTTACGCGTCCCATCAAAGAAGCAGCCTACTGACACGTCCACACCGCAGTCGGATCCAGATTCCGACAATGAGGCTGCGTATCGCGCCGCTTCAACGGAGCTCAGTCGCGTTGGATGCTCTGTCGTCGTAGTAGATACCCTTACCCTCACTATTTCGCCTCCTCGCCTGCAGTTGCTTCCAGAAATTTCCTGATCCTTGCTGGATCACCATGTCCGTCGCCGAAGTCGATGTCGTAAGCGAAGCCCGGATATCCTGGGGAGTAGGGAGTGGCCACCACTCGAACCTGGTCATTCGGGAAGTACATGAAATAGATGAAGCCATCCAGGAAGGGCTTGTAGGGCGCCACAAGGACCTCCCTTTCAACGTAGCTTGTGGGATCTTTCAAGAACATGCTGCTGGTGCGGTAGGCCACGGTAACCTTGAGCCCGGAATGCCAGAGGCGAGGCAAGGTCACGCAGCAGGTGGCTGCATTGCCACTCGACCGTGGCTCCATCCCCCCTGCCCAGGCATCATCGATGTACACCGTGCCCAGCCCGTCATCCGAGTAGTTGGCCACACCGATCTTCAGGTGCATCTCCGGAGGAGCACCGGTGATGTCGTGGCCAGTATCAGGCTCAATGATGATCGGCTTCGTAGGATCCGGCGCCGTCGGCCCGATGCTGAAGTCCATGAACTTAAGCACGACACCTGCCAGGGCCAGCAGTGCAAGACCGATCAGGGCGAGCCTCGTCAGCAGTTTTCTCACGACCTTCATTTGATCAGGGGGTGTCATTCAATTGGGTCCCAGGTTATGGACGCACAGCGGGGTATGATCCGCTCGCAGTCCGCACCATCCACCAGACTCGCCGGGAATGAGCCGCACTTCATGCGCGCCCATGGTTGGCACGCAACGGCGCACAATCGCCGCCCTCCATCCTGATCGAGGGCTCGTGCGTCCTCTCCGGCAGAGCGCGCATCCCACGCGGTAACGGCCTTGACCGTCATCCGGTGTGCCAGCGCCAGATGGTCGATACCGCGCCGCGCCAAGCGCGCAAGCACGACTTCCGCACAACGATGTACATGTGAAGGCATCATGTCGTCCGGTCGCAGTGATGGCCGCTGCAGCACGAAGCGGGCGATGGCATCGGCCTGGCTGTGCCGGCGTAGTGCCGCTTCCTGTACGGCGGTGAACATCAAGGGGCTGGCATCGATAGCGAAGAGTGCCCCCCCGGCGCCTGCCACGCGCATCCAGCCTCCTGTACGGGTGGGCAGATACCAGTCCTGCAGTCCGGCCAGCACGCGTCTGCGTTGATTTCCATCCAACGCCTCAAGCAGGATGGCTGCCGCTCTCCCGTCAGCCCAACGCAGCAGCCAGGGCTCTCCCACGCTGGACTCGCCTTCCCAGATCCGTCGCAGGTGGTGAATCAGCGCCCCCGGATCGGCCGTAGTACGCAGGACAGACAGCATTGGCGCACCACGGCTCAGGGCCAACAGCGCCTGCCAGCAACGCTCGCGTGCACGGGCATCATCGGGAAGGGTGAGCAGGCAGGGCGACAAGCGGTCCAGGCCCTCGCCCGCGTAGCGATGCTTGAACACTGGCTGGATGCTGGCTGACAGCGCGTGCAGCGATTCGCAGGCAGTCGGCGCGAATGCCCTGTCCACTAGAACATGTGCAGGCAGGGCGTTTGCCGTCTCTTCGTCAGTGCCCTGCCACGGCAGCCCGATGTGCTGCCATGGGTCAATCCAGGCAGGCTCAACCATTCTTCAAGGACCATGGCAGTCCGGCCTGCATCGCCTTCTGCAGGCACTCCACACAGATCGTCTGCGGGAACTGCGGCAGGGGAAACAGTTCCTGCGCCGGACCGACGAATGTCCGCCGGCCGGTCCTGAAGGTCAGCGTACCCGGGCACGTCACCTGCAGATGTCCATCAGTCAGCGTGATCGCTGCACCCTCCGCAGTGACGATGTGCAGGGCGCGGCCGGCCGCCAGCTGGACCTCGCCCTGGCCGCTTGTCGCCCGCAGACCGGCCCGTGACTGCAGAAGCACCGCATCGGCCTGAGCCTGCAGGTCAAGCTGTTCTTCGCCGGCCACTACACTCAATCCAATCTGATCCGCGCGGTGCGCCGCACCGGCCAATACACCGATGGCCTGGCGTCCCTGCCAGCGGGCATGGCCGACGACGATGGCCGCGGAGCTGCCGCCACTGGCCAACAGCGTGCAGTCCCGAACTCCCATCTGAAACGCCTGACCGGCCACCTGGCAGATGCCAGTCGGTGCCGACAGGCCCAGCACGGGCGACCGTGTGGCGGGGACCTGCTCACCGGCGGTGCTATTGCTCCGCGACGCCGCCACGCTGTCGGCCAGAACCTGCAACACCGATGAGCCGCTGGCCTGCCGGACACAACCGCGCAGCCGTATCGTCTGGTGCCGCCGCGCTGCGTCATCAAACGTCTGTCCCAGCACCAGGGTCTGCCGCAGCAGCGCAACCGGTGCTATCCGCAGACCCGCGGGATCACTGGCAGTTCGCGCCGTGCTGTCCAGCCACAGACCTGCCGTGGCACGTACCGATCCCCATGCGTCGCTACGCAGCTCGTATCCGTTTCCGCGCAGGCTGCCGCGAAAGTTGTGCTGCTGGTGACGCAACTGGCCCAAACTGAGGGAACTATGGCGCTGGGTGGTACCCAGCCTGACCTGCAGCTGGTTGTCGCTGTCATCGAATTCGAGGCTGCTGCCCCCCTGGCCGTCCCAGCTCTGCGAACTGATGCCCCAGATTGCACCCGCGTTGCGCTGGGCGCATTCGCCGGCGCCAGCGGCATGCCAACGTGGCGCCTGACCACCGGCCAGATTGTTCTGGGCGCTGGTGGCCGCATCACTGGCCAGTGCCAAGGCATCCGGACGCGATTCCCCGCGACCGTTGTAGAGCGCACCGACCACGAGGGGCCTGCGGATGTCTCCGTTGATGAAGTCCACCACTACCTCCTGACCCACGCGCGGCAGGAACTGGCTGCCAACGCCAGGACCGGCGAAGCGCTGGGCGACACGCAGCCATCCACTTTCCGCCCTGCCATCGGTGGCGAAGCCAAACCGCACACGGATGCGTCCTGCGCTGTCCATGTGCAACGGTGCGCCGTCATCGCCGCCCACTACGGTGGCCAACTGTGGTCCAGGCGCGGTGGGACGATAGTCCGGGTCCTCCAACCGACGTCGCCACCGCTGCTCAAGCGGGATGGCCTGGAACCGGTTTGCGTACCCCAGTGCCTGCGCGCGTGCTGCGGGCACGGTATCGGGCAGCGTGCAGGCCGGCAGGTCCTGCTGTAGTTCGGCCACCGACGGCAGCAGATTGACTCCGGCATGGTTCACCGCCGTAAGCAACAGCGCGGGCGCCGCTCTCTGACCCGGCACCGGCAGCACCTCGAATGCCTCGCCCGGCTCGAAGTCCGGCTCGGTCCCCTCGCCCGTCCAGCGCCGTTGGTCGCACAGTGCCGCTTCAGCCTCCCGCATCACCTCGGCCAGTGCTTCACGTGTGGTCTGCCACGCCGCGTGGCGTGCTGGCGAGTAGTCTTCCAAAGGACCATCCGCCGCGTCACGCACGGGCAGGCTTGCCGATATCACACGGAACGCATCGTCATTGTCCGTCACGCGTGTCATTCGGGTTGGCACCACCCTGCGGGACTCATGCAGGAACGCGATGCCCGGGCTGTCCACCACCCGCTGCGTCCGGTGCACCCGCCGAAGACCCGGGAGCACGCTGCATTGCGTACTGTCGCCAATGATCATCAGCGTATGTCCACCCGGCGCCTCAGGCCGTGCTCGAATGCACCAGCCCAGTCCTTCCTCAGCCATCAGCTGCTGCAGGAACGCCATGTCCGACTGGCGATACTGCACGCGATACCCCCGGCACCGCCGGTCCAGCGTACTCGGGCTGCCAGCGTGCCAGCACCAGTGTGCAAGGGGTGCGTGTTCCGAAAGCACGGTATCGATGATGCTGGCGACGTCCTCATCCTGGAATACTCGACTGTGGCGACTGTCGTGCAGCCAGGCTGTCCAGTCCGCCAGATGGACGCGGTAACGCACCAGACTGCCAACACAGGCCACACGTTCAACGCTGCGGATCAGTCCGACGCGGACGACCTCTCCTCCATCCGGAAGGCGGGTGGTGATGCTTGCGGGCCGCGTCAACCAGTCGTCCAGATCCTGTTCGTGTTCGTCACCCAACAGGTCGATCTGGCAGCGCAACTCCCCAGACAACGACTCGTGCCCATGCCATCGCTCGACAATTAGCCGCGTGGCGGTTGGCCCGCAGAACCGATGGACACGCGAAGACGCTTCGCATGCGGCAGTGAATGATGATGATCGATGATGCATGACAGCTCCCTCGGCAGGCATGACCTGCGATGACGTTTGCTGCGCCTGGCACTGGCCGCGAGCTGACCCGCCGGGCACGTGCCCGGCGTTGCAGAATCGTCGTTGCGGCGTCCCCGGCCATCACTGCAATGTGGCTGTCCCCCTGATTCTCTCGGCCTGCAGCTGCTGCTGCACGTGACACGTCAGTTCCCGCGCGGCCAGAATCAGGCCTTCCATCGCGCCCGGTGGCAGCACGTTCTGCTGGCCCCCCCGCGTGCGCGCGATGTGCGCGGCGTACATCACCCGGGTCAGGGTGCCGAGACCTTCGACGGCGCGCCTGAGATCGGCAGGCTGCACTGCGTCGGCGCTGACGCCGCCGGCGTCGATTGGCGTCTGCTGGGCCGGCATATGGCCGTCGCAGCGGGACAGTACGTCCTCGACGCGCTGGGCGACGTCCGGAGACAACTGGCTGATCGAGTCACCGACCAGTTGATGCAGGTTGGGGTAGCGGATGCGATGCGACATGGCGATGCTCCTGGCAGCCGGCAAAGTGCGCGGACTGGCATCTTGGCCATCTGCGCGTCTGGCAATCAGGAGGTAAAAGCGTCAACTGCCCTATGACTACCCGGAACCGTGAGATCGGACACGCAGCGGACGCGGCAGAGCGTGCGCGCGCCGGGTGTCTGGCCGTGCAGAACAGATACGTTCATGCCGTTAGCGACAGCGACGCCCTGGAAGAGGCGTCCCTGTAGGGCCGGGCCCTGCTCGGCAGGCAAAGGATCTGCTACAGCGGCCTGGGCGAGAACGTCAGCGTTGCGATCACGCCGCGCTCGCCCCCGGGGCGCACGCTGACCTGCCAGCCGTACAGGTCGCAGAGGCGGCTGACGATCGACAGGCCGATGCCGCCGCCCTGCGAATGGCCCGCGTGCGTACCGCGGTAACCGCGCTGGAACAGCTTGGCCGCATCTTCCTCGCTCAGGCCCGGACCACTGTCGGTGACCGAGACCGAGTTGGACCCTACGTGCACGCGCACTTCGCCATCCTGCGAGTACTTCACTGCGTTGCCGATGAGGTTGCCCAGGGCCACCGAAAGCGCGGCCTCAGGCGCGTCGATCACCAGGTTGCGCTCGCCCTCCAGTGCCAGTTCCAGCGGCTTGCCACCCAGCTGCGCGCGGTGCGCGTCCAGCAGCTGCTCGGCCACGCGGGCAACATTGCTGGTGCCCTGCCCCCGCTCGTTCCGCGACAGCAGCAGCAAAGCGCCGATCAGATCACTGCACTGCTGCTCGGCACGCTGGATGCGCTGCAGGCGCTGCAGCACCTTTTCATCCAGGCCGGGACGGGTCAGCAGCAGCTCGGTGGCGCCGCGGATCACCGCCAGCGGCGTGCGCAGTTCGTGGCTGACGTCCGCATTGAACTCACGGTCGCGCTGCACCACTTCGGTCAATCGCGAGGAGTAGTCGTCCAGCGCCTGGGCCAGCTGGCCCACTTCGTCGTCGGGGAAGCGCGGCGCCAGCGGCTCAGGCTCGCTGGTGCCGCCCCGGTAGGCGCGCAGGCGGGCCGCCAGGTCCGATACCGGCTTCATCACCTTCGAGGCCGACCACCAGCCCAGCACCAGCGACAGCAGGCTGAATACCAGCACCGACAGCACCAGCGCACGGTTGAGCTGCTTGCTGCCGCGCATGCTGTCGGTCATGTCATAGGCCAGGAAGAACCACGCATCGTCGGCTTTGCGCACGGCAAGCTTGTAGGCGTACGGCTGCCCCTGTTCGTCGGTCCCGCTGAGGTTGTAGTTGCCGGTCTGCAGGTCAGCCCATTGCGGCCAGGACTCACGCGCCTTGTCGAACTTGTCCGCCGAATAGGCATACGCGCGGATCTGCTGTACCGGCACGGCCGGATTGCGTCCGGGGTGCTCGTAGAAGCGACGGGCGTATTCTTCAATGTTGTGGTTGATCACATCCTCGACCAGCTGGTTCTCCACCCGAATCCGGGCCCAGTTGGTGGCGAACGCGAACAGTGTTGTCAGGCAGAAGCCCAACAACACGAATGACACGATGATTCGACTGCGCAGGCGGCGCCGATACGGCGTGCGCCGGCGCTCCCCCTTGGTTGCCACGGGATCAGCTTTCCGGGGTGGCGATGCGGTATCCGATGCCATGGCGGGTCTGGATCAGCGGCACTTCGAACGGCTTGTCGACCACGGCACGCAGACCGTGGATATGGACGCGCAGCGAATCCGAGTCGGGCAGTTCCTCGCCCCACACGCGGGTTTCCAGTTCCTGGCGGGTGACCACGGCCGGCGCCGCTTCCATCAGCGCCTGCAGGATTTTCAGTGCGGTCGGGTTGAGCTGCAGCAGCTTGCCCTGGCGGCGCACTTCCAGCGTGTCCAGGTTGTACTCCAGGTCGCCGGTTTCCAGCACGCGGGTCTGCACCCCCTTGCCACGTCGGGACAGCGCGTTCAAACGCACTTCCACTTCCTGCAGCGCGAACGGCTTGATCAGGTAGTCGTCCGCACCGGAATCAAAACCCGCCAGCTTGTTGTCCAGCGAGTCACGAGCGGTCAGCATCAGCACCGGGGTCTGCTTGCGCGCTTCGTTGCGAAGCTTGCGGCAGACCTCGATTCCGTCCATTCCCGGCAGGTTGAGATCCAGCACGATCGCGTCGAACTCGTGCACTACGGCCAGATGCAGTCCGGTCACGCCATCGGCGGCGAAGTCCACGGTGTGGCCCCGGTCCTCGAGGTAGTCGCCCAGATTGGCGGCGATATCGCTGTTGTCTTCTATTACAAGAATGCGCACTGGGACCTCTGTTTCGTGAAGGGTCGTCGGGGGGCCATGCCCACTCCCGCAGGGTGGACCCGTGGAAGTGGACGCGACGTCTACCTGCTGAACGATACAGGTTCCATTCTTAACATTTCGTACCGGACATGTTGCTACTGCATCTACTCCAGCAAGGCACGCGCGCGGCCCAGCGCGGCCTGCCCCTGCGGCCGCACGGCCACCGCCCAGGACTGCGTCAATCCAAGGGCGGCGGGTTGTTGCCCTGAGCCCGATACATCAGGTCGCGGCTGGACTTGGTCGCCTCGCGCCGTTGCGCCACCGTCATACACACGTTCTGCGGCATGTTGCTGCCGATCTGGCGCTCACGGCGGCACACCATCCTGCTGTCGGCTTTGGCCTTGGTCAGAAGGGTATTGACCTCCTCCTGGTCATTGAAGACCTCGACCTTGTCCTGCGGTGCCAGACTGTCGGCACTGTCGTGAGCGCCCACCCGCGCGCGGATACGGGACAGCGCAGCCTGCACACGACTCTTGTCCTCGGTGGAGATTTCGCTGTATTCCTCGTCATTGAGCGCCGCTTCAACACGCTGGATCTGCATCGCCAGCGGCTCACGCACGTTGAGCTGGACCACCTCCTTGCCGGACTTGGCTTCGGCCGAGACAGCAAGCCCCAGGCACAGTGCCAATGCGAACGTTGTGGTACGGAACATTTCCACCTCCAGTGTCATCCATGAACGGAAACCGAACTCTACGACCGGACCGCAGCCTCCACAAGAGACTCCCGGCAGGGTGTCCCATCGCGGTTGGGATGGATCAGTGGCCCGATGCGGGATCAAGATTGTTGAACGTGCGCTGGTCATTGATCAGCGCCTTGCCCTTTTCTTCGATGCGGCGACGTTCGGCGACAGTCAGGCAACGGCCCTTGGGCATGTTGCTGCCGGTGGTGCGCTGGTAGGTGCAGACCTGGCGGCTGTCGTCGCGCGCGCGGGCGAGCAGCTGGTTGACCCGCTCCTGGTCGTTGAACACCTGCGCCTGTACCTGCGGCGGCAGCTCATCGACCCGCTGCCGGTCCCCCATGCGCTGGGTGATGCGGGCCAGCGCCTGCTGGATCTGGCTGCGGTCATCGGCGCTCAGTTCGGCGTACTCCGGCGCCTGCAGCGCCTTCTCGACCTGTTGGACCTGGCCGGCAACCGGAGCCTGGCGATCCATCTGCAGGGCGCTCTTCTCTGTCTTGGCGACAGCAGCGCCCGACACGCACAGCAACAACGCGATCATCGTGATGCGGTACATCGCCCACCTCCCGGTCCATCGGAACGAAGGCCCAACTCTACGAGCGCCCCTGGGTCGCCACAAGTGGCGCGTGGCCTACGGACGCGCATAAAAAAGGCCCAGGCGGTGCACCCGCCTGGGCCTGAAGTCGTATCCCGATACCGATCCTGCTGAGAGGCAGAGCTGCGGTTCGCTGAAGCCTACCCCCGCACCGATTAAAGGCATGTTAAAGCAGCGTCTCGCCGCCCAAAGAGAATCTCAACTTACTGAAAAATCAGGATTTTTTCAGCTTCTCGACGTGCTCGATGATGCGCATGGCCACGTCCACCCCGCAGGCTGCCTCGATGCCTTCCAGGCCCGGGGTCGAGTTGACCTCCAGCACCAGCGGGCCCCGCTGCGAGCGGATCAGGTCGACGCCGCAGACCGACAACCCCAGTGCCTTGGCCGAGCGCACCGCGACCTGCTGTTCGGCGCGGCTGGCCTTGGCCGCCACGGCGGTGCCGCCGGCGTGCAGGTTGGAGCGGAAGTCGCCTTCGGGTGCCTGCCGCTGCATCGAGGCCACCACCTGGTCGCCGACCACGAAACAGCGCAGATCGGCCCCCTTGGCCTCACCGATGAACTCCTGCATGAGGAAGTTGGCATACAGGCCACGCAGCGCCTCGACGATCCCGCGCGAGGCACTGGCCTTTTCGGTCAGGATCACGCCGCGCCCCTGCGTTCCTTCGTTGAGCTTCACCACATGCGGCGGCGGCCCCAGCATCGACAGCAGATCGACGGTGTCATCGGGGTTGTCGCCGAACACCGTGACCGGCATGTCGATGCCTTTGGCCGCCAGCAGCTGATGCGCGCGCAGCTTGTCGCGCGAGCGCAGGATCGCGTCGGACGGATTGGGCGTACGCGCGCCCATCAGCTCGAACTGGCGCAGGACCGCAGTGCCATAGCGCGTGATCGACGCACCGATGCGCGGAATGACCATGTCCACACCGGTCATCGGCCGCCCTTTGTAGTGCATCGAGAATCCGTCGGCAGCGATGCGCATGTAGCAGCGCAGCGGATCGAGGATGCGCACCGTGTGGCCGCGCGCACGCCCCGCCTCGACCAGCCGGCGGGTGGAATACAGGGAGCTGTTGCGGGACAGGATGGCGAGCTTCATCGCGGCGGGATCGGTCGGCAGGCGCGCAGCATAGCGCGGCCGTGTGGCGGGCGGATGATGCCGCGTGGTTGCCGAGACAGGGCGCCACAGTCCAGCCAGCAACAGCCCGACACCGATGCCGTCGGGCTGCGGCTGCCGCGTTTTATCGGCCCGTGTTGATCCGTGCAACGACCTCCCGCACCCTCTTGGTGTAGGCCGCCAAAAGCTCTCTGGACTGCTCCGGCGTGACCGCCTTGCCGACGTGGCCAGGCTGTGCGGCATAGTCCCGCTGGAAATCGCACATTTCCACGGATACCGCGCTGCTGACGTCGTCCTGCGCAACGGAGGGCGCACCGGTACTGCCATCCGCATTGACGTTGATCATGAACGCGCGGTCGCCCGTGTAGCCGCCGAAGCTGTTCTTCGCGTTGACCATCCCGCAGACAATCGTACCGTCGAACATCGCAAACGCCTGACGGATGACGATCTTTGCCGAGTCAGGATCCTTCAGCGCCCGACGGACCCCCGCCTCCGCTATGGCCCGATCAGCCTCGACCTTCTGTTTTCTTGCATTTTCTTCGGTCGGCGTGCACGCCGACGCAATACCCATCAACGCAACCGCAAGAATCCGATTCCGCATTCCCCCCCCTGCCACTGGCTTGAATGTTGCCGCACTTTACCGGCTTATCGCCCCGCCAGACCATCGGCAAGCACGGGAAGCGCCCACGCTTCACCGACTCACAGAGCCGGCAGGCACAGAAAGATGCAAAAGGGGAAACATCTAGGTTCGCGGCCGATCCGGAAAACACACGCATCGTTGCGGAAGATGGAGCGGGCGATGGGAATCGAACCCACGTCAGTAGCTTGGGAAGCTACAGCTCTACCATTGAGCTACGCCCGCGTCGCGTGGTGAAAGTCTATGCGGTCGGGCCGGTGTTGCGCAATGGTGGCCACCGCATGCGCCGGGCATGGCCCGACGCTGCCATGCAGCCTTCCCAGGCCCTTGCGGGGCCTGGGAAGGTGCGTTCGTCAGAAACTGCCGCTGAAGCTGGCAAACAGCGTCGCGTCACGTGCACGCTTCTGCGCGGTGGAGGTGCTCAGGCCGATGTTGCTCTGCAGCCCGAACAGCTCCGTGCGGGCGCCCAGCACCACGGTGGCGTAGTCCTTGTCGAACTTCAGGCCCGGCACGCGGTAGCTGCCCAGCTCCGGCAGGGACTGCAGCCAGGCGCTGGCCTGCTTGGTGTCTTCGAACTCGTGATCGTAGGTGGCCTGCACGTAGGGCTTGAAGGTGCCGCCATCGAAGCGCGCCTGCCAGCCGATGCGACCGACAGTGGAGTCCAGCTCCTGGTTGTTGTAACCCAGCGCAGTGGCCAGCGTGCCGGCGTCGGCGCTCTCGGTATAGCCGTCGATCTTCACCTTCTGCCAGATCAGGGCAGCCACCGGACCGTGGCGGAAGCCGCCCTCGGCGCCGAACTCGTACCCCGCATTGATGGCGGCGGTGAGATTGCTGCCATCTGCCGAACCGCCATGCTCACGGGTGGCCGGACCCAGCTGCACCTTGCGGGTCACGTCGTAGTCGAGCCAGCTGTAGCTGACCTGCCCGTTGACCCAGGCACGCTGGCCGTACCAGCCAGCGAACAGGCCCAGCGTGGTGTCGGACTGGGTGAAATCGCCGCGGCTGTTGCCGAAATCGGCATCCATGCGTCCATAGCCACCGAAGCCGCCAAAGACCATGCCGTCACGCGACCAGTCGACACCGAACAGGCCGGCCGGCGCCAGGCCGTCGTAGAGATCGGCGTGGTCATAACGCTGCATGTCGCCGCGCACACCGCCCCACCACGACAGGCCGTCAGCCGGACGACCGCCCAGATGCATGCCGACCTGGTCGGCGCGCGAACGGCCGATGGTCTGCGCCGAATGGCTGAGCACCTGCTGCAGGCGCGGGCCTTCCAGCACGGATACCGCGTACTGGCCCAGCAGTGCATGGCCTGCCGTGGTCGGATGCACGCCGTCGGCGAACAGGTAGGTCTTCGCGGCATCCGGGCTGACGTAGGACGTCGGGTTGCAGCCGATGATGCTCTGCGTCGAATTGGCCGGGTCGATGGTGCAGGCCGTGCTGGTGACGTTGGTGAAACCGTACATGGCCGGATTGGCGGCCACTTCACTGAGCACCGTGAAGGTATCCAACGGGATGAATTCGATGCCCGCCTGCTTCAGCCCGCCATACAGGGCGTTGTTGTAGCCGGCCGACAGCGCGGTGGCGGCGGCGGCATTGGGGCCACGGAAGGACGGCGTCAGGCCGACGTTGGGCAGGTTCGGCACCAGCACGTACTGGGCGCCCGCCTGCTTCAGCGCGCCGACCAGGGCGATCTGGTCGGTGACGGCCGCGCCGATGATGGCCTGCGCCTGTGCCGGCGCCGCAGCGGCCGCGAACAGGTCGTTGGCGCCGCCCCAGACGGTGTACAGCGCGTTGGCATCGGCTTTGCCGCCATTTACGGCCAGGTAGCGGGTGAGTTGCGTCTTCAACGACGGAATGGGCCCCAGGGCACCAGTGACCTCCACCGACACGCGCGCACCGCCGGCGGCATAGTTGTCGCCGTTCTGGCCGTTGCCGTTGGGCGTACCGTTCAGGCCGTAGTAGTTGGCGACCTGCTGCGACCAGACCCAGCCCGGATTGGTGGTGAACTGGCCGGTGACCTGCTGTGTTGCCGGGGGCAGCAGCGGCCGGAAATAGCCCGCGTCGGTCAGGCTGTCGCCGAAGAACACCGCGTGCGAGTAAGGGGATTCGCCTGCCATGGCCGGAACCGCGGCCAGTGCGATCGCGGCCGCCATCAGGGAGCGGATCGGGCGTTTGCTGAGCAGCATGTAAAGAACTCCTGTGGGGACGTCATTGAGGATCCGGCGTGCGTACGCCGGCGCACGGTGAATGGTTTCACCGCACCGACGATTGCTCACGCTGCGCCGCCGCATGAATTGCCGCGCAGCCCGCCAATCGCAGGCTGCGCCGATGCGGGCGCCGTGCGGAGGAACGGATGGTTTCCGTCCTGACGGGCCATACGCGACAATGCCGCCATGAACATCCAGCTCAACGGCGAACCCCGCACCCTGCACGCTTCGGCAACCCTCCATGACCTGCTCGAGGCCGAGCAGCTGCTGCAGCGCCGGGTGGCGGTCGAGGTCAATGGCGAGATCGTCAGCCGCAGCCGCCATGGCGAGCATCGCCTTGCCGAAGGTGACGTGGTGGAGATCGTGCACGCCCTGGGTGGGGGTTGAGGCACGACGCCCGCGCTGCGCGCTCGCCGGGCATGGCCCGGTGCTGCCCCTGCACCTGCCTCCCGGCGGCATCGAAGTGACGACCCCATCTTCAGGCGGATAAGCGATAATCGCGCCATGAACGTTCATGTCTCCCCCGATTCGCTGGTGATCGCCGGCAAGACCTACGGCTCGCGGCTGCTCACCGGCACCGGCAAGTTCAAGGATCTGGAAGAAACCCGCCTGGCCACCGAGGCCGCTGGCGCCCAGATCGTCACCGTGGCCATCCGCCGCACCAACATCGGGCAGAACCCCGGCGAGCCGAACCTGCTGGACGTGCTGCCGCCGGAGCGCTTCACCATCCTGCCCAACACCGCCGGCTGCTACACCGCCGAAGACGCGGTGCGCACGTGCCGCCTGGCCCGTGAACTGCTGGACGGCCACAACCTGACCAAGCTGGAAGTGCTGGGCGACCAGAAGACCCTGTACCCGGACGTGATGCAGACCCTCAAGGCCGCCGAACAGCTGGTCAAGGATGGCTTCGAGGTCATGGTCTACACCTCCGACGACCCGATCCTGGCCAAGCGCCTGGAAGAGATCGGCTGCGCTGCGGTGATGCCGCTGGCCGCGCCGATCGGTTCGGGCCTGGGCATCCAGAACAAGTACAACCTGCTGCAGATCATCGAGGACGCCCGGGTGCCGATCATCGTCGATGCCGGCGTCGGTACGGCATCGGACGCGGCGATCGCGATGGAGCTGGGCTGCGATGGCGTGCTCATGAACACGGCCATTGCCGGCGCGCGCAGCCCGGTGCTGATGGCCAGTGCGATGCGCAAGGCGGTCGAGGCCGGACGTGAAGCGTTCCTGGCCGGGCGCATCCCGCGCAAGCGCTACGCCAGCGCGTCGTCGCCGGTGGATGGGTTGATCGGCTGATGACCAATCCTTTCGACAGCGCTGGGTCCAAGGCCCCGCCCAAGCCGTTCACCGTCAGCGAGGGGCGCCGCGAGGTGCGCAGTTTCGTGCTGCGCCAGGGCCGCTTCACGCCTGCCCAGCAGCGCGCGTTCGACGAACGCTGGCCGCGCTTCGGCCTGGATTACAGCGGCCAGCCGCGCGACCTGGACGCCACCTTCGGTCGCCCGGCGCACAAGGTGCTGGAGATCGGCTTCGGCAACGGCGCTGCACTGCGCTTTGCTGCCCAGCATGACCCGTCGCGCGACTACATCGGCATCGAAGTGCACGCGCCCGGTGTCGGCCGCCTTCTGAACGCCCTGGCCGACGACAACGCCGACCACGTGCGCCTGTACCACCATGACGCGGTGGAAGTACTGCAGAACGAGATCGCCGATGGCGCGCTCGATGAAGTGCGCATCTACTTCCCGGACCCGTGGCACAAGAAGCGCCACAACAAGCGCCGCCTGCTGCAGCCGGCCTTCGCAGAGCTGCTGGTGCGCAAGCTGCGTGCGGGCGGCCGCCTGCACTGCGCCACCGACTGGGAAGACTACGCCGAACAGATGTGGGACGTGCTCGATGCGACCGCCGGCCTGGTCAACCGGGCCGGTCCGCGGGGCAGCGTGCCGCGCCCGGAATGGCGGCCGCAGACCCACTTCGAGACCCGCGGCCAGAAGCTCGGCCATGGCGTCTGGGACCTGTTGTACGACCGCACCTGACGATCGCCCGAGGACGCCGCGCCCCACATGGATACCGCGCTGACGCTGACCAACGACATGAAGCTCGTACTCGGGCTGGTCGGCTTCACGATGGCGATGTTCCTGTTCGAGCGGATCCGCGCCGACGTCGTCGCGCTGGTGGTGCTGGTGGTACTGGGTGTGACCGGCCTGATCGCCCCGGAGGAAATCTTCGGCGGCTTCTCCGGCAACGCGGTGATGAGCATCATCGCCACCACCATCCTCGGTGCGGGCCTTGACCGCACCGGCGCACTGAACCGGCTCGCGGCCTGGCTGCTGCGACGCGGACATGGCATCGAGCAGCGCCTGCTGATGATGACCACGGCCATCGCCGGCCTGAACTCGTCCTTCATGCAGAACCCGTCGGTGATGGCGCTGTACCTGCCGGTCGCCTCGCGGTTGGCGGCACGCACCGGGCTGACCATGCAGCGGCTGCTGCTGCCGATCTCGGCGGCGATCGTGATGGGCGGTGCGCTGACCATGGTCGGCAACTCGCCGCTGATCCTGCTGAACGACCTGCTGGCCTCGGCCAACAACAACCTGCCCTCCGGCCTGGCCAGCATCGAGCCGCTGCGCATGTTCGCGCCGCTGCCGATCGGCGTGGCGCTGCTGATCGCCTCGCTGCTGTACTTCCGCTATTACGGCGACCGCAAGCTGATCGAGGAAGAGACCCTGGTCAACGATGGGGTCACCCCGGCCCGTACCGAGAGCTACTTCGCCAAGACCTACGGCATCGAAGGCGATGTGTTCGAACTGGTGGTCACCGCCGAAAGCCCGCTGGTCGGCATGACCCTGGGCGAGGCCGAGAGCCTGCATGACGCGCCGCTGCTGCTGGCGCTGAAGACCGGCAACGATACGCGGCTGGCGCCACCGGCGGAAATGCGCATCTGGGTGGGCAGTGTGCTGGGCGCGATGGGTCCGCGCGAGCAGATCGGCGATTTCGCCCAGAACCAGTTCCTGCGCATGTCCTCGCGGCTGAAGCACCTGGGCGACCTGTTCAATCCCAGCCGCGCGGGCATTTCCGAGGCGGTGGTGCCGCCGACCTCGAACGTGATCGGCAAGAGTGCGGCCGACCTGCGCCTGCGCAAGGAGCGCGGCATCAGCCTGCTGGCGATCAACCGCGACAAACAGGTGATCCGCGAGGACGTGCGCGACGTGCAGCTGCGCGCTGGCGACATGCTGGTCTTCCACAGCATCTGGACCGACCTGGCGCAGGCCGCCAAGAGCCGTGACTTCGTGGTGGTCACCGACTACCCGACCGGCGAACAGCGCCCGCACAAGTTCAAGATCGCCATGGCGATCTTCGCGCTGACGATCCTGATCGCGCTGACCAGCAAGCTGCCGGTGGCGCTGACCCTGATGACCGGCGTGGCCGGCATGCTGCTGACGGGCGTGCTGCGGATGGACGAGGCCTATGCCTCGATCAACTGGAAAACCGTGTTCATGATGGCCGGACTGATCCCGCTCGGCTGGGCGATGGACTCCAGCGGCGCGGCGGCCTGGGTCGCCGGCCATACCATCGACAAGCTCCCCACCGGCATACCGGTGTGGGTGCTGGAGCTGGCCCTGGCGCTGCTGACAACGGTGTTCTCGCTGGTGATCAGCCATGTCGGCGCAACCATCGTGATGGTGCCCATCGCGGTGAATCTGGCGCTGGCGGCGGGTGGCAACCCCACCGCGTTCGCACTGATCGTGGCGCTGTCGGCCTCCAACAATCTGATGACGGCGTCCAATCCGGTCATCTCGATGATCACCGGCCCGGCCAACTACACCCCGCGCGAGATGTGGCGGGTCGGCGGACCGTTGTCGCTGATCTACACCTGTGTGGTGGTGCTGATGATCAACCTGATGTTCTGAGGGTCGGGTTCATCGGCAGGGCTGCGCCCTGCACCCCAGTAGTGCCGGCCGCTGGCCGGCAACCTCAACGGCAAAAGCGTGCATTTCGTGGGAAGGCGGGGTGGGTCCGACAGATTTCTGCGATCTGCCAGAACAGCGTCGTGCACCGCTTTGGTAGGTGTCGACCTTGGTCGACACGGTAGATCCACGCCATGCGTGGATGCCTTTGCAGAGTCGAGCCATGCTCGACTGCTCCTGGCTTGATGGGTCAGAGCCGTTCTCCTACGGAAAACGGAGCCGCCCCCCAGCCGGCCTCAGGCCAGGTAGACCTGCCCATCACGCACGTCCACCGTCACCGCGCGCAGGCGGTCGCCCTTGCAGGGGCCGGCGATGCAGTCACCGCTGTCCAACGCGAACGAGGCGCCGTGGGCGGCGCAGACCAGATGCCCCTCGCGGCTCTTCAGGAACTGCCCCGGCGCCCAGTCCAGGCGACGGCCGGCATGCGGGCAGATGTTCAGGAAGGCGCGCACCTGTGCGCCGTCGCGATACAGCAGCAACGACTCGGCATCGCCCTCGACCACTGCTTCGACCTCGGCAAACGCACCATCGGCAATGGCATCAAGGGCGATCAGGGCAACAGCGGCAGTCATGGCGAAGGCTCGGACAGTAAAGACGCATTGTCGCACGCCTGCTCAGGTGACTGGCTGCAGGATGAACACAAGTCATTGATTCGTAATAAGCACAGGCTATATTTAACGAGTTTTTCACTCAATGACAGTGCGGGCTCCCGATACTCTGGTTTCGCTGATTTCCCAGCCTATCGAGCCGCCATGTTCAATCGCGATTCCGCCTTCAACCAGTTCCGCACCCTGTTCGCGCCGCGCAAGCCGCGTCACCCGCTGGTGCGCGTTGCCGTGGGCCTGCTCGGCCTGGCGATCCTGGCCGCGATGGTGTTCATCGGCGTGTTCGTCGGTGCGGCGATGATCCTGGTCGGCCTGGCGTGGAAGCTGCTGGCCTCGCGCAAGGCGGGTGCAGCCCGACCGGCCGACCCGACCGTGGTCGAGGGCGAGTACCGGGTGGTGCGCAAGCCGGTGCTGCCGGCCTCGCGCTGAGCCCTGCCGGCCGGCGTGCCCGCTGACGGCGGGCGCCATGCGTTCTAGACTGCGGGCATTCCCTTCCTGGATGCCCGCATGTCCGATGTTTCCGATGTGATCCCTGCACCTGCCACGCCGCGTGTTCCGGTGGTGGGCGGTGGCAGCTTCCCCGTGCACCGCGTCTACTGCGTGGGTCGCAACTTTGCCGACCATGCGCGCGAAATGGGAGCCGCGGTGCCGGCGGCCGACGACCGCGGCCGGCCGATGTTCTTCAGCAAGCCTGCCGATGCGCTGGTGGTCGGCCATGACGATGCCATCCCCTATCCGCCCGCGACGGCCAACCTGCATCACGAAGTGGAGCTGGTGGTGGCCATCGGCCGTGATGCCCCGGCCGGCGAGCTTCCCGTGGCCGATGCCGAAGCGCTGGTGTACGGCTATGCCGTCGGCCTGGACCTGACCCGCCGCGATCTGCAGGCGGCCGCCAAGGAGAAGGGCCATCCCTGGGACGCCGCCAAGGGCTTCGATGCCTCTGCACCGATCAGCGAAATCGTGCATGCCGGCGAAGTGGGCGATCTGGCGGCGCTGAACCTGTCGCTGGAAGTCAACGGCGAAGTGCGCCAGCAGGCCCTGCTGGACCAGATGATCTGGAACGTGCCGGAAATCCTGCACGAGTTGTCCAAGCTGTGGCAGCTGCGCGCCGGTGACCTGGTGTTCATGGGCACGCCGTCCGGAGTGGCCGCACTGAAGCCGGGCGACCGTTTCAGCGCGCGCCTGGAAAACGTGGCCGAGCGCCACGGCGTGATCGCCGGCTGACACCACCTGCGCTACTCTGCGCGCTGTCCACATCCCCCACAGGAGAAAACACATGGGAGTGCTCACCGAATTCAAGGAATTCGCGATGCGCGGCAACGTCATCGACCTCGCCGTCGGCGTGGTGATCGGCGCCGCCTTCGGCAAGATCGTCACTGCACTGGTCGAGAAGATCATCATGCCGCCGCTGGGCCTGCTGATCGGCAAGGTGGACTTCTCGCAGCTGGCGTGGACGCTGTCGCCGGCACGCATCGGGCCGGACGGCAAGGAGATTCCGGCGGTGGTGATCGGCTACGGTGATTTCATCAACACCCTGATCCAGTTCGTGATCGTGGCGTTCGCCATTTTCCTGGTGATCAAGGTCATCAACCGTCTGTCGCGCAAGAAGGAAGCCGCTCCCGCCGCCCCGGCCGAGGAAGTGGTGCTGCTGCGCGAGATCCGCGACAGCCTGAAGAAATAAGGCGTAGCGCCGGGCCGTACCCGGCGAGGCCGCCGCATGTGAAAGTCCCGCTCCGGCGGGGCTTTCGCTTTGCCGGACGTGGCGGAAAACAGCGTTCGCTCCGGACATGACCTCCCGCCCATGCGCGCGTCTGAACGACTGTTAAGCTCCAAGGCTTGGTCCCTTCCCGGAGTTGTCCATGCGTCGCCGCGTCCTTGCCATCGCATCCTCCCTTGCCCTGCTGGCCGCCCCGGCCTTCGCGGCACCGCGCGCCACTACCCTGCCCCCGGCGTCGCTGGCCACGGCCGCGCAGCTGCGCGATCAGGCCCTGGCCGATGACACCGGCTGGAAGGTGGTCGAGTCGCTGACCACCGAAATCGGTCCACGCATCGCCGGCAGCGAAGCCGACGCGCGTGCGGTCGCCTGGGCCGAAGCCAAGTTCAAGGCCCTGGGTTTCGACAAGGTCTGGAAAGAACCGGTGACCTTCCCGAAGTGGGAGCGCCGCAGCGAACACGCCGCCGTGACCGGCAGGAACCCGCAGCCGCTGCAGATCACCGCACTGGGTGGCAGCCCGGGCGGTACCGTTGAAGCAGAGGTCGTGCGCTTCGCCGACCTGGCCGCGCTGCAGGCTGCGCCCGCCGGTTCATTGAAGGGCAAGATCGCCTTCGTCGATTACCAGATGCTGCCGTTCCGCGATGGCCGCGACTACGGCCGTGGTGGCGCGATCCGCAGCAAGGGACCTTCCGAGGCGATCCGCAAGGGCGCCGTCGGTTTCCTGATGCGCTCGGCCGGCACCGATTCGCACCGCGTGCCGCACACCGGCATCACCCGATTCGATGACGGCCTGACCCCGGTACCGTCCGCGGCCCTGTCGGTGCCCGATGCCGACCAGCTGGCACGTCTGCTGGCACGTGGCAGCACTACGGTGAAAGTCGCGCTGGACTGCGGCTGGGACGGTACGGCGACCTCCTACAACGTGATCGGCGAGATCACTGGCCGCACCCTGCCCAAGGAAGTCGTGGTGATCGGTGGCCATCTGGATTCGTGGGATCTGGGCACCGGTGCCGTCGATGACGGCGCAGGTGTCGGCATCACCATGGCCGCGGGGCATCTGATCGGCCAGCTCAAGCAGGCCCCCAAGCGCACGATCCGGGTGATCGCGTTCGCCAACGAAGAGCAGGGGCTGTACGGCGGCAAGGCTTACGCCGAAGCACATGCAAAGGACGTGGCGCTGCACCAGCTGGCTGCCGAGAGCGATTTCGGTGCCGGCCGCATCTATGCGTTCAATACCGGCTCGCCAAACCCGGAAGGCTCGCGCGAAGCGACCCGGCAGATCGCCGAGGTGATGAAGCCGCTGGGCATCGAGTACGCAGCCGACAAGGGCGGCCCGGGGCCGGATATCGGCCCGCTGGCGGCCAAGGGTGGCGCCTGGGCGTGGCTGGCACAGGATGGTTCGGACTACTTCCACCTGCACCACACCGCCGACGACACGCTGGACAAGATCGACCCCAAGGCGCTGGCGCAGAATGTGGCGGCATACACCGTATTTGCCTATCTGGCCGCAGAGGCCGACGGCAACTTCGGCAGTGAAGCCAAAGCGACGACACCGCCGAACGAGTGATGCGGCAGCGCCGGGCCATGCCCGGCGAGCGCAGCGGGAAAGGAGGTGCGGACCAAGGTCCGCACCCACCAGCAAGGATCGCATCCACCAGAGGGGATCGCGCCCACCAGGCTGGGTCACCCCATCTGCCTGGACAATTACCGTTCCCACGCGCAGGTGTTGCGAACACCAAGCCGGTGCGGATCGAAGAGGGGATCCGTCCCCAAGCGACGGTGGTGTTCGTAATCGCGCAGCGCGGCCAGCGCCGGCTTCTGCAGCAGCAGGATGGCGAAGATGTTCAACCAGCTCATCAGGCCCACGCCGATATCCCCCAGCGACCAGGCGACCGTGGCACTGTTCAGCGCCGAGTAGCCGGTGGCCAGCAGGAACAGCAGCTGGAACCCGCCTATCACCCACGGCATCGGGCGGTCCCGGCACAGGTAACTGATGTTGGTCTCGGCCATGTAGTACAGCGCCAGGATGGTGGTGAACGCAAAGGGCAGGATGGCCAACGCCACGAATGAACGGCCGAAGCCCGGCAATGCCGATTCCACCGCGTGCTGCACGAAACGCGGTCCGGCCTCGACGCCCGGCAGATTGCCCAGCAGCAGGCGCGCATCATCCGGAATGCCGTTCACCGCCGGGTCGTAGACGTTGTACAGGCCGGTCGAAAGAATAAGGAAGGCGGTCGCACTGCACACCACCATCGTGTCGATGTAGACCGAGAACGACTGCACCAGGCCCTGCTTGACCGGATGGGAGACCTCCGCTGCGGCCGCCGGGTGCGCACCACTGCCCATGCCGGCTTCGTTGGACAGCACGCCGCGGCGCACGCCCCACTGGATCGCCGTGCCGATCATGGCGCCGAACGCTGCATCCATGCCGAAGGCACTGCGCAGCACCAGCGCTGCGACCTCCGGCACTTTGTCCGCGTTGAGCACCATTACCATCGCGGCCACCAGCAGATAGGCGATGGCCATCAGCGGTACCAGCCACTGGGCGACACCGGCGATGCGGCGTACACCGCCGACAAGGATGGCACCCAGTGCAACCAGCAGTGCGCCGGTGGTGAACACGACCGGTACGTCCCAGGCTTCATTCACCGCGCTGGTGATCGCATTGGACTGCGTACCCGCCAGCATCGCGCCGGCCAGCACGGCGACCAGTGCAAACAGCACCGCATACCAGCGCTGGCCCAGTCCCTTCTCGATGTAGTAGGCCGGGCCACCCCGATACTGGCCACCGGCATCGCGATCCTTGTAGATCTGCGCCAGCGTCGATTCGATGAAGGCGCTGGACGCACCCAGGAAAGCGACAACCCACATCCACAGGATCGCACCGGGACCACCGAAGGCGATGGCCATCGCCACACCGGCGATATTGCCAACGCCCACCCGGCTGGACAGCGACAGGGACAACGCCTGGAACGGGGAGACCCCTGCATCGGACCGCTCATGGCGGAACACCAGGCGCAGCATGTCAGGCAGCGCGCGGAGCTGGATGAAGCGGGTGCGCACGCTGAAGTACAGGCCGGCGAGCAGGCACAGCACCACCAGGTAAGGGCTCCACACCACGCCGAGAAGGGCATTGACGATCGATTCGACGTTCATCGCGCCCCCTCAGAAGGACATGCCCAGGGCGACCTGGGGGCTGATGAGGCGGGCGGCATTGCGGCCGGCCACCGTGACCTCCACGCCGGCGATCAGGCCAAGCGAGGGACTGAAGTGGTACTGCAACGCAGGGGCGAAAGTCAGCGTACGGCTGGCCGGGCACCATTCGTCGACGCGCGCGATGGCGCCGTCCGCGCCGGGAGCGAAGCCGCTGAGGCGTTGCCGGGTCTCGCGGCTGGCCGCCACTTCCATCACCGCCACCCAGCGGGGGTTGACGCTGTATTCGGCGCCGATCGACAGGCCCAGTACCGAACCGCGCGCGATGTGGCCCTGGAAGCCCGCGGCGGTACCGTACACGCTGGCACCGGTGAGGGCCGTGCGGGAAGGCGCCGGACCCGCACTGAGCTGGGCACGCCAGCGCAGTGGCCGCTCGTTGCCCAGCCACACCACCTGCTGCACGCCCAGCGCGGCAACGGTACGCTGCACGCCGTCACCCTGCGCGTCGAGCGGATTGCCGGTGATGCGGTCATGGCTGCCCGTGCTGAAGCGCTGCACGAGCGCTACTGAAACCGCGGGCCGGGTGCCATCCGCATTGGCCGCCTGCAGCAGATACTGCAGGCGCGCAGTGGTGTCACCCGCGCGGAAACCCCGGCTGTGGGCGGCACCGGATTCGGCGCGCGACGCGCTCAGGTTGACCTGGCCGGTGATCCGCTCACCCAATCCATAGGCGATGGGCACCACCACCGTCCAGCCGCCACTGCGTTCACCGCTGCGCTGGCGCTGGCCACGGTCATCGAAGTGATCGCGGCTGTCGACACGTACCAGATAGGGTTCGATGTAGCCGTGCCCCTTCGGCATGCCGGCCGGATTCGGGGTGATCAGCGGACCCGTGAAATTGACGCCTTCCAGACTGCGTGCGCCGGCATACACATCGACCGACGCAAGCAGGCTTGACAGCGAGAGGAGCGCGCCGAGGGCGCAACGATGACGACCATGCATGTGGACCACCTTGCCTGACAGGAATGGAACTCCAACCTGCGTCGAGCAAGAGGGCGCAACAATGAGGCAAGTTTCAAAAGCATGCTTGATCGGAAAAATCAGGCTGTACGCAACGCGAGACGACGTTATCCGCCTTAAGCCGCCTTGACGCTGCACGACGTCCGCGGTGGTCCCGCCGGCACATCGCGCAAAAGAAACCCGGCCACGGGGGCCGGGTCCTGGCAGCCGATGGCGGCGACCTGTCCGTCAGCCGTCGCGACGGCTCGCCCACTGCGCCAGCAGCACTGCGGTGGCCGAGGCCACATTGAGGCTCTCCACCGCGCCACTGCCGGGAATGGAGACCTGCAGGTCACATTCACCGGCCAGGTCGCGGTCCATCCCCTCGCCTTCGGCGCCCATGACGTAGACCAGACGCGCCGGCAGCGACGTGCGGAATACATCGTCACCGCCATCGACGAGTGTGGCCGCCAGACCGAAGCCGGCATCGCGCAGCTGGGCCATCGCCTGCGGGGTCGCAGGCAGCTGCACCAGCGGCACGGCTTCGGCACCGCCTTCGGCCACGCGGGCAGCCGCACCGGACAGCGCCAGCGTGCTGTCGGCCGGCAACAGCAGCGCCTTCGCGCCGAAGTGCGCCGCCGAACGCAGGATCGCGCCGAGGTTGTGCGGATTGCCTACGCCATCCAGCCACAGCGCCAGTGACGGGCCTTCGCCGATCTGCTGCAGCCACTGCGCCAGCGGCACGGTCGGCGCACGCAGCACGTCGGCCACCACGCCTTCGTGGTGGGTGGTGCCGGCCAGCTTGTTCAGATCGCCTTCCTCGACCACGCGGTAACCCACGCGGTTGGCCACGCACCACTTCAACAGCGGCTGCAGGCGCGGAATCCGGGCCTCCAGCAGATACAGCTTGCGCAGTGCCTGCGGCCGCGCTGCGAACGCGGCCAGCACGGCATTCAGGCCGTACAGGCGCAGCTCATCGCTGCCTCCGCGTCCACCGCCGCCCGTTGCCGGCAGGTCCGTGCGCGGCAACGGTGTGGCGCGCGGCGGACGAGCGGACGGGCGGCGGTTGTTCCAGGGGTTGTTCACTTACACGTTCTCCTGCTTGCGCTGGCGCCAGAAATCGGCGTTCCGGATGCCCAGTGCATCGGGATCGAACGTCGGATCCAGGCCCAGCTTCTTCTGTCGTTCGTAATCGCGCAGCGCCAGCATGGCGGGCTTCTGGATGATGAAGATGGCGATGATGTTCAGCCAGGCCATCAGGCCCACGCCGATGTCACCCAGGCCCCAGGCCAGGGTCGCGTTGTGGAACGCACCGAACACCACCATGGCGATGATGCCCAGGCGCAGACACAACACGGTCAGCGGACGGTGCTTGTTGTGGTTCACATAGCTGAGATTGGTCTCGGCCATGTAGTAGTACGCCATGATGGTGGTGAAGGCGAAGAAGAAGATCGCCAGCGAGACGAACGACGCGCCCCAGCCCGGCAGCACGGCTTCAACGCCGGCCTGCGCATAGCCCGCCCCTTCCGGAATGCCGGCCAGGCCCTGGAACACCGGAGCCGCGCCTTCCACCGGCGAGTACACGTTGTAGGTACCGCTGGCCAGGATCAGGAACGCGGTGGCGGTACACACCATCATGGTGTCGAAGTAGATCGCGAACGCCTGCACGTAGCCCTGCTTGGCCGGATGCGAGACTTCCGAGGCCGCCGCCGCGTGCGGGCCGGAGCCCTGTCCCGCTTCGTTGGCGTAGATGCCGCGCTTGACGCCCCATTCGATCGCCAGGCCCATCATCGCGCCGAACGCCGCATGGGTGCCGAACGCGCTGTTGAAGATGATGCCGAACATCTCCGGCACCTGGTCGGCATTGAGGATCATGATGACGATGGCCATCAGGATGAAGGCCGCCGCCATGAACGGCACCACGATCTCGGCGAAGGTGGCGATGCGCTTGACGCCGCCGAAGATCACCACGCCCAGCAGCAGCGCGACCACGATGCCGATGCCGAGCTTGAGCGCGGCAACCGATTCCATGCCGAAGGCCTGGCCATCCAGCGGCCCGCACAGCGCACCGCCACGGCAGGCATTGATGATGCTGTCGGCGATGGCATTGGCCTGCACCCCCGGCATCAGGAAGCCGGCGGCGATGATCGTGGCGATGGCGAAGGCCATGGCATACCACTTCAGGCCCATCGCCTTTTCAATGTAGTACGCCGGGCCACCACGGTAGCGGCCTTCGGCATCCTTGGTCTTGTAGATCTGCGCCAGGGTGCATTCCACATACGAGGTGGATGCACCGAGGAAGCCCATCACCCACATCCAGAAGATCGCACCGGGGCCACCGAAGGCGATGGCCGTGGCCACGCCGGCGATGTTGCCGATACCCATGCGCCCGGCCATGGACATGGCCAGGGCCTGGAACGAAGAAACGCCGGCGTCGGACTTTTCGCCCTTGACGGTGAGGCGGCACATTTCCACGAAGCCGCGGATCTGCATGAAACGGGTGCGGACGCTGAAGTAAAGGCCGGCCGCCAGGCACACGAAGATCAGTGCCTTGCTCCAGATGATGCTGTTGACGAAATGTACGGTAGCTTCCACGCGCGCTCTCTCCAGTCGGCGGGGTGAATGGACGTCCCGTCGGCTGGAAGGGACCGGTCGATTCTCCCTGATCGAAGGTCGCTGCGATAGCGCCGGAAGGCATCCGCCGGGCATGGCCCGGCGCTACCGGTTCCGCCGCGGGTAGCGCCGGGCCATGCCCGGCGCCGTTCAGGGCAACTGGGTGCGCACCCGCGCGAACCGGCGCAGGTCATGCAGGGTGCCGCGCTTGTAGATGGCGCAGCGCTCCACGCCCTCTTCGTGGAAACCGTTCTTTTCCAGCACCCGGGCCGACCCCAGATTGAAGTCCACCACGGTGGCCTGAAGCCTGAACAGGCGCAGTTCGTCCATCACCCACGGCGCGAAGACGCCCACCACGCGGGTCATGATGCCCCGCCCCCAGTACGCCCGGCCAAGCCAGTAGCCCAGCTCGGCGGTATGCCCACGCTCGGCCACGCCCGGCTGGGCACCGATGCTGCCGCAGGCCTGGCCGTCGATCTCGATGGCCAGTGCCAGGGTGCCCGGGGTCAACACGCGACCGGCAAGGAACGCCTCACCGTCCTCACGTGTGTAGGGATAGGGGAAGCGATCGCGCAGGCCGCGTGACACCTCGGCATCGTTGGCATGACGCAGCAGCGATTCGAGGTCGCCGCCGCGCCATGGACGCAGCTGGAAACCGTCGCCGCGCAGCACTGGGGTCGGGGCCCTTTCCTGCGGGGAAAGGGATCCGCCCCCGTCGGCGCGACGGTCAGGCATGCCCGCCCACCGAGGGCGACGCTGCTTCCTGCTTTTCCAGCTCGCGCTTCACTGCTTCCGGCGAGCGGGTGTACGGGGCCAGCCGTGCGTAGAACGCCGGCACCACGAACAGCGACAGGAAGGTGGACAGGGTGACGCCGAAGATGATCACGATACCGATCGTGCCACGGCTCGCCGAACCCGGTCCACCGGCCACCACCAGCGGAATCGCGCCGACCACGGTGGCGATGGAGGTCATCAGGATCGGACGCAGGCGCACCATCGATGATTCGATGATGGCCTCGCGCACGCTGCGGCCGTCGTCACGCAGCTGGTTGGCGAACTCGACGATCAGGATGCCGTTCTTCGCCGCCAGGCCGACCAGCATCACGATGCCGATCTGGCTGAACAGGTTCACTGTGCCCCCGCTCAACCACAGGCCGACCAGCGCGCCGAGCACGCCCAGCGGTACCGTCAGCATGATCGTCAGCGGATGGATGAAGCTCTCGAACTGTGCGGCCAGCACCAGGTACACCACCAGCAGGGCCATGGCGAAGGTCAGCAGGACCGCACCGCCGGCGCTCTGGTACTCGCGCGACTCGCCCTTCCAGTTCACCTGCGCGTACTGCGGCAGCTCCTCGCGCGCGACGTTCTGTGCCCAGGCAATGGCCTCGCCCAACGGGTAGCCCGGCGCAAGGCCGGCGCTGATGGTGATCGAGCGCAGGCGGTTGAAGCGGTTCAAGGTGCCTGCCTCGGCAACCTCGCTCAGGGTGACCAGGTTCGACAAGGGCACCAGCTCACCGGAGGTGGCACGCACGCGGATCGCGGCCAGATCGGCCGGCGTGGCGCGTCCGTCGCGGCCCGCCTGGACCAGAACGTCGTACTCTTCGCCGTTGTCGACGAAGGTGGTGACGCGACGCGAGCCCATCATCGTTTCCAGCGCCGAGCCGATTGCGGTGACGGGCACGCCCAGGTCGGCCGCGCGCTGGCGGTCGATGTTCACCCGCATCTGCGGGCGGGTTTCCTTGTAGTCCGAGTCGGGGCCGACCAGGCCGGGATTGTCGGCCATGCGCAGCAGGATGCGGTCGCGCCACTGCGCGATCTCGGCGTACTCCGGGCCTCCCAGCACGATCTGGAAGGGCTGGCCGCCGCTGCGGACCAGGCCACCGCCGACCTGCGTGCGCACGCGCACGCCCTGGATGGTGTCCAGCTCCTTCTGCAGCTCATTGGCGACCTCCGGGGTGCCTTCGCTGCGCTGGCGCCACGGCTGCAGGAAGATGCTCACCCGGCCGGTGTGCATTTCCTCGCTCGCTCCCCAGCCACCGGGCACGCGCGGGTTGGCGCGCACGATCGGCTTGTCTGCTCCCACGTGGGGCGCCAGCATCGCTTCGACCTGCTGCACCTGCTGCACGGTGTAGTCGTAGCCTGCGCCTTCCGGGCCGTCGATCATGATCTGGAACGAACCGCGGTCCTCAGCTGGCGCCAGCTCCGAGGGCAGCACCTTGATCAGCAGCCAGCTGGCAGCCAATGCCGCCGCCATCACCAGTAGGTAGATCCAGGTACGGTCGACGTGGCGCTGCAGGATGCGGCCGTAGGCGCCGGCCAGCCGCTCCAGGTTGCGGTTGACGAAGCCATGCAGGCCCCGCGGCGCCTGCCCGGTATGCGGCTTGAGCAGTTTGGAGGCCATCATCGGTGTCAGCGTCAACGCCACGAACGCGGACAGCGCCACGGCCGCGGCCAGCGCCACCGCCAGCTCGCGGAACAAGCGCCCGGTGTTGCCCTCGAGGAACCCGACCGGCAGGAACACCGCCACCAGCACCGCAGTGGTCGCGATCACCGCGAAGGCCACCTGCGTGGTACCCCGCTTGGACGCCACCAGCGGCGGCTCACCCAGATCGATCCGGCGCTGCACGTTCTCCACCACCACGATCGCATCGTCGACCACCAGGCCGATGCACAGCACCAGCGCCAGCAATGTCAGCAGGTTGATCGAGAAATCGAACGCGTACAGCGCGATGAATGCGGCCACCAGGCACACCGGTACCGTCACGGCCGGAATCAGCGCTGCGCGGAAGCTGCCGAGGAACAGCCAGATCACCGCCAGCACCAGGATCATCGCCTCCACCAATGTGGCATAGACGCGATCGACGGCCGCTTCGATGAAGGTGGTGTTGTCGAAGGCAACGAAGATCTGCGTGCCCTTGGGCAGCGTCAACGCGACCCGCTCGGCTTCGGCGCGCGCGGTGCGCGCGACGTCCAGCGAGTTCGCGGTGGAGGTCTTGACGATGCCCAGGCCGATGCCCGGCTCGCCATTGCTGCGGTAATAGGCGCGGCGCTCGGCCGACGCCAGCTCGATCTTCGCCACGTCGCCCATGCGCACGACGTAACCGTCGCTGCCCTTGCCCAGCGGGATGGTCGCGAAGTCTTCGGGCTTGATGTAATTGCGTTCCACGCGCAGGGTGAAATCGCGGTCGGTGGATTCGATGCGCCCGGCGGGCAGTTCCACGTTCTCGTTGCGCAGCGCGGTTTCCACATCACCGGTGGTCAGTCCACGCGCGGCCAGCTGATCGCGGTCCAGCCAGATGCGCATCGCATAGCGCTGGCGACCACCGATACGGACCTGGGCGACGCCATCGAGGCTGGAAAAGCGGTCGACCACATAGCGGTCGGCGTAGTCGCTCAGCTCCAGCGTATCCATGGTCGAGGAGACCATGTTGAACCAGATGATCGGATCGGCATCGCTCTCGACCTTGGCGATCTCCGGCGGGCGCGCCTCTTCCGGCATGCGGTCGGCAACCCGGCTGACGGCATCGCGCACGTCATTGGCCGCGGCCTCGATATCGCGGTTGGAGGTGAACTCGATGCTGACCTGCGAGCGGCCGTTGGTGCTGCGCGCGTTGATGGTATCGATGCCTTCGATGCCGGCGAGCGCATCTTCCAGCACCTGGGTGATCCGGCTTTCGATGACCGCTGCCGAGGCACCGGTGTAGTCGACCGAGACCGACACGATGGGCGGGTCGATGGCCGGCAGTTCGCGCAGCGTGAGGCGGGTGAAGGACATGATGCCCAGCACCAGCAGCAGCAGGCTCATCACTACGGCGAACACCGGCCGCTGGATGGAAACGTCGGACAGCTTCATCCGCCGTGTTCCTCGGTCGCGACCGGCGCAGGCGCATCGGCAGGCTTGGCACCGCTGGCCGGCGCCGCATCACGGGCGGCCACCTTCAGACCCGGGCGCAGCTTGCCGGTACCGTCGACCACGATGCGCTGACCGGCGGCCAGCCCCTGCTTGATCTCGACCACGCCGGCACGGCGCGCGCCGGTGACCACGTCCACGCGCTCGACGCTGTCGTCCGCGCCGATGCGGTACACGAAACTGTCACGGCCCACCTGCACCACCGCGATCTCCGGGATCACCAGCGCCGGGCGCTCGGGGCGGAACAGGCGCACATCGAGCAGCATGCCCGGGCGCAGCGCATGGTCGGCGTTGGCGAAGTCGGCCCGCACGGTCACCGCGCGGGTGGCCGGGTCGATACGTGCATCGATGGTGGTGACCTCTCCTTCGAACGTGCGCCCCGGCCACGCGACGCTGGTCGCGCTGACCTTGTCGCCCGCCGAAAGCGCGGCCAGTTCCACTTCCGGCACCTGGAAATCGACGTGCATGCGCTCGATGTCGTCCAGGGTGGCAATCACCGTGGTCGGCGTCAGCAGCGTGCCAGGGCTGACCTGGCGGATACCCAGCACACCTGCGAACGGCGCACGCACACGACGGTCGCCGATGTCGGCCTGCATCTGCGCGACACGGGCCTCGGCGGCATCGCGGATCGACTTCTGCGTATCCAGCGTGGCGCTGGACACCAACCGCTGCGTGGCCAGTTCGCGCTGCCGGCGGTACAGCTGGTCGGCCTCGTGGAAGGTGGCCTGCGCCTGCACCAGCGCCGCTTCCTGGGCCTGGCCGCGCAGAGTCACGATCGGCGCACCCGCAGCGATCTGCTGGCCGCTTTCGAAGTGCACCTTCTCCACGATCTCACTGACCTTGGCGGTGACGCTGATCGACTCCCGCGCCTTGGCCGTACCCAGCGCCTGCAGGGTGTCGTTCCATTGCGTGGGCTGCACGATCTGCGCGGTGACCGGCACCGCTTCCCCCTGCCGTCGCGCGGCGGCCTCCTGTTTGCCTGCGCACCCGGCCAGGACGGCCAGGCTGAGGCCAAGGGCCAGGGTCGAAGCGATACGAGCCAACATGAACGGTCCTGATTGATGCACGGCCGCCGAGTGTAGGCATCCCCCCGCGAAGGCGGTATATGCCAAGCGTTTACCGGCGTGGAACCGGCGTCGCGATAGCGGCCTGAACCCGTTCCATGCAAGGGTCTGTGCGGCGGTGTCGGCGTATGTCGGGATGTATCCGGGCGACCGCTGGGCGTGCTGCTGCCGTAGAGTCGGACAGGTCCGGCGGAGGGCGTCGGACCGGGTCGGATCCTGGCGGGGATCCGATCCGGTTGTTCCTCTCCGCGGCCGATCCATCGGGGCCTGGCCGCGTTGTTGCTGTTGCGCCAGTTCTTCGCAGGTGCAGGGCGCAGCCCTGCCCGAGCACCCTCACACCGTGATGGTCTGGGTCAGCGATTCCCAGGTCGGCGGCAGCGGCCACGCGGCCACCTGGTTGCCGTCCAGTACCCGGCGCAGGTCCCGCGGATCGATCTGCGGCGCCAACACATGCACCAGCTCCAGCGCGTAATCGCGCAGCACGCGGTCACGCGGCAGCACCGCCCAGGCGATGCACTCGGCGATCGGAGCGGGTGCCGGCCATGCCTTGAGGTCTTCGTCGAGGGAACTGACCGCCATTTCGGCCAGCAGGCCCACACCCAGGCCGGTACGCACATAGGTCTTGATCAGATCGGCGTCCAGCGCAGTCAGCGCCAGATCCGGAACCAGCCCGTTGGCAGCAAAGGCACGCTGCAGCGACGAGTTGGGGCGCGTGGACGATTCATAGCTGATCAGCGGCTGGCGGGCGAGCGCCGCCAGGTCCGGTGCGCGGCCCGCGCGATCCAGCGGATGGCCCTTGGGCACCACCACCAGCCGCCGCCAGCGGAACAACGGTACGGCGATGCCATCGCCAGGCTCCCCACCGGCCGTACTGATGATGGCGATGTCCGCATCACCCTGGTTCAACCGATCCAGCGCATCGGCTTCGGCGGCCTGCTGCAGGTGCACGCTGACCTGCGGATACGCCTGCTTGATCGCCGCCACCGCCGGCGGCAGCACGAAGCGCGCCTGGGTATGGGTGGTGGTCAGAATCAGCTGACCCTGGCTTTCGCGGCGCTGGTTGGCCGCGTAGGTGCGGATGTTGTTGGCCTCGGCCAGCACGGCGCGCGCGCGGGAGATCACCTCGGTACCGGCCGGGGTAACGGACTCCAGGCTGCGACCCTTGCGTACGAACAACAGGAAGCCCAGCTCGTCCTCCAGCTGCTTGAGCTGCTTGGACAGGCCGGGTTGGGTGGCGTGCACGCGCGAGGCAGCCAGCGTGATGTTCAGCTCGGCGTCGGCGATGGCGACCAGATAGCGCAGCTGGGTCAGCGTCATGGGCGGGCAGGCAGCAGGGGCGGAGGTCCACTCTAGGGTCAATTACCGTCACCAGCTTATAACCAAAGGTTGTTTAAGAAAGGCATCTGGTCATTTCCGGGCGTCATATGCCGGCGCTACGGTCAGCCGGCAGCCGCTGGCGTGAACAGCCAGCCCTCCCTCTTCCGCCCGCCGTCCTGGCGTGGCCCCGCCTCCGGAGCGCTTCCATGGCCCTGTACGACTCCATCCTCGACACCGTCGGCAACACCCCCATCGTCAAGCTGCAGCGCCTGGCGCCGCCGCAGGTCAGCCTCTACGCCAAGGTCGAGTCGTTCAATCCCGGCGGTTCGGTCAAGGACCGCCTGGCGCTGGCGATCATCCTCGACGCCGAGGCCCGTGGCCTGCTCAAGCCGGGTGACACCATCGTCGAAGCCACCTCGGGCAACACCGGCGTGGCGCTGGCGATGGTGGCCGCCGCCCGTGGCTACAAGTTCGTGGCGACCATGGTCGAGACGTTCTCGGTGGAACGCCGCAAGCTGATGCGTGCCTACGGCGCCAAGGTGATCCTGACCCCGGCGGCGGAACGTGGCAGCGGCATGGTGCGCAAGGCGCGCGAACTGGCCGAACAGCATGGCTGGTTCCTCGCCAGCCAGTTCGCCAATCCGGCCAACCCGGCCTACCACCGCAACACGACGGCGGCGGAGATCCTGCGCGACTTCGCCGGCAGGCGCGTGGACTATTTCGTCAGCGGCTGGGGAACCGGCGGAACCCTCACCGGTGTCGGCGAGGTGCTGAAGGTCGCACGGCCGCAGACCCGCATCATCGCCACCGAGCCAGCCGGCGCCGCGCTGCTCAAGGGCGATGACTGGAAGCCGCACAAGATCCAGGGCTGGACGCCGGACTTCGTGCCGGACGTGCTCAACCGCGACGTGGTGGACGAGCTGCTGAGCGTGGACGACGAACGCGCCATCGCCACCGCGCGCCGGCTGGCCGCCGAGGAAGGGATCTTCGTCGGCATCTCCGCCGGCGCCACGGTCGCCAGCGCGCTGGATGTGGCCAGCCGCGCCGAGCCGGGTTCGGTGATCCTGGCGATGCTTCCGGATACCGGCGAGCGCTACTTCTCCACGCCCCTGTTCGCCGACGTGAACGAAGGTTCCGACGACGACTGGCTGGCCGGCCTGCCGTGATGCACAGGGTCGGATCCCTTTCCCGTCCGGGAGAGGGCTCTGACCCTGCCGGCGCACCTCGGAAACATGGGGTCAGAGCCTTTTCCATACGGAAAAGGCTCTGACCCCTTTCTGCTTCAGCCTGCGTGAAGGTGGCGACCGCCATCGTGCGTGAAGACCGTCGGATCGCAGCGCGTGAGACGGTCATGACGCAGCATCGATGGCCTGTCCCCTACGCTGGGTACAGCCGCCGCAGGTACTGCGCGGAACATCCGACAGGCAGGAGACGGACGCATGAAGATCGAAGTGTGGCAGGGCGACATCACGACCCTGGCGGTGGATGCGATCGTCAACGCGGCCAATGAATCGCTGCTGGGCGGCGGCGGAGTGGACGGTGCGATCCACCGTGCCGCCGGCCCCGGCCTGCTGGCCGAATGCCGGCAACTGCCGGAACTGCGCCCAGGCGTGCGCTGCCCGACCGGTGAAGTGCGCGCCACCGGCGCCCATGCATTGCCGGCGCGGCACGTGCTGCACACGGTGGGCCCGGTCTGGCACGACGGCCTGCGCGATGAACCCGCGCTGCTGGCCAACTGCTACTGGAAGTCGCTGCAGCTGGCCGAATCGCTCGGGGTGCAGTCGATCGCGTTCCCGGCCATCAGTTGTGGCGTGTACGGCTATCCGCTGTACCAGGCCGCGCAGATCGCCGTGACGGAAACCCTGGCGTGGCAACGCAGCCATGCACAGCCGATGCGGATCGTGCTGGTTGCTTTCAATACCGCCACGGCCAAGGCGTATCAGCAGGCCCTGGCCAGTGCCGGGCAGAACGCGGACAACGAAGTGCGCGGCACGCTGCTGCCGCCACTGGGCGATACCGGCTTCGCTGCCGCGCATTGAACACGGGGCGGCAGCACTGAAGAAAAGGCCGGGCAATGCCCGGCCTTTTCATTGCGGCAGTGCCCCTGGACGCGTCAGCGGCTGGCCGCGTCGACTGCGGCGTCATCCGGCACGGCCGCCGCATCCGCCGCTGCGCGGGCCGCCGACGCCGCGGCGCCGGCAGCGCTGGCGCCATCGATCTGCACGCGCACCTCGACCAGGCCCTGCTCGTCGCTGAGGCTGGAAACATCGACGGTGTAATGACCGGCCGGCAACGATTCCTGCAGACGCGCGTTGGTGCCGTTGCCGCCGTCGTCGTCGACCAGCTCGACGTCACCGCCGACCACACGCAGCACGGTGTCCACCTGACCGGAGATCGCATCCAGGCGAACGTCGCCCGGACGCTCCAGTGTCAGCAGGAAGCGACGGCGACCTTCGCTGTCGAGCATGGTGAACACGCTGCCCGACTGCGGCAGTTGGGTACCATCGCGCTCGACGATGTTGCCCGGCAGCTCGGTGCGGGCAACGGTCAGCTTGAAGGTGCCGGACGCATCGTCGTCCAGCCCGCGCACGCCCAGTGTGTACTTGCCGGGCTGCAACGGCAGCGACAGGCGCGAATTGGTGCTGTCACCGCCATCGTCGTTCTCCGCGTCGATCTCGCCGCCCTTCAGCTTCAGCACGGTATCGAACGCATCGGACGACAGGTTGACCTCATAGAGGCCGGCCTTGTCCACCTGCAGGGTGTAGTCCTGCGATCCGGAAACCAGCATGTCCACGACTTCGCCGCTGCCTGCGATGGGCTTGCCGTCGTAGGGCACCAGCTTCTCTACCCGCAGGCGGTAAGGGCCGTAGGCGGTCGGGCTGTCGGCGTTGACCGCCACCTGGTAGGTGCCGGCGCCGTTGGCGCGGAACGCCAGCGATACATCCCCGCTGCGCTCATAGCCGGTGCGGCTGCTGGCGACCAGGCTGCCATTGTTGAACACGGCAATCGAGCCACTGAGGGCACCGGTCAGCTTCATGCCTACCAGCTGCTTGTCCTCCAGCGTGATCTGGTACAGCTGGTGGTGGCTGCCGTCATTGAAATTGATGCCGCTGCGCGAGGTGATCTCGCCGGAAACGGGCTTGTCGAACTCGAGCGACGGGGCCTTGCCCACATCCGCATTGCTGCCGGAGCGGTTGCAACCGCCTGCGGCGAGGACCGTAGCAACGGCCAGCGTGATTGCTGCCAAACGCATGTTTTTTCTCCTTGGCCTTCCATGTGTGTCCCCCGGGCCGGCCGGGCCCGCGGGAGGCGGAAAAGATACCCGCAAAAGCAAACGCCGGCGTGAGGCCGGCGTTGCCCTGTTCATCCTGCGATGGAACCGATCAACCGTTCCACTTGCCCAGTGCAGCCAGGCCGTTTTCCTTGGCGCGCTCGAACACGGTCTTCTGCGCGGCGGCGTAGTTGCCCTTCATGTCCTTGGCCCACAGCTTCAGTGCCGCCTGCTGCATGGCACGGCCGTAGGAGAAGCTCAGCGGCCACGGCAGGTTGCCCAGCTGGTTCATCGCATTGAGGTGGGCGGTGGACTGTTCATCGCTCTGGCCGCCGGACAGGAACACCACGCCCGGCAGGATCGCCGGCACGGTGCTCTTCAGGCACATCACGGTGGACTCGGCCACTTCCTCGACGTCGGCCTGCTCTTCGCAGTCCTTGCCCGAGATGACCATCGAAGCCTTCAGGATGGTGCCTTCCAGCAGCACGTTCTGCTGGTACAGGGCGTCGAACAGCGAACGCAGGGTGGCTTCGGTGACTTCGTAGCAGGTCTCGATGTCGTGGTCGCCGTCCATGATCACTTCCGGCTCGACCATCGGCACCAGGCCGCATTCCTGGCACAGCGCGGCGTAGCGGGCCAGCGCATGGGCGTTGGATTCGATGCAGGTGCCCGACGGAATGCTCTCGCCGATGTTGATGACCGCGCGCCACTTGGCAAAGCGCGCACCCAGCTTGTAATACTCCTGCAGGCGCTCGCGCAGGCCGTCCAGGCCTTCGGTCACCAGCTCGCCCGGGCAGCCGGCCAGCGGATGCGCACCCTTGTCCACCTTGATGCCCGGAATCATGCCGTGGTCGGCCATGTACTTGGCGAACGGCACGCCGTCCTTGGTCGACTGGCGGATGGTTTCGTCGTACAGGATGGCGCCGGAAATGTGCTCGTTGAGCTTCGGCGTGGTCAGCAGCAGTTCGCGATAGGCGCGACGGTTCTCCTCGGTGTTCTCGATGCCCACGCCGGCGAAGCGCTTGGCGATGGTACCGGTGGATTCGTCGATCGCGATGATGCCCTTGCCCGGGGCAACCATGGCCTGGGCGGTTTCAGCCAGCTGTTCGATGCTCATGTACTTCCTGTGGCGGGTGCGGGAAAAACGTAAGTATAGCCCCGCAGCCCGTGGCCTCGACGTGGAGGCCAGACTGGAAACGATTCCAATGTCCGTTCAGGACAGGCGCTGTCCTGCGCCGTTCCGGTCAGAGCCCCGGTGGGGCTCCGACCCGGTTCCGCAGCGGTTACAGATCGCCCAGACCGCTGGCGCGACCGTCTTCGCCCACCTCGAGCAGGCGCAGGGTGTTGGTCGCACCGTGGGTTTCCATGTGCTCACCGCTGGTGAACACCACCCGATCGCCGGCCTGCAGCAGATCCGATTCGACCAGCAGGCGGATGCTGCCACGTGCGGCTTCGCGCGGGGTCAGGCCACGGCTGTCGAAATTGATCGGAAACACATCGCGCATCAGCGCCATCTGCCGGCGTGCGCCGTCATGGCGGGTCACCGCGAACACCGGTGCCTTGGCACGGAAGCGCGACAGGTAGCGCGCGGTACCGCCGGACTCGGTCATGGCCACGATGGCCCGCACGCCCACGTGCTGGGACAGGAACATGGTCGCCATCGCGATGGCCTGGTCGGCGCGCTCCAGGTTGCGCGGCGACGCATTGAAGTCGGTCTCGGTCTGGAACTGGCGCTCGGCGCCCAGGCAGATGCGCGCCATCGCCTCCACGGCCTTGACCGGATACGCACCGGCAGCGGTTTCGGCCGACAGCATCACCGCATCGGTGCCGTCGATCACCGAGTTGGCCACGTCCAGCACTTCCGCGCGGGTCGGGATCGGGCTTTCCACCATCGACTGCAGCATCTGGGTGGCAGTGATCACCACCTTGTTCTGCGCCAGCGAAGCCTTGATGATCTTCTTCTGCAGGCCCGGCAGTTCGGCATCGCCGATTTCCACGCCGAGGTCGCCGCGCGCCACCATCACCACGTCACTGGCCTCGACGATCTCCTCCAGGTTCTCGATCGCTTCGGTGCGCTCGATCTTGGACACCAGCGCGGCGTAGCAGCCGTGCGATTCGGCGATCGCGCGGGCATCGTTCATGTCCTGCGCATTGCGGCAGAAGGAAACGGCGATGAAGTCGACACCAATCTTGGCGACGATCCCGATCAGCTCCTTGTCGCGCTCGGTCAACGCGCCCAGCGACAGGCCACCGCCCTGCTTGTTCAGGCCCTTGCGATCAGACAGCACCCCGTCGTTGAGCACGGTGCTGATGATCCGCTCACCCTGCACCTCGACGACCTGCAGCTGCATCAGGCCGTCATCGAGGAGCAGGACATCACCGGGGCCGACGTCCTGCGGCAGGCCGAGGTAGCTCACACCCACCTGCGTGGCATCGCCGGCCGGTGCGTTGGGCGAGGCGACCAGATCGAAACGGTCGCCCGCCTTGAGATGGATCTTGCCTTCGGCAAAGCGCTCGATGCGGATCTTCGGGCCCGGCAGGTCGGCCAGGATGCCCACTTCCACGCCCACCCGCTGCGCGGCAGCGCGCACGTCGGCGGCACGCTTGGCCTGGCCGGACGGGTCACCGTGGCTGAAGTTCAGGCGCACCACGTTGACGCCGGCGCGGAACAGATCCTCCAGCACGCCCGGCGGATCGGTGGCCGGACCGAGGGTGGCTAGGATCTTGGTGCGACGCTGACGCTCGAACATGGTGAATGGGCCTCTCCCGTTAAAGCACGGAAATTAGCACATCCTTCACGCCCCATGTATGCGGTTACAACCTTGTGCTGCCTGACTCTGCGGGACATGTAACGGACATCGCCCGGACATACGCCGGCGCAGGGTGCCCGGTCGCGTCGGGCCATGCCCGGCGGGCTTCGGGCAAAGCCGCCGGGCATGGCACGCCGCGACCGGTCAAAGAGGCATCAGGCCAACAGTGTCGTCAGCTGGACCGGTTCGCGTGCCAGCTGGCCCGCACCGGCTTCAGTGAGCTCCGCTTCGCCACCAAACCCCCACAGCACACCGATGCTGCGCAGGCCGTGGTGACGCGCGCCCTCGATATCCATGCGACGGTCGCCGATCATCCAGCACTGCGTGGGCGACACCTGCAGCCGGCGCAGCGCTTCGCCGACCAGCTCGGGCTTGTGGCTGCGCGAACCATCCAGGGTCGAGCCGATGATGTCCTCGAACAATCCGCCGAACGGCAGATGGGCCAGGATCCGGCGCGCGTGCGGCTCGTTCTTGGCGGTGACCACCGCCAGGCGGTGGCCACGCGCATGCAAGGTGCGCAGGGCGTCCTCCACCTGGGGGTACACCGTGTGCTCGCGCCAGCCCTCGGCATCGAAGCGCTCGCGGTAGTACCCGACGGCCTGCTCCACCCGCGCCGGTTCGATGAACAGCAGCGCGAACGTGGTGCGCAGCGAAGGCCCGATCCAGCCCAGCAGGGTTTCCCGCGCCGGCACCGGATGCTCCATCTTCTGCAGCGCATAAGCGATGCAGGTGGTGATGCCCACCTGCGAATCGATCAACGTACCGTCCAGGTCGAAGAAGAGCGTCGCGCGTTCTTCCGGTGCCGGGTGGGCAGAACCGGCCTGGGTGCCGTCCGGGTTCATGCGCCGCGCGCGGCGAGCGCGGCCACGGCCGGCAGGGTCTTGCCTTCCAGGAATTCCAGGAACGCGCCGCCACCGGTGGAGATGTAGCTCACGTCCTTGGCGATGTCGAACTTGTCGACCGCTGCCAGGGTGTCGCCACCGCCGGCGATGGAGAATGCCGGGGACGTGGCGATGGCACGCGCCAGCGCTTCGGTTCCCTTGCTGAAGGCTTCAAACTCGAACACGCCGACAGGGCCGTTCCAGACCACGGTGCCGGCATTCGCAATCAGCTGCGCGTACTGGGCAGCGGTCTGCGGACCGATGTCCAGGATCAGATCATCTTCGGCGACCGCATCCACGGCCTTCACTTCGGCAATGGCGTCGGGCAGGAACTGCTTGGCCGTGACCACGTCCACCGGAAGCGGAATCTCGGCCCCGCGCGCCTTGGCGTCGGCAACGATCTTCCGGGCGGTGTCCAGCAGGTCCGGCTCGTACAGCGACTTGCCGACCTTGTAGCCGGCAGCCGCGATGAAGGTGTTGGCGATGCCGCCCCCCACGATCAGCTGGTCGACCTTGCCCACCAGATTGGCCAGCAGTTCCAGCTTGGTGCTGACCTTGCTGCCGGCCACGATGGCCAGCAGCGGCTTGGCCGGTGCGTCCAGCGCCTGCGCCAGGGCATCCAGCTCGGCCATCAGCAGCGGGCCACCCGCGGCGACCGGGGCGAAACGGATCACGCCATGGGTGGACGCCTGCGCGCGGTGCGCGGTACCGAAGGCATCCATCACGAACACATCGCACAGCGCGGCGTACTTCTTCGACAGGGCTTCGTCATCCTTGCCCTCGCCGACGTTCATCCGGCAGTTTTCCAGCAGCACCAGCTGGCCCGGCTGCACCTCGACGCCGTCGATCCAGTCGCGCACCAGCGGCACCTCGCGACCCAGCAGTTCGGACAGGCGTGCGGCAACCGGTGCCAGCGAATCGGCTTCGCTCCACACGCCTTCCTTCGGCCGGCCCAGGTGCGAGGTGACCATCACCGCCGCGCCCTGCTCCAGTGCGCGCTTGAGCGTCGGCAGCGAAGCGGTGATGCGCTGTTCGGAAGTGATGCGGCCATTCTCGATCGGCACGTTCAGATCCTGGCGGATCAGCACGCGCTTGCCGGAGAGGTCGAGGTCGGTCATGCGGACGATGGACATGGGCAACTCTTGGGCTCAGGGACGGGGTGCCGGCGTTCGGCAGACCGTCATTGTATCGGCTGCGGCAGAACGGATGGCGCCGGCCGCAGCGCCGCTCCATGCGCGGCCGGGATTCATCGGGATCTACGCCGAAGGCGAAGGCTTCTGCCTGAGCAGGCTGACCGCCAGACCGCCCACGACCAGGACCCCCACGCCCAGCAGCGCCCACAGCAGCCAGGCCTTCCAGTCCCGCTGCGGTTCCAGCGCTGCGTCTCCGGCCAGCGGCTCGGGACGGCCCTCCAGGCGTGCCAGCGTCGGCTGCCAGGCCGGATCGTTGCGCTGGCGAAGTTCCTCGATCAGCACCCCGATCGGCGCCTCCGCGCGGCGCGCCGTCGCGCTGCCCACCGCCAGTGCATAGGGCGCAGCGCCCTGGCTCAGGAACACCATCACTTCCGGCTGGTAGCCCAGGCGCAGGGTGGGGGCGCCGGCGATCTCCGCCGGGCTTGCCACCAGCTTCCAGTAGCGGTCGCGGTGCACATCGCCCAGCACCTGCGCCGCCGACTGCTGACGCGGGCCCTGCGTTCCCTGCTGCAACTGATAGGCGATCCACGGTGCACTGCGTCGTTGCCACTGCGCGCCTTCATCGTCGCGGCTGAACAGCGTCCACTGCACCAGGCTGTTGTCGGTACTGGCGACATCGGCGCGCGCGATCGGGAAACGTCCGTCCAGTTCGAAGGTGTATTCGCCCTTGCCCTGCGCTGTCGGCGTCAGTGACAGCCATTCCCACGGCAACGTCGCCGGTGCCGGCGGAAGCTCGGCGAGCACGCCATGCAGGGCAGGCAGTCGCGCGTCGCCCTGCGGCAGCACGCGCAGATAGCGCGCATTGCCGTCAACCTGCAGGCGTCGCTGCAGCAATCGTTTGCCGGCGCGCTGCAGGTCCACCAGCGGAATGTCCCGACCGATGGAGCGCCAATGCTGCAGGTCATCGCTGGCATCAAGCTGCACCTGCGCCTGCAGCGGCTGGCCACTGTCGGCCCAATCCAGCACCAGCGCCGCCAGCGGCTGCTGGCCGAGCACGCTGGCATCGATCAGCCAGCCGCCCTGCCCGTTCACCGTTCCGGCGCCGACACGCGCTTCGACCCGGCGCACACGGCCGTCGGTATCGCGCTCGGTCAGCAACTGCAGGTCGTTGCGTTGCGCATCGGCCAGCGGCGGCAGTGCGAACCAGGGCAGCTCGCGCTGCACCGGCGGCTGTGCCAGCGGCGCGTCCGGTGCCAGCAATGCCGACGGCAGGGCCTGTCCGGCCGCGTTGAACACCTGCAGGTCACCCAGGTCTGCTGCGCCTGCACGGCGGTAGATCGCCGGTTCCAGCACGACCCGATAGGCGCCGGACTGCGCACTGGACAGCGTCAGCGGCCACTGCTCGGCGTACTGCGTGCGGTAGTCGGACGCGTGTACGGCCATGGTGGCGAACAGGCCCAGCATCGCCGGCACCACCATCCTGCTCCACATTCTCATTGGTTCTCCTCCACGGATGGCACCGCGCCCGGTGGCGCCGGTGCCAGATAGCCGACGACCGTACACAGCAGGCCATAGGCGATGAACGATGCGATCCCGAGCAGGTTGCCCAGGTGCTGGCGGTCAATGAGGACCAGTTTGGCCAGGACCACGCCCATCAGCACCGCACCGACCATCCACAACACACGCTGGCCACGACGCGAGCCCCATACCCAGGCGATCACGCCGAGCACGCTCCACAGCACGGTCAGGCTGGTCTGGGCCAAGCTGTAGCGCGCCATCGACGTACTCCAGGCCAGTCCCCCCCAGTGGTGCACGCCATGCAGGACCAGGCTGGTCAGGGCGATGAAGCCCGCCAGTGCCAGCACCGGCAGGCGCAGCCTGCGCAGCGCGGGCGGTGCCACATCGCTGTACAGCCAGCGCGCCAGCAGCAACAGGCTCAGCCACTGCCCCATCTCGGCCGGGTTCAGCACCGGCAGCCACGGCAGCGGTGCCGCGGTGCCCGGCAGCAGCTGGCCCAGCAGCCATCCGGTCGCCAGCAGCGCGAACAGCACGCACTGCAGCGGCACGCGTGCGGCATCGAATGCCGGGCCCAGCGGCCAGCGCAGCCAATCCCAGCGCCACAGTGACAGCGCGGCCAGCAGCAGCCAGGGCAGCGTCACCAGCAGCAACGTCCAGCCCTGTGCCAGGCCGGCCTCGCCGCCTCCCCACAGGGCCAGCAGCGAAAGCAGCGATGGCCACAGCAGCCACCACAGGAACTGGGCGATGCGCGCCACCGTGTCGCCGCCCTGGCGCAGGCACAGCAACGTGCGCACCCCCAGCACGGCGAACAGCGCCCATGCCAGGGCGCCGTGGCCCGCGAACGGTTGCTGGTGCGCATGGCTTTGCGCCAATGCCAATGGGAACGCCATCGCCAGCATCGCAAGTGCGGTCATCCCCAGCGCACGTGCCGGTTGCCGGCGCTGCACCTCGGCGGCCAGCCAGGCGGTCGCCGCCGCCAGCACCAGCAGTGCATCGGCCTGCGAGGCATGCGCGAGGAAACGCCCGATCTCGTGCACCCAGCCGCCGAGCCACCACAGCAGGCCCCACAGGTAGTAGACCAGGGCGATCTCATGACGTGCCCGGCGCTGGTAGCTCCAGGCCGACGCCAACCCCGCCACGGCCAGCAGCAGCGCGCCGATCGCGGTGGGATTGAGCAGCAGGCGCGCGTCCTCGTGCCAGTGGTTGCCACCTGCCACGAAGGCGAATGCCGCCGCCATCTGCAGCAGCGCAGCGGACACCTGTGGCAGCCAGCGCCTCTGGCGCAGACCGAGCCAGGCCAGCCCGGCACCTTCCAGCGCGAACACCGCACCGGTGGCACGGGCGGACAAGGCCAGCGGCACGGCCAGCGTGGCGAAACCCACCGCCAGCACCGCGTGCGACTGCGCCAGCACCGTATACGAGGCCCGGGCGATCAAGGCACGCGCCAGCACCGCGTAGATCACCGCCAGGCCCAGCGCGCACAGTGCCAGTGTCATCGGCTGTTCGTGCAGCATCGCCGCCTGCAGCGAGAAGGCGATCAACGGCGTGCCGAACACCAGGCTGCCATCGACCAGATCGCGGCGACCGGCAGGCTGCCTGCGCGCGTACAGCAGGGGAATCAGCAGATAGAAGGCGAAGAACAGCAGCAGGAACGGTTCGGTGCTGGAGAACTTCTCGGCCCTGTACTGAAGCACGCCCCAGAACGTGCCGATACCGAAGGTGAACGCGAAGCCCAGCAGGTTCAGCGCGCGCCACGGACGGAACCAGGCGATGGCGAAGATGCCGGCGTTGAGCACTGCGTAGTAGCTGAAGAGGCCGACATGGTTGCCACTGCCGGTCGACAGCCACAGCGGGGCCATGAAGCCCGCCAGGATGCCCAGCACCGCCAGGGTGCGCGAGTTCTGCAGCACTGCCAGCACGCACAGGCCGGCGACCAGCGCGATCGAACTGGCGAACGCAAAACCCGGCGCGAGCAGTTCAAAACGCTTGAATGCCGCGAAGATGGTCAGCAGCAGCACACCGATGGCGCCGCCCTGCAGGGCCAGCGCGAACAGGCGCCGGCGTTCGCGCTGATGCCAGCCGAAGGCCAGCAGGCCCAGCGCACCAGCGGTGACGGCCGCCAGCCGGAGTTCGACCGGGAGCACCAGCCAGCCCTGGTCACTGACGTACTTCAGCAGCGCGGCAACACCGGCCAGCAGCACCAGCATGCCGATCTTGACCGGCACGTTGCCCTCGGTGAACCAGCGTTTGACGGCGCCGATGCCACGCTCGAAGAAGCCCGGCCCGGCCGGCTCGACCGGCGGCGCAGGCGGGGGCGGCGTGGCCGGCAGCGGTGGTGGTGGCGGCGCTGCCTGCCGCGGCGGCGCCGGCACGGAGGATTCCAGCGCATGGGCCGCCACGGGAGAAGGTGCTGCCGCAGCCCGCGGTCGCTCCATGGCTGGCGCGTCCGTTGCCGGAACGGGGGCGGGCCCGGGCGGTGGCGCGGCAGCGCGCGGCGATTGCGACACATCGGCCAGTGCGCCCTCAAGCGCAGCGACCCGGCGCCGCAGGCCGGCGATCATCACCAGCGCGACCACCAGCAGCAGCGGAATCGCCAGCAGTATCAATACGACCAGGGCTATCAGTGCTTCCATTGCGTGCCTTCCCATGCGATCCCGCGCCCCTGCGGCGGCGGTCGGACCGCCCCATGCTACGACAGGGCCGGTCCCTCAAACGACGAACCCCGGCCAGGCCGGGGTTCGTGCGCGATCTTCGCCGGCCTTACTTGGCGGCGACGACCCTGGCCATTTCCAGGCACTTGTTGGAGTAGCCCCACTCGTTGTCGTACCACGACACGAGCTTGACGAAGGTACCGTCCAGGGCAATGCCGGCTTCGGCATCGAACACCGACGTGTGGGTCTCACCGCGGAAGTCGGTAGCCACGACCTTGTCTTCGGTGTAGCCGAGGATGCCCTTCAGCGCGCCTTCGCTCTGTGCCTTCACTTCGGCGCAGATCTCGGCGTAGGTGGCTTCCTTTTCCAGCTCGACGGTCAGGTCGACCACCGACACGTCCGAGGTCGGCACGCGGAAGCTCATGCCGGTGAGCTTCTTGTTCAGTTCCGGAATGACCACGCCGACCGCCTTGGCCGCACCGGTGGAGGACGGAATGATGTTCTCCAGGATGCCGCGGCCGCCGCGCCAGTCCTTGTTGGACGGGCCGTCAACGGTCTTCTGGGTAGCCGTGGCGGCGTGCACGGTGGTCATCAGGCCACGCTTGATGCCCCACTTGTCATTGATGACCTTGGCCAGCGGGGCCAGGCAGTTGGTGGTGCACGAGGCGTTGGAGATGATCGCCTGGCCGGCGTAGGTCTTGTCGTTCACGCCGAACACGAACATCGGCGTATCGTCCTTGGACGGGGCGGACAGGATGACCTTCTTGGCGCCGGCATCGATGTGCTTCTGCGCGGTTTCCTTGGTCAGGAACAGACCGGTGGACTCGATGACCACGTCCACGCCCACTTCGTCCCACTTCAGGTTGGCCGGATCGCGTTCCTGGGTCAGGCGGATCTTCCTGCCGTTGACCAGCAGGTCGTTGCCCTGCACCGACACGTCAGCCTTGAAGCGACCGTGCACGGAGTCGTACTTGAGCATGTAGGCCAGGTAATCCGGCTCCAGCAGATCGTTGATGGCCACGATTTCGATGTCGTCGCCGAAGTTCAGCACCGCCGAGCGCAGGACGTTACGCCCGATGCGACCGAAACCGTTGATACCAACCTTGATTGCCATTTCTCAAGCTCCTGCAGCCGCGACGGGTGCGGCGGGGTGGATAGGGCCCACAAGTCTAGCAGGCCCGGCCTGGCCACCGCCGGCCAGACCGGGCCGGTGGCGGGCGGGCTGGCCGGATTTGATCCGGATCAAAGCGTTAGCGCGGCGTGAGGCCGAGACTGGCCCCATCCACCCCGCAACGAGAACACCCCCATGCGCAAGACCTCTCCCCTGATCGTGGCCAGCCTGGCCGCCGCCCTGTCCCTCGCCGCCGCCCCGGCGATGGCCCAGTCCAAGGGCGACTGGACCCTTTCGGCCGGCGTGCACCAGGTGGCGCCGAAGTCGAACAACGGTTGGCTGGCCGGTGGCACGCTGAAGGTCGACGTCGACAACGATGTCAAGCCGACCATCACCGGTGAGTACTTCATCGCTGACAACCTGGGCATCGAAGTGCTGGCGGCACTGCCGTTCAAGCACGACATCAACATCAACGGCCTCGGCCGTGTCGGCAGCACCAAGCAGCTGCCGCCGGTGGTGACCGTGCAGTACCACTTCAACAGCAAGGGCAAGGTGTCGCCGTTCATCGGTGCGGGCGTGAACTACACGACCTTCTTCAGCGAAGACACCACGGGCGCGCTCAAGGACAGCCGGCTGAAGCTGCAGGACTCCTGGGGTCTGGCCGCGCACGCCGGCGTGGACTTCGCGATCGGCGAGAAGGGCGCGCTGCGCGTGGACATGCGCTGGATCGACATCGACAGCAAGGTGAAGCTGGACGGCCAGAAGATCGGTACGGTCAACATCGATCCGCTGGTCTACGGCGCCTCCTACGTCTTCAAGTTCTGAGCGCGGCCTCCGGCGTGGCGGGCCTGCCCCGCCCTCCGGCCAACCGCTGAACCCTCCGCAGCATGTTGCCCCGGTGATCGCCGGGGCTTTTTTTTTCGGCCTACCCATCGGTGGCCACCTCCACCCGGTTGCGCCCGGACGCCTTGGCCCGATACAGCGCGGCATCCGCACGCGCCAGTGCCTGCTCCAGCGAATCGGCGCCATCGTCATGCCACCGCGCCACACCAATGCTGACGCTCACCACCGGCGCGGCGTCCGAATCGGCATGGGCGATCGCCAGCGCCTGGACCTGCTGGCGCATCCGCTCGAACGGCGCGGTTTCCGGCTCGCCCGGCGACCACTGCCCCAGCGCCACGAACTCCTCACCGCCGTACCGCGCCACCACCGAGTCAGCGCCGCGAAGCTGCGCGGCCAGCGTCACCGCCACCGCATGCAGGACCGCATCGCCCGCCGGGTGACCATGATGGTCGTTGTAGCGCTTGAAGTAGTCGATGTCGATCATCGCGATGCGCAAGGCGCCACGCGCGTGCGGCCGGCGGAGATAACGCTGGAAGATCTGGTTGGCACGACGATCGAATGCGCGCCGGTTGAGCAATCCGGTCAATCCGTCGTGGTTGGCCAGTGCATCCAGCCGCTGCTCGGCGCGCCAGGTTGCACGCGCCTGCCTTTCCAGGATGTAACTACCGAAGATGCCAGCCAGGTTGCTGGCCAGCACGAATGTCACGCTCTGCAGCATCTGCGCCCAGTGCCGGCCGACCTGCAGCTCCGCCAGCACGAACGCCGATGCGATCAGGGTTCCGGTCAGCGTGGCGACGCCGAAGCGCAGGCCACACAGGAAGTAGTTCAGCAGCAGGAACAGGCTGACGCCTTCATAGGGATAATCCACGCCGGCGCGATGCGCCGTCCAGATCATCGTCACCAGCGCCAGCCCGCTGATCAGCACAGCACCGCCCCCCAGCCACTGCAGATGGCGGCGGAACGCCGGGACGAAGGTGAGTGCTACCGCCACCAGCAATACCGGCAGCAGCAGCCCGAGCCGCCAGCGCAGCACCTGTGCATGCACATCCGGCGGAAGCCAGAAATGGTCCAGCACGGCAAAGCCGATTGAAAAGATGCCGGCAACGGCACAGGCCCAGCGCATCCGCCAGACCACCTGTTCATCGAACGCGCGGGCAAAGCCGTCGTCCGCATGTATTGCCGTGATGCGCCGGTCCGTGATGCTCATCGCGATGTCCCCGCCCGTGGCCGCGCCACCGTAACGGTCCGCGCATCAAGGGCGCGTGGCGAGCGGCCATGCTGGATCAAACGCGTCCGGCCGCCGCCCCGCTAGAATGCCGGCATGAAAGCCCTGCATTCCCTGTTCCTCGCCGCCGCGATCGCGCCGGCTCTGCTGTCCGCCTCCGCCCCTGCCCATGCCTGGGGCGCGCAAGGTCATCGCCTTGTCGCTGAGGTAGCGGATTCCCGCCTCTCGCCCACTGCACGCGCCGAAGTCGACCGCCTGCTGGCCACCGAACCCGGTGCCACCCTCGCCAGCGTGGCGCCCTGGGCCGACCAGCTGCGTGCCAAGGACCCGGGCCTCGGCCGCCGTTCCGCCGGCTGGCATTACGTCAACATCGCCGAAGACGGCTGCCACTACGAAGCGCCCAGGCACTGCACCAACGGCAACTGCATCGTCGAAGCGCTGAAGGCGCAGAGCGCGATCCTCGGCGATCGCAGCCTGACCGACGGCGAGCGGCTGCAGGCCCTGAAGTTCGTGGTGCATCTGGTCGGCGACATCCACCAGCCAATGCATGCCGGCTACGGTCACGACAAGGGCGGCAACGACTTCCAGCTGCAGTACGGCAACCGCGGCACCAACCTCCATTCGCTGTGGGACAGCGGCATGCTCAACACCCGCAAGCTGGACGACAACGGCTATCTGCCGGTGCTGCGGTCGCTGCCGGCGCCGAAACTGGCGCGCCAGTCCAATCCGCAGCGCGATCCGCAGGCGTGGGCTGAAGCCAGCTGCCGCATTTCGATGCAAGCCGGCGTTTATCCAGCCTCGCGTAAGATCGGCGATGAATACACCGCGCGCTACCGCCCGGTGGCGGAAGCGCAGCTGCGGCTGGCCGGCGAGAATCTGGCGCAGCTGCTGAACCGCGTGCTCGCCGCACGCTGAGGAGGTTGCCGATGCCGGTCCAGGTCCAGTCGTTCTTCCATCGTGACAGCAATACCTTCAGCTACCTGGTCAGCGACCCGGCCAGCGGCGAGGCTGCGCTGATCGATCCGGTCCTGGACTACGACCCGGACACCGATGCCAGCAGCGAGTCGCCGGTCCAGCCGGCACTGCACGCGATCGAGCAGCAGGGGCTGCGGCTGAGGTGGCTGCTGGAGACCCACGCCCACGCCGACCATGTGTCGGCCGGGCGGCGGCTCAAGCAGCGTTTCCCTCACGCCACGCTGGCCATCGGTGAAGGCATCCGCGCCGTGCAGGCGACCTTTGCGCCGCGGTTCGGCCTGCAGCTTCCTGCCGCGGACGACATCTTCGACCACCTGTTCGCCGACGGCGAGACCTTCACGCTGGGCGAAGTGCGCGGCCAGGTCATCGCCGTGCCCGGCCACACCAGCGACAGCATCGCCTACCTGATCGGCGACGCACTGTTTACGGGCGATTCGCTGTTCATGCCCGACGGCGGTACCGCCCGCTGCGATTTCCCCGGCGGCGATGCGGCGCAGCTGTACCGCTCGATCCAGCGCCTGCTGGCGCTGCCCGAGTCCACCCGCGTGTTCGTCTGCCACGACTATGGCCCGGGCGGCCGCGACATCGCCAACGAGACCACCATCGGCGAGCAGCGCGCGCGCAACATCCACGTGCATGACGGCGTGGCCGAAGCCGACTTCGTCAGCGTGCGCCAGGCCCGCGACGCCACGCTGGCCGAGCCGGCGCTGATGCAACCGGCGGTGAAGGCCAACATCCAGGGCGGCGCCTGATCGACGCCGCCGTGCTGGCCGGGCATGGCCCGGCGCTACCCGGCATCACGCGTGATCATTTTCCCTGCGTGCGGACGGTCTGCCGGCCCTTCACGATCTCGAAGGTGAAGGCGTACAGCAGGCTGACCGGCACCGGCTCGATGCGCTCGGCGCTCCCGCAGTCGCCGCGGTCGGCTGGGACCTTGCCGACCGGGTAGTGGCAGACCGCGGCAGCGCTGTACTTCCACATCGCCACCGCCTCCTGCGCCGCCTGCAGCAGCGGCGCGTTCTCCGCTGCAGCGCCGGCGGCGCACTCGGGGCGGTCGGTCAGCGGCAGGCTGCGCTCGACCATGCCTTCCGCATCGACCACCACCTGCAGGCAGATGGTGGTGGGCGCCAGTTCGGTACGCGGATCGCGGTCGCCCACCTTCGGATCAGGCGCCGCATACAGCTGCGGCATCCGATAGCCTTCGCCCGCTGCCAGCGCATAGGCCTGCACCTGACCGCTGCCGCCCGCCGCTGTGGGCTGCAACCGCTGATGGCCGACACTCTCGCTGCGGGTGTCAACCGTGCCCAGTCGCTCCTGGGTGGCACAGCCGGCCAGCAGCGTGGCCAACAGCAGCGCGGCCTGCCTCACCGCGCGCGCTCCGCTTCCCTCTCGTCCTCACTCATGGAGAACGTCAGTGGAATCCGCACGGCGGAAGCCACCGGACGCCCATCCTTCAGGGCCGGCCGGAAGGTCCAGCCCTTGGCGGCCGTGATCGACACCGCGTCGAACACACCGGGATTGGTGGCACTGAGCACCTGTACGTCGGTCGGCCTGCCCTCTGCGTCGATCTCGACCTTCAAGGTGACGACGCCGGTCAGGCCCTGCTGGAAAGCAGACTCCGGATACTTCGGCGGTGCCATCCTCTCGACCTGCGCAGAACGCTGCAGGCCGGCCGCAGCGGCATCGGCCTGCGCGTACTCGGCTGGCTCGACGCCGATCGACGACACGCCGGCCATCCCGAGCTGGCTTGCCCACGCCACCGTGGCCAGGCCCGCGCACACCCCGACCACCAGCACCTGCCCGGACACCCACGGCAATGCCTTCCGCTTGGACTGCTTCAACATGGCGATTCGCTCCTTCAATACGGGTTGGCTGCGCCAGTGACACACTGCCGGCGCAACCGGGTGAACCAGCTGCGCCTTCAGCAGCGTGCTGGCGTAAAGTCCGCGCAGCGCAGGCTGCGTGGCAATGGTGCGGGCATCGCAGGCCAGTTCCTGGTCGCGCAGGAACCTGCGTGTTGCCCATGGCATCAGCGGATGGAACCAGAACGCTGCGCGTACCAGCAGCAACGCGCCGTTCGCCCAGTGATCGCCATTGCGGCGATGGCTGCGTTCATGTGCCAGGATCAACCCCTGCTCGCGTGCATCGAACTGCTGGTCGAAATCGGGGCCGACCACGATGCGCGGCCGCCACAGGCCGACCAGGGCCGGCAGACCGGGATCGGCACTGGCCTGCCAGCTGCCGTCGGCACGCGCCTGCAGACGGCCCAGGATACGTTCGAAGCGCTGCTGCGCACGCAGGCTGCGCAGCAGACTGATCGCCACGCCAAGCATCCAGGCCAGCAGCAACCATTTCGGCCAGCGCATGACCTGGGTGGGCTCGCCCTCCGGCGCGACAGGCATCACGTTCAGGGGCAGGGTCGGCACATGCTGCAGCAGGGGCAGCGCAGGCAACGGCAGCAACAGGCCTGCCAGCAGCAGGGGCAACAACCACCAGCTGCGATAGGCCAGCGAGGGCCCTCCCAGCCGCAGCAGCAGCGGCCGCATCGCCGCCAGCAGGATCACCGCCAGCGCCAGCCACACGCTGGCCCGCCACACGCTGTCGAGCACCTCACTCATGGTCCAGCTCCTGGATCAGCTTCTTCAGTTCGGCGATGTCCTGCGCGCTGAGCTGGCCGCGTTCGCTGAAATGGGCAACCAATGGCGCCACCCGTCCTTCGAACACTCTGCCCAGAAAGTCCTGGCTCTGAGCCGCGACCCAAGCTTCGCGCTGCAGCAGTGGCCGATACAGATAGCGGCGGCCTTCGCGTTCGGCAGCGATCGCGCCCTTGGTCAGCAGGCGGTTGAGCAGCGTCTTGATGGTCGGTTCGGCCCAGTCCCGGTGGGCCAGTGCGGCAACCACCTCATCGGCACCGCGGGGCGCCTGCTGCCACAGCACTTCCATCACGACCGCCTCGGCTTCACTGATCGGATTCATTGTTTACGCCCGTAATCGACAATTCGATTACGCACGTAATCAAAGCCGCTGTCAAGCCTTCCATCGACCTGCACTTCATGCGCCCTGGCCCAGCATCGGCCGTCCCGGCCCCGGAGTGCGCATGAAACCGCTGCCCAAGAAGGATTTCCCCGTCGAACAGGCCCGCCGCTTCCTCGAACCCGGCCCGATCGTGCTGGTCAGCACCGCGTGGCGTGGCCAGCGCAACCTGATGACGATGGGCTGGCACATGGTGATGGGCTTCTCGCCATCACTGGTGGCGACCTATCTGTGGAACGAGAACCACAGCTTCGCGCTGGCGCGGGGCAGCGGCGAATGCGTGATCAATGTGCCGGGCGTGGAGCTGCTCGATACCGTAGTGGACATCGGCAACTGCAGCGGGCGGGAGGTCGACAAGTTCGCGCACTTCGGCCTGGATGCCCTGCCCGCCCGCGAGGTCGGCGCGCCGCTGGTCGGCCAGTGCCATTCGTGCTTCGAGTGCCGCCTGTACGACGACAGCCAGATCGAGACCAGCAACCTTTTCATCTGGGAGATCGTGCGTGCCCACGTCGCGCCACGGCCGAAACTGCCGCGCACCGTGCACTACCGTGGCGATGGCCGCTTCATGGTGGCCGGTGCGGAAGTCTCGCGTCGACGGCGGTTCAAGCCCGACATGCTGTAATGCCGGAACTCCCCTTACGCAGGACTGCCCCGGATGACCGAACACCTCACCGACCTGGACGCCGCCGTCGATTGGCTGTTCGCGCGCGTGGAAGGGCCGCTGCGGATCGGAGCACCGCTGGCGCTGGGCAAGCCACACCGGTTGCTCAATGCACTGTATGCACGGGTCGAGAACGATCCCTCGCACCCCCTCCAGCTCTACACTGCCCTGTCGTTGAATCCGCCGAAGGTGCGGGGCAGCGGCCTGGAGGCCCGCTTCCTGGGCCCCTTCGCGCAGCGCCATTTCGGCGAGGATTTCCCCCGCCTGGCCTATGCCGACGCGATCGCCCGTGACGCACTGCCCGCCCATGTGCAGGTGGAGGAGTTCTACATGCAGTCCGGCGCCCTGCTCGGTTCCCGGCAGGCGCAGTCCAGCTACACCAGCCTCAACTACACCCATGCCGCTGATGCAGTGGCCCAGCGCGCGCCGCATGTAATCGTGCAGAAGGTGGCGATGCGCCCGGACGATCGCCGCCTCTCGTTGTCCTGCAACAACGACATCACCCAGGACACGCTCGATGCAATCGCCGCACGCGGCCTGCCGCGTCCGCTGATGGTGGCCGAGATCGATCCGCAGCTGCCTTATCTGGGCGGCACCGCCACGGTCGATGTGTCCTTCTTCGACCTGGTCATCACCCCGCCGCCGCCGTATCCGGCGCTGTTCGGCCTGCCGCGGCAGCCGGTCGCCGACGCCGACTATGCGATCGGCCTGTATGCCAGCACCCTGGTGCGCGATGGCGGCACGCTGCAGATCGGCATCGGCACGCTGGCCGATGCACTCAGCCATGCACTGGTGCTGCGGCATACCGACAACGCGCGCTACCGGCGCGTGCTGCACGCGCTGGACCCGCAGCTTGCGCGGCATCCGCTGGTACAGGAAATCGGCGGCCTGGAGCCGTTCGAGATCGGCCTGTACGGCTGCAGCGAGATGCTCAACGAGGGCTTCCGGCGGCTGGTCCAGACCGGCGTGATCAAGCGCAAGGTGCATGACGACCTCGCGCTGATGCAGCGCATCGAGAACGGCAGCACGCTGTCCATCGACCATGCCACGCTGGCCGCCGAAGGCGAATACCTGCATGGCGCGTTCTACCTGGGCTCGCCGGAGTTCTACCAGTGGCTGCGCGAGCTGCCGGCGGATGAACGTCGCGCCATCGGCATGCGCCGCATCAGTGAGATCAACCAGCTTTACGGCGGCAACGAGACGCTGGAGCGCCTGCAGCGCCGCCATGCACGCTTCTTCAATTCCTGCATGATGGCCACTGCGCTGGGCGCGGCGGTCTCCGATGCCCTGGACGATGGCCGCGTGGTGTCCGGCGTCGGCGGCCAGTACAACTTCGTGGCGATGGCCCATGCCCTGCCGGAAGCACGCAGCGTGCTGATGTTCCGCGCCGCGCGCGATGACAAGGGCCATCGCGAATCGAACGTGCGCTGGAATTATGGCCACACCACCATTCCCCGCCATCTGCGTGATATCTACCTGGACGAGTACGGCATCGCCGACCTGCGCGGGTTGACCGACGAGGACTGCGTGCAGGCGATGGCGGCGATCACCGAGGCGCCGTTCCAGCAGGGCCTGCTGCAGCAGGCACAGGCCGCACGCAAGCTGCTGGCCGCACCGCAGCCCGATCCGCAGCGGCTGCAGCGCAATACACCGCAGGCCCTGGCCGCAGCGTTGGCACCCTTCCGTTCCGACGGCACCCTGCCCGACTACCCGCTGGGCAGCGACTTCAATGAGATCGAGCAGGTGCTGGTGAAGGTGCTGGGCTGGTTGAAGGCCAACACGCAGACCCGCGGCGACAAGCTGCGTACCGTCTGGGCAGCGCTGCGCCAACCGGCCGGCGACGGCGATGCGGTGTACCTGCAGCGCATGGGCCTGCAGTCACCGAAGGACTTCAACGAGCGGCTGGACGCGCGCCTGCTGCGGCTGGCGCTGGCACGCACGGCCTGAAGCCGGTAGCGCCGGGCCATGCCCGGCGAGCAGCCGATCCGCCGGGCATGGCCCGGCGCCAGCCCAAAAGGAAAGGCCGGCTTGCGCCGGCCTTTCCTGCATCACATCGCGATGCTGCTTACAGCGCCTTGGCGGCGTCCACCACGTGCGCGGCGGTGATACCGAAGTGCTTGTACAGCTGGTCGGCCGGGGCCGAGGCACCGAAGGTGTCGATACCGATCACCGCACCGTCCAGGCCGACGAACTGGCGCCAGAAACCAGTGACGCCGGCTTCCACCGCCACGCGCTTACGCACGGCGTTCGGCAGCACCGATTCACGATATGCCGCATCCTGGCGCAGGAACACATCGGTGGACGGCATCGAGACCACGCGGGTCTTGAGGCCGGCCGCGTCCAGCTGGGCTTTCGCTTCCGTGGCCAGCGAGACTTCCGAACCGGTGGCGATCAGGATCACGTCCGGGGTACCGGCAGCGTCGGCCAGCACGTAGCCGCCACGCTCGATCTGCGCGATCTGCTCGGCGCTCCGTGGCTGGTGCGGCAGGTTCTGACGGCTGAATACCAGGCAGCTCGGGCCGTCCTGGCGGGTGATCGCCGCCTTCCAGCTCACCGCCGACTCGACGGCATCGCACGGGCGCCACACATCGTTGTTCGGGATGTAGCGCAGCGAGGCCAGATGCTCCACCGGCTGGTGGGTCGGACCGTCTTCGCCCAGGCCGATCGAATCGTGGGTGTAGACGTGGATGGCATGAGCCGGGATCAGCGCGCTCATGCGAACGCCGTTGCGGGCGTAATCGCTGAACACCAGGAAGGTGGCATCGAACGGAATGAAGCCGCCATGCAGCGCCAGGCCGTTGGCGATCGCGGTCATGCCGAACTCGCGCACGCCGTAGTACACGTAGTTGGCGTTGGCGTCGTCGCTGGCGACCGAGGTGCTGCCCTTCCACAGGGTCAGGTTGGAGTGCGCCAGGTCGGCCGAGCCGCCGACGATTTCCGGCAGCAGCGGCGCGAAGGCCTCGATGGCCAGCTGCGAGGCCTTGCGCGAGGCGATCGTCGGGCCTTCAGCCGCGACCTTGGCGATGTACGCGTCGGCCTGGGCAACGAAGTCGGCCGGCAGTTCGCCGTGCGAACGACGGGTCAGTTCAGCGGCTTCGGCCGGATACTGGGCCGCATACTTGTCGAACAGCTGTTCCCATTCGGCCTGGCGCAGGGTGCCGGCACCGTTGGCGCGCCAGCCATCGTAGATGGCCTGCGGGATTTCAAACGGGCCGTACTCCCAGCCCAGCTGCTTGCGGGTGGCTTCCAGCTCGTCCTTGCCCAGCGGGGCACCGTGGCTGGATTCCTTGCCGGCCTTGTTCGGCGAACCAAAGCCGATCGTGGTGCGGCAGCAGATCAGGGTCGGCTTGTCGCTCTGCGACAGCGCGGCCTCGATGCCGGCCTTGATGCTCTCCGGGTCGTGACCATCGACATCGCGGACCACGTTCCAGCCATAGGCCTCGAAACGCTCCGGCGTGTTGTCGGTGAACCAGCCTTCGACGTTGCCATCGATGGAGATGTGGTTGTTGTCCCAGAAGCAGACCAGCTTGTGCAGGCCCCAGGTGCCGGCCAGCGAAGCGGCTTCATGCGAGACGCCTTCCATCAGGCAGCCATCGCCCATGAACACCCAGGTGCGATGGTCGACCACTTCCAGTTCCGGACGGTTGAAGCGCTGCGCCAGCAGCTTCTCGGCCAGGGCGAAGCCCACGGCATTGGCGAAACCCTGGCCCAGCGGGCCGGTGGTGGTTTCCACGCCGGGGGTTTCATGGCGTTCCGGGTGACCGGCGGTGTGGCTGCCAAGCTGGCGGAACAGCTTGAGCTGCTCGATCGGCAGGTCGTAACCGCTCAGGTGCAGCAGCGCGTACTGCAGCATCGAGCCGTGGCCGTTGGACAGCACGAAACGGTCGCGGTTGAACCAGTGCGGATTGCTCGGGTTGTGGCGAAGGTAGTCGTTCCAGAGCACTTCGGCGATGTCGGCCATGCCCATGGGCATGCCGGGGTGGCCGGACTTTGCGGTTTCAACCGCATCGGCGGCAAGGAAGCGGATGGCGTTGGCCAACTGGCGACGGGTAGGCTGCGTCATGGTTCTGTCGGAATCGGGAGGCGGCCGCGGACGTGCGGGCGGCCTATTGTCCCATAGTCACCGGGTGGGGGTCAGTTCCACTTGCCAGGTCGTGCGGACGCTGGCCGGCAACGTCGTGATCTCCGCCGGATTCCGCATGTGAAAAGGGGTCGGAGCCCTTTCCGTGCGGAAAGGAATCCGACCCCGATCAGGTCGCCAGGACTCAGTCGCGGTCGGGAACCAGCGCCGGGCCGTCGTGGCCCTCGCCCTTGGCCACCAGGGTGGTCAGCGCCAGATCGCCGGTCACGTTCAGCGCCGTGCGGCACATGTCCAGGAAATGGTTCACGCCCAGGATCAGGCCGATACCCAGCGGGTTGACCCCCACCATGGCGCAGATCATCGCCACCACCGGCAGCGAACCCGACGGCACGCCCGCGGTACCGATGCCCCCCAGGATGCACACCGCCATCACCATGATCTGCTGGCCGATGCTCAGGTCCACGCCGAAGAACTGGGCCAGGAAGATCACCGTCACGCCCTCGAACAGCGCCGTGCCGTTCTGGTTGGCGGTGGCGCCCACGGTCAGCACGAAGCGGGACACGCGCTGCGGCAGGCCCATCTGGTCGGCCACGCGCAGCGCGGTCGGCAGGGTGGCGTTGCTGGAGGCGGTGGAGAAGGCCATCACCGTCGCTTCCTGGGTATCGCGGAAGAACGACAGCGGCGAACGGCCCGACAGCCACACGGCGGCGCCGTAGGTCACCACCATGTGCAGGCCCAGTGCCAGCACCACCACGCCCACGTAGGCGCCCAGGCGGATGATCAGCTCGAAACCGAACAGCGCGGCCAGGTTGAACATGAAGCAGGCCACCGCATACGGTGCCAGGCGGATGACCAGATTGATCAGGGTCATCGAGATTTCGAACACGCCTTCGATGGCGCGGCGCAGCGGGGCGACCTTCTCGTCATCGGTCAGCACCATGCCGATGCCGAACATCAGCGCGAAGAACATCAGCGAGAGGATCGCGCCGTTGTCGGAGGCCGCCTGCAGCACGTTGCTCGGCACGATCGACAGCAGCATGTCCATGCCCTTCGGCGTGCCATGGATGCCGGCGACGATCTCCTTGCTGCGTTCGGCGTTCTCCGAGAGCATCAGCGCGGCGGTCTGCGGATCGACGCCGACGCCGGGCTTGAGCAGGTTGACCAGCACCAGGCCGATGGCCACGGCGATGCCGGACAGCAGCACGGTATAGGCCAGCGTCTTCCAGCCGATGCGGCCGAGGGCGCGGATGTCGCCCATCTCCGACACGCCCATGATCAGCGCCGAGAAGATCAACGGCACGATCAGCATGAAGATCAGGTTGAGGAACAGCCCCGATGCAGGCGTGGTGATGTAGTCCATGACCCACTTGGCACCGGTCTGCAGACCATCGACGCTGCCACCCAGGGCGTGCACGGTCAGTCCCAGGATCAGGCCGATCGCGAAGCCGATGCCCATCTTCCAGTGCAGGGGCAACGTCTTCTTGCCGGCGGCAGCTGCTGTCATACGCAGGTTTCCTCGAAAAATGAATGCACTCTAACAAAGCGCGCAAGCGGCGCCGGTTCAGGTTCGGCGCTGCGGATACAGCGGCGCCAGCCCAGTGTCGGTGCCGCGGGCGGTACCCGACCAGTGTGGTCCGTCACGGAAGGCCTCGCGCAACCGCACACGCAGCGGTGCCGGCTCTCCCTGCCCGCCCCATCGCACCTGCTGGAGGTCCTGCAGCACTCGGCGCTGGATCGGATCACCCAGCCTGGCGATGACCTGCTCCAGCCGCGGTACACCTGCCATCGCGCACAGCTGCGCTTCGACCTGGTCGAAGCCCTCGCCGTCCAGCACCCGGCGCAGTTCGGCGACGCTGCCGCGTCCTTCGCTGGCTTCCGGCCCGGACGGCGGCCCCGGCGGGCGAGTGGCACCGCGCATGGACGGCCCGCCGCGTCCGCGCTGCCAGCCCCACAGCAGGGTCAGCAGCCACAGCAGCGCCAGGCCGATCACCGCGGCAATCCAGGGCCAGGGCTGGCTCGGCGTCCCCGAGGCGATCGGATCGGTGGCCGCAATGCGCGTGTCGTCGTCGGGCAGCGCTGCATCGGTGTCGATCGGCGGCGGCGGGGCGGGCGCGGCAGTGCCCGTACCGGCGCTGACCGTCAGTGCCAGGTCCGGCAGTCGTGCCTGCTGCGCGCTGCCGTCGCGCACGTTCCACCATGACACCCTCGGCCCCGGCACCTGCAGCGGACCCGGCTGGCGGGGCACGACGGAGTAACGACGGGTGATCTTCAACCGCGGGGTGCTGCCAGTGAAGGTCTCTTCGTACTGCGCCGGTTCGGCGAACACCTGCGCCGCCGTGCCGAGGTCCGGAACCGGAAGGTCGGTGAACTGGGCACGGGTGGCACCTTCGGCGATCGCTTCGACCACGATGGTGGCCGCCTCGCCGGTACGTGCAGTACTCGGCGCGCTGGTATAGCGCAACTGCAGGCCCTGCAACGGCAGCCACGGCTGCGGCGCCTGCGCCGGCTGTGCCTGCACCTGCAGCGTGCGGTCGGCGCCGGTGGCGTTCATGCGGCCATCGCCCCCTCCGAAAAAGTCATCGAAGAAGCCGCCTGCGCTGCGGCCGTTGAAGCGCGCGCCGGCCAGGCGCAGTGTCCCGCTGCGCTCGGGAATCAGCAGGAAGCGGCGCTCGACCACGTTGTAGCGGCGTCCATTGACCTGCCTCACGTCGGTGCGGTCGTCGCCCACCCGCTGCAGCGAGGCACCGGCGGGCGTATCCACGATGAGCTCGCCGGAGGCCAGCTGCGAGGCGAAGAACAGGCGCACGACCACGCCAACGCTCTGCTGCACGTAGGGCGTGTCATCGTCGACATCGGTCTGTATGAACGCCATGGCCGCACCGTTGGCAGCGGTGACCGGGGCGGCGGCGTCCACCTGCAACGTCAGCGGTGCGGTCTGCGCAGTACCCACCTGCAGGGCCGGGATCGTCAGCGCGCCACTGCGTCGCGGTGTCAGTGCCACGCCATACAGACTGCGTTGCTGCATGCTGCCGTTGCTCCACTCCACCTGGCGGCTGCTGGTCTGCCCACTGAGATCGAAGTCACCGCGCAGCGGCGCGAAGTCGGGCGCACCGGCATCACTCTGCACGTTGAGGGTGACCGTATCGCCCATCGCGATGCGATCGCGGTCCAGCCATGCCCGCGGCTGTGCCCAGGCCATCAATGGCAGCCACAGCAGCAGCATTGCCGCACACCGGCGTAGGCCGTGCATGTTCATCGCCCTTCCCTCTTCCTGCGTTCGTTTTCCAGCTGGAACTTGGCACGCAGCAACGCGCCCGGATCATCCGGCACGCGCCGCATCCAGGCGTCCACCGCCTGTTGTTCCTCACGCTGGCGCGGCGTGCGGCCGTCATCGCCCGCCACGGTCGGATCATTCTTCTCCCGGCCCTCGCGCCCCTGTTCGATGGCCTGCTGCATGCGCTGTCGCTGCTGCGCGTCGGCCTCGGCCTGCGCATGGGCGTCCTCGGCCTGGGGCGGTGACGGCGGCCCCTGATCACCACGCTCACCGAGCCGCGGTTGCGGCTGGGCGCCGGCGTCTGAGGGCGGGGGGCGCTGCGAGGGCGCCTGCGGCTGTCCCTGCCCCGACGGCTGGCCCTGCTGTGGCTGGCCCTGCTGATCCTGCGGCGTCGAGGACGGCTTCCGGGGCGGATTCTGCTGTCCCGGGTTCTGCCGCTGGCCACCCGGCGGCTTGCGCTTGCGTGCAGCATCCACAACAGCCCGGTTGGCCACCGCGTCGGCCATCCCCGGCTGCAGGGCCAGTGCGCGATCGTAGGCGGCTATGGCATCGTCGTACTGGCCCTGGCGGGCCAGCACATTGCCGAGGTTGTACCAGCCGGCCGCGGTGTCGAGCCCTTCGAACTGCTGCCGGGCACGTGCGAAGTCACCCTGGCGGTAGGCCTGTACGCCTTCGGCCAGACGCTGATGCTGCACCTGGTCCGCCCGCTTCCACAGCGTGCCCTGCACCGGCCGCGTCTGTGCCTGCGCCTGCGCCTGCGCGCCGTCCGTCCACGGCAACAGGCCGACCGCCAGCACGGCAGCCAGCAGCGCACGCCGTCGGAACGCCAGCAACGCAAGCAGCATCAACGGCGGCAGCAACCAGAAGCCTTCGTCGCGCCATTGGTGACCGGTACCCGGCCGCTGCAGCGCTGTGCCCTCACGGGCATCGAGCACACCCAGCGCGCGCAGGTCGCGCTCATCGGCGGCGATCCGCACATAGCGGCCGCCGCCGGCCGTCGCCACGGCGCGCAGGCGGCCTTCGTCCAGCGCGGCCTGGCGGATCTGGCCGCTGCTGTCGCGGTACGCGGCACCGCCCGGAGTTCCCAGACCCAGCACCGACACCTGCAGCCCCAGGCTGCGGGCCTGCGAAGCAGCGAGTTCGGCCTCATCGTCAGCCTGGTCGGTGACCACCAGGATCTGCCCCTGGGGCGTGCCGGTCTGCCGCATCAGCCGTGTCGCCCAATCGATGCCACGATCGGCACGCTGGCCATCGCGCGGCATGACATCCGGCGACAGCGCGTCCAGATAGAGCGCGACATTGCTGGCATCCTCGGTCAACGGAGCGACGGTATAGGCATCGTCCGCATAGACGATCAGCCCAACCTGGCCACCCTCGCGGGCGCGCAGCAACGTGCCGATCTTGGCCCGCGCCTGCAGCAGGCGCGACGGCGGCAGGTCGGTGGCGGTGATCCGGCTGGACAGGTCCAGCACCACCAGCAACGGTGCGCTGGCCTGGAACATCGGCTGCGCCTGCTGTCGCCAGCTGGGCCCGGCCAGGGCCAGGCACGCCAGCGTCCAGCCCAGCAGCTGCGCCCACGGCAGGCGCATGCGACGGCGCTGCCCCGACGCCAGCAGATGGGGCAGCAGATGGGCATCGACCGCCTGCCGCCATGCATCGCTGCGGCGCTGTCGATACACCGCTACGGCCACGATCAACGGCAGCGCGGCCAACGCCCACAGCCAGTCAGGCCGCAGGAAATGCAGCGCGTTCCAGTCCGGCAGATGGGATGCCAGGGCGATCATCGACGACGCTCCGGCCATGCCCACGCAAGCGCACCGAGCAGCAGCGCCACGCCCAGCGGCCAGGGATAACGCTCATCGCGCGGGCGCAGGACCGGCCCCTTCTCCGCGATGGGCTCCAGCCGGTCCAGCTCGGCATAGATGCCTGCAAGCTCGGCAGTGTCGCGGGCGCGGAAGAACTGGCCGCCGGTCATCCGGGCGATCTGCCTGAGCGTCGCCTCGTCCACCGGGTCCTGGTCGGCGGAAATCGGAATTCCGAGAAAGCGCATGCTGCCATCGCCGCCAAAGGCGACGGTGTGGATGCGCACGCCCTCGGCACGCGCTACCTCCGCCGCACGCAGCGGTTCCAGCACGCCTGCATTGCTGACGCCATCGGTGAGCAGGATCAGCACACGCTGGCCCTCGGGCTGGCTGCGCAGGCGCTTGACTGCAAGGCCGATGGCATCGCCGATGGCGGTCTCGCGCCCGGCCAGGCCGACCACGCTGTCGCGCAGCTGGTCGCGGACGCTGGCCAGGTCGGCAGTGAGCGGGGTCAGCGTATAGGCCCGATCACCAAAGATCAGCAGGCCGATGCGATCGCCTGCACGACGGTCAAGAAAGTCGGCCAGCACGGCCTTGGCGGCGGTCAGCCGATCGACGGCCTGGCCGCCGAGCACCATGTCGGCCTCGCCCATGCTGCCGGACACGTCCATCGCCAGCATCATCTGGCGCCCCTGCTGCGGCGGTGTGGTCGCCTCGCCCAACTGCTGCGGCCGCGCCAGCGCCACGCACAGCGCGATCCAGCCCAGCCACAGCAGCAGCGCACGCCACCTGCGCGCATCGATACGGCCTGCTCCGGCCAGGGCCTCCAGTTCGGTCGCGGCATAGGGCACGCGCAGCGCAGCGCCGGGGGCGGCACGGCGCTTCCAGGCCAGCATCAGCAACGGCAACGGCACCGCCAACAGCGCCAATGGCCAGGCCAGCTGCAGGTCCGGCCAGGGCCAGTAACTCGCCAGCGCACTCATCGGCGCCGCTCCTGCAGCATCGCCAGGTAACGTCCGCGTGCCCAGCGGCGCAGCACTGCGACATCGGCCGCATCCACCTGCGGCCGGTACGCGCCCTCGGCAAGCAGATCGCGCTGCGCCGCCGACAACGTCGCCTGCGGATCCACCCGCTGCCACCAGGCGTGGTCATGCAACGCTTCGCTGCCCGGCCGTGCCTGACGCGCGGCACGGCGCAGCAGGCCCGCAATGGCCGCCACCTCAGCGGCGGCATCGGTCGCGCCCGCCAGCTCGCGATCAAACGCCTGCAACCAGCGCTGCTGACGCCGACGGCGACGCCACCACAACAGGGCGAGGATCAGCAGCGCCAGCAGCAGAACCGCCCCGATCATCAGATAGCCGGGGGCCGGTGGCCACCACGACGGTGCCGGTGGCAGCTGCACATCGCGCAGGGGCAGGGCTGCGCTCATGCGGGTACCTCGGTAGGCGCCGGCGCCAGCCAGGCATCGCTGGCCGCATCACTGCTCAGTACCTGCACATCGATGCGGCGTGCCCCCAGCTGGCGCTGCAGTTCCTGCAGCGGTTCAACGAAATGCGCATGCCACTGCGCCTGCACGTCGCCACGGCGCAGGTCCAGTCCGATGCGCTGCTGGGCGGCAAGGAACTGCAGGGGGGCCGACGGCGGCTGCAGCTCCAGCGGATCGACCAGCAGCACCAGGCTGAGGTCGTGATGCTGGGCCAGCGCTCCCCATCGCGCCGGCGCAATGCGGATGGCCTGCTGCGGGTCGGCCAGCACCAGCAGCCGTGCACCCGGACGCAGAACGCGCGCCGCGTGGTCCAGCGCGCGCTCCAGACCCAGGTCATCGGCCGGAGGTTGCGCATACCAGCGCGTCAGCGCGTCGAGCACGCGCAGCACGCCACGTGGTCCGCCGGCTGGCGCTACCGGCGCTTCGCGGTCACTACCGCGCAGCGCACCGATGCGGTCGCCGCGGCGCTGCGCCGACCAGGCGGCGACTGCACCGGCACGCGCAGCCTGCACCGACTTGAAGCGCACGCGGGTGCCGAAGTACAGCGCGGGTGAGGTATCGGCCACGATCAGACTGACCCGTTCGCGTTCGGCCTGGAACAGCTTGGTATGGGCACGACCGGTGCGCGCGGTCACGCGCCAGTCGATATGACGGGCATCGTCACCGGCGACGTACTCGCGCGATTCGGCGTACTCCATGCCGCGCCCGCGCAGCGGCGATGGTGCCTGCCCCGCATTGCCGGCGCGGCCGCGACGGGGCGGCGGCGGACGCTGGGCCAGACGGCGCAGCGCCACCAGCTCGGCCAGCTGCGGGCGCAGTCCATCGCCTTCGCTGGCGGACACTCCATGCTCCTGGGATGTATCGGTCATGCGCAGGCTCAGGGTGCCGGCACCCGGGCCAGCAGTTCCTGCACCAGCCGTTCGCCATCCCACCCTTCGGCGGTCGCCTCGTAGCTCGGCAGCACGCGATGGCGCAGCACGTCCGCAGCCACCGCACGCACATCATCAGGGGTGACGAAGTCACGGCCGGCCAACCATGCGCGCGCACGCGCGCAACGCTCCAGCGCGATCGAACCGCGCGGGCTTGCGCCCCACGCGATGCGACGGCCCAGCGCGGGGTCGTAGCGGGCCGGATCGCGGGAGGCCAGCACCAGCTCCACCAGGTAGCGTTCCAGGGCCGGTGCCATGTGCAGGTCCAGTACCTGGCGACGCGCCTGGAAGACATCCTGCATCGGCATTTTCTCCGGCGCCGCCGGGGCTTCACCCAGCGCGCCGCGCGCACGTTCGCGCGCCAGCCGCAGGATTTCCGCCTCGGCCGTCTGGTCCGGATACCCGATGCGCACATGCATCAGGAAGCGGTCCAGCTGCGCTTCGGGCAACGGGAAGGTACCTTCCTGCTCGATCGGGTTCTGCGTGGCCATCACCAGGAACAACGAGGGCAACGCATAGGTGTGGCGACCCACGGTGACCTGGCGCTCGCCCATCGCTTCCAGCAGCGCCGACTGCACCTTGGCCGGTGCACGATTGATTTCATCGGCCAGCAGGATCGGATGGAAGATCGGGCCCGGCACGAATTCGAAACGGCCTTCCTGCGGGCGCCAGATCTCGGTACCGGTCAGATCGGCAGGCAACAGGTCCGGGGTGAACTGCACGCGCGCGAAATCGGCCTCCAGGCGCGCTGCCAGGGCGCGGATGGCGGTGGTCTTGGCCAACCCGGGCGCGCCCTCCACGAGCAGATGGCCATCAGCCAGCAGCGCGATCAGCAGGCGCTCGACCAGGGCGGCCTGGCCGACGATCTCGGCCGACAGCGCCTCGCGCAACGTGTTGAACGCCGCGTGCAGGTGGGACGTGGCCGGCGTGGCAGCCGGCATTGCAGATTCGGGCATCGGCGGGGGCAGGTTCATGAGGGCCTTTGACCGGCACAGGACGGCACGGGTTCCCGACATCATCGCAGGGTGCCCCGGCGATGGCATCAAGAGACGCTGAACAGCGTCCACGCCCTGCGTGGATGCATGGCCGCAACGCAGACGGGGCCGCACATGGCGGCCCCGTTTCGCACCTGCTGCAGGCGGTGGCTCAGTTCTGCTTGGCCACGCGCAGCACCTTCGGCGTCACGAACACCAGCAGCTCGGCCTTGTCCTTGTTGCGACCGCGCTTCTTGAACAGATTGCCCAGGAACGGCACATCGCCCAGGAACGGCACCTTGCTGATGCTGTTGCGATCGGTGAACTCGTACACACCGCCGATCACCACGGTCTGGCCGTCCTCGACCAGCACCGCGGTATTGACTTCGCGGCGGTTGATCGACGGCACCGTACCGTAGCCCTGCAGTTCGATCAGGCGATCGACTTCATCCTTCTTGACCTGCATGTTCAGGAACACGCGGTTGTCATTGGTGATCGTCGGGGTCACCCGCAGCTCCAGCACGACTTCCTTGAACTGCACGTTCGGCGTCGAACCCGCGCCCCCGGCGGCACCGGTACCGCTGATGGTGACGTAACCGATCTCCTTGCCCTGCTTGATCATCGCCTCGCGCTGGTTGGTGGTGACCACGCGCGGATTGGAGATCACTTCGCCACGCGATTCCTCCTGCATGGCCGACAACTCGACATCCAGCAGGTAGCCCGCGTTGAGGATCGACAGCGCCAGCGAACCCGGGTTGTTGGCCAGGGCCACCGGCAGGTTCCAGTTCAGGCCACGCTCGATGGTCGAGCCGGTCGGCACGGGTGCCGGACCGACACTGCCACCGGCCTGCCACTCACGCACGGCCTTGGCGTTCTCCAGCGCGGTATCGACCTGCGATTTGCGGGTCTTGGCGTTGGCGTCGAGGCTGCCGCTGAAGTAGACATTGTCGCGGCTGCCGCTAATGCCGAACTTCGCACCCAGTTCGCGGGCGAAGGTGTCGGTGGCGATCACGATGCGGCTTTCGATCAGCACCTGGTCCACTGGACGATCGATCACCCCGATCAGTTCGCGCATGCGTGCGATCTTCTTGGGGATGTCGCTGATCATCAGCGTGTTGGTGCGCTCGTCGGCAACGATGCGGCCGCGCGTGGACAGGAACCCGCTTTCCTCCTGCGACGAGGAACCGCCACTTCCACCACCGCCACCGCCGCCGATGCCCTTGGCCTCGGTCAGCGCTTTGAAGATCTGCGTGGCGCTGTGGTAGTTGATCTGCACGTAATCGGTCACCAGGTCTTCGCGGTTCTCGATGGCGATGCGGGCGTCTTCCTTCTCCTGCTCGAACTTGGCCAGCTCGGCCTGCGGCGCGACCCAGATCACGCTGCCATCGCGACGCTTGTCCAGGCCCTTCGCGCGCAGCACGATGTCCAGCGCCTGGTCCCACGGAACGTTGACCAGGCGCAGGGTCACGTTGCCCTGTACCGAATCGGACGCCACGACATTGAGGTTGGATTCTTCGGCGATCAACTGCAGCACCGTGCGCACCGGCACGTCCTGGAAGTTGAAGGTGACCGGCTTGCCCGAGTAGCCACGCTGGCCGACGGCCTTCGCCGCCTGGGTGACCGTACCGGCGTTGACCGCACCGACGGCGGCGGGCGCCTGTCGCGGACTGATCTCGACCACGTATTCGTTGCCGCTCTGGTAGGCCAGCGACTCCACCGTACCCGCCGTGCTCAGCACCAGCTGGGTCCCGGCGCCCGATGGCTTGGCATCGATGCGCTGCACGGGCGTGGCAAAGTCGACCACGTTCATCGGCTTCTGCAGGTTGGCCGGCAGGCGCGCGTTGCCCACGTCGACCACGACGTTGCTGCCCTGCGTGCGCAGGTCGGGAATCGCGCCCTGGCCGTCGAACTGCAGGATCAGGCGGCCGACGCCGTCATCGCCACGCTTGAAATCGATCTTGGACACCGACAGGCCAGTTGTCGCCGGGGCCGAAGGGGCCACCGCGGTGCTGGCCGGTTTCTCCGCCGGTGCGGCGGCCAGCGCCGGAGCGCAGGCCAGCATCAGCGCGACTCCCAGCGCGCTGACACGGTTCAAGGTAGAGCGCCGGATGGGACGCAGCCCCTTGGCTTGGTGAAAGGTCATCGTGCTATCCCCAGTAAACGATCATTGATCTTCCAGCGCGAGCGTCGCTGGCCGTTCCAGCCAACCACCCGCGCCATCCGGCACCAGTTCGATCAGTTCAACGCGGTCCTCGAAGACCGCGGTGACCCGCCCGTCGCTCTGCCCCAGGTAGCCGCCCGGGCGGACCCGGTAGGTGACCTTGTCCGGCCCCATCACCAGCGCGACGGTGCTGCCGCCGGTGCCGATGGTGCCGACCATGTCCAGTGCGTCCAGCGGGAAGCCCTCCAGGGGCTCCTTGCGCCGGTTCGGGTCCGGTCGCAATCCGCCGTTCCCCTGCTGCGGATTGGTCCAGGCATCGGTGAACGGATCGCGCATGCCCTGCGCGGAGTATTCGAAGGTCTCGAACTGCTGCATCACCGGCAGCGGCTCCAGCGGCTGCGCCGGTCGCGCACGCTCGCCCTCCACCCACTTCTCCAGGTTCGGCGCATCGCCCGGCGTGCTGGTCACGCCGCGGCCACAGCCGGCCAGCAGCAGGACCGCCAGCACCATCGACCCGCGTACGATCTGTGCGCGCATCACTTCCCGCCCTCCTTGCCGGCGTCAGCGCTCTGCTGCGCCTGCACTTCGGCTTCGTCCAGATACCGGTAGGTCTTGACCGTGCCGGACAGCTCCAGCGCACCTGCGCGGACGTTGCCGCTGGTCTTGTCCTTGGGCTTGAGGTTGATGTCGTGCATAGTCAGGATGACCACCCGCGGCAACGAAGCCACGCCGCTGACGAACGCACCGAACTGGTGGTAGCTGCCCACCATCCGCAGCTTGATCGGCTTCTCGGCGTAGAACTCCTTGATCTGCTCGGACTCGGGTTCGAACAGCTCGTTGGACAGGCCGCTGGACAACGCGGTCTGCGAGATGTCGATGATCAGGTCCGGCATTTCGGTCTTGCTCGGCAGCTGCCGCAGCATCTGCTGCAGCACCTGCTCCATCTGTGCCAGCTGCTGCTTCAGCGGCGCCAGGTTCACCGCACGTTCCTGCTGCTTGGTGAACTCGGTGCGCAGCTCGGTCTCCTGCCGCTCCAGGCCCTCCAGTTCCTCGCGCTTGCCACTGATCAGCAGCATCCACGCCACGAACATGATGACCAGCGCCAGCAGCGCGCAGAAGACGATCTTGGCCTTCTGCGGCCAGTTGCCGATGTCGTTGAAATCCAGGTTCTTGAGATCGATCTTCTGGCTCATGCGCGATCCCCCTGCAACGGGGCGTGGAAGGCCTGCGGCGGCTGTGCCAGGCGGCTGCCCTCCGGCTTGGCCGGCGCAGCGGCTGGCGGGGCCGTTGCCGGGGGCGGCGTGGTGGCGGGTGCGGTGGCCGGTGCGGCGGGCGCGGCGGCTTCGGGCGCGGCTGACAGCGGTGCGACCGGTTCGGCGGCTGCGGCCGGTGCCACGGTGCCATCGGCATTCAGGCCCGGCGGCGCGGTGGCCTCCTCGCTCTGCGCCGGCAGCTTCACCTTGACCACGAACACATACGGCAGCGCCTTGATGTCCGATACCGGGCCCGGGCGACCGTCCTTGTCCTTGTCCGGCTCACGCGCCTCGATGATCGACAGCTCCGGACTGGCCATCCAGCCGGACGTCTCCAGGTTGCGCATGTACGCCGAAACGCGGGCGTTGGACTGGGTGCGGCCTTCCAGGGTAAGGGTGTCCCCTTCCTGCTTCAGGGCGGTCAGCACGACGCCATCGGGAATGGTGCGCACCAGCGCGTCGAACAGGTGGACCATCTGCGAGCGCTTGGCCTGCAGTTCCTCGATCACCTTCTTGCGCGCCAGCAGCCGCTCCTTCTGCGCGTCGAGGCGGTCGATCTCCTTGTTCTGCTCCTTGACCTTGTCGATCTCGGCCTGCAGGTAGGCATTGCGGTCCATCTGGCCGCTGACCTGGCGGTCGTAGTAGAACCAGATCATCAGCGACAGCAGCAGGCCACCCACGGCGGCCATGCCCAGCATTGCGTAGAACTCGCGCTGGCGTTGCTTGCGCCGTTCGGCGCGCCAGGGCAACAGGTTGATGCGTGCCATCAGTCGAAGCTCCTCAGCGCCAGACCGGTCGCGATCATCAGCGCGGGAGCATCCTGGGCCAGCGCATGCGCGTTCACCTTCGGTCCCAGCGTCATCTGCGCCAGCGGATTGGCGACCACGGTCGGCACACCCAGCTGCTCCTCGACCATTTCCGGCAGGCCCCCAAGAACCGCGCAGCCTCCGGCCAGCACGATATGATCGACACGATTGAATTCGCTGCCGGCGTAGAAGAACTGCAACAGGCGGCTGATCTGCTGGACCGTGGCTTCCTTGAACGGCTCCAGCACTTCCATCTCGTAGCTTTCCGGCAGCCCGCCCTGGCGCTTGGCCAGGCCGGCTTCCTCGTAGCTCAGGCCGTAGCGGCGCATGATCTCGTCGGTCAGCTGCTTGCCGCCGAACACCTGTTCGCGGCTGTACAGGCTGCGCCCGCCGCGCAGGACGTTCAGGGTGGTCATCGTGGCGCCGATGTCGACCAGCGCGACCACGCCGTCGGTGGACACCGGCAGCTCACTGGCAACCAGGGCGAAGGCGTTCTCGACCGCGAAGGCCTCCACGTCCATCACCTTGGCCTGGAGGCCGCCGAGTTCCAGCGCCGACTGGCGCAGTTCCACATTCTCGGACCGCGACGCGGCCAGCAGCACCTGGACCATCTCCGGGTTGTTCGGGATCACCCCGATCACCTCGAAGTCCAGGTTCACTTCCTCGATCGGATAGGGAATGTAGTTGACCGCTTCCAGCTCGATCTGCGCTTCCATGTCGTTCTCGTCGAGCTCGGCCGGCATCGGGATCACCTTGGTGATCACGGCCGAGCCGGCCACGGCGGCGGCGGCCTGCTTCGCCTTGCTGCCGGAACGGTTCAACGCCCGGCGGATGGCCTCACCCACGGCCTCCACCTCGACGATGTTCTTCTCCACGACCGCATTCGGCGGCAGTGGTTCCACGGCGTAATGTTCCACACGGAAACGATTGCCACTGCGGGAAAGCTGCAACAGCTTTACCGCAGTCGAACTGATGTCGACGCCAATAAGCGGCGACTGACTTTTTGGGATGAGCCCCACGGTTTCTCCCCTGCCGACGGGCACTTGGACGCAAGAACTGCGACCGCGCATTAATAACGTATTCTTAGCAAATGGCAACCGCCCTGCTGTGAATTCCCTCACAGGTTCACGATGCAGCCCCTGGCGTTTCCCCTTGCGCTCCCCGGTGCCGACCCCAGCCGCCACCTTGCGTAATCTATACTCTGCGACCACGAAATTCGCAATCGGAATCTGAACCCGATGACTCGACTCCGCCGCTGGCTGCGCTGGATCTTCCTGATTGTCCTGGTCCTGGCGCTGATCGGTGCGGCCGCTGTGGGCGGTCTCTACTACGCTGTGTCCTCCAAGCTCCCCGACGTGCAGACCCTGCGCGACGTGGAGATGCAGGAGCCGATGTACGTCTATGCCGCCGACGGCAAGCTGATGGCGGTGTTCGGCGAGACCCGGCGCACCCCGGTCACCATGAAGGACGTGCCGGAGAAGCTCAAGCAGGCTTTCCTGGCCACCGAGGACGCCCGCTTCTATGAACATGGCGGCGTGGACTACAAGGGCATCGCCCGCGCGGTGTGGCTGCTGGCCACCACCAACGACAAGCGCGTGCCCGGCGGGTCCACCATCACCCAGCAGGTGGCCCGCCAGTTCTTCCTCAGTTCCGAGTACAGCTACACCCGCAAGCTGGCCGAGATCCTGCTGGCCCGCAAGATCGAGTCCGAGCTGAGCAAGGACGAGATCTTCGAGCTGTATCTGAACAAGAGCTTCTTCGGCAACCGTGCCTACGGTGTGGCCGCGGCAGCGGAGTTCTACTACGGCAAGAAGCTGGCCGAGCTGGACCTGGATGAGATGGCCTCGCTGGCCGGCATCCCGAAGTTCCCCTCCTCCGGCAACCCGATCTCCAACCCGGAACGCGCCCGCCAGCGCCGCGACAACTATGTGCTGCAGCGCATGGCCGATCTGAAGTTCGTCAGCCAGGCCGAGGCCGATGCGGCCAAGGCCGTGCCGATGCATGCCACCGCGCATGAGCCGCCGGTGCAGGTCGAGGCGCCCTACGTGGCCGAACTGGTGCGCCAGGAGATGATCGCGCGCTTCGGCGGCGACGTGGTCAACAAGGGATACCACGTCACCACCACCATCGATTCGACCCTGCAGACCGCGGCCAACCTGTCGGTGCGTGACGGCCTGCTGCTGTATGACCACCGCCACGGCTGGCACGGCGTGGAGAAGCAGGTGCAGCTGGGGGCCGGCGACGATGCCGCCGCCCTGGCCGAACATCTGCGCGGCATCCCGGCGCAGGCCGGCCTGCTGCCGGCGATCGTTGCCAGCGCCGGTGCCGATGGCAGCGCCACGGTGGTGCTGGCCAACCGCAGCGAGATCGTGCTGCCGGCCGGTGCCGCCCGGTGGACCAACAAGACCCCTGGCAAGCTGGTGCAGCGCGGCGACATCGTGCGTGTGCGCGCCGGCGACAAGGAGGGCGAGTGGCTGCTGGACCAGATCCCGCGCGGCCAGTCCGCGCTGGTCTCGCTGGATGCCCACAGCGGTGCCCTGAAGGCGCTGGTCGGCGGTTTCAGCTTCTCCGGCAACAAGTTCAACCGCGCCACCCAGGCCCGTCGCCAGCCCGGTTCGAGCTTCAAGCCGTTCGTCTATGCCGCAGCGTTCGACAAGGGTTACAACCCGGCTTCGATCGTGCTTGATGCCCCGGTCGTGTTCCGCGACCGCCGCGGCAAGACCTGGGCACCGCAGAACGATGGCGGTGGCTTCCGCGGCCCGATGCGCCTGCGCGAAGCCCTGGTGCAGTCGCGCAACCTGGTCTCGGTACGCCTGCTCGACGGCATGGGCGTGGACTACGCCCGCAAGTACATCAGCGAGTTCGGCTTCGCCGAATCGGAGCTGCCGCCGAACCTGTCGATGTCGCTCGGCACCGCCTCGCTGACCCCGCTGTCGGTGGCCCGTGGCTATGCCGTGTTCGCCAACGGCGGCTCGCGCGTGGACACCTGGCTGATCGACCAGGTGAACGACCGCGACGGCAACCTGGTGTTCAAGGAAAACCCGGCACTGGCCTGCCGCGACTGTGCCGGCAGCAGCGACCAGCCGGTCAGCCAGGTCGTGGACGGCTTCAACTTCGGTGCCCCGGCCCCCACGCCGGACCCGGCCGCCGCCAAGGCGCAGGCCACCACCGAAACCGCTGCCGCACCGGTCAACCCGGATGCGCGCACCGCGCCGCGCGCGATCGATGCACGCACCGCCTACCAGCTGGTGTCGATGATGCGCGATGTGGTCCAGCGCGGTACCGGTACCCAGGCCAAGGTGCTCGGCCGCGAGGACGTGGGCGGCAAGACCGGCTCCACCAACGACCACCGCGATGCCTGGTTCTCCGGCTTCGGCGGCCCGTACGTGACCACCGTGTGGGTGGGCCGCGATGACTTCCGTTCGCTGGGTTACCGCGAATACGGCGGCAAGGCCGCGCTGCCGATCTGGATCGAGTACATGCGCACCGCGCTGAAGGACACGCCGATCGCGCAGAACGATCCGCCCAGCGGCATGGTGCAGACCACGCTCAACGGCGCGACCGAATGGGTCAAGGTGGAGGACATGGATCGCCTGACGGACTACGACCTCAACCTCAATACCCCGCAAGCCGACGCGGCTGCGTTCGATATCTTCTGACGCGCGCCGCGGGCGTCACCGTCGAGCCGGCGCATGCCCGGCTCGACGGCCCGGCCAGCCGAGCGTGGGCCGGCCCCGTATCCCTGTTCCATTCCCCACGCAGATGTCACACCGTTGCGCTAGTCTGTAGCCAGGTCGCAACAGGAGTTCCCGCATGCATCGCGCCCGCCAGCATGCCACCACCCAGACCCGTGAGCGTCGTCACCGCCTCGCCCACGAAGCCGCCCGCCTGATGGCCGAAGGCGGCATCCGCGACTTCCACCAGGCCAAACTGAAGGCGGCCAGCCGGCTCGGCATCCATGACGATGCCTCGTTGCCCCGCAATGTCGAGATCGAGGATGCGCTGCGCGAGTACCAGCGCCTGTTCGCTGGCCCCCAGCACGGCAACGAGCTGCAGCGCCGTCGCGAAGCTGCGCTGCGCGCACTGGAATTCCTGCATGCCTTCGCCCCGCGCCTGGTCGGCCCGGTGCTGGACGGCACCGCCGATGCCAACAGCCCCGTGCAGGTCCATCTGCACAGCGACGACCCCGAAGCCGTGCATCGCTTCCTGGACGAACAGGGCATTCCGGCCGAGTCGCGCGTGCGCCGGCTGCGCCTGGACCGCGAGCGCAGCCTGGACGTGCCGGTCTGGGTGTTCAGTGCGGAGGAACTGACGTTCGACCTGGCCGTGCTGCCGTATGACGCCCTGCGCCAGGCACCGCTGTCACCGGTCGACGAGAAGCCGATGCGGCGCGCCTCGCAGGCCCAGCTGCGCGAACTGCTCAGCCAGGAGCAGATCGAAAGCTATCTCGGCAGCATCTGAGCCCCACAACGCAGACGCCCCACGCGGCGGACCGCGTGGGGCGTCGTCATGCATCAGGGCGACCGGACCGCGTCGCCCTGCCGGTTACCAGCCCACGCCGAAGCCCACGCCCACGGTGCGCTCACCGCTGTTGGTGAAGGCACCATTGAGGCTGAAGGTGGCCGAGCCGCGCTCGTTGAGCACGCGCTGGTAACCCACCGCCAGCGCCGACTCGCCTTCGGCATGGCCCACACCCGCGCCGAGGCGGTTGTAGGTCTGCAGGCCGGCGGTGTTCATCGCCATCGCCGCCTGCGCACTGCCCATCGCCGCCATCCGGTTCAGGCGCTTGTCCATCCGGTCCAGCCGGCGGTCCACGCTGGCCATCGCCTGGTCTGTGTAGGCCTGCGCCTGGTTCACCGCCTGATCCACGGCACGCGAGTCCACCTGCGGCAACGGATCGTCGGCTTCCGGCTTCGGCTTCGGCGTGTCGGTGGAGGCCACCGACGGCGCGTCCTTGACCGGCGGGGCCGGGGTCTGGCTGTCCGCCGGCGACTCGCCAGCGACGTCGTCCACCGCTGCCTGGCGGCTGGCCGTCGCCGACCCGTCGATCTGCGACTGCAGTCCGTCGATGCGGCCGTTGAGCTGCTGCTGCACGGCGTGCAGCTGACCGCCATTGACCGCATCGCGGCTGCCCGGCGCGATCATGCCGTTGGCCACGTTGCCCAGCACCCTGCCGTGTTCCCCGGCCAGCCGCAGCTGGCCGGTACCGTCATTGCGGACGCCGCCATCGTCGAACAGGCGCTCGAAACGCGCATCGATGCTGGCCAGATCCCGGCGCGTGTCGACCACCGCGCCGTCGAGCGACTTCAGCGCATCGCCGACCGTGGCCTGCCGCTGGCCCTGCACGTGGAACTCCGGCGCGATGATGTTGCCGTCGGCATCCATGCGCATATCGCCGCCGAAAGCCGCGAAGGCGCTGCGGAGCTGGGAAACGGTGGTGAGGTCGCTGGCATCGCGGCCGTTGGCAGCGTTGGTTACGCGGCGCTTGAGAGTCGCATGCCCCAATGAAACTTCATTGGCTCCTCGCGCTTCAGACCATGAACCAAGTGCAACACTCTGAGTGGCGCCAGAGTGAACTACAGCGGAAGAACCAAGTGCGACACCATTGAGCACTTGCACTTGCGAGCGCGCACCCAGCGCAAAGCCATTCTCCGCACCCTCATGAACCAATGCCGCACGACCCAGAGAAACTGAATTTTTGCCCCGAGCTTGAGCAAAACTGCCGATTGCAGTGGCCCCCTCAGCCATAGCCAATGTATCACTTCCCATTGCCGTGGCCAGCAGCCCTGCTTGTGCAGGCTTGCTCAGCTCGTCATAGCCCACGACCGCATAAAGGTGCTTCTCCTCCAGGCCTGCGATCCGCTGGTTGCTGGCATGAAGCTGCCCGCCCGTGACCACCTCCCGGCTGCCCGCGTGGCTGATATCGCCTTCGCCAACGTTGATGAGGCGCGCGCCACCGAAATCGACGGCGGAACGGTCGGCGCCGAAGCGCACGGCACTGGCATCCGCCATCGCCCGCGCCTGATCCAGCGTATCGAGGCGCGCGTCCATCGCATCCAGTCCGCCACGATTGCTGTCCACGCCTGCATCCAGCGCAGCCAGTGCATCGCCTACGGTGACGTGTACAGCGCCCTGCACACCATAGGAAGGAGCAATCACGCTGCCGTCCACGGCAAAGCCCGCGCCGCCGCCGAGAGCGTTCACCACGCCGGAGAGCTGCTCGACAGTGGTTACGTCATAGGCGTGAACACCATTCATCGCATTAGTAACTCGCCTCCTGAGACCTTGACCACCTAGCGATACCACACCCGCCTCAGTAGCGACAGATCCGTAGCCTAGCGCAACACTGTTGGTTGCTCCCTCCCAAATTTGGGTAGAGCCACCGATCGCCAACCCGTTCTCGGCACTGACACGTGAGCGTGCACCCAGTGCGAATCCGTCATCGGCACCCGCCAAGACCTGAGCCGCACGTCCCAGCGCAACTGAATTGGTTGCCTGCGCATCAGCGAAGCTGCCAATTGCGGTAGATCCGGAGCCGAGAGCCTTTGTATCACTGCCCATCGAGGTAGCCAGATGGCCGGCGCGCGCCGCGAGGCTCTCTCCATCGGCACCAACGACTGCATACTTCTGCGCCTCCTCCAGCACCGACACCCGCTCATGGGTCACGAACAGCTGCCCGCCCGTGACCGCCTCGCGGCTGCCTGCCGCAATCTCGCCATCAGCCAGAGCGACCAGACGCGCAGCCTTCAGGTCCACCGTGCCGTCCTCGCCGAACTGCACGACGCTGCCCAGGTCAGGCGTGTAGTTGTCGAAGTCCACGCGCAACGCGTCCAGGTCGTCCCGGGCGGATGCGATCTGCGCGCCCTGCTCGGCCACCTTCGTATTGGTGGCGAACAGCTGCGCGCCATTGACCGCCTCGCGGCTGTCGGCACTGAGTTGCCCGTCGCCTACGGCGAGCAGGCGCCCACCCTCCAGGTCGACATTGCCGCCTGCGTCGAAACGCACCACATCGGACAGGTCCGGATCGAAGCCCTCGAAGTCCTCGCGCAGGCGGTCGATGTCCGTACGGTTGCGGGCGATCTGCGCGTTGCTGTCGAACAGCTGGCGGCCGCTGACTGCATCGTCGCTGGTGGCCGACAGTTGACCGGCGGCAACGCCGTGCACGCGACGCGCCTGGTTGCCCTGGTTGCGCACATCCAGCACGCCGCCGCTGTTGGCGGCTCCCAGTCGTACGTCGCCGGTGGACGAGGTCTGGCTGAGCAGGCCACCGAGCACGTTGGCCTTGCCCTGTGCATCGTTGGCGGTGGACTGGGCGGCGTTGGCCACGCTGTGCGCCGTATTGGCCAGGGTGGTGGCCGTGGTCACGTTCTGGTTGGTGGTGTTGAGCTGGCGACCACTCACCGCGTCGGTACTGGCTGCACTCAGCACACCATCGGCGACGCCACTGATACGACGGCTGGCGTTGCCCTGGTTACGGACATCGAGGACGGTGCCACTGTTCTGCGCGCCCAGCCGCAGATCGCCGCCGGCTGCCGCCTGGCCGACCAGGCCACTGAGCGTGGCGGCGGTGGCGGTGACCTGCGTGACGTTCTGGTTGGTGGCATGCAGCTGCCGGCCACTGACCGCATCGGCACTGGTGCTGCTGAGTGCCGCGTCGGCCACGCCGGTGACGCGACGGTTGGCGCTGGACTGGTTGCGCATGTCCACCGCGCCACCGGTATTGCTGGCACCGACGCGGACGTCGCTGTTGCCGGCACTCTGGCTGAGCAGCCCCCCCAGCGCGTTGGCCTTGGTCTGCGCATCGTTGGCGATGCTGTGTGCGGTGTTGGCCAGCGCATTCACCGTGGCGAGGTTCTGGTTGGTGGCATGCAGCTGCCTGCCGGTCACCGCCTCGGCGCTGGTGGTGCTCAGCGTTCCGTCAGCCACATTGACGATGTTCCGCTTCACCGTGGCACTGCCCACCGAGACCTGGTTGGCGCCGGTCGCCACCGAGCCCGCGCCCAAGGCGACGCTGTTGCCCGCCTGCGCATTGACCTTGGCGTTGGTGCCCAGTGCGATGGCGCCGCTGGAGGTGGCATCCACGGCGGCACGATTGCCCAGCGCCACCGAGGAGTCAGCCGCGGCGCCCGCCAGGGTGCCCGCGCCCACCGCGTTGGCGCCAGCCGCGCTGGCCTGGTAACCGAAGGCGTTGCTGTGGGAGCCCTCCGCTTTCGCCGAATGGCCGACCGCCACGGCATTGCCACCCGCCGACGCCCCCTGGCCGACGGCGGTGGTGGTGCTGGCCAGGGCCGTCAGCGCGCGTGTGGCATCGGCCTGGGCCGCAGTAGCCGCCTGGCTGACTGCGGTGACATTCTGGTTGGTCGCATGCAGCTGCTTGCCGGTGACCGCCTCGGTGCTGGTGCTGCTCAGCGTGCCATCGGCCACATTGACGATACGGCGCTTGAGCGTGGCATTACCGACTGAGACCTGGTTGCTGCCGGAGGTGGTGGAGGAACTGCCCAGCGCCACCGAACCGGTGTGGTTGGCCAGCGCGCGGTCGCCAAAGGCGGCACTGCTCTCGGCCGTCGCTTCGGACAGATTGCCGACGGATGTAGCGAAGCGGGCGCTTGCCACACTGCCGCGGCCCAGCGCCGTGGCCTGGTTGGCGGTGGCCGCCGCCTGATAGCCCAGTGCGGTGGCATGGATCACGTCGGCTTTGGCGTCGTTGCCGATGGCCACGGCACGGTCGCCGGTGGCCGAGGCACGCAGGCCCGATGCCACGCCGCCATTGCCGCTGCGCGAGCCGGTGCCGAGCGCCACGCCGCCGTTGGACGCGGCAACGCGCTCACCGGCCGCATTGACGCCGCTGCGGGCATTGTTGCCCAGTGCAAGACCGTCATTGTTGTAGGCCAATGCCGCATTGCCGATGGCCACGCCGTTGTCGCCCCCCTCGGTCCGCGCGCGGTTACCCAATGCCACTGCACTGCTGCCGTCCGCAGATGCCAGGGTGCCCATCGCCACGGCGTTGCTGCCGGCGCTGGACGCCTGGAAACCCAGGGCGTTGCTGTAGCCACCGGACGCATCGGCGGCATTGCCGATGGCGGTGCTGTTGGTGCCCGTTGCAGTGGCACCGGTCCCAATCGCGATGCGGCTGCCATCCAGCCTGGCCAAGGCCTGCCCGGCTTTCGTCGCAGCCTGGTCTGCGGCCGTCTTCGCCGCGTTCGCCGTGCCCGTCGCGCTGGCGATGCTCTGGTTGGTGGCGTGCAGCTGCTTGCCGGTCACTGCTTCGCTGCTGGTGGTGCTGAGGGTGCCATCGGCCACATTGACGATGCGGCGCTTCAGGGTGTCATTGCCCACCGAGACCTGGTTGCTGGCACTGGTGACCGAGCCGGCGCCCAGGGCCACTGCATTGCTCTGCCCGGCATTGGCGTTGGCACCCAGCGCCACGGCCTTGCCGTGGCCGTCGGTCACGGCGTTCCGGCCGATGGCGATGCCCGCATCGTAGCCGCCGGAGCGCGCACCGCTGCCGATCACGATGGCGTGGTGTGCGTTGCCGTTGGCAAGTCTGCTGCCGTCACCGATGACGACGGATCCCTGCGCCTGTGCCTGCGCATTGTTGCCCAGCGCTACCGATCTGGATCCCGACGCCTGTGCCCTCGGCCCCATCGCCGTGGCATCGCTACCCTCGGCCCGGGCATTGCGCCCGACCGCGACCGCACTGTTACCGGACGCGCCAACGTAGCTGTTGAGGCCGATCGCGACGGCCCCGACTCCCAGCGCCGTGGCGCTTTTGCCGATCGCAGTGCCCCCTTCGCCGCTTCCCGTGCCCGCCTTGATGCCGATGGCCACGCCACCGGCAAGTCCCTGGGCATTGTTGCCGATACCGATGCCGTCGAACGCCGTGACCGAACCCACGCCGATGGCCACGCCCTTGGTGCTGTTGACCGTGGAACCCCCACCGATCAGCACGTTCTGGTAGCTGGTAGTGCCGACACTGCGCGACGTGGCAGGCGAGCCGATGAACGCGCTCATCAACGCGTCCCACTCTGCCGGTGCTGCGTCAGCCTCCGCTGCAATGGCGTCGGGCACGCTCAACGGATCCGGTGCAGGCTCGGTCGCGAATGCGGGAGCGGCCAACATCGCGCACAGGGCGGCGGCAAGCGGGCGTGCCGCCGAAGCCGGCTTGCCGCGCGAACGGGTGTGCTCGCTGGCAACCGCCCAGCAACGCAGTCGGGTATTCCAGATCAAACGGTAGATGCGATTCATCGATGTCTCGGTGGTTGGGAAACGGGAACCTGGGGGCGCAAGGCCAGGCAGTCAGGGCTGCAGCGTCTGCCGGTGCTCACGGAAGCCGGCGTGGCTGAGCCGGTAGTCGATCTCCACGCGCCCACCGGCGCGGGGCACGAACGGCAGCGTCATCGCCGCGCCGGGGTAAAGGCTGCGTTTGATCTCGTGCGTGGTGCAGCGGCCGTCCGCGGCGCAGTCCTGCACCTGGTTGACGCCGAGCCGCAGCGTGCCGCGGTTCAACAGGCGATCACCGTCCAGGGCCATCTCGACGCGCCCCTCGGCGGGCAGCACATTGACCAGCACGCCCCAGACCAGGCTGACGCCCAGCGTGGCGCTGGCGCCCTGCACCGGCACCTCCGGCGTGCTGTCATCAGGACCGCGTACGCCTTCGAAGTAGATGCGGAACGCGGTTTCCTGCTCGACCGGCTGCAGCGGAATGATCCGTATCAGGCGCGTGCCGCCTCCTGCCAGACCGAAGCGTCCTGGCGTGACCGCCATGACCGCTGCGGTGCCGACGGCCTCATCGACTTCTTCCTCGTGGTCACTGGCCGGGTGCAGGATGCGTTTCACCGTGGCCTGCACGTACTGCGGCTGCGGTGATTGCGAGTGCACGCGCACGGTCGTGGTCTTGCCGGCTTCGGCGTGCACGCGCATGGGGTGGACGTTGAGATTGGCCAGCACCGGTGCCGCTGGCAGAAGGGCCAGCAGCAGCGCGCCGGCCAGGGGAATCTTGCTCATGGGATCGGGTTCCAGGGGAAGGTCAGAGGCGGTCGGTCGGCAGGCGCATTTCGAGCTTGAGGCGGCCGTCGTAGTAGCCCTCGCGTTTCTCGGACGCCGGCACACGGGGGGTTTCCAGGGTCAGCGGCGTGGGCACGCAGTACACCCACTGGTTCATGTCGGGCAGCATCACCAGCCGCAGCTCGGCGGTATCGATGCCGCGCAGCAGCACTTCCTCGTTGTTGTGCAGGGCGATCTTCTGGCCGCTGTGGTCCAGGGTGAGCTGGTAGTCCAGGCGGTCCTGTGCCTCGCGCCCACCGTCGCGGTGCCAGACCGAGTACTGCGATGGCGGACGCCCGGGCGCGGAGGGGCCCATGTCACGCGCGGTGATGGCCAGATACTCGCTCTGCGAGCCCATGCCGTCGTACAGGCACATGTCCAGCACGGCGGTGCCACCGATCGTGCCGGGTGAGGGAATCGGCCGGTAGTCCAGCTGCAGGCCCACCAGCGGCTCGGCCATGCCGAACTCGGGCAGGTAGATCATGGTGCGGTCGCGATCGGTGATGGTCAGATCGAACCGGAACACATGGGTGGCGACGATCGGGCCGTCGGGATCGATGCGCAGGTTGAGGCGGAGTTCTGCTCTCCAACGACCCGCAACGAGATTCCCGACGTCTTCACTGTGAATGATGAGCCGCGCAGCTGTACCACCTGGAGGTATCTGGCAATCGCGAGTCGTGGAACTCCAGAGCGGATATCTGTTCTTATCCCAGAAATCATCGCTGCAAGTGCGCTGCCACTCGGCCCGCTCTATCCACCCTACAACGTCGATGCCGATGTCCTGACCGCTTCTCAGTTCGCGAAACTGAAGTGGGAAGGATGCGTGGGACACAGGCCCCTCCTGCGTATCACGCGTCGGACAACGCCCATACGCAGGGTCTTCATCACACGTCAGATGGATCTTCCCGTACCCCAGCTCCACCTCCCCGTACCCGAGCACTGTCCTGGGCGCCCACAGCTCCAGCGCTTCGGGCGCGGAGCGGTCGAAGGTGCGGACGATGTCGGTGGTGATCACGCCGGTGGCCGGCGTCGTTGCCGGTGGGCGCTGTGCCAGCGCCTGTGCACTGCCAAGCAGGCAGGCCGCGGCCAGCAGCAGCCTCCATGCGGTCCTCATCGCGCACCTCCACTCATCACGTTGCGTTCGTTGCGCCCCGCCACCGGGGCCAGTTCGTTCAACAGGCGCTGTACCCGCGCCTGGTGGCGGATCGGTGCCGGCAACTGCTCCAGCGCCAGCGGTTCGCACTGCACCTGGCCGACCAGCAGCACCACGCTGCGGCGCTCACGCACGGTGAGCGGGCACTGCAGCAGGTCGCCTGCACGCAGCAGGTAGAGCACCGGCTCGCGCTGCGGGAATTCGGCGATGAAGCCGCCGTCGCGGCCCAGCGAGGGCACCGGCGCATTGAGGATGCGGGCGCCTTCCAGCGGGGTACCGGCGATGTCGCGTGCGTTGCCGATGAAGGTGTACGTCACGTCCAGCGTGACCGGCAGCGCGATCACCTTTCCCGGCAGCAGGAAGGCGTGCTGCGCCGCGCCCAGGCGGGCGACACGCACTGCGGCGTCGCTGTCGTGCGCACTGGCGTCCTGCACGTCCACGCGATGACGCTGGTAGCCGCCCAGCGGCAGCAGCCGGCGCTCACCGAAGCCGAGGATGCGGCGCCGGTTGCTGCCGGCGCGGATGTCGGCAGCCGCGCCACTGAGCTCCAGATCGCGCGCATCGTCCACGCTGACCACTACCCCGGCATCCGCGCCATGGGCGCCGCCCCAGTGCAGCCCGCGTGCGGACAGCGACAGCCCCGACGTGTGGTTGCCGCTGTAGGCCAGTTCACCCCCACCGTGGTGCTGGTAGTACGACACCGATGCACCGCTCTGCCCGAAGCGGTTGTCGATACGGGCGCTGGCCAGCGCGCTGTAGCGGTCGTCGTTGTACGCGCTCAGCTCGGCGCCCAGATCGCGCGCGTCGCCGTCGCGCTCCTGCCGCAGCGAATGCGACAGGCCCAGGCGGGCATCCGGGCGGCTGTGCTGGGGCTGGCGCATGTCCAGCGCCACGCGCTGCTGCACGCTGCCGTCGTCGATCCGCTGCAGCCGCGAGACTGCAATGTTCAGGTAGAGGCCGCGATCACGGGCAGGCCCGCGCCCGCTGCCGGTATCGGTGTCCTGCTGCCACACCCCCAGCCGGCTGCCGATGCTCAGTCCACGCCACTGCCGGGTACGGCTGTAACTGGCCTGCAGGCTGCGCGAGGTCTGCGCAGGACGCAGCGCCGGCACATGAGGCGGCAACAGGCCCGGCGGCAGGCCCGTCCAGGCATCGTCGTCTTCGCCGGGCAGGCTCCACTCCGGGGTGAAGCTGCGCCGGCGCGTGTATCCCAGGTACAGGCTGCCGCCGAACAGGGGCGCCGATACCGAGGCACTGAGCGCATCGACACAACCGAAACGGTCATGCAGCACCGGCGTGCTGCTCTGGCACGCACCGCCACGCAGGCGTTGCCGATAGACATTCCAGGACGCGTAGTGGCGATAGCTCAGCTGCTGCTGCAGGCCGTGGCTGCCGTCGCCTCCGTTCAGCACACCGACCATCGCCTGCAGGTCATGCCGCCCGAACTGCTGGCGTCCCTCCAGGCGCAGTTCGCCGTAACCGGTATCGGCGACGCGGGCGATACCCGCTGTCATGCCGTAGTTGCGCGCAAGGGGGATGCGCAACCCCGCCTGTACCGCCGTGTCGGACGCATCGCCGATGTCACTTGCACGTGTCGCATGCGCACGACGCCGCCCGCCCTGCACGAACCACTGCAGGCTGCGCTCGGACCAGTCGCCGCCCCGGCTGAAGGGCGCCTCCTCGCTGCGCACGAAGCGGCCATCCTCATAGATGCGCAGGGTGACGGTGTAGCTGCCGAGCGGAAACCGGCGCGTATCGAGATCGTTGACACCGGCCTGCAGGTAAAAGGTCTGCAGCAGGCGATCACCGTCGAAGGCGTCCACGCGTGCATCGCGGCCGAGCAGCACGGTCAACGGGGTGGAGGTGACGTTCGCGTCGGTATCGACGTAGGCCTGCGTGGTACCCACGCGCAGCCCTTCGAAGCGATCCAGCGGCAGCATGCCGAAACCGAAGGTGCCGCCCTGCTGGCTGGACAGATTGCGCCGGTCCATGCGGCCCAGCTGCACGTAGTGGCGCTGGGCAAGATCGTGGCGATAGTAGAGATCGTCCAGCTGGAAGCGGTCATGCGCGCGATAACCCTGCCGCGCCTGGCGGCTGTAGTTCCAGCTGCTGGCGACATGGCCATCGCGCAGCACGCCAAGCACCGTGCTGCCCTGCACGCTCAACGCCTGATAGCCATCCCCCCCACTGAAATTCACGGTCTGCTGCTGCAGCAGCGCGTTCTGTGCCTGCTCGGACACCTGGTGGAACGGCGAGCGCTGCGCGCTCTGCTGTGGCAGCCACCGGCGTGCCGGAAACAACATCAATACGCCATCGCTTTCATCGAAGATGGCGTGCACCTGCGCGGGATCGTCCGGACTGTCGATCCAGCCGCAGCCGGGATCCGGTTGGCCGTAGGGACACGCCAGATGACTGTTGCGCGGCAGCGGTGCAGCCAGTGCCGCCTGCAGCGCGTCGCGCGCATCGGCGCTGAGACCCAGGGCTTCCAGAACCTGCGCGGGCTGGTCCAGCTGCACCGTATCCAGCGTGACCCAGGCGGACCACAGGCCGGCCGACTGCCCGAACAGGCGTACCTCGACACGCTCGGTCTGGCCGCTGGCGAGGTCTTCGAAACCGGCCGGTACCGGCCGTGCGTGGACAGCCGGCAGGGTCGGAATGGCCAACGTCAGGGCGAGCGCGACCGCCAGCCGGCTGTGGGCAGGTGCAGGTATCAACATGGGGAGACAACCGATGGCCGGCCGGCCCGCGCACGGGCCGGCGCGGTGGGGATTACGGCGCGGCGGTGTTCTGCGACACGACCAGCGCAACGGTGCCGCTGTACAGGCCCGCGAAGTTGATCTCGCCGGACACGGTCTGCTGCACGCGCAGCGGCATGGCGATCGACGCACCCGGAATCGCGCTGTCGAACAGGTCGTCTGCAGCGAAGTCGATCGGGGTGGTCTCCAGGGCGCGGCCGTTGAGGCTGACCGTCAGCGGCACGTTGATGGCACCCGGTGCGGCCAGGTCGGGACGCAGCACGGCGTCGGCCGCCAGGCGCACGCTGACGTCCTTCTCGGTGTCGTTGGTGAAGATGCGCACATCTTCGCTCCACGACGACAGGCCGGCACCGCCGGCGCGGTAGACCAGCTGCACCGCGTCCGGCAGCGCGGTGCCGTCGGCCTTGAGCAGGGACAGGGTCGGATCGACGTTCGCCCACACGGTGATGTTGGTTTCCACGGCGGCCTGCGCGGTCAGCGAAGCGCCGGCGAGCGCCACGGCCAGGGCGGCCTTCTTGAACATGTGCGACATGGTTTCTCTCTCTGATGGATTGGGTTGCCTCCTGGATGGAAGCACTGCCGGCACGGACCTGCCCTGCCAGCAGCGCGGTCAAGGTATTGATCGGCTCCTGCGGTGTACATGCAACGTTTCTTGATTGCCGATTACGCGTACTTCTGCGACATCACACACGCATCGCGCGTGCCGTGACCAGCAGAATGCGACGCTTTCGGCATTGCTCCGACCAGGGCACGACCACGGCATGGGCAAAAAAAAACGCCCCCTTGCGGGGGCGTTCTTCCACGTTGCGATTGCGGGGCGATCAGCCCTGGTAGTCGCGCACGTCGCTGCCGGTGTAGACCTGGCGCGGACGGCCGATCTTCATTTCTGGATCGACCTGCTGTTCCAGCCAATGCGACACCCAGCCGGAGGTACGGCCCAGGGCGAACATGACGGTGAACATCTCGGTCGGAATCTGCAGCGCCTTGTAGATGATGCCGCTGTAGAAATCGACGTTCGGGTACAGCTTGCGGGCGACGAAGTAGTCGTCCTGCAGCGCGGCCTGCTCCAGCTTCACGGCCACGTCCAGCAGCGGGTCCTGCACGCCCAGCTGCTTGAGCACCTTGCTGGTCATCTCGCCGATGACCTTGGCGCGCGGATCGAAGTTCTTGTAGACGCGGTGGCCGAAGCCCATCAGGCGGAAGCCGGAGGTCTTGTCCTTGGCCTTGAGCACGGCCGATTCCACGTTGTCGGCCGAACCGATTTCTTCCAGCATCTTCAGCACGGCTTCGTTGGCACCACCATGGGCCGGACCCCACAGCGCGGTGACGCCTGCGGCAACCGACGCATACGGATTGGCACCGGTCGAGCCGACCAGGCGCACCGTCGAGGTGGACGCGTTCTGCTCGTGGTCGGCGTGCAGGATGAACAGCAGGTCCAGCGCCTTGACCACGTCTGGATTCAGTTCGTACTGGCCGTCGGCCGACTCGAAGGTCTGCTTCAGGAAGCGGCTGACGTAATCCAGCGAGGTGTCGGGCGTGTTGGCCGGCAGGCCCTTGCCGTGACGGTAGATCAGCGCCGAGAGGGTCGGCACCTTGGCGATCAGGCGCACAGCGGCCTGGCGGCGCTGTTCGGCGTCGGACAGGTCCAGCGCGTCGTGGTAGACGGCCGACAGCTGCGCGATCGCGGCAGCCAGGATGGCCATCGGATGGGCATCCTTGGCGAAGCTGCCGATCAGGGTGTTGATCGAATCGGGGACGTTGGCCTCGGCAGCCAGCTCATCGGTGAAGGCCTTCAGCTGCTCGGCGCTCGGACGCTCGCCGTTGATCAGCAGGTAGGCCACTTCGACGTAGCTCGACTTTTCCGACAGCTGTTCGATCGGGTAGCCGCGGTACAGCAGCACGCCCTTGTCGCCGTCGATGTAGGTGATGGCGGACTTGCAGCTGGCCGTCGCGGTGAAGCCGGAATCGTAGGTGAAGTACCCCGTTTCCTTGGTCAGCTTCGCGATGTCGACGCAGTCGTTGCCAAGGGTGGGTTTGATGACGGGCAGAACGACCGACGTGTCGCCGGCGTTGAGCGTGACCTGATCAAGATCGGACACTGTGTGCGCTCCTTCATGGGAAGGCGCCTGCCCAAGCGCATTGGTCAGGCACGTGAATGACGTCCACGACCTGTGTCGTGGATCACGCCATTATCGCACAGCAGCATTTGCCCGGTGCTAGACGGAAGTCGTAGACGGCAGGCGGCCGGAACCCGGCCAGCGAGTGGCCCGGATCGGCAAAAGCGTTGTCACGCGAACGCAGTGTTCTGTCCATCCAAACGCCTGTTGGGCAGGCGCCGGGGAAAAACAAACGGCCGCGCAGAGCGCGGCCGTCGGTTCGGAGCGGGATCGACAGATCAGCGCGCGTAGCGCTTCTGGAACTTGTCGATGCGGCCCGAGGTGTCGATGACCTTGTGCTTGCCCGTGTAGAACGGATGCGAAGCCGAGGAAATTTCAACCTTGACCAGCGGGTATTCGTTGCCGTCTTCCCACTGGATGGTTTCCTTCGTCGCCATGGTGGAGCGGGTCAGGATCTTGAAATCGGAGGTGACGTCATGGAAGACGACGTCGCGGTAGTTCGGATGGATATCGGCCTTCATGGGCTCACACCGTAAATGGGCTGGTGGTCAAGAGCGGCATTATAAGCACCGGCCGCCCCTTGGGGCAACCGGTTGCGTGGATCCGCGCTCAGTCCGCGCCAAGTGCCTGCCGCACAAGGCTTTCGAAGCGGGCCTGGTCGTAGGCCATCAGCAGGTCGCAGTTGTCCGGCTGGCCGGTCTGGCGGTTCCAGTCGACGAGGGTCGCGCCGCGACTGAACGTTCCGTTCAGTTCCACGTTCAGCGGCCGCGATTCCACGCGCAGCTGCCCTTCCGGGTTCAGCGCCCAGGCCATGGCCAGGGCATCGGCGGTGTACCAGCGTCCGCCCTTGCTGTCTTCGGACAGGCCACGGGTCTTGCGCGAGATCAGCTCATAGAAGCGGGCGCGCTCCGAATCGGCCTGCAGCCACGTCTCGGCCTGCTGCAGCGGCAGGCCGTGGGCGACGGTGGCTTCCCAGTCCGACACCAGCAGGTGCTTGAATGCGGTGAACACCACGTGCGCCGCTTCCGGATCGAAGGCGATGTTGAACTCCGCCGCCGGCGTGATGTTGCCGTGGCAGGTGACCGCGCCGCCCATCACCACGATGCGCTTGATGCGCTGAGGCAGGGTCGGGTCCAGCTTCAGCGCCAGCGCCAGGTTGGTCAGCGGGCCGAGCATCACCAGCATCAGTTCGCCGGCATGTTTGTGCGACAGGCGCAGGATCGCCAGCGCGGCATGCTCGGCTTCGGCCTGTCGGCCCGGCGGTGGCAGATCGACATCGCCGTAGCCATCACGGCCGTGCACATGCGCGGCATCGACGGAGGGATGCAGCAGCGGATCGGGGCTGCCGGCAAACACCGGCACGTCGGGACGGCCGACGATGTCGCAGAGCTTGAGGGCGTTACGGACGGTGTACTGCAGGCCGACATTGCCGGCGGCGATGGTCAGGGCGACCACGTCATGCCGTTCATCGGCAAAGGCCATCAGCAGGGCCAGGGCGTCGTCCACACCGGGATCGGTGTCGATCAACAGGGGGATCTTGTGGGTCATCGTTGCCGTCTTCAGATCGGCAACGAAGTGTGGACCGGGATGATGACCGTTGCAAGCATGGGGGTTCTGGCAGGGCTGTGCCCTGCACCCGCCGAATCAACGGCAAACGCCAGAGCAACGGCGAAAGCTGGTTTTCCGTGGGATGGCGGGGTGGGCCCGGTTGCGGGGGACGCTGCAAGTACGTCCATGTAAGCTCGGTCGCGCCATCCATGGCGCTCACGCCCCCGCAACCGGACCCACCCCGCCTTCGACAGTTTCCCGCGGTCTGTCGGAACGGCGTTCTGCTCTGCCAGGTGTCGACCTTGGTCGACACATCCACGCAATGCGTGGATGAACATGGAAATGATCGAAAGCGCTGTCTGTAGAGCCGAGCCATGCTCGACTCCCGCGCGCAGCGCACAGAGGCCGCTTACGCCGAGGCGTAGCGCACGGCCGTGCCGATCCAGCGCTTGACCACGCGGTCGGCCAGTGCGGGCTGCTGGGACAGCAGGCGCTCGGCCAGGTCATGCACGCCGGGCAGCAGGCCGGCGTCGCGTGCCAGATCGGCAATGCGGAAGCCGGCCAGGCCTGTCTGCCGCGTGCCAAGCAGTTCGCCCGGCCCGCGCAGTTCCAGGTCCTTCTCGGCGATGACGAAGCCATCGTTGGTGTCGCGCATGGTCTGCAGACGCTCACGCGCCATCTGCGAAAGCGGCGCCTGGTACAGCAGCACGCAGCGCGACACCGCCGAACCGCGGCCGACGCGACCGCGCAGCTGGTGCAGCTGGGCCAGGCCCAGACGCTCGGCGTTCTCGATCACCATCAGCGAGGCATTGGGCACGTCCACACCCACTTCGATCACCGTGGTCGCCACCAGCAGGTCGATGTCACCGGCCTTGAACGCGACCATGGTCGCCTGTTTCTCGGCGGCCTTCATCCGCCCGTGCACCAGCCCCACGCGCACGCCCGGCAGCAGCGCCTGCAGCGATTCGAAGGTGGCCTGTGCGGGCGTGGCATCCAGCTCTTCGCTTTCCTCGATCAGCGTGCACACCCAGTACACCTGCCGCCCTTCCGCGCAGGCCAGGGCGATACGTTCGATCAGCTCCGGACGGCGGTCGTTGTTCAGGGCCACGGTCTGCACCGGCGTACGGCCCGGTGGCAGTTCGTCGATGGCCGATACGTCCAGGTCCGCGTACTCGGACATCGCCAGCGTGCGCGGAATCGGCGTGGCGGTCATCACCAGCTGGTGCGGCACGCTGTTGCCGCCGGCGCCCTTGTCGCGCAGCGCCAGGCGCTGGTGCACGCCGAAGCGGTGCTGTTCGTCGACGATGGCCAGGGCGAGGTCCTGGAACACCACCGCCTCCTGCATCAGCGCGTGGGTACCGACCACCACCTGCGCTTCGCCATTGGCGACCTGTTCCATCACCTTCGCGCGCGCCTTGCCGGTGACCTTGCCGGCCAGCCAGGCGATACGTACGCCCAGCGGCTCCAGCCAACCGCGCAGATTGTTGAGATGCTGTTCGGCCAGCAGTTCGGTGGGCGCAGCCAGCGCGACCTGCTTGCCCTGCTCTACCGCCAGCATGGCGGCCAGCGCGGCCACCACGGTCTTGCCGGAACCCACGTCGCCCTGCACCAGCCGCAGCATGGGACGGGGTCGCGCGAGGTCTTCGCGGATCTGCTTGAACACGCGCGCCTGCGCACCGGTGAGGGCGAACGGCAGCTGCTTCAGCAGGGCCTTGGCCAGCGCACCGGGGCCGGCCAGCGGCGGCGCATGATGCGCCTGCAGCGCGATGCGTTGGCGACGCAGGCTGAGATGGTGTGCCAGCAGTTCTTCCATCGCCAGCCGGCGCTGCGCCGGATGGGTGCCGGCGGCCAGCGCGGCCAGGTCGGCATCCGGTGGCGGCCGGTGCACCGTCAACAGCGCACTGCGCAGCGACGGCAGGCCGAGGCCATCGAGCCAGCCGACGGGCAGCAGTTCCAGCGCGGCTTCTTCGGGGAGGCGATCCAGTGCCTGGCCGATCAGCCTGCGCATCGTCATCGGGCCCACACCTTCCACCGTGGGATACACCGGATCGAGGCGGTCGCCAAGTTCAGGATCATCGTTGCGCCCCAGCACCTGGTAGCTGGGATGAACGATTTCCAGGCCAAGGTGGCCCGGCTTGGGCGTTCCGAAACAGCGCAGGCGGTTGCCGACCGCGAACTGGCCGACCTGCTGCTGGCGGAAATGGAAGAAGCGCAGCACCAGGGTGCCCTGCCCCTCGTCCTCGACCGCCACCTTCAGCATCGGCCGGTAGCGCATGCCGCGCTCGACCGCGACGACGCGCACTTCCACCTGTGCCGGCACGCCGGATCGCAGGTCTTCGATGCGGGTCAGCCGGGTCCGGTCCTCATAGCGCAGCGGCAGGTGAAGCCAGAGATCCTGCAGGGTGGCCAGGCCACGCGCCTGCAGCTTGGCGGCCACGGCCGGACCCACGCCGGCGAGCATCGCCAGGGATGCTTCGCCGGACGGTGACAGGACCGGAGTGACCGCCGCCTTGCGTGCCACGGGGGCGTCAGTCGATGACCATCACCGCGTCGACCTCGAAGTTGGCGCCCTTCGGCAGGCCGGAGACTTCGATGGTGGAACGGGCCGGGAACGGAGCCTGGAAGTAGTCCTGCATGACCGCGTTGACCTTGGCGAACTCGCCCAGGTCGGTCAGGTACAGGCCAAGGCGCACGACCTGGTCCAGCGAACCGCCGGCAGCTTCGGCCACGGCCTTGAGGTTGTCGAACGCGCGGCGGGCCTGGGCTTCGACATCACCGGCACCGACGATGTCGCCGGTCGCCGGATCAAGCGGGATCTGGCCGGAGAAGTACACGGTGTTGCCGGCGCGCACGGCCTGCGAGTAAGGGCCGATGGCGGCAGGCGCCTTTTCGGTGTTGATGATCTGGCGGGACATGGTCGCTCCGGTGCATTTGGAAAACAGAGCGGCGATTGTAGCAACCCGGTAGCGCCGGGCCATGCCCGGCGACGTTTGGTTCATGCTGCGTGGCGCGCTCGCCGGGCATGGCCCGGCGCTACCGGTGCACCATCCACCCATGGTCTCCGGGCCGGGCGCATCCGTAGACTGGCTGCTGATTCCTGTGGGACCAAGCCATGGCAAACGTGTTCGACTCCCCCTTCAAGGGCAAGCTGCTGACCGAAATGGTCACCAACCCCAACATCCTCGTCGGCCGCTACAGCTACTACTCCGGCTATTACCACGGGCACGGCTTCGACGACTGCGCGCGCTACCTGCTGCCTGATCGCGACGACGTGGACAAGCTGATCATCGGCAGCTTCTGCTCGATAGGAAGCGGCGTCAGCTTCATCATGGCTGGCAACCAGGGCCACCGGCACGATTGGGCATCGACGTTTCCGTTCTTCTACATGCAGGAAGAGTCGGCCTTTGCCGCGGCCAATGACGCCTTCAGGCCGGCCGGTGACACCGTGATCGGCAACGACGTGTGGATCGGCGCCGAGGCGATGATCCTGCCGGGAGTGCGCATTGGCGATGGTGCCGTGATCGGTAGCCGGGCACTGGTGACCCGCGACGTGGCGCCCTACGCCATCGTGGGCGGCAACCCGGCCAAGGTGCTGCGCAGCCGGTTCGAAGCGGAGGACATCGCGCGGTTGCTGGAAATGGCGTGGTGGGAGTGGCCGCTGGCGCAGATCAAGGCGGCGATGCCGTTGCTGACCGCTGGGGATATCCCGGCGCTGCATGCGTATTGGCGCGAACAGGCGGCGTGATCCGACCTCGCGCATCGTGTGCACGGAATATCATCCACGCATGGCGTGGATCTACTTCAATCCGGGCCTGCGATGCGCCATCCGTAGAGCCGAGCCCATGCTCGGCTGCTTCAGGCAAGAGCAGCCGAGCGTGGGCTCGGCTCTACAAGAACCATCCACGCATGGCGTGGCTTTACTGGCGGCGCACCGACTGCACGACCGACAGGCGGCGCAGGCGCCGCATGACCTCGGCCAAGTGGTTGCGGTCGCGCACCTGGATGTTGAACGCCAGCACGGCAGCGTTGAAGTCGCGATCCAGATAATCCACGCGCTCGATGTTGGACTGGCTCTGCGCGATCGCGGCGGCAAGCTGGGCCAGCACGCCGGTACCGTTCTCCACTTCCACCACCAGCGAGGTGTCGTAGTCACCGGAAACGGTGGTATCCCAGCCGATCAGCACCCAGCGCTCGGGCGACTTGCGCAGCTCGGCCAGGTTCGGGCAGTCCATGCGATGCACCACGATGCCCTTGCCGGCGGTGTGGTACCCCATGATGTCGTCGCCGGGAATCGGCTGGCAGCAGCCCGCGAAGGTGACCACGCCGCGCTCGCTGCCATTGATCAGGATCTTCTCCTGCGAGTGGTGGCGCGAATGCGGGCCGCCACGCAGTTCCGCATAGGCCATCAGCGCCTGCGCGGCCTGGGTCGGCATCCAGTTGCCGAGCGCGACTTCGGCCAGCAGCGCCTCCAGGCGCGGGAAACGGTGTTCGGCCAGGAATGCATCCAGGCGCCCCTTCGGCAGCCGCTCCAGCGAGGAATCCATCGCCTCCAGCGCACGGTCAAGCATGCGGTGGCCCAGCTGCACGGCGTCCTCGTGCTCCAGCTGCTTGAGCTGGTGGCGGATCGCGGTGCGTGCCTTGCTGGTGACCACGAACTCCAGCCACTGTGGTTTGGGCGTGGCCGAACGCGCGGTGATGATCTCCACCGACTGCCCGGAGACCAGCTTGGTGCGCAACGGCACCAGCTTCTTGTCCACGCGCGAGGCCACCGCCATGTTGCCGACATCGGTATGCACGGCGTAAGCGAAATCGAGCGCGGTGGAATTGCGCGGCAGGGCCAGGATCTTGCCCTTCGGCGTGAACAGGTAGACCTCGTCCGGGAACAGGTCGACCTTCACGTTGTCGAGGAATTCCAGCGAGGAGCCGGCCGCGCGCTGCGAATCGATCAACTCGACGATCCACGCGTGGGCACGGCTCTGCGCGCTGTTGGGCGAATCGCCACCGAACTTGTAGGTCCAGTGTGCGGCCACGCCTCGCTCGGCAATCAGGTCCATTTCCTCGGTACGGATCTGCACCTCGATCGGCGAGCCGTACGGTCCGAAGAGCACGGTGTGCAGCGACTGGTAGCCGTTGGCCTTGGGAATGGCGATGAAGTCACGGAAGCGGCCGTCCAGCGGCTTGAACGTGGCATGCACCGAGCCCAGTGCGTGATAGCAGGTGGGCACGCTGCGCACGACCAGGCGGAACCCGAACACGTCCATCACCTGGTCGAAGCTCTTGTTCTCGTCGCGCATCTTGTTGTAGATGCTCCACGGCGTCTTGATGCGGCTGACCAGGCGGTGTTCGATGCCCTCCTTCGCCAGTCGCTGCGAGAGCTGCACTTCCACCTGCGCCATCGCCTCGCGGCGCACCACCGGCTGGCTGCGGATGTGCTTTTCCAGGATCGCGTGGCGCCACGGATACAACGCCTTGAAGCCCAGGTTCTGCAGCTCGCTCTTGACCAGGCTCATGCCCAGTCGCTGCGCGATCGGCGCGTAGATCTCCAGCGTCTCGCGGGCGATGCGGCTCCTCGCTTCGCGGCTCTGGGCGCCCAGCGTACGCATGTTGTGCAGGCGGTCGGCCAGCTTGATCATGATCACGCGCAGGTCGCGCGACATCGCCAGCAGCATCTTGCGGAAGCTCTCCGCGGCAGCTTCCTGGCGGTCCCGGAACTTCAGCTTGTCCAGCTTGGTCACGCCATCGACGAGTTCGGCAACCGGCTCGCCGAACTCGGCGGCCAGCGCCTCGCGGGTCAGCGGCGTGTCCTCGATGGTGTCGTGCAGGATCGCGGCGATCAGCGCTTCGACATCCAGGCCGAGCTCGGCCAGCACCTGCGCAACCGCCACAGGATGGGTGATGTAGGGCTCGCCCGACTTGCGTGTCTGCCCAGCGTGCGCAGCGGCCCCGACTTCCCAGGCACGGCGCAGCAGCGGCAGCTGCTCCGGCGGCAGGTAATGGGCGGCGCGTTCAAGCTGGAGGACGTAGTCGGGTACGGCGGCAGTGGGGGCTGCGGCGACCTTGGCAGTGGGGCCTGGGTTCATGCCCGAAGCCTATTCCAGCGCGACGTTTACGGCAAATCCTGAATGCGAAACAGCCCGCACGGGGCGGGCTGTTCGGCGTGTCCAGCGATGACGTTGATCGATGCGATCAATCGTCGTTCTTGGACATGTCTTCGTCGGCGACCACTTCCGCGGCGGCCCACTCCAGCGCTTCGCGCTCGGCGCGCTCACGCTCGGCCTTCTCGACTTCGTCGATCAGCGCGTTGTCGATCTTGCGGGCAGCGATCTCGCGCAGCGCCAGCACGGTCGGCTTGTCCTCGGTCTCGCTGTTGTCCAGCGTGGCCTGCACGCCATTGGCGAGCTGGCGGGCACGCTTGGAGGCCATCATGACCAGCTCGAAACGGTTGTTAACGACTTCCAGGCAATCTTCTACGGTGATGCGGGCCATACGGGCTCCCGGCGACCGGTCGGCCGCTCAGTCGAATGAGGGAAAGGGGACGGAGTGTACCGGCAGGGGCTGGACAAAATCAAGCCAACCCTCACCCGATTCTTTTGGAATCAGTCAGTTGCGCCCGGATCAGGGGTCAACAGGGCCTGGATCAGCCCGGCGTGGCGGACCTTCTGGGCCTCGCGGCGCAGGCGGCTGGCGGTGAAGATCGCGCACAGCTCGTCCACGGCGGTGTCGAACACCTCGTTGACGATGACGTAGTCGAACTCATTGAAGTGCAGCATCTCGTCGCGGGCGGCGCCCAGGCGCTGGGCGATCACCGCCTCGCTGTCCTGCCCACGCTTGCGCATGCGGTCCTGCAGGGCCTGCTTGGACGGCGGCAGGATGAACACGGTGACCGTGCCCGGTACCAGCTGCCGGACCTGCTGCGCGCCCTGCCAGTCGATCTCCAGCAGCACATCCTGGCCGGCCGCCAGCTGCGGTTCCACCGACTGCCGCGCCGTGCCCTTCCAGTCTCCGTGCACCCATGCATGCTCGAAGAAGTCGCCCGCAGCAATCATCTGCTCGAACTTCTCTGCGGTGACGAAGTGATAGTGCTCACCGTTCACTTCACCCGGTCGCATGGCCCGCGAAGTGAAGGAGATCGACAGGGCGATCTGCGGGTCGCGGGCCAGCGTCGCGTTGACGATGCTGCTCTTGCCGGCGCCTGAAGGGGCGGCAACGATGTACAGCGTGCCGCGCGCGATGGTGGCCGACGGGGTGGACGGGGCGCTCATGCACGGAACCCAACTGGTTGATTTCGCAAAATTTTTCCTCGATGTTCCAGACGTGGCGCGGAGGATCGCGCCAGGACGGCGGGGACTGCGCGGAACATCCTGGAACCAGGCCCGGCAGACGGCTCCCCGGGGTGCGGGCACGCAACTTTACCAGAGCGGCCCCTCCCCGCGCCCGGCCACACCCGGCCGGCCTTGTGCCACATGGGCATGCGGGGGGCTGTGCTATAACCGGCGCATTGCGGTCGTTCCCGGAAAGACGCTCGCGGCATGCTGGCGGTTCTCCCCTTCGACGGCCGTACCCACCGACAGCCCGGAGGCCTGCACGCCTCCCCGCCATCCAAGGAGAACGGCATGCCCTCGATGAGTCGCCGCCAGTTCCTGAAGGTCACCGGGACAACCCTGGTGGGCTCCAGCCTGGCCCTGATGGGCTTCGCGCCCGGCATCGCGCTCGCGGAGGTGCGGCAGTACAAGCTGACCCGCGCCACCGAGACCCGCAACACCTGTACGTACTGTTCGGTGGCCTGCGGGATCCTGATGTACAGCCTCGGCGATGGCGCCAAGAACGCCGAGCCGAGCATCTTCCACATCGAGGGCGACCCGGACCATCCGGTCAACCGCGGCACGCTGTGCCCGAAGGGCGCCGGCCTGGCCGACATCATCCACAGCAAATCGCGCCTGCTCTACCCGGAATACCGGGCACCGGGTACGAACGAGTGGAAGCGCCTGAGCTGGGACGACGCTCTGGACCGCATCGCGCGGCTGATGAAGGAAGACCGCGACGCCAACTTCGTGCAGAAGAACGAGGCGGGGCAGACGGTCAACCGCTGGCTGACCACGGGCATGCTGGCGGCCTCGGCCACCAGCAATGAAACCGCGGTATTGACCCACAAGGTCGTCCGCTCGCTTGGAATGCTCGCATTCGACAACCAGGCACGTGTCTGACACGGCCCGACGGTGGCAGGTCTTGCCCCGACGCTAGGCCGAGGTGCGATGACGAATCACTGGGTCGACATCAAGAATGCCGACCTGATCCTGATCATGGGTGGCAATGCCGCCGAGGCACACCCGTGCGGGTTCAAATGGGTGACCGAGGCCAAGGCACACAACAAGGCCCGCCTGATCGTCATCGATCCACGCTTCAACCGCTCGGCCGCGGTGGCCGATGTCTACGCGCCGATCCGCACCGGCACGGACATCGTGTTCCTGGGCGGCCTGATCAACTACCTGCTGGCCGAGGACCGCATCCAGCACGAGTACGTGCTGAACTACACCGACATGTCGTTCCTGGTGAAGGACGAATTCGCCTTCACCGACGGCCTGTACTCGGGCTATGACCCGCAGAAGCGCAGCTACGACCGCTCCAGCTGGGACTACCTGTATGGCGACGACGGTTACGTACGCAGCGACCCGACCCTGAAGGACCCGCGCTGCGTCTACAACCTGCTCAAGCAGCACTACGCACGCTATACCGTGGAGATGGTCGAACGCATCTGCGGTACGCCCGCCGACAGCATCCGCCAGATATGGGACATGATCGCGTCCACCGCCGGCAAGGACAAGGCGATGACCATCCTGTACGCGCTGGGCTGGACGCAGCACTCCGTCGGTGCGCAGAACGTGCGCGCCGGCACGATGGTGCAGCTGCTGCTGGGCAACATCGGCGTGGCCGGCGGCGGCATGAACGCCCTGCGTGGGCATTCCAACATCCAGGGCCTGACCGACATCGGCCTGATGTCCGACCTGCTGCCGGGCTACCTGACACTGCCCAGGCAGGACGAGCAGGACTACAACGCCTACATCGCCAAGCGCACGCAGAAGCCGCTGCGCGCCAACCAGATGTCGTTCTGGCAGAACTACCCGAAGTTCCATGTCAGTCTGATGAAGTCGTGGTGGGGCGATGCCGCCACCGCCGACAACAACTGGTGCTTCGATCACCTGCCCAAGCTCGACAAGCCCTACGACATGCTGCAGGCCTACGAGCTGATGAACGAAGGCAGGATCCATGGCTACATCTGCCAGGGCTTCAACCCGCTGGCCTCGGCACCGAACAAGGGCAAGCTGATCAGCGCGTTCTCCAAGCTGAAGTTCATGGTCAGCATGGACCCGCTGGAAACCGAAACGATCGCCTTCTGGCAGAACCATGGCGCACTGAACGACGTCGACCCGAGCACGATCCAGACCGAAGTGTTCCGCCTGCCGACCACCTCGTTCGCCGAGGAGAACGGCGCGGTGGTGAACTCCTCGCGCTGGCTGCAATGGCACTGGAAGGGCGCCAACGCACCGGGCGAAGCGCGCAGCGACATCGAGATCATGTCCGAGCTGTTCCACCGCATCAAGGCGCTGTACGAGAAGGACGGCGGCGCGTGGTGGGAGCCGGTGCGCGACCTCGCCTGGAATTACGCCGACCCGAAACTGCCGACGCCGGAAGAACTGGCGATGGAGTACAACGGCAAGGCACTGGTGGACGTGTTCGATCCGAAGGACCCGACCCGGCTGGTGCGCAAGGCCGGCGAACAGCTGGCCGCGTTCGGCGACCTGCGCGACGACGGCAGCACGTCTTCCGGCTGCTGGATCTACATCGGTGCGTGGGGGCCGACCGGCAACATGATGGCACGGCGCGACAACAGCGATCCCACCGGTATCGGCAACACGCTGGGCTGGGCCTGGGCGTGGCCCGCCAACCGCCGCGTGATGTACAACCGCGCCTCGTGCGACGTCGCCGGGCAGCCGTTCGATCCACGACGCACCCTGCTCGCCTGGAACGGCAGGAACTGGGGCAACATCGACGTGCCCGACTTCAAGGCCGATGAAGACCCGGCCGGCGGGATGGGCCCGTTCATCATGAACCCCGAGGGCATCGCCCGCTTCTTCGCCAAGGCCGGCATGGCCGAAGGCCCGTTCCCGGAACACTACGAGCCCTTCGACACGCCGTTGCGCAGCAACCCGCTGAGCCCGGGCCAGGCGCTGACGCTGAACAATCCGGCCGCGCGCGTGTTCGACAGCGACCGCGCGCAGATCGGCTCGCCGGACGAGTTCCCGCACGTGGCCACCACCTACCGGCTGACCGAGCATTTCCACTTCTGGACCAAGCACGGCAAGCTCAACGCCATCATCCAGCCGGAGCAGTTCGTCGAGATCGGCGCAGCCCTGGCCGACGAGCTGGGCATCGGCAACGGCAGTCGCGTGCGGGTCAGCTCCAAGCGTGGCCACATCGAAGCCGTAGCGATGGTGACCAAGCGCATCAAGGCACTGCAGATCGATGGCAGGACGGTGCACCAGGTGGGCGTGCCGATCCACTGGGGCTTCCTGGGTGCTGCCAAGCCCGGTTACATCGCCAATACGCTGACCAACGCCATCGGTGACGGCAATTCGCAGACGCCTGAATCGAAGTGCATCCTGGTCAAGGTCGAGAAGGTGTAGGAGACACGCCATGTCACTGCAATCGCTGGACATCATCCGCCGCTCGGCCACCACCACGCCCTCGCCGCAGGCGCGCGGTTCCCACACCGGACAGGTCGCCAAACTGATCGACGTGAGCAAGTGCATCGGCTGCAAGGCCTGCCAGGTCGCCTGCATGGAGTGGAACGACCTGCGCGACGAGGTCGGCAGCTGCGTCGGCAGCTATGACAACCCGCCGGACCTGAGCGACCAGTCGTGGACGGTCATGAAGTTCCGCGAGTACGAGGACGAGAAGGGCAAGCTGGAGTGGCTGATCCGCAAGGAGGGCTGCATGCACTGCAGCGACCCGGGCTGCCTGAAAGCCTGCCCGTCGCCGGGCGCGATCATCCAGTACGCCAACGGCATCGTCGATTTCCAGGAGGAGAACTGCATCGGCTGCGGCTACTGCGTGACCGGCTGCCCGTTCGACGTGCCGCGGATCTCAAAGAAGGACCACAAGGCCTACAAGTGCACGCTGTGCTCGGACCGCGTGGCCGTGGGCCAGGAGCCGGCGTGCGTGAAGACCTGCCCGACCGGGGCGATCACGTTCGGCAGCAAGCAGGCGATGACCGAGCATGCCGCCGGCCGCGTCGAGGACCTGAAGTCACGCGGCTACGAGAATGCCGGGTTGTACGACCCGCAGGGCGTCGGTGGCACCCACGTGATGTACGTGCTGCAGCACGTGGACAAGCCGGAGCTGTACGCCGACCTGCCCAAGGACCCGCGCATCAGCCCCATGGTCGAGGTCTGGAAGGGGGTGGCCAAGCCGCTGGGCGTGCTGGCAATCGCCGCGACAGCCTTCGTGGGCTTCCTGCACTACATCGGCATCGGCCGCAACACGGTCAACGATGAGGAGGAAGAGCAGGCCGAGCACGAAGCAAAGAAGATCGAAGAGGAGCAGCGGCCATGAAGTACGCCCCGCACCCCCGCCAGATCGTGCGCTACCGCGCTCCGACCCGCATCAACCACTGGATCGTGGCGATCTGCTTCGTGCTGACCGCGCTGTCCGGCCTGGCCCTCTTCCACCCTGCGCTGTTCCCGTTGACGGCGCTGTTCGGTGGCGGGCCGTGGACACGCATCCTGCATCCCTTCGTCGGCCTGGCCATGGTGGTGGGCTTCGCCCTGCTCGCCTTCCGCATGTGGCGTGACAACCTGCCTACCGCCGACGACCGCGCGTGGCTACGCGGCATGCGCGAAGTGCTGCGCAACGAGGATGAGACACTGCCACCGGTCGGCCGCTTCAACGCCGGCCAGAAACTGCTGTTCTGGGCGATCATCGGCTGCCTTTCGGCGTTGCTGCTGACCGGCTTCGTGATCTGGCGGCAGTATTTCAGCCATCTGTTCCCGATCGGCGTGATCCGTTTTTCGGTGCTGGTGCACGCACTGTTTGGCTGGGTACTGGTGTGCGCCATCGTGGTGCACATCTATGCCGCGATCTGGATCAAGGGTTCGGTGCGCGCGATGACCCAGGGCAAGGTGACCTATGGGTGGGCCTACAAGCACCATCGGCAGTGGTTCAGGGACATCCTGCGCGGGCGGCGCGGAGAGGGGTAACGGCAGGGCCTGCGGCCCTGCACCCGCCGGATCAACGTCAACGTCAACGTCAACGTCAACGTCAAAAGCAGGTTGCCGCCGGATGGCGGGATGGGTCCCGCTGCTGTTGGTGGGTGTCGACCTTGGTCGACACGATGAACACGGCAACAACCGATGGGGTCAACCGATGGGGTCAGATCCGTTTTTCTTTGGAAAACGGATCTGACCCCGACCTTTCAGGTGGCTGGCAGCACGCTGGACGCCAGCGTCGACAACGGCGAGGATGGAGGCTGGTTCTTCCGGCTGGCCCCGCATGGCGCAACGCATCCTTGAACCCGGTGAGATCGAGACGCTGGCCTCGCGCGATGTCCCGCGCATCATCCTGCCGGATATCGCCTCGCTGTTCGGCGGACGTGCGGACCGGTTGCGCAGCCTGGCAGGACGCAGTGCCATCGGTGGCTACCTGCAGCTGCTGGCGGCACTGGCCGATGCACAACAGGCGCTGCTGGACGAACTGACGCCGCAGCAACGCGAGGCGCTGCAGGCGCAGGCCCGCGCGCAGCAGTCGAGCGCGGCGGCCAGCGCCGGCATGCCATTGCGGCCCGCCAACACACTTCAGCTCGATGGCCGATGGCGCGACTGGTTGCGCGCGCTGTGCCGGCACTGCGCCGATGAAGCCGGACTGCCTGCGGAGACCCGACAGGAACTGCAACGGGTTGCCGCGGCCGCTGACGCCTGGCTGGATGCACAGGCGCATGCGGTGCTGGAGCGCGACGACGCACCGTCGCTGGACGCGGTCGCTGCCCTGCTGGTGATGAACGCGCTGCAGGTGTACTGGGCCGTACTCGCGGCCAGCTTCCGCCCCACCGACCTGAAACCGCTTGCCGATGCACCCGGGCTGTGCCCGCTGTGCGGCTCGTTGCCGGTGGCCAGTGTGGTGCAGGCGCGCCCACCCTACGCCTCCTACCGCTATCTGTCGTGCTCGCTGTGCGCCTGTCAGTGGCACTACGTGCGCGTGCAGTGCAGCCAATGCGGCGCGGCCGGCAAGGACATCGCCTATCGCGCGCTGGCCGAGGTCGACGGCGATGCAGGCGAGGTGGTGCGTGAAGGCGCGATCCGCGCCGAGACCTGCGATCACTGCCACAGCTACCGCAAGATTCTGTATCTGGAGAAGGATCCGGCGCTGGAGCCGGTCGCCGACGACCTCGGCACGCTGGCGCTGGATCTGTTGCTGGGCGAGGAAGGCTACATGCGCGCCAGCCAGAATCCGCTGCTCTGGCAGTCCGACGGCGACTGAACCGATGCCTCGCGTGCACGCCCCCACCGCCCCGGCCAGCGCCCTGCCCTCGCTGGACCGCCTGCTGCGCCTGCCGGCGTTGTCGACGCTGATCAGGGACCACGGCCGCAGCCGCATCGCCCATCTGCTGCGCGAGCACGTGCAGGGGTTGCGCGAGCGCAGCGGCTGCGGCCAGCTGTCACCGGAACAGCTGCAGCGGGCCGTCGCGGAACCCGGCGTGGTCGCGGCCCTGCAGTCGGCGCTGGCAGCCGATGCACGCCTGGATCTGCAGCCGGTATTCAACCTCACCGGCACGGTGCTGCATACGAATCTCGGCCGCGCGCTGTTGCCGGACGCCGCGGTACGCGCAGTGACCCGCGCGATGACGGCGCCGGTGGATCTGGAATTCGACATCGCCCTGGGCCGTCGGGGGGACCGCGATGCGCGCGTGCGGGCACTGGTCTGCGAACTGACCGGCGCCGAAGCGGCGACCGTGGTCAACAACAACGCAGCAGCAGTCCTGTTGCTGCTCAACAGCCTGGCCAATCGCCGCGAGGTAATCGTGTCGCGGGGCGAACTGGTGGAAATCGGCGGCGCCTTCCGAATTCCCGATGTAATGCGCAGCGCCGGTGCGCGGCTGCGCGAAGTGGGCACCACCAACCGCACCCATCCGGCCGACTTCGACAGCGCCATCGGCACGCGCACCGCGCTGCTGATGGAAGTGCACGCCAGCAACTACGCCATCACCGGCTTCACCGCCAAGGTCGATACTGCACGGATGGCATCGATCGCGCACGGGCACGGGCTGCCACTGGCGGTGGACCTTGGCAGTGGCAGCCTGTGCGACCTGTCTGCCCACGGTCTGCCGCGCGAACCTACAGTGCAGGAGACGCTGGCGGCGGGCGCCGACCTCGTCTCGTTCAGCGGCGACAAGCTGCTCGGTGGACCGCAGGCCGGGATCATTGCCGGCCGCGCCGACCTCATCGCACGCATCAACCGCAATCCGCTCAAGCGCGCCCTTCGTATGGACAAGATGGGCCTGGCCGCGCTGGAAGCGGTACTGGCGCTGTACCGCGAACCGGAACTGCTGCCGCAGCGGCTGCCGACCCTGCGCACGCTGTCCCGCGAACAGGGAGACATCCATGCGCAGGCACAGCGCCTGCTGCCTTCCGTGCAGCAGGCGCTGGCCGCGCATTACGCGGTTGAAGCGGTGCCGATGTACAGCCAGGTCGGCAGTGGCGCGCAGCCACAGGCGCAACTGGCCAGCGCCGGCCTGCGCATCCGCGTCGCTGCAGCTGCCGGGTTGGACCGGCTGGCCAAGCGCCTGCGCGGCCTGCCACGGCCGGTGCTCGGGCGCATTGCCGAGGATGCGCTGTGGCTTGACCTGCGCGGGCTTGAGTACGGGGATGAGGCTGCTTTCCTCGCCCAGTGGAGCGCGCTGCAGGCATGATCGTCGGTACCGCCGGGCATATCGACCATGGCAAGACCAGCCTGGTGCGGGCACTGACCGGCATCGAAACCGATCGCCTGCAGGAAGAGCGCGCGCGCGGCATCTCCATAGAACTGGGGTATGCCTATGTGCCGGTGGAGGCCGCACGCGGAGAGGGGCCTCCGGCGATGCTGGGCTTCGTCGATGTGCCGGGTCACGAGCGCTTCGTGCACACGATGGTGGCCGGTGCCACCGGCATCGATGTGGCGCTGCTGGTGATCGCCGCCGATGACGGCGTGATGCCGCAGACCCGTGAGCATCTGTCGATCCTGCAGCTGCTGGGTGTGGACCGCGCTGCAGTGGCATTGACCAAGATCGACCGTGTGGATGCGGCGCGCATTGCCGAGGCCGAAGCGGAGATCGTTGCCCTGCTGGCCTGCACACCGCTGCAGGGGTCTGCAGTATTCGCCTGCAACAGCACCGACAGCGCGGATGCCGGCATCCATGCGCTGCGCGCCCACCTGCATGCGTGGGCCGCCGCTAACGACAGCCGCCAGACGGCCCAGCGCCGCAGCGAGCTGTTCCGCATGCCGGTGGATCGCGTGTTCTCGCTGGCCGGTCACGGCACACTGGTCACCGGCGCGGTACAGGGCGGCGTGGCCGCGGTCGGCGCGCATCTGCAGTTGATGCCGGCCGCCATCGACGTGCGTATCCGTAGCATCCATGCGCAGAACCAGGCCAGTGGACAGGCTGCCGCGGGACAGCGCTGTGCCCTGAACCTGGCCGCCATCGCCCGCGACGGCATCACCCGCGGCGACTGGATCGCCGATCCGCGCGCGCTGCAGGCCACCACCCGCGTCGACGTACGCCTTCGCCTTGCGGCACAGGTGCGGCCCCTGCGCGACTGGACACCGCTGCACATCCACTGGGGCACGATGCACCGGCAGGCCCATGTGGTGCTGCTGGAGGATGAAGACAGTGGCAACGGCCAGCTGGTGCAGCTGGTGTTCGATGCCCCGGTCTGCGCGATGTGCGGCGACCGCTTCATCGCCCGCGATTCGGCCGCAGCGCATACGCTGGGCGGCGGCACCGTGCTCGATCCCGATCCACCGCAACGACGTCGGCGCAGCCCGGCACGCCGGGCGTGGTTGGCAGCCCTTGAACAGCTCGCGGCCGGCGCCGGCGTCGGGCCGCTGCTGCAGCAGGCACCGGCCGGCATCGCGCTGGCCGCCCTGCAACGCTACTGCCGGCGTGAGGCCGCACAGATCGATCTCCCTGCAGATGCCCGGCGCATCGCCACCCGCGAGGACACCGTGATCATCTTCGCCTCACACTGGCAGGCGCTGCGCGAACAGGTGATCCGCTCGCTGCATGACTGGCACGAGCGACGGCCGGACGAGCCCGGTGTCGACAGCGGGCGCCTGCAGCGCAGCACCCTGCCCGCGCTCTCGACCAGTCTCTGGAACGCTCTGCTGCAGGACCTGTTCGACGATGGCGCGTTGCAGCGCGTGGGCGCGTGGTGGCGGCTGCCAGGCCACGACCATGCGCCGCCGGAACGCGAGCGCGCGCTTCTCGACCGCGTGCTCCCGCGTCTGGATGCCGGTGGTTTCGATCCGCCCTGGGTGCGCACGCTTGCGGCCGATCTCGGCTTCGCCGAGGAGGAGATGCGTGCGGTCCTGCGCCGCGCCGCCGCGCGCGGCGAGCTGTTCCAGGTGGTGCCGGACCTGTTCTACGCACCGGCCCGCATCGACGCGCTGGCGGCAACGGTCGCCCGGCTGTCACAGGCAACGGGCATGGTGGACGCGGCAGCATTCCGCGATGCCATCGGCCTGGGCCGCAAGCGCAGCATCCAGATCTTGGAGTTCTTCAATCGCGTTGGCTACACTCGACGCGTCGGTGACCAGCATCGGCCGCGCGGCGACCTGCAATGGAACACCGCCCACGGTTGACTGCACCGGTACCGCCGTACCTTCGGAAGGCATGCGCATCCGGGCATGCGGCTGGGCTTCAAACCCAGCAGGGGGCGTCGATCGCTCCCTGGTAGGTTCGACTCCTGCTGCCTTCCGCCATTCGTGTTCCTGCAGGAGATGCCGGCATGGCCTCGCATGTGCAGTCCCCACTCCCCCCGTCGGCCGAGGCTCCGCAGCGATTGACTTCGCTGGCCCACGGCGGCGGTTGTGGCTGCAAGATCGCACCCGGCGTGCTGGCCGAACTGCTGCGGGGCACCCCGGCGTTCCCTGCGCCGGCCGAACTGCTGGTCGGCCGCGAGACCAGTGACGATGCCGCGGTCTACCGGCTTGATGATCGCCAGGCGATCGTCGCCACCACCGACTTTTTCATGCCGATCGTCGATGACCCGTTCGACTTCGGCCGCATCGCCGCCACCAATGCGCTGTCGGACCTGTATGCGATGGGCGCGCGGCCGCTGTTCGCACTGGCCATCGTCGGCATGCCCATCAATACGCTGCCACAGGACACGATCCGCGGCATCCTGCAGGGCGGCGAACGTGCCTGTGCCGACGCCGGCATCGTGGTGGCCGGGGGCCACAGCATCGACTCGGTGGAGCCGATCTATGGCCTGGCCGCGATCGGCGTGCTGGATCCGCAGCGGCTCAAGCGCAATGCCGATGCCCGCGTCGGCGATGTGCTGGTGCTGGGCAAGCCATTGGGCGTGGGCGTGTATTCGTCGGCGCTGAAGAAAGAAGTGCTGAATGCCGAGGGCTACCGGCAGATGGTCGAGTCGACCACCCGCCTGAACAGCGTGGGCCTGCCCCTTGCCGCGCTGGACGGCGTGCATGCCATGACCGACGTCACCGGCTTCGGCCTGCTCGGCCATCTGCTGGAAGTGTGCCGCGCCAGTGGCGTGGCCGCCGAAGTGGACAGTGCACAGGTGCCTCTGCTGCCGCAGACCCTGGATCTGCTGCAACGTGGCTGCTTTACCGGCGCATCCAACCGCAACTGGGCCTCGTATGGCGGCCAGATGCAATTCGCCGAAGGCGTGGCCGCCCACTGGCAGCCACTGCTGACCGACCCGCAGACCAGCGGCGGCCTGCTCGTATCCTGCGCAGCGGACGCCGTGGATGCAGTGAATGCCGTTTTTGCCGGCGCCGGGTTTGCCCAGGCCGCGGTGATCGGCCACCTGCTGGCGGGGCCTGCCGGCGTCAGCGTGCGCTGAAACGATGAGGGCGCCCGAAGGCGCCCCGCAGCATCACTCGATGTTCTGCACCTGCTCGCGGATCTGGTCGATCAGCACCTTCAGCTCGACCGCGGCATTGGACGTGCGGCTGTCCACCGACTTCGAGCCCAGCGTGTTGGCTTCACGATTGAACTCCTGCAGCAGGAAGTCCAGGCGGCGGCCGACCGGCTCGCGCTGCGTGAGCACGCGGCGGATCTCGACGATGTGGCTCGACAGGCGGTCCAGCTCCTCATCCACATCCAGCTTCTGCAGCCACAGCACCAGCTCCTGCTCGGCGCGGCCGGGATCGACCGGATGCGGCAGATCGGCCAGGCGCGCAGCCAGCTTGGCACGCTGGCCATCACGGATGGCGGGAATCAGCGTGCGGACGTCACCCGCGATGCGCTCGATGCCATCCACGCGCTCGGCAATGGCCGCGGCGAGCTTGCCGCCCTCACGCTCGCGGGCTTCGACGAATCCGTCCAGCACCTGATCCAGCAAGGCCAGCGCCTCGACCTGCAGGGCCGCCGCATCGGTGGCCTCGCCCCGGGTCACACCCGGCAGCTGCAGCAGATCGGTGAAGCTCACCTGCAGGTTGGGAAAATCCGACGTCAGGCGGTGGGCCAGATGCCCGAGCTGGCCCAGCAGGGCCTCATCGACCTGCAGATTCCCCGCCGCGTCCGGCGCACGCAGTCGCAGCACCAGATCCAGCTTGCCGCGGCTCAGGCGCGCGGCGATGCGCTCGCGCAGCTGCGGCTCCAATGCCCGCAGTTCTTCAGGCAGGCGGGTGCCGACCTCCAGGAAGCGGTGGTTGACCGAGCGCAGCTCGCAGCCCAGCGTGCCCCACGGGGTGACCCGCTCGCCACCCGCGTAGGCGGTCATGCTTCGAATCATGGAATGTGTCCGGTGCGTGCAAAGGGGGAATGGTACCCTAGCGCCCTCACCAGAGCCCCCCTGCCCGCCCCGTGAAGGTCGCGGGCATGGCGGCGTACTCCCCGCCCTTACGGAACCCGCATCATGTCCGATTCCCGCCCCAGTGGCCGCCAGCCCGACCAGCTCCGCCCGGTCGTCATCCAACGCGGCTTCACCCGCCACGCCGAAGGCTCGGTACTGGTGTGCTTCGGTGAAACCCGCGTGCTGTGCACGGCCAGCGTCGAGAACCGGGTTCCGGGCTTCCTGCGCGGCAAGGGCGAAGGCTGGGTGACCGCCGAGTACGGCATGCTGCCGCGCGCCACCCACACCCGCAGCGACCGTGAAGCGGCGCGTGGCAAGCAGGGCGGCCGCACGCTGGAGATCCAGCGCCTGATCGGCCGCAGCCTGCGCGCCTGCGTGGACCGCAATGCCCTCGGCGAACGCACCATCACCCTGGACTGCGACGTGCTGCAGGCCGACGGCGGCACCCGCACCGCGGCCATCACCGGTGCCTACGTGGCCCTGGTCGACGCCGTGAACGTGCTGATCAAGCGCGGCGAGATCAAGCGCAACCCGATCCTGGGTGCGGTGGCAGCGGTGTCGGTGGGCGTTTACCGCGGCACTCCGGTGCTGGACCTGGACTACGCCGAAGACAGCGACTGCGACACCGACATGAACGTGGTGATGAACGATGGCGGTGGCTTCATCGAGCTGCAGGGCACTGCCGAAGGCCATGCCTTCCGCCGCGATGAACTGGACGCGCTGCTGGGACTGGCCGAAAAGGGCGTGAACGAACTGCTGGCCGCACAGCAGGCGGCGCTGTCGGCATGAACCGGCGCCTTGCCCTGACCACCCTGGTGGTGGCCGACTATGACGAGGCCATCGCTTGGTATACCGGCAAGCTCGGCTTCGCACTGCTGGAGGACATCGACCAGGGCCACAAGCGATGGGTCGTGGTCGGACCGACAGACGGCAGCGCCGCTGCCCTGCTGCTGGCGCGCGCCAGCAACGAGGAACAGCGCAGCCGCATCGGCAACCAGACCGGTGGACGCGTTGCGTTCTTCCTCAACACCGACGACTTCCACCGCGACCATGCGGCGATGCTGGCCGCCGGGGTGGAGTTCCTGGAATCGCCGCGCGAAGAACCCTATGCAACGGTCGCGGTGTTCCGCGATCTGTATGGCAACACCTGGGACCTGCTGGAGCCCCGTCAATGAAGAAACTGGTACTGGCCAGCCACAACGCCGGCAAGCTGGTGGAGATGCAGGAGATCCTTGCCGACCTGCCGCTGCAGATCACCTCGGCCGCCGAACTGGGCCTGGGCGACGTCGACGAGACCGGCCTGACCTTCGTCGAGAACGCGCTGCTGAAGGCGCGCGCAGCCTGCGAAGCGACCGGCCTGCCGGCGTTGGCGGATGATTCGGGGCTGATCGTCGATGCGCTCGGCGGCGCACCCGGCCTGTACAGCGCGCGCTATGCCGGCCACCCGACCAATGCCGCCGCCAACAACGCCAAGCTGCTGGACGCGATGGCCGACATCCCCGATGGCCAGCGCAGCGCCCGCTTCTATGCAGTGATCGTGCTCCTGCGCCACGCCACCGACCCGCAGCCGCTGATCTGCGAGGGCCGCTGGGAAGGGCAGATCATCCGCGAACTGCGTGGCACGAACGGTTTTGGCTACAACCCGGTATTCCTGGACACCACCCACGGCCTGACCGCTGCGGAAATGGAGCCGGCCCTGAAGAACGCCATCAGCCACCGTGCCATTGCCCTGCAGCAGCTCAAGCAGCAGCTGGCGACGCTGTACTGAAGCCATCCGATCGAACCAGGGAAGCCGGCCAACCGCCGGCACTACCGATGAAGCCCATGCCGCACGCCCACGACCACTGCAACCACCTGCCCGGCGAAGCCTGCTCCGCTGACCACGACAGCCCACCGCGACTGGTGCCACCGCCGCTGTCGTTGTACGTGCACCTGCCGTGGTGCGTGCGCAAATGCCCGTACTGCGATTTCAACTCGCACCAGGCCAAGGGCGAGCTGCCGTTCGAGGCCTACATCGATGCACTGCTGCGCGACCTGGACCAGGACCTGCCGCTGGTCTGGGGCCGGGTGGTGCACAGCGTGTTCTTCGGCGGTGGCACGCCCAGCCTGTTCCCGCCGGAGGCGATCGATCGCTTCCTGCAGCAGGCCAGCGCCCGTCTGCGCTTCGCGCCGAACGCCGAGATCACGCTGGAAACCAATCCCGGCACCGCCGAGCATGGCCGCTTCGACCGCTACCGCGCGGCTGGCGTGAACCGCCTGAGCTTCGGCATCCAGAGCTTCGACGACGAAGCGCTGAAGCGGCTGGGCCGCATCCACGACAGTGGCGAAGCCGAGCGTGCGGTGAAGATGGCCCAGGATGCGGGGTACGACAATTTCAACATCGACCTGATGTACGCACTGCCCGAGCAGACGCTGGCCGGTGCCGAATCGGACCTCGAGCGCGCCTTTGCACTGCAGCCGGCGCACATCTCGCACTACCAGCTGACCCTGGAACCGAACACGGTGTTCTTCGCGCGCCCGCCGCAGGGCATTCCCGATGAAGACAACGCCTGGGATATGCAGGAACACTGCCAGGCGCTGCTGGCGCAGGCCGGCTTCGGCCAGTACGAGGTCAGCGCCTACGCGCGCCCCGGCCGGCAGAGCGCGCACAATCTGAACTACTGGCGCTTCGGCGATTACCTGGGCATCGGCGCCGGTGCACACGGCAAGATCAGTTCCGGCGCCGAAGAGCACGTGCTGCGGCGCTGGAAGCTCAAGCATCCGCAGGCCTACCTGGACAGCGCTGGCACCCCGGCGTCGTTCGGTGGCGATGACGTGATCACGCCCGCGCGGCTTCCGTTCGAGTACATGCTCAACCTGCTGCGCCTGCACGAGGGCTTCAGCCTGCGTGATTTTGAATCGCGCACCGGCCTGCCGCGCAGCGTGCTCGACGCACCGCTGGCCGAGGCCGTGCAGCGCGGCTGGCTGGAGACGGCCGATGGCCAGGTCCGCCCGACCGAACTGGGCCGCCGTTTCACCAATGATGTGGTGAGCCTGTTCCTGGACGAATGAGCGCCCCGTCGCATCCGCCGGGCATGGCCCGGCGCTACCCAGCGGCCAGCATGCGGTAGCGCCGGGCCATGCCCGGCGTGCAGCGTGTGCATTCACCCTAAAGTAGCGCCGGCCTCGGCCGACACGGTAAATTCACAGGATCGCTCCGCGGGAATCCGGGTACCGCACGCCGATGTCAGCTGTCTTCTCCCTCTCCGCCACCGACGCTGCCCGCCTGGCCAGCACCGACCTGCCACCGCGGGTACGTGAACTGCTGGGGGCGTTGACCGGCCTGTGCCGGCAGGCACTGACCGCGCCGCTGATCCTGACCGTCGAAGCGCTGGAACAACTCCTGTTGCACGATGCCGACCGCGCGCGCAGTCCGCAGCAGCAGGCTGAACTGATGGCGCAGCGTAGCCAACTGCATGCCTTCGCCGGCCACTTCAGCGAGCGCATGCTCGATGCGGTGGCCGAGGCACTGGCGCGGCTGCGCGAACCGACCGCCTTCACGGCAGCAGCACCACCGCCCGCACTGCCGGGCACGATCGGCCTGTCGCTGGTCGACGAGCACGAGGTCGACCGCGAACTGCTGCTCACCGAAATGGTCCGGCGCGAGACGCAGCGCTCGGCCAACGCCCTGAACCTGCTCGGCCAGCGCCTGGGCGTGCTGGCTGCGGCGCCTGCGTTCGAAGCCGATACCCTTCCGCTGGCACCGCAGGCGCTGTGCGCGATGGTGCGCAGGGTCGCCGAACAGGATGGCCTCGGGGCAGAGGTGCAGCTGGCGCTGTATCGCAGTTTCGAGCGCCAGGTGCTGGAACGCCTGGGCGACCTGCTTGATCGGGCCAATGCCCTGCTCGCCCAGCAAGGCGTGCTGCCGGGCCTGGTCTACACCCCGTATCTGGCCCGCTCGTCGAGTACGCGAAGGATCATCACCCAGTCCGTCGCTGGCGGCCGTGCCACGCAGCCAGCCAGGCGCGCGGCGGCCCCCATGACCGGCTGGGGCGAGAACCTGCCTGCCGGCTCCTGGTCGACCCTGATGCAGGATGCCTTCCAGTCCGGTTCCGCATCCGCTGCAGCGGCCCCCGGGCTGACCACCGCCACCGGCACCCTGCTGCACGACCTGCTGCAGCGCGCGCGTACCACGCCGGCGGCAGACGCGCCTGCGGTACCGACTGCTGCCGTCGATGCGGTATTGGCAAGGCTGCAAAACCAGGCCAGCGCCGCTACCGGTGTGGTCGACCTGCAGGCCGCCGTGGTCGCGCAGCTGCGCAGCGAGCATGGCCCGCATGCGCAGATCGGCAGCCATGATCGCGACAACCTGGACCTGCTGCGCCTGTTGATGCAGCAGATCCAGCAGCAGCAGCGCCCGGACCCGGTGCCCGCCGCCCTGCTGGCGCGCCTGCAGGTACCGTTGGCACGTGCAGCGATGGCCGATCCGGGCTTCTTCGTACGCGACGAGCATCCTGCGCGCGAGCTGCTCAACCATATCGCCGAAGCCGGTGCCCGCTGGCTGGGGGACGACGACGTCGATCCGCAGTTTCTGCAGCGCATGGCACAGAGCGTGCAGAGCCTGCTCGGCGAGGATGCACGCACGCCGGAAGCCTTCGCTGCTGCCAACGAAGAGGTGCAGCAGCACCAGCGCGCTGCCGCCCATCGCGCCGAACTGGCCGAACGCCGCCACGTCGAAGCCGCGCGCGGCAGGGAGCGCCTGGAACTCGCGCGGCGCCAGGCCAGCGCCCAGATCGAGCAGTGCTGCAGCACGCAGCAGCCGCCGCGCTTCGTCCAGACCCTGCTGCGCCAGGCCTGGTCCGACGCGCTGACCCTGACCCGGCTGCGCCATGGCGAGGACTCGCCCCAGTGGCAGGAGCGGCTGCAGCAGACCGAGCGCATCGCGGCCGTTACTGCAACCGCCGCCAACGGCGTCGATGGCACCGATGGCGCCTTGGCCGCCGATGTGGAGGCCGCGCTGCTGCAGGTGGGCTATCACGCCGAGGAAGCCTCAGCGGTGGCCCGTCGCCTGGCCACGCCCGGGGGCGAGGACGACAGCACGTCGCGTACCGAACTCAGCGCGCGGCTGAAGGCCCGCGCCCGGCTGGGCGAGCACACCGACAGCCGCAGTGCGTCCGCCCCTGCCGCGCCACGCAGCAGTGCGGAGGAGGCCGCCTACGAACAGCTGTGCTCCCTGCCCTTCGGCAGCTGGTTCGACATCGACAACGGCGACGGCACGCTTCGCCGCCAGCGCCTGTCCTGGTACAGCCTGCTGACCGGCCATGTGCTGTTCGTCAATCCGCGCGGGCAGAAGATTGCCGAAACCGACCTCGACAGCCTGGCGCGGCAGATCAGCGCTGGGCGTGCGCATCTGGTCACCGAAGACAAGGGCCGGCTGGTCGACCGCGCCTGGAAGGCCAGTCTGGGCGCCCTGCGTGCCCTTGCCGGCCGCAACCCGCAGGACACCCCCGCATGAGCATGACGCCGCCGCAGGACACCCGCCGCGCCCCCCGACGCCAGGTGTCGGACCTGGTGCCGGTGACCGACCAGATGCGCGACTGCGTGGTCGGTCGCCTTGGCAATGTGTCCGAAACCGGCATGCTGATGCTGGCCAGCACTGCGCTGCGCGACGACGCGCTGTATCAGTTCCGCTTCCCGCTGCCGCTGGGCGATGGCCAGCAGGCAGCCATCGACGTGGGCGTGCACCTGTTGTGGAGCGAGCCGGCGCACGCCCCGGGACAGAGCTGGGTGGGCTTCCGGTTCCTCACCCTGTCACGCGAACACCGCCAGCTGCTGCGGCAGTGGGTAGGCGAAGACAGCGACGAAGGACCGCTTTCGACGGACTGACTGCCGGTTCCGGCACAGCGGTTTCCGCCGGTATGCGGCAGAATCTAGGGCCGTTTTCCGTGTCGAGCCACCGCAATGATCCAGCAAGACCCCGGCGCCCTGTATCCCGATCACCTGGCCGTGCTGTGCCGACGCGCCGAGCAGGCGCTGGCGCGCGGCGGCTTTGATCACCTCGTGGTGCCCAGCGGCACCCTGCACTACCAGGTGTTTGATGATCGCGACTATCCCTATGCGGTGAATCCGCAGTTCAAAGCATGGTTGCCGCTGACGCGCGTGCCCAACAGCTGGATCGTGTTTACGCCCGGCAAGCGGCCGGTGGTGATCTTCCATCAGCCGTTCGATTACTGGCACGTAGTGCCGGACGCGCCGAGCGGCTGGTGGGTGGAGCACTTCGACATCCACATCATCCGCACGCCGGATGAAGCGCTGGCGTTGCTGCCGGCCGATCCGTCGCGCTGCGCGATCCTGGGTGAGCCGCAGAGCGCACTGGGCAGCCACGTGCCGAACAATCCTCCGGCGGTGGTGAATTACCTGGAATGGCACCGTGGCAGCAAGACGCCCTACGAGATCGCCCTGATGCGCCAGGCGCAGGTGCTGGGCGTGCGCGGCCATCGCGCCGCCGAAGCCGCGTTCCGCAACGGTGCCGACGAGTTCAGCATCCACATGGCGTACTGCCAGGCGGTGGGCCAGGACGCCAATGAACTGCCCTACGGCAACATCGTGGCGTTGAACGAGCACGCCGCCGTTCTGCACTACACCGAACTGGGCCGCAAGGCACCGCAGCCGCTGCGCAGCTTCCTCATCGATGCCGGCGCCAGCGCGCACGGCTACGCCAGCGACATCACCCGTACCTACGCGGCGCACGGCCACGACGAATTCGCTGCGATGATCGCTGCCGTCGATGCCGCCCAGCAGCAGATGTGCGCGGCGGTGCGCCCGGGCGTTGATTACAGGACGCTGCACGTGGACGCGCATCTGTCGCTGATGGGCGTTCTGAAGGACTTCGGCGTCATCAGGGTATCGCCGCAGACCGCGCTGGAAACCGGCGTCAGCGCCGCATTCTTCCCGCACGGCATCGGCCATCTGATCGGCCTGCAGGTGCATGACGTGGCCGGATTCGCCGCCAGCGACGAAGGCGGCCGGATCGAACGTCCGGCGGGTCATCCCTATCTGCGTCTGACCCGCGTGCTGGAACCGGGGATGGTGGTGACCATCGAGCCGGGCCTGTACTTCATCGACATGCTGTTGAACGAGGTCAAGGACGCCGGCCATGGCGATGCGATCAACTGGGAGCGCGTGGACTTCTTCCGTCCGTATGGCGGCATCCGCATCGAGGACGAAGTGCTGTGCACCGACGGCGAAGCGGACAACCTGACGCGGCCGGAGTTTGCAGCAGCCAACGGCTGAGCCCCTCGTGGTTGGATGCTGAATCAAAGCAGCGCTTGGCGGGGCGGGTAGGCCATGCAGGGGACGCTGCAAGTACGTCCCTGTAAGCTCGATGGCGCCATCCATGGCGCCAACGCCCCTGCATGGCCTACCCACCCCACCTTTGACAGTTTCCTGCCGCGTCCAACCACGGAAAAGAAAAAAGAAAAGCAGAAGCGGGTCGCTCGCTGCGCTCGCTCCGTGTCGACCAAGGTCGACACCTACCAGCAGCCGCAATTACCAGTAGATCCACGCCATGCGTGGATGATTCATTCGATATCTGACAGATGTGCCGACCAACGGTCGGCCCCCACCAACAGCCGCGTGAACCTGTCGAAGGCGGGGCACTGTGGGTTTGCGGGGTGTGAGCGGCATGGATGCCGCGACCAAGCCCCCATGGACGGGTTCACGGCGTCCCCGCAAATCCACAGTGCCCCGCCATCCCTCGGAATGCCCGCTTTGGCTTTGGCCTTGGCCGTTGCATTGAGCAGGTGCAGGGCTGCAAGCCCTGCCGGCAACCCTCAAGCCGCCATCACCACTTCGATCTCGTCCGCACTCCGCGCCAGCCCTTCGGTCAGCACGCGATGGCCATCGTCGGTGATCAGCACATCGTCCTCGGTGCGGATGCCGATGCCACGCCAGCGCGGCTCCACCGTCGTATCGTCCACGCCGATGTACAGGCCCGGCTCGATGGTGAACGCCATACCGGGCTCCAGCAGCCGCGAGTCCCCGGCCAGGCGGTAGTCGCCCACGTCGTGCACATCCAGCCCGATCCAGTGGCCGGTCTTGTGCCGGTAGAAGCGCTGGTACAGGCCTTCGGAAAGATTCTTCTCCAGCGTGCCCTTCAGCAGGCCGAGCCGCAGCAGGCCTTCGGTCAGCGTCTGCACCGCCGCCAGGTGGCCGGCTTCGTAGGGTATGCCGGGCCGGGCCTGGGCCAGCGCAGCCGCCTGGGCCTGGCCGACCAGATCATGCAGCGCGCGCTGCTCGGCGCTGAAGCGCCCGTTCACCGGGAAGGTGCGGGTGATGTCGCTGGCGTAGCCACGGTACTCGGCACCCGCATCGATCAGCACCAGCTCGCCGTCGCGGGCACGCCCGTTGTTGTCGCGATAGTGCAGGATGCACCCGTTGCGGCCGGCGCCGACGATGCTGCAGTACGCCGGCACCGCATCGCTGGCGCGGAACACGCGCTCCAGTTCGGCCTGCAGCTCGTACTCATGGATGCCCGCCTTCGCCGCCTTCATCGCTGCCAGGTGCGCACGCACGCTGATCTGCGCGGCGTGCTGCATCAGCGCCACCTCCGCGCCGGACTTGAACAGGCGCTGCTCATGCAGCAGGTGGCCCAGCTCCAGGAACTCGTGCGGCGGCTGCGCACCGTGGCGCACCTGGGAGCGGACACGGTTGACCCAGCCGATCAGCTTCAGGTCGAAGTCCGCGTCACGGCCGAAGTGGTAGTAGACGCGCGAGCGTCCCTCCAGCAGGCCCGGAAGGATGTCGTCCAGATCGTCGATCGGATAGGCATCGTCCATGCCGAACTGCGCCACGGCGCCTTCCTGGCCGGCGCGGCTGCCGTCCCAGGCCTCGCGCTCGGCATCGCGTTCGCGGCAGAACAGGATCGCCTCGCCGTGACGACGCCCGGGAATCAGCACCAGCACGGCTTCCGGCTCCGGAAAGCCGCTCAGGTACTGGAAGTCCGAATCCTGCCGGTACGGGTAATGGGTATCCAGGCTGCGCACCTTCTCGGACGCGGCGGGCAGCACCAGGATGGCGTCTTCGCCGGCCATGTCCATCAGCTGCCGGCGACGACGCTTGTACTCGCCGGCCGCGATGCCGGTGCGCTGCTTGATGTCCATCAGTTCAGGCGCTGCCGGTGGCGCGCGGCCAGCACCACATCGCCGTGCAGCAGCAGCACCGCCACGCGGATGAATTCCTCGATCTCCGACAGCGCCTCATCGTCGTCCTCGCCACCCGCCTCGAAATCCTCGCTGGAAGCACGCGCCAGGCTGGCCATGTCGGTCAGCGCCTCTTCGCCCTCTTCGGACAGGGCCGGACGACGGCCGCCACTGCCCAGTCCGAATCCACCCAGGAAGGCGCGGGTCCAGCTGAACATGGCGTCGGCCTGCGCAGCCACGTCCTCGCTGTCGCTCAGCAGCAGCTCGAACGCGAAATCGCGGTCCTCCAGCTGCTTGATGGTGGCCTGCAACAACTGCCCGAGGGCGCTGTCGGCCGCCACCGGCGGCAGGCTGTCGTCGGCCAGCACACGCGCCGGCCAGTCGTTGCCGGGAGCTCCACCGGCGGCCAGCCAGCCGCACAGGCCGCCATGCAGCTCGGCAGCGGTGGCGCCCAGGCCCAGGTCCTGGCTGGCGCGGGAAACGTCGTCGACGGAGGGAAGTTCGGTCATCGTGCGGCTCGTTCGGAGAAGGAAACCCCGAGCGCGCACGCGCGCGCCCGTGAGCCCTGTAGTGTAGCAACCCGATAGCGACCTCCCCGTGGCCATCCGGGCGTGCTGCGACAGCGCTTGACCGCCCAGACCCGGCTTGCCTATCGTGCCTGCATGGAACCCGCCGATCCCCTTGCCCAGCTGCAGGACTTCGCCGCCCGCGTGGAAGCGTTGCTTGAACGCAACCAGCGCCTGGCCGAAGAGAACCGCAGCCTGCGCCACCAGCAGGAACAGCTGGTGGCCGAGCGCTCGACGCTGCTGGCCAAGAACGAACAGGCGCGCTCGCGGGTGGAAGCGATGATCAGCCGGCTCAAATCCCTGGAGCAGCACACATGAGCGCCGAACCGGTCAGCGTCCGCATCCTCGACCGCGAGTACACCGTCGGCGTGGGTGCCGATGAACGCGACAGCCTGATGGCGGCCGCGCGCCTGCTCGACGCACGGATGCGCGAGATCCGTGGCAGCAACCGCATGGCGGCGGTCGACCGCATCGCGGTCCTGGCGGCACTGAATCTGGCCCATGAACTGCAGCTGTTGCGTGACGAGAACGCCCGCCAGGCCGTGGCCCTGCAGCAGACGCTGGCCGACCTGAACCGGCGGCTGGACCGCGCCATCGACGGCAATCCCTGACAGATCGCGCGACACGCGTCTTCTCATTTCTGAATTGGCACGGACTGTTGCCGACGAACGGCCTATCCAGATCAGGACCGGCCGCTATAATGGCCCTGCGTTCTCTGCGGTACTCGACGGCATGTGCAAACATTCGCCTTGTCCCTTAAGAACGACACCGGGAGCGCGACAGCGCCGGGAGTGCAGGTCCGCCTTGTAGCGGGAAGCCCGATGGTTCTCCAGCGTTCCCACTTGAGCCCCCGGGTTCAAGGTCGTTTCGCATGCATCGACATTGCGGAGAATGCAATATTCCAGCAAGGGCGGCGTCTTCGGGCGTCGCCCTTGTTCTTTCCGGCACAATGACGGCTGTTCCTTGCCGCACGCTGCCATGACCGACCCGCGCCAGGCCCTGCGCCACGACCTGCGGCAACGCCGCCGCGACCTTTCCGCCAGCGAGCGCATCGCCGCCGCCGATGCCCTTGCCGATGGGCTGCTGGCGTTGCCGTTTGCGCCGCTTCACGGCCACGTTGCCGGCTATTGGGCGCTGGACGGTGAGATCGCGCTGCATCGCTGGCAGCTGCAGCTGCCCGATGGACTCTCCTACTGCCTGCCGGTGCTGGCCGGCGACACGCTGCGCTTCGCGCCCTGGCGGCCCGGTCAGCCCCTGACCGGCAACCGCTACGGCATTCCGGAACCGGACGTGGCCGTGGAAGACACGCTGGAACCGGCGCAGATGGCGCTGGTAGTGACCCCGCTGGTGGGTTTCGACACACAGTGCCGGCGGCTGGGCATGGGGGGCGGCTGGTATGATCGCAGCTTCGCCTTCCGCCACGACCGGCCGGCGCCGCCCTGGCTGGTCGGTGCTGCCTTCGCGGTGCAGCAGGTCGAGTCCTTGCCGGTGGCGTCGTGGGACGTGCCGGTGGATGCGATCTGCACCGAAGCCGGCACCCTGTTCCCCTCCGCTGCCCCCGTGAACGCATGACCGCCCGCAAGCGCTATTGGCTGATGAAGTCCGAGCCGGACGCCTTCTCCATCGATGACCTGGCCCGGGTCAAGGTCGAGCCGTGGAACGGGGTACGCAACTACCAGGCGCGCAACTTCATGCGCGATGGCATGCAGGTCGGCGACGGCATCCTGTTCTACCACTCCAATACCAAGGTCCCCGGCATCGTCGGCCTGGCCACGGTCGCCAGCCCGGCCTACCCGGACGATACCCAGTTCGACCCCCGATCCGACTACCACGACCCGAAAAGCACGCGCGAGAACCCGCGCTGGATGCTTGTGGACGTGGCCTTCGACCGCAAGCTCAGGCAGGTGATCGCGCTGGACGAGATCAAGCTGCACGCTGAAGCGCTGGGCGAGGGCTTCCCGCTGGTTGCCAAGGGCAACCGCCTGTCGGTGTTCCCGGTGACCGCCGCGCAGTGGAAGCTGCTGCTGTCGCTGGAAAAGAAATCCTGATTCCCTGCTGAGAGTTGCTCCCATGTCCGAAGCCAAGCGCCTGGCCGCCGAGAAAGCCATCGAGTACGTCGAAGACGGCATGATCGTCGGTGTCGGCACCGGTTCCACCGTCGCCTATTTCATCGATGCGCTGGCGCGCATCCAGCATCGCATCAAGGGTGCGGTCTCCAGCTCGGAACAGAGCACCGCGCGCCTGAAGCAGCACGGGATCGAGGTGATCGAGCTGAACCACACCGGCAACCTGTCGCTGTACGTCGACGGCGCCGACGAGTGCGATCCCGGCAAGTGCCTGATCAAGGGCGGTGGCGCTGCACTGACCCGCGAGAAGATCATTGCCGAGGCCAGCGAGCGCTTCGTCTGCATCGTCGACCCGAGCAAGCAGGTCCCGGTGCTGGGCAGGTTCCCGCTGCCGGTGGAAGTGATTCCGATGGCACGCAGCCTGGTGGCCCGGCAGATCCGCGACATGACCGGGGGCCAGCCGACCTGGCGCGAGGGCGTGGTCACCGACAACGGCAACCAGATCCTGGACATCCACAACCTGCAGATCACCGATCCGGAAAAGCTCGAACGCGAACTCAACCAGCTGCCGGGCGTGGTCTGCGTCGGCCTGTTTGCCCGTCGCCGTGCCGACGTGGTGATCATCGGCGGCGAACCGCCGGTCGTGCTCTGACCCTCACGCGAAGGATCCTGACGATGTCGCTGCTGCGTTCGCTGCTGATGCTTCCCTTGCTGGCCCTGGCCGGCTGTGCCACCGATGCGGCCCGTCACTGGGTCGAACTGGACGGCGCCCGCTACCACGTGGAGCTGGCAACCAATGATGAGACCCGCGCACGCGGGCTGATGTTCCGCGACCAGATGCCCGTTGACCACGGCATGCTGTTCATCCATGACCGCGAGGAAATGCAGGCGTACTGGATGAAGAACACCAAGATCGCGCTGGACATCCTGTACTTCGACAGCCAGCGCCGGCTGGTGAGCCAGCAGCGCGACGTGCCGCCCTGCTCGGCCGGCGACATGTGCCCGCCCTATCCCAGCGGCGGCCCGGCCCGGTACGTGCTGGAACTCAACGCCGGCCAGGCCGAGAAGCTCAAGCTGAAAGACGGTACCGAACTGACCTTCGGCCCGGGCATCGAGAAGTAGGCCCACGCGGCCCGGCGGCCGGCCGGCACCCCGGTCGGGGTCGGATCCCTTTCGCACGCGGACGGGATCTGACCCCTGGATTTTTCACGCCACACCGCTTGAATCCGTCTGCGATTGCCGCCAGTCTGTGACCATGCCGGACCGGATCACACTCCCCGACTGGGATGCACTGGCCGACCTCGAAGACGAGGCGCTGCCGTTGTTGCCGACCGCGCTGCTGATCGCGCGCGATGAATATCCGGATCTGCAGCCGTCCACCTACGACGCGCTGATCCAGAGCCATGTCGACCACCTTCGCGCCGAAGTGGACAGCATCGAGCGCAGTCCGCTGAAAATGGCCGCGATCAATCGCCACCTGTTCGACGAACTGGGCTACAGCGGGGACCACGACGAGTATTACGATCCGCGCAACAGTTATCTCAACCAGGTATTCGAGCGCAGGCTCGGCAATCCGATCTCGCTGGCGCTGGTACAGATGGAGGTCGCGCGGCGGCTGGGCATTCCGCTGGACGGCGTGTCCTTCCCCGGCCACTTCCTGGTGCGCCTGCCGGTGGATGACGGTGTCCTGGTGATGGACCCGTTCAACGGCGGTCGGCCGCTGGATGTGGACGAACTGCGGGAGCGCGCAAAGTCACATCTGGGCGGGCAGATGCCCGACGACCAGGTGCTGGCGCAGATTCTCGATCCGGCACCGTCCCGCGCGATCCTGATGCGGATGCTGCGCAACCTGCACGGCGTGTATGCCGAGGCCGGTGAATGGGACCGTGCCGCGCGCAGTGCCGACCGCCTGCTGAAGCTGGCGCCGGAGCAGGACGACGCCCTGCGCGACCGGGGCCTGGCCTACCTGCAGCTGGAGTACCTGACGGGAGCCCGGCACGATCTGGGGCAGTACCTCAAGCGCAATCCCGAGGCCAGCGACGCGCAGTGGCTGCGCGAGAAGCTGATCGATCTGGGCGGGCCGATGCCACGGCTGCATTGAGGCGGTCGGTGCGCGGACCTGCGGCCCGCCCCACGTCCGTCAATCGACCTCGACCATCTCGAAATCGGCCTTGGTAACGCCGCAGTCCGGGCAGGTCCAGGTGTCCGGAATGTCTTCCCAGCGCGTGCCCGGCGCAATGCCCTCTTCCGGCAGGCCGTCGGCCTCGTGGTAAAGGAAGCCGCAGACCACGCACATCCAGGTACGCAGGGTGGTGGGGGTGGCGTCGCTCATCGGATAATCGGGGTTGAATTCACGGGCCGCCATTGTCCCATCGCGGTCCACTCACCGGTAGCCATCGATGACCTCTGCTTCCCCGGCGCCCCGTGGCGTCTACCTCATCACCCCGGATGAGCCCGACACCGCACGCCTGCTGGCCCGCACCGCGCCCTTGCTGGCCGCCGGCGCCACCTGGCTGCAGTACCGCAACAAGACCGCCAGCGACGCGCTGCGGCTGGAACAGGCCACCGCACTGCAGGCGCTGTGCGCAGAGCACGGCGTGCCGCTGATCGTCAATGATGACCCGGTACTGGCCCGGGCCGTGGGCGCAGCCGGCGTGCATCTGGGCGGTACCGACGGCGACATCGCCAGCGCGCGCGCCCTGCTCGGTGCCGACGCCATCATCGGCGCCTCCTGCTACGACCAGCTGGCCAACGCCGAGGCCGCCGCAGCCGCTGGCGCCAGCTATGTGGCCTTCGGCGCCTTCTTTCCGACCACCACCAAGATCACCACCAGCCGTGCCCACATCGATCTGCTGCGGCAGAGCGGCGCACTGGGCGTACCGCGGGTGGCGATCGGCGGCCTGACGCCGGACAATGTCGGTCCCCTCATCGAGGCCGGCGCCGACCTGGTGGCCGTGGTCAGCGGCATCTACGCCGCACCGGACCCGGTCGCCACCCAGCGCGCCTACCTCGCCCAGTTCCGGTAACACCCAGGAAACCCGATGAACCACGACCAGTCCCACGCCCTGTTCTCCCGTGCCCAGCACTTGCTGCCGGGCGGCGTCAATTCGCCGGTCCGCGCGTTCAAGTCGGTCGGCGGCGAGCCCTTCTTCGTCGAGCGCGCCGATGGCGCCTACCTGTACGACGTGGACGGCAACCGCTACATCGACTATGTCGGTTCCTGGGGTCCGATGATCGTCGGCCACAATCATCCGGCCGTACGCCAGGCGGTGAAGAAGGCCGTCGAACAGGGCCTCTCGTTCGGTGCGCCGTGCGCCGCCGAAGTGACCATGGCCGAGACCATCACCCGCCTGGTGCCGTCCTGCGAGATGGTGCGGATGGTCAACTCCGGCACCGAAGCGACCCTGTCGGCGATCCGCCTGGCGCGCGGTGCCACCGGTCGCAACCGCATCGTCAAGTTCGAAGGGTGTTACCACGGCCATGGCGACTCGTTCCTGGTGAAGGCCGGCAGCGGCATGCTGACCCTCGGTGTGCCCACCTCACCGGGCGTTCCGGCAGGCCTGAGCGAACTCACCCTGACCCTGCCCTACAACGACTTCGAGGCCGCCACCGCACTGTTCGAAGCACAGGGCAGCGAGATCGCCGGCCTGATCATCGAACCGGTAGTGGGCAACGCCAACTGCATCCCGCCACGCGACGGCTACCTGCAGCACCTGCGCGAGCTGTGCACGCAACACGGCGCACTGCTGATCTTCGATGAAGTGATGACCGGCTTCCGCGTGGCGCTCGGCGGCGCGCAGGCGCATTACGGGATCACGCCGGACCTGACCACCTTCGGCAAGATCATCGGCGGCGGCATGCCGGTGGGCGCCTATGGCGGTCGCCGCGACCTGATGCAGCAGATCGCCCCCGCCGGCCCGATCTACCAGGCCGGCACGCTCAGCGGCAATCCAGTGGCGATGGCGGCCGGCCTGGCAATGCTGGAACTGGTCCAGCAGCCCGGCTTCCACGCCGACCTGGCCGAGCGCACCGCACGCCTGTGCGAGGGCCTGGAAGCTGCGGCCGCAGACGCCGGAGTGGCCGTGACCACGACCCGGGTCGGCGCGATGTTCGGGCTGTTCTTCACCAGCGAGAAGGTGGAGACCTATGCGCAGGCCACCGCCTGTGACATTCCGGCGTTCAACCGCTTCTTCCACGCCATGCTGGACCAGGGCGTGTTCCTGGCGCCGTCGGCGTACGAGGCCGGCTTCCTGTCCAGTGCGCACGACGATGCGGTGATCGAAGCGACGCTGGCCGCTGCACGCGTGGCGTTCAAGGCCGCCAAGGGCTGAGCCCTGCCCATGGCAGGTGCCAACCTTGGTTGGCACTGCCTTGCACCGTATCCACGCCTGGCGTGGATCTACTGCAACGTGTAGAGCCGAGCCATGCCCGGCTCATCGTACGCAGCGCGGAAAAGAGCAGTCAAGCATGGTGCGACGCTGCAAACGGCGTCAACCAAAGACGAACGTGCCCTTCATCATCGCGAAGTGGCCGGGGAACGAGCAGAAGAAGGTGTAGTCACCGCCCTTCTGCAGGCCCTGGGTAGAGAAGCGCACGCGCGTGGTCTCGCCGCCGCCGATCACCTTGGTGTGCGCCAACACGCGCTTGTCGGCCTTCGGCAGGTAGCTGTCGGCCAGGGTCATGCGCATGCCCGCCATCGCCACCGGCTGGTAATCGGCACTGCGGGTCAGCACCCAGTTGTGGCCCATGGCAGTGGCGGCCAACTTGCCGGTGTGGCGCAGGGTCAGATCCACGGCGGTGCAGTCGGCGGCGACCTTGATCTCGCGGCTGCTGAAGCTCATCTGGTCGGTGCTGTCGATGCTCACCGCACACACCCGCGCCATCGCCGACGGCGCCAGCATCAGCGCGCCCAGTCCCACTGCCACCATCCAAGCCTTCATCGTTGCCTCTCCTGCGGATTCAAGCGCCATTCTAGGCAGCCCCCTGTGGCCGCGTCTGCGACCGTCTGTCGCATGCCCGCTCCAGGGTTTCCCGCACACTTGCCGCAATGGCATGCTCGGCCGATGCGGATCGACCTGTTGCTGCTGGATGTAGACGGCGTGCTGGTGCATTACCAGCGCGCGCAACGCGTGCTGCATCTGGCGAAGGCGCTGGGGGTTCCGACGCAGGCCGTGCAGACCGCGTTGTACGACAGCGGGCTGGAAGCCGCGCATGACAATGGCTCGCTGGGCGGCCCTGCCTATCTGGCGCGATTGGGAGAGCTTCTGCACAGGACCATCGACGTGGACACCTGGACCGCAGCGCGGCAAGCCGCGAGCCATCCGCAGCGCGCAGTCCTGCAACGGCTGCAGGCCCTGCAGCTGCCGATGGCGGTGCTGACCAACAATGGCGCGCTGATGAAGCAGGCGTTGCCTTCCCTGCTGCCGGAGCTGTTCCCTGCCCTGCTGGGTCGCGTGTTCTGCAGCGCCGATTTCGGCCTGCGCAAACCGGCGCCGGAGGTGTTCCTGCGCACGCTGGAGATGCTTGATGCAGCGCCTGCGCACACGTTGTTCGTCGATGACCTGTTCGCCAACGTGCGCGGCGCACGCGCCGCTGGGCTGCACGCGGAAACGGTGCACGATGGCCGTGGGCTGGGCAAGGTGTTGAAACGCTACCGGATCACGTGACCGCTGTAGAGCCGAGCCCATGCTCGGCTGCTGTTGCCTGACGTGGAGATGAGCCGAGCATGGGCTCGGCTCTACAGCGATTCCGCGGCGACGGGGTCAGCGCCAAGGCTTCAGCGTGCGGCGATGAACGCTGCAACAGCGGCACGCAGGCGCTTCAGGCCTTCGGCCACTTCTTCGTCGGTGATGTTCAACGACGGCACGAAACGCAGCACGTCCGGACCGGCCTGCAGGGTCAGCAGGCCGTGTTCGGCCGCGTGATCGAGGATGGCACCGGCCTGCCCGGCGAAGTCCTTGGCCAGGACCGCGCCCAGCATCAGGCCGCGACCGCGTACGCCACTGAACACGCCGAATTCCTCGCTGATGCGGGCGAAACCATCGCGCAGCGCCTTCGACTGGCGGCTGACATTGGCGGCGATCTCAGGCGAGGACAGTTTGCGCAGCGCTACGCGGGCGACGGCAGCAGCCAGCGGATTGCCACCGAAGGTGGTGCCGTGCGCACCGAACTGCATGGTCTCGGCGACCTTCGGGCCGGCCAGCATCGCGCCGATCGGGAAGCCGCCTCCCAGCGCCTTGGCCAGGGTGACCATGTCCGGCACCACGTCATCCTGCCAGTGCGCGAACAGCGTGCCGGTACGGCCCATGCCCGCCTGGATCTCATCCAGCACCAGCAGCGCGCCGTGCTGGTCGCACAGCTCGCGCACGCGCTTGAGGAAACCGGACTTGGCCGGCATCACGCCACCCTCGCCCTGCACCGGCTCCAGCATCACCGCCGCCACGTCGCCCGCGGCCATCGCCGTTTCCAGCTGCACTTCGTCGTTGAAGTCGATGTAGCGGAAGCCACCGGGCAGCGGCTCATAGCCTTCCTGGTACTTCGGCTGGGCGGTGGCGGTCACCGCGCCCATGGTGCGGCCGTGGAAGCTGCCGCGGAACGTGATGATCACCCGCTTGTCAGCCGGCCGCCCCTGGCTGGAGGCCCACTTGCGCACCATCTTGATCGCCACTTCATTGGCTTCGGCGCCGGAATTGCACAGGAACACGCGCTCGGCGAAGCGGCTGGCCTTCACCAGCTCTTCCGCCAGGTGCAGCGGCGGTGCGCTGTAGAACACATTGCTGGTGTGCCAGAGCTTGCCGGCCTGCTCGACCAGTGCCGCCACCAGATCCGGGTCGTTGTGGCCCAGGCCGCACACGGCGATACCGGCCGCCAGATCGATGAACTCACGGCCCTGGCTGTCCCACACGCGGGCGCCCTGGCCACGCTCCAGCACCACCTGGCGAGGCTTGTAGACCGGCAGGTAGTAGTGCGAAAGGGAGATCAGCGGGTCGGTCGCGGCGGTCATGGCAGTCGGCAGGATTCAGGAATGCCCATTCTCGCGCCGGAACCCCTGCGGCACAATGCGCCCATGCGACCGTTCTCCGCCCCCCAGCTGAACCCCGCCACCGAAACCGGCTGGCGCCGCCAGTGGTTCGACATCATCTACCGGCACGATACCCGGCCCTCGCGCAATTTCGACCTGCTGCTGGTGGTGACCATCATCGCCAGCATCCTGGTGGTGATGATCGACAGCGTGCAGCACCTGCACGCCGAGTGGTCCACCAGCCTGTACGTGCTCGAGTGGGGCTTCACCCTCATCTTCACCGCCGAGTACCTGCTGCGGCTGGCGGTGGTCAAGCGCCCGCTGCGCTATGCCGTGAGCGTGTGGGGCATCATCGACCTGCTGTCGATCCTGCCCGCGTACCTGTCCATGTTCATCCCCGGCGCGCAGAGCCTGCTGGTGGTGCGCGCACTGCGCATCCTGCGCGTGTTCCGCATCCTCAAGCTGACCCGCTACATCGAGGAAAGCGGCGTGCTGATGCAGTCGCTGTGGCGCAGCCGGCGGAAGATCCTGGTGTTCCTGTTCACGGTGATCACCATCACCATCATCGCCGGCGCGCTGATGTACGTGATCGAAGGACCGGAGAACGGCTTCAGCAACATTCCTGCCAGCATGTACTGGGCGGTGGTGACCATGGCCACGGTCGGCTTCGGCGACATCGTGCCGCAGACCGTGCTCGGCCGCTTCGTCACGTCCGTGCTGATCCTGATCGGCTACAGCATCATTGCCGTGCCCACCGGCATCTACACCGCTGAACTGGCCAGCACCATGCGCGAGGCCGAGCTGGCGGCACGCCGCGATGCCCGGGGTTGCCCGCACTGCGGGCTGGAAGGCCACGAACCGGATGCACGCCACTGCCGGGCCTGCGGCAACGCGCTGCCGGAAGCCTTCAACCGCTGACCCGTACCTGCGCGGGGCGGTGAGCAGCCTGCCGCCGCTCCCGCCTCAGCGCATCGGATTGCTGGCACTGACCAGTGCGTCGGCACACTGGACTGTCACCCGGATCTACTGCCGGTTGCTCTGGAACACCAGCGCGTTGTAGACATGCAGCAGTCGCCCGGCCGAACCCCGCGGGGCCATCGACGGCGAATCCAGCATGCGCCGCTCGAAGTCGTTGTACGGGGTCTTGCTGCTGACCCGCTGCAGGCGCTCCTTGCCCTCGCGACGGAAGTTCTCGGCTTCGCGCTCGAAGCTGTTCCAGTCCAGCTTGCCCGGCTCCTGATCGGCCACCTTGGCATGTGCTTCGTCGGAAATGCGATTGAAGGCCTGCAGCCGTTCATCGGCCTGCGCCGGATCGAAATCGTCGTCGCCCATCATGTCCATGATCGCTTTCGCTTCCAGCATCATCGCCAGCCGGTAGTACTCGCGGGTGCGGCCCTCGGCCTGTTCCAGCGCCTTGAGGTGCTCGCGCTGGGCAGCATCGTTCTGGCGTTCCAGTTCAACGTTGAACGTTTCGCTGGCGCCGGCGAAGGCCTTGAACGCAGCCATCAGCGGCGCGTGCAGCTGCTTGCCCTTGGCGAACTGGTCGTCCTCGTAATCCTGGCGCTCGTAGTAGTCGTGTGCCTCATGGCTGACCGGCACCAGTGCCTTCAGCGCCTGCAGGTAGCGGCCAGCCGCCGCATCGAGTTCCGGCAGCGCGGGCTGGGCCGCGATCGCCTCGGTGATCGGTGCGTCGCACTGCTTCATGTCGTAGTCGTCGATCTCGCTTGGTCCGTACACACGGGTCTCGCGTCCGCTCGGACCGGCCTCCAGATCCTTGATCCAGCCCGTGTAGGCGCGGGCGCTGCCATGCACCTCGGAATCGACCGCGTTGAAGCAGCCGATATAGGCGTTGAGCTTGGCGGTCAGCTGCTGCTGGGCATCCTGCGTAGGCGCGGCATCGGCCTTGTCGGACGTGCCGGACGAGGCGGGCGGCTTGCCACCACAGGCGACCAGGGCAAGCGACAACGACGCAGCGAGCAGCGCTGCAGTGGTACGACGGAGCATCTACGCACATCCTTGTTGAAAACGATTACAGCCGCGAATTCTATCGCAGTTGGCCGATCATGACACTCGCATCGGATCAGTCGAGGAACAGATCCGGCAGCAGCGGCCGCGACGGATCCACCGCATAGCCGGACAGGTCGGTGATGCCGGCCTGTGCCAGCACCTCGTCATCGATCAGGAACTGGCCGTGGAAACCCGCGGCTTCGCGTACCAGCACTGCATGCGCGGCATCGGCCATGATCTGCGGCGTGCGGCATCCCGCCGCGTCAACGCCGGGGATCATGTTGATGGCGTCGGTGGCGATCACCGTGCGCGGCCACAGCGCATTGACCGCCACGCCCTGCGGCCCGAACTCGGCAGCAAGGCCGAGGGTGACGAAGCTCATGCCCATCTTCGCCAGCGTGTAGCCGGTATGCGCACCCCACCACTTCGGTTCCAGGCTCGGCGGCGGCGCCAGGGTGAGGATGTGTGGATTCGGGGCCTGCCGCAGGTACGGCAGGCAGGCCTGTGCGCACAGGAAACTGCCACGCGCATTGACCTGCTGCATCAGGTCGAAGCGCTTCATCGGTGTCTCCAGCGTGCCGCGCAACCAGATCGCGCTGGCATTGTTGACCAGGATGTCGATGCCACCGAAGGTATCGACCGTAGCGGCGACGGCCGCCTGCACCTGCTCTTCCTCGCGGATGTCGCATTTCAACGCCAGGCCCTGGCCGCCGGCCGCATTCACCGCATCGGCAGCGCTGTGGATGGTGCCCGGCAACTTCGGGTTCGGCACCGACGACTTGGCCGCGATGGCCACGTTGGCACCATCGCGCGCGGCACGCAGCGCGATCGCCAGGCCGATGCCACGCGAGGCACCGGTGATGAAAAGGGTCTTGCCCTGCAGACTGCCCACGTTCCAGACTCCAGCGTATGCAATGAGCGGCTAGTATGCCGCGCCGACGCGGAGTTCACCCGGTCTTGACGATACTCGGGCCTCCAGTCAACGCACGAGGTCCACGCCATGCGCCGTTCCCGTCTGCTGCTGCCTGCCCTCGCACTCGCCCTGATGACCGCCTGCCAGGGCAGCTCGCCCGAGCCCGGCAAGGAACCTGTCGCCACGGACACCCCCAGCGCGGAGAAGGCAGCGACCGATGGCCGGATGCGCTGGAGCGAGGCGGTGGTGTGGGACGGCGATCTCAACGCCTGCCGTCAGGGAGGCGATGCGGCGACGCGCGACTGCCTGCGCGATGCGATGCGCAGCGGCGGCGCCAGCTCGGATGCAATCACGGCCGCCGAGCAGCTTTCCACCGGCGGCGAACTGGCCTATGTCAGCGCGTGGCATGAGCATGACGGACTGGGCGTGGCCACGGTTGAATATCCCTTCCGCGCCAACACCAACCAAGGCACGCGTCTGGTGGATGCAGGCGGCAAGCGCATCGATGTCGATGCGGTGCAGCTGGACGATGCGCTGCGCGCCGACCCGACTGTGCAGGCAGTGCTGAAGGCCAACCCGCAGGCGACGCCGTTCGCACCGGCGCAGGCCGCAGGCACCGCACCACTGGAAGGCGGCGGCATCCGCCTGCTGTACCGCACGCCGCTGCGCGACTGCCATGCCTGCCCGGATGTGGGGCAGCTGCAGATCGGCTATGACTTCGATGCCAAGCGGAACTTCATTGGCCAGCAGCTGGTGCCGGCAACGCCCTAGCGCTCCGGTGGCGCCGGGTGCCGCCGGGCCCGGCCTACCCGTACGCGCGTACCTGCCTGCGCAGCAGATGCGGCACGATCAGCCGGTGCATCGGGTCCACCGGCAGCATGTACAGGCGCCCGAACGCGTTGTGCGTATGCACCACCGTCGCCACTTCCAGCGTGTCACCCTGCCACTGCAGCGCCAGCTGCACGTGCAGGTGCCGGTCGTCATCCTCCAGCACGATGGCATCATCGTGCAGCGACTGCAGGGTGAAAATGCCGAGCCGCTGCCCGGGACTCGGATGCTGCGCAGCCTGCACCGCACGCAGCGAACCCAGATCCTTCATCCCGAGCAGGCGCATGCCCTGGTTGCGCAGCGCCATCAGCCCGTCAAACCACGCAGGGACCGTCGCTGCCATGTCGCGATAGGCCTGCAGCGCACTGCGCCCCTGTCGATGGGTGTCGACGCGGCAGGCATGCACGAAATCCGCACCCGCCAGCTGCGGATGCAGGACGCTGGCCGCGCTCGGCAGCGTGGTCACTACGTGCCACCGTCTCACGGCTTCGGCCCCTGCCCTTCGTTGTCTTCCCAGTGCAGGATGCGCCGTGTGACGAAGCGGTAGACCGGCTTGCCGGTGGCGAACCACAGTTCGCGTACCCACGACGTGCGCTTGAGCACGCGCTTCTCCACCGGCGTCAATGACTCGCGGCAGTACATGCGTTTGTGCTTGAGCAGATGGCGCAGATCCTCGCGGGCCAGCAGGCGCATCCAGCGCGAGCGCGGATTGCCGATCACCGCCAGCTGGAAGTCGATCAGCGCCGGACGACCATCGTCGGTGACCAGCCAGTTGGCCTCCTTGGCCAGGTCGTTGTGGGCGACGCCGCGCCGGTGCAGCTGCTGCAGCAGGCGCCGCGCGGCGCGGAACCAGGCGAGGTCGCCGCGCGGCGGGCGCTGGTACATGGCATCGCCGGCCATGAAACTGCGATCCAGGTGGCGGCCATCCCAATCGATCAGCTGCGGGACATCGGCCATGCCGTGGATATGGCGCAGCGCGCGTGCTTCGCGCCGCGCCAGCCACCACGCCGGCAGGCGCAGCCACAGCGGCGTCGCCCCCAGATCGCGGCGCACGAACGGCCCGTCGGGGCCCTCCATACGAAGGATGCGGCCGAAGCTGTCGGCCTTCAATGCATGTGGTGGGACGTCTGGCGAATGCGGCATGGCGCCATTCTAGGCGATGCCGACGGTGGCAAACGGTCGGCAAGCGGCTGGGAACCAGTCACCTTCACGCCTTTATAATCGGGCAATGGACTCTTCATGGATCGACGCCACCCTCGCGTGGATTGCCGCTCATCCCGTGCTGGCGGGCGCGGTCATTTTTCTGATCGCGTTCTGCGACGCGGTCATCATTCTCGGCGCCATCGTGCCCGCGCTGCCCCTGCTGTTCGCCGTGGGCGTGTTCATCGGCCTTGGCCAGATCTCCGGGCCGTACGCGGTCGCTGCGGCAGCGCTGGGTGCGTTCGCGGGCGACGGCATCAGCTACTGGATCGGCCGCCGCTGGGGCGATCGCCTGCGCGGCGTGTGGCCGTTCAGCCGCTACCCGCAACTGCTGGACCGTGGCGAGAACCTGTTCCGCCGCAATGCCTTCAAGAGCATTCTTGTGGCCCGCTACGTCGGCGCGATCCGGCCGTTCGTCCCCGCCATCGCCGGCATGATGAACATGCCCGCCAGCCGCTACATGCAGGCCAGCGGCATCGCCAGCATTTCCTGGGCCGTGCTGTTCCTGGCGCCAGGCTGGATCCTGGGCGAAGCCTATGACGCGGTCGCGGCCGTGGCAGGTCGCCTGGTGGTGGTGGTCGGCCTGCTCGCGGTGATCCTCAGCCTGGTCTGGGCGATCGTGCTGTACGGCTACCGCTGGTCCGCAGCGCGCATGGATCATTGGCTGTCGCGCCTGCTCGACTGGTCCAACCGCCATCCGACTCTGGGCCGTTACACGGTCGGCGTGCTCGACCCGAAGCGGCGCGAGTCGGTGCCGTTGGCGATGCTGGCACTGATGCTGCTGCTGCTCGGCTGGGGCTGGTTCGCACTGCTCACCCTGGTGGTCGCGCACGGTGAACCGCTTGCGGTCGATCTGCTGGTGCACCAGGCCATGCTGGCGCTGCGCAACCCGCTGGCCGACTACCCGATGGCGGCGCTGGCCTCGCTCGGCGCATGGCCGGTACTGCTGCCGGCCACCGCCGCGGCGATGGGCTACCTGATCTGGCGCCGGCGCTGGATGGCTGCGGCGCACTGGCTGGCCGCGCTCGCCTTCGGCCTGGCCCTGACGCTGCTGCTCGGCGCGACCGTGGATGTGGTCCGCCCGGTCGACGCCAGCAGCGGCTTCGGCTTCCCGTCGGTATCGGTGACCATGGCCACCATCACCTTCGGCTTCTTCGCGGTCCTGATCGCGCGCGAGATGCCCGGCCGCACCCGCGTCTGGCCGTACCTCGTATCGGGCATCGTGGTCAGCCTGATCGGCTTCTCGCGCCTGTATCTGGGCGCACACTGGCTGAGCGATGTGATCGGCGGCATGCTGTTCGGCACGTTCTGGCTGCTGGTGCTGGGCATTGCTTACCGCCGCCGGTTCAACCGGTCGTTCTGGGTCAAACCGGTCGCCTGGCTTTTCTACGGCGTCTTCGCCGTTGCCGCGATGTGGTATGCGCCGCGCAACATCGCGGTGAAGCTGGAACGTTTCGAGCCGTCCCTGCCCGCCGCGCAGGCGATGGATATGCAGGCGTGGTGGCAGCACGACTGGTCCGCGCTGCCGGCGCGCCGCAACGAGTTCGACGATGACCAGCGCTGGCCGCTCGATGTGCAGGTCGCCGGTCCCCTGGCCCCGTTGCAGGCACAGCTGGAGGCACGTGGCTGGACGCTGCAGGAGCAGGCCGGTTGGCAGGAAGCATTGCTGATGCTGGACAAGGACACCGGTGCGGAGCAGCTGCCGGTCTTGCCGGCAACGCTGGACACGCGCGTGGAAGCATTGCTGATGGTGCGCCAGGGGGCGCGTCCGGACGAGCGCTACGTGCTGCGCCTGTGGCCGGCCGCCGTGCAGCTGCAGCCGGGCGACACGCCACTGTGGCTGGGCAGCGCACAGACCCTGCGCTACGAGCGCCACTTCCAGTGGATCGGCATGTGGCATCCGCTGCGCGGCGTGGATCCAGCCTTGAACGCGGTGAAGGACGCCGTGCAGGAACTGCCGCAACGCGAGGATGTGCACGGCGAAACCGGGTTGCCGGTACTGCGGTTGAAGACCATCGCACCGTGAGGAGCCGCCGGGCGTGGCCCGGCGCTACCGCGCGGGATGATTCTTTACGGCATCCAGCCCAGCAGCTGCTGCAGGCGCTGATGCGGATCGTCCATCTGCAGCAGTTGCAGGCGCTGCTGTTCGCTCAACGGCAGCAGCTCGGCCAGGCGCCAGCCGACCCAGCTTGCCTGGTCCAGCAACGCAGGGTTGGCCGGAGCGTAGGCTTCGCCGGCCTGCTCGATGATGTGACCCAGCACGGTGGCCAGCAGCGCATGCTGTGGACGCAGCTCGTCATCCGGGTCTTCTTCGCACCAGCGCACATCGGCCACCACCAGGCCGTTGTCGCGCACCCGGGTGCGCTCGACATGGAAGCGGCGGGTACCGCGCAGGCGCAGCTGCAGCACGCCGTCGGCGCCGACATCGAAGTCCTCGATGCGTACCTGCACACCGTAGGCGGCCGGCGTTGCCGGCGCACCGACCTCCTGGCCATCAAGGATCAGGCAGACGCCGAATCCCTCCGCACTGCGGCCACTGTCGCGGATCAGGTCCAGATAGCGGCGCTCGAACACGCGCAGGCCGATCGCCGCGCCAGGCAGCAGGGTGGCGTGCAGCGGGAACAGGGGCAGTGACGCGTCCGTGCTCATCGCGCCTGCAATGCTGCGAGGAAACGGCGCGGCGCGCCGTCGAAGCCACCATTGGACATGAACACCACGTGGTCACCGCGGTGCACGCGCTCCTGCAGCTGTGCCAGCAATGCGTCGGTATCGGGTACCGCGTGCGCGTGGCCGCGCACCGCTGCGATCACCGACGCTGCGTCCCAGGCCAGCTCGGGACGATGCAGGAACACCACCTCGTCGGCCAGCGCCAGCGAGGGCGCAAGCGCGTGTGCATGTGCGCCCAGCCGCATCGAATTGCTGCGCGGTTCCATCGCCACCACGATGCGTGCATCGCCCACCTTGGCGCGCAGGCCCTCGAGGGTGGTGGCGATCGCGGTGGGATGGTGCGCGAAGTCGTCGTAGACGGTGATGCCGTCGTGGCTGCCGATCACTTCCATGCGCCGCTTGACGCTGCGGAAGCGCGCCAGCGCCGGGATCACCTCGGCCGGTGCCACGCCCACCGCATGGGCAGCGGCCAGCGCAGCGAGGCCATTGAGCACGTTGTGCCGCCCCAGCAGCGACCATTGCACATCGCCCAGCGCTTGCCCGTGGTGGTGCACGCGGAAGGCGCTGCCATCGGCGGCCAGCAGTTCGGCATGCCATTCCAGCGCCGGATCGAATCCGAAACGCTCGACCGGCGTCCAGCAGCCCATTGCCAGCACTTCGGCCAGGTGCACGTCCTCGCCGTTGACGATCAGACGGCCGCGCGCCGGCACGGTGCGCACCAGATGGTGGAACTGGCGCTGGATCGCGGCCACGTCCGGGAAGATGTCGGCGTGGTCGTATTCGAGATTGTTGAGGATGGCGACCAGCGGCCGGTAGTGGACGAACTTGCTGCGCTTGTCGAAGAAGGCGGTGTCGTACTCATCGGCTTCCACCACGAACTCACGGCCCTGACCGAGGCGGGCGGAAACGCCGAAATCCTCGGCCACGCCGCCGATCAGGAAACCCGGTGCGCGACCGGCATTCTCCAGCAGCCAGGTGAGGATGGTCGTGGTGGTGGTCTTGCCGTGGGTGCCGGCCACAGCCAGCGTGTCGCGGCCCGGCAGCACCTGCTCGGACAGCCACTGCGCGCCGGAGCTGTAGCGCTGGCCGGCGTCGAGCACCGCCTCCACGGCCGGGTTGCCACGCGAGAGCGCGTTGCCGATCACCACCTGGTCGGTGCCCGCCGGCACGCTGTCGACCCGGTAGCCCTGGTCCAGGGTGATGCCCAGCTGCTCCAGCTGGGTCGACATCGGCGGATAGATGGCCTGGTCACTGCCGCTGACCGTATGGCCCAGTTCCCGCGCCAGGGCGGCCACGCCACCCATGAAGGTGCCGGCGATTGCAAGGATATGTACGCTGCTCATGAGCGAGGATTGTGACCGATCACGGCTGTATAGGGCCAATGTCCGTAATGGGGTCAGACAAGTCCTACACCCGATGTGAGAAAACTCCAGCCACCTGTCAGGGAATTCCCGATAGCGATGTTCTGTGAACCCGGACACAATTCGGATTGCCAGCCGCAGTACCCGAACCGGTCCTACTCCCCAAGAGGCCATCCCCAAGGGAGCTCATGCTGCGGGGCCCTGAGCAAGCCCTCCGCTGGCACCTATGAAAACGACACAGGCCTGGTCCGCAAGGACCAGGCCTGTGTTCTGCATGCCGACCGCAGCCGGCCGCGCGCCTGGTTCAGGCCTTGATCGCGGCCAGGATGCGGGCTTCGATCTCGTCGAGCTCGCCGACGCCATCGACGCGGGCCAGGGTGCCCCGGCCTGCATAGAAATCCACCACCGGCGCGGTCTGGTCGTTGTAGACCTGCAGGCGCTGGCGCACCGATTCGGGATTGTCGTCGGCGCGGCCCTGCTCCTTGGCGCGGCCGGCGATGCGTTCGACCAGCAGTTCGGTGGCCACATCCAGCTGCACCACCGCATCCAGCGGCTGACCGATCTTGGCCAGCAGGCCGTCCAGCGCATTGGCCTGCGCCACGTTGCGCGGGTAGCCATCCAGGATGAAGCCCTTGGCGACATCCGCCTGGGCCAGCCGCGACTCAAGCATGCCCAGCAGGATCTCGTCCGATACCAGGTTGCCGGCATCCATCACCGCTTTCGCCTGCTTGCCCAGCTCCGAGCCCGCAGCGATCTCCGCACGCAGCATGTCACCGGTCGAGATGTGGGCGATGCCCAGCTTGTCCTTCAGGCGCGTCGCCTGTGTCCCCTTGCCCGAACCGGGCGGTCCCAACAGAACCAATCGCATTGACCTGACTCCAACGTGTTGAAAACAAAGAAGGTTCGCGTCCCGGACGGTCCGGTATCGCTGCACCGCAATAGCGCCACTTTACCGCATCCGGGTAATGTCCCTGCAATGTCCCTCCCCTGAGCAGGTAGAAGCATGCGCAACGGTACCCTCCTCTATGCCCAGTCCGGTGGTGTCACCGCGGTCATCAACGCCACCGCTGCGGCGGTGATCGAACAGGCCCGGGCCAAGGGCATCAAGGTCCTGGCGGCCCGCAACGGCATCCTGGGCGCCCTGCGCGAAGAGCTGATCGATACCAGCAGGGAGAGTGCGGCGGCCATCCGCGCCCTCGCCCATACACCGGGCGGTGCCTTCGGTTCGTGCCGCTTCAAGCTGAAGTCGCTCGATGCCGACCGTGCGCGCTACGAACGTCTGCTGCAGGTCCTGCGCGCGCACGACGTGCGCTGGTTCCTCTACAACGGCGGCAACGACTCGGCCGATACCGCGCTGAAGGTCTCGCAGCTGGCCAAGGCCTCCGGCTACGACCTGACCTGCATCGGCGTGCCGAAGACCATCGACAACGACCTGGCTGTTACCGATACCTGCCCCGGCTTCGGCTCGGCGGCCAAGTACACCGCGGTGTCGGTGCGCGAGGCGGCGCTGGATGTCGCGGCGATGGCCGAGACCTCCACCCGCGTCTTCATCTACGAAGCGATGGGCCGCCATGCCGGGTGGCTGGCCGCTGCCGCAGGCCTGGCCGGCAATGGCGACGATGAGGCCCCGCACATCATCCTGCTGCCCGAACGTGCCTATGACGAGGCGGCCTTCCTGGCCAAGGTCAAGGCGGTGGTCGAACGGGTCGGGTACTGCGTGGTCGTGGCCTCCGAGGGCATCGCCACGGCGGATGGCCGCTTCGTCGCCGATGCCGGCGGCAGCAAGGATTCATTCGGTCATTCGCAGCTGGGCGGCGTCGCCGCGCACCTCGCTGGCCGGGTCAAGGACCAGTTGGGGCTGAAGGTGCACTGGGCCCTGCCCGATTACCTGCAGCGCTCGGCACGTCACATCGCCAGCCGCACCGACTGGGACCAGGCGCAGGCCGTGGGCAAGGCGGCCGTGCAACTGGCATTGAAGGGCCAGAACGGGGTGATGCCGGTGATCGTGCGCAGCAGCGACGCACCGTACCGCTGGAAGATCGAGTCCGCACCGCTGTCGAAGATCGCCAACCACGAGAAGAAGATGCCAGCCGGCTTCATCCGGCGCGACGGCTTCGGCATCACTGCCCGGGCGCGCGCCTATCTGTCACCGCTGATCAAGGGCGAAGCGCCACTGCCGTACGGCGCCGATGGCCTGCCGAAGTATGTGACGCTGAAGAACGTGGCAGTGAAGAAGACGCTGCCGGCCTTCGAGGTCTGACTGCGATCATGGCCCTGCGGATCGTCCGCCTCGGTTCTCCGCGCGTTCCGGGCGAAGGCCTGCGCATCGGCACCGTACGCCGCCCGCCGCGCGGCGTGCCACGCAGCGAGTTCGTCCGCCAGGACTGGTACGACGTCTGGTTCCCGACGTTGTCGCCCAGCGCGGAACGAGTGAAACAGGCTCGCGGGGCGACCACCGCGGCCGACTGGAATGCCTTCTTCCGCAGCTACCGTGCCGAGATGAAGGCGCCCGACGCAGCCCACGCGCTGGATCTGCTGGCCGCGCTGTCGCAGCACACCGACATCAGCGTGGGCTGCTACTGCGAGGATGAGGCGCACTGCCATCGTTCGGCACTGCGTGACCTGCTGGTGGCCCGCGGTGCGAAGCTGGCCGAGTGATGGCAGGGGTGCCGGCCAGCGGCCGGCACTACCGGGTTCTCCGCCGGGCATGGCCCGACGCTACCGGTGCGCGCCGAAGTACATCCACGCCCTGCGTGGCTTCGCCCTGCCGGACGGCGTCAGTTGCAGGCCTTGCCTTCCACCTGCAGCTGCGCGGCGAACATCGTCACCTGCGGAATCTTGCCGGCGGCGGCCTGCTTCTTTGCTTCTTCCAGATAGATGCGCGACTGCCCCTGGCCGTCCAGCGCCTGGCGGTTGTCGACCGGCAGACGCCACACCCGCACCACCGCCTGCTGTGCCGGGCACGTCGCGCTGGGCACGCGGATCACGTCATTGAGCTTCCAGCCCTTGTCGACAGCGGGCTGCGCCTTGGCGAAGTCGACAAAACGAGCGCGCGGCTGGCACTGCTCGCTGGTACGGACCACGGCGAATCGATACGGCTCGGCAGCCTGGCCGGTGAAGGCGCCCTCCAGCCGCGCACAGGCTTCGGGAATCTGCCGCAGCGTGTGTACCGCTCCCACCGCCTGCGGCGCACCCACCGCGCGTTGCAGTTCCGGGGTCTCGGCGGCAGATGCAGGCATTGCCGGCACAAGGGCGGCAAGCATCAACAGGGACAGACGCATGGGAGGGTCTCCTTCAGGACTGAGCGCAGGCTTGCAGAGGAAGGCTTAACAGGGTGCAAAGGCGCGTCGGTGGAGGGGCAAGCGCTGCGCCTTCCACGCACGGCGCTACCATCCGGGCGCATGTGCACGCATACTGCGGCCACCAGGGAATGCTGAACACCGCCATACGTCGGACGACCGCCACGGTCGGCACGGGTTGGTTCCAGGCTGCAGCCCGTCGTCCCCCTCGTGGTGAAGTTCATCGCCACTGGATGCTCATCATCCATTCTGCGGAGGGGTCTAATGCTGGAACGTCACGGGCTGTCATTGGCGCTGGGCTGCGCCATTCTCGCGATCCTGTTCGGAATCGTCTCGGCGCGCTGGATCCTGCGCCAACCCACCGGCAATGAGCGCATGGTCGCGATCGCCACCGCGATCCAGGAGGGCGCACGCGCCTATCTGAACCGCCAGTTCCTGACCATCGGCATCGCTGGCGCGGTGTTGTTCGTGCTCGTAGGCGTGTTCCTGAGCTGGTACACCGCTGTCGGCTTCGCGGTGGGTGCGGTGCTGTCCGGCGTTGCCGGCTACATCGGCATGAACGTGTCGGTGCGCGCCAACGTGCGGACCGCTGAAGCCGCACGCAACGGCATCAGCGCCGCGATGGACGTAGCGTTCCGTGGCGGTGCGATCACCGGCATGCTGGTGGTCGGCCTGGGCCTGCTGGGCGTGGCCGGCTATTACGCCCTGCTGCTGCGGCTCGGGCTGCAGATGGACCAGGCGCTGCATGCGCTGGTCGGCCTGGCCTTCGGCTCTTCCCTGATCTCGATCTTCGCGCGCCTGGGCGGCGGCATCTTCACCAAGGGCGCCGACGTCGGCGCCGACCTGGTCGGCAAGGTCGAAGCCGGCATTCCCGAAGACGATCCGCGCAACCCGGCGGTGATCGCCGACAACGTCGGCGACAACGTCGGTGACTGCGCCGGCATGGCCGCCGATCTGTTCGAAACCTACGCGGTCACGGTGATCGCAACCATGCTGCTGGGCAGCCTGATGCTCGCCGAAGCCGGCGCCAACGCCGTGCTGTATCCGCTGGTGCTGGGAGGCGTGTCGATCATCGCATCGATCATCGGCGCGCTGTTCGTCAAGGTGAAGCCCGGTGGCTCGATCATGGGGGCCCTGTACAAGGGCGTGATCGTGTCGGGTGTTCTGGCGGCGATCGCCTTCTACCCGATCACCACGGGGCTGATGTCCGACAACGTGCACGGTCCATTGGCGCTGTATGGCTGCGCCCTCATCGGCCTGGTCCTGACCGGCCTGATCGTCTGGATCACCGAGTACTACACCGGTACCCAGTACAAGCCGGTGCAGCACGTCGCCCAGGCGTCGACCACCGGACATGGCACCAACATCATCGCCGGCCTCGGCATCTCGATGAAGTCCACCGCGCTGCCGGTGGTGGCGGTCTGTGCCGCGATCTGGGGCGCCTACGCGCTGGGCGGCCTGTACGGCATCGCCATCGCCGCTACTGCCATGCTGTCGATGGCCGGCATGATCGTGGCCCTCGACGCCTACGGACCGATCACCGACAACGCGGGCGGCATCGCGGAGATGGCCGAACTGCCCTCGGAGATCCGGGACATCACCGATCCGCTTGACGCGGTGGGCAACACCACCAAGGCAGTGACCAAGGGCTATGCGATCGGCTCGGCGGCGCTGGCGGCGCTGGTGCTGTTCGCCGACTACACGCACAACCTGCAGGCGGCGAATCCCGGGCAGGAGTTCCGCTTCGACCTCAGTGACCACACGGTGATCATCGGCCTGCTGATCGGCGGCCTGATTCCGTACCTGTTCGGCGCGATGGCCATGGAGGCGGTGGGTCGTGCCGCCGGCGCGGTGGTGGAGGAAGTGCGCCGGCAGTTCCGCGACATCCCCGGCATCATGCAGGGCACCGGCAAGCCGCAGTACGACAAGGCCGTGGACATGCTGACCCGTTCTGCGATCCGCGAGATGATCCTGCCCTCGCTGCTGCCGGTGGTGGTGCCGGTGGTGGTCGGCCTGCTGCTGGGCCCACGCGCGCTGGGGGGCCTGCTGATCGGTACGATCGTCACCGGCCTGTTCGTGGCGATTTCGATGACGACCGGCGGCGGTGCCTGGGACAACGCCAAGAAGTACATCGAGGATGGCCACTTCGGCGGCAAGGGCAGCGAAGCGCACAAGGCCGCGGTGACCGGCGACACGGTCGGCGACCCGTACAAGGACACGGCAGGGCCGGCGATCAATCCGCTGATCAAGATCATCAACATCGTGGCGCTGCTGCTGGTGCCGCTGCTGTAGCGGATCGGTGGAGCCGGGCGTGGGCCCGGCTCCATCCCCTCACGCGGACTCAGCGATTCCAGCGACGCCCACAGCGGCGCGGATCGCCGACATCGCCACGTTCGACACTCTGGGGCGGCTCCAACCGTGGCGCTGGCCGGCTGAGCACATAGCCGGCGCTGACCGCGAAGAACAGGCCCACGCCCAGCAGCAGCCGCCAGGAAGGGTGTGCGCCCCAGCAGAACAAGGCGAACCCCACCGCCATGCCAGCGCTGGCCAATGCCTTGCCCCGGCGCGACACGGCGCCCTGTTCCCGCCACAGTCGCAGCGGCGGGCCGTAGCGAGGATGTGCCAGCAGCCGTTGCTCGAACCGTGGCGAACTGCGCGCGAAGCAGCCCAGCGCCAGGATCAGGAAGATGGTGGTGGGCATCACCGGCAGCAACGCGCCGATCACCCCCAGCCCGACCATCATCCAGCCCAGCGCGAACCACAGCCAGCGCATCAGCGCATCGCCCGCAGGCAGCGCCCGGGCATCAGCCGAACTCGATTTCAACGTGGCCATGCACGCTACGGAACGCGGCATCGGCGGCATCGATCACCTGCTGTTCCTGCGCGGCGCTCAGGGGCACCGCATCCAACGCGGCGGTGAATTCCCGCCAGTGGCGGGCCGCGCCATCCGGGTGCGCAGCCAGGTGGCGGGCACCGAACCCTTGGTCCAGGCCAAGCCGCGCGGCCATCTTGTACAGCACCGTGCCCCCCAGGTTGGAGCCTTCGGCCACGTACAGCCACCCCAGCGCCACCGGCAACGGCAGGTCACCTGCCAACGGCGCCATGTCCGCGCCAGGGAGATCCTGCCCCAGGTCGTGCAGATCAGCTGCCACCTGCTGCAGACGCCGACGCCCGGCCAGCTCCGGCAGCAATGCCTCCAACGCCGGGCTGGCGTACAGCCGGTCGATGCTGCGATGGAAGCGGTACTGCACGCGCAGGAAGCGGGCGAAGCTGCCGAGATCGGCAAAGATGTCACCGGCCATGATGCGCTTGTCCAGCGCGCCGTGGCTGTCGCGCGTGGCGGCCTTGAGGCGCAGGCTACGGCTGTCTTCAGGAGCGATATGTGCGTTCACGGAGGGTACCTGGGAGAGAGGTCCTGCTGTAGACGTGCGGCGCAGGGCTTTCCCCAAGCCCACTTGGGTCGATAATGCCCCTCCCTCTTTCCCGCCGGGAACCGATGATGATCACCACCGAACCGCGCATGACCAACCTGTTCCTGCAGCTGGGCCTGGATGCCAGCGCCGAGGGCATCGCCCGCTTCATCCGCGACCACCAACTGGCTACCGGCGTGGCGGTGGCCGACGCGCCCTACTGGAACGATGGCCAGCGGCAGTTCCTGGCCGAATCGCTGCAGGCCGATGCGGCCTGGAGCACGGTGGTCGATGAACTGAACGAGTCGCTGCACGAAGATGCGGTGAAGGCAGCGACCGGGCTGTAAGCCTGCGGTCGCGGCAAGGCGGTGCGGACCAAGGTCCGCACCCACCGAAGGCGCTCTGCGCAGGTAATCAGTACCTCCAGGTGAACGCAAGGCGCGCGGTACGGCCCGGGGCGGGCATCACGCCCAGGGCGAGCGGATCGAGATAGTAACGATCCGTCACGTTGTCCACATTCGCCTCCACCGACAGCTGGTCGCTGAAGCGCCAGCTGGCGAACAGATCCACCAGGGTGGTGGGCCGGTACAGCTGCTGGATCGCCGAAAGGCCGACATTCCAGTCCTTGTCCAGTCTGCTGATCGGGCCGGCGTTGTGGATCACCCGGGTGCCGAAGGTCAGGCGCTCGTCGAACAGGCGCGATCCAGCCGTCAGGTTCACCATGTAGCGCGGCGGGTTCTGCGTATTGGTGTAGGAACCCTCGAAGCCACCGTCTACGCAGTTGGGCGTACTGGCCAGTTCATCATTGTTGCGCTGTGCACCGTACGCCCGGCGCTCGGCGGCGATGTCCGGGGCGCAGGTCCTGGCCTTGAAGTAGTAATGCGCGGACAGGTCGGCAAATACCTTGCCGCTGTCATAGCTGGACTGGAACTCCATGCCTGAGACCTTGAACTGGTCGACGTTGCGGATCAGGCCGGCCGACAGCGTGCGGTAGTCACGCGTGATCAGGTCATCGATGCGCGTATCGAAGTACGCCAGCTTCAGCGCGAGGCGATCATCGGCGGTGAACAGGTCATGGTGGACGGTGCTGGCACCGATTTCCCAACTGCGCGCGCGCTCCGGCTTCAGCTCTCCGACGGGTTTGGCGGCGGTGAACAAGCCCAGTGTCGTCTCGAACAGGCTCGGAAGCTTGGTGCCCTCGGCGTACTTCACGTAGACCATCGTGTCCTCGCTGAAGCGATAGGCCACGCTGGCGGTGGGTGAGAAGGCACTGTCGCGGCGACGGATCGGCTGCGACCAGGTCCAGCTGACCGGCACCTCCAGGTCTTCCGGTGCATCAGCGTCGTAGAAGTTCCAGCCACCGATGTCAGCCACCGTGCCTTTCTTGTACGGCGAGGCCAACAGCGAGGCCTGGGTGAACGCACCATCGGCGTCCGGATACCAGTTCAGCAGCGCGATGCGCTTGGCGCGCCAGGAGGGCAGTGCCGGGTTGCCATCCAGCAGCTCGGTGTAGCGGTACTGTCCCTGCACTTCATAGGCATCGGGTGTGGCCAGACGATTGCGGTCATGCACGTCCACCCGGTTCCAGCGGCCACCGGCCATCAACTCCCAGTGTTCGTCGGGCTGCCACTTCAGCGACGCCACCGCACTGTATTCCTTGCGCTCAGCGTTGCGCAGGAAACGGTTGTTGACCAGATCATCCTGCTTGATCGGTGCGGAGCTGCCCGGTGCGATGTCCTCGTCGCTGTAGGACAGGCCGTAGTCGAGGGTGAACACGCCTGCACGGGTGTCGAAGATCGAGGTGTTGCTGGCATCCAGGCCGAAGCGCTTCTGTCGCAGCGGATTGCGGTAGGCATCCTTGTAGCCCGGATCGCCGCTGAAACTCGGCGCGTCGTACCACTCGGTACGGCGGTCGAAGTACCACGGCGTGATGCCGGTCAGGCTGTTGTACATCACGCTGTCAGCATCGGTGTACCAGGCGTTGACGCGCAGATCGATCCGTTCGCTGTCTGGATCGAAGCGATAGCGCAGGCTGTAGCTGTCCATGTCGACGTGGCCGGGATCCCACTGTGGGATGCGATCCCGCTCAACGCGGATGATCTGCGAGGCCATGATCTCGCCGGCGCGGCCCTCATAGCGGCGATAGCCAGCTTCGAGGGTCTGCGCATCGTCGATGCGCCAGGTGCCCTTGAGCAGGGCCGACGTCGAGCGCGAGGAGGTGTTGAACACTTCGGTGCGCGGAGGATTCAATGGTGCCAGCGTGCGCCGGGTCTGCGGAAAGTCATCGTATCCGTGCCTGCCGGAGAAGTAGTTGCCGTTGTCGCGGTGGGCGTACGCCGCGACCAGATCGAAGCGGTCCCACTGCCCAGCGGCGGCAACGTTGAAGAACTGGCTTCCGGTGGCGCTGCGGTCCGTCCGGGGCACGGCGCTGTAAGCCGGCACGCTGTTGGCGCTGGCGTTGGCCAACCCAGCGCGCACGCGGACGCCGACGTCGCGGCCCTCGCGCAGGATGTCACCCACGTTCAGCGTCTCCATCTCCACCACGCCGCCGATGCCGCCGGACGCGTTGGCCTGCAGGCTGGGGCCCTTGGTGATGGTCAGGCGTGAGATCAGGTCCGGATCAAGATAGCTGCGCTGTGACTGGCCGGCGTAGCCTCGGTAGGTGTCCATGCTGGACTGCCCGCCATCGATGATGACGGGCACGCGGCTCTGGCCCTGGATGCCGCGGATGTTCACGTCGAAACCGTTGCCCACGCGCGGATCACCGGCGGTGACCCCGGCCACGCCCTTGACGATGTCGCCGCTGGATGTGCCACGGAAGCGCTCCAGCGTTGTGCGATCCAGCGTGGTGGTCGAGCCGACGCTGCGATAGGTGTCGAGCAGGCGCGCCTCGTCGCTGCCGATGCCTTCAGCGACGCGATCGCCGGCCACACGCAGCGGGCCGGTGATGGTCGGCGATTGCGCCTGCAGGGCGCCGGCCGCTGCCAGTGTCACTGCACCGTCGCCGACACGGCGCACGCCCATGCCACTGCCCTGCAGCAGCCGCGCCAGCGCCTCGTCTGCGGTGAGCGGGCCGCTGACCGCCTGCGACGTGACGCCGCTGGCCAACGCAGCCGGATAGACCACCTGTACGCCGGACTGCCGCATGTAGCTGCGCAACGCGCTGTCGAGCGGCTGCGCGGGAATGTCGAAGCGCTGCGCGGCTGCCTGCGGGTTGGCAGTGTCCTGGGCCAGCGCGGGCGGTACTGCGCCGGCAATACCGGCGGCGAGCAGTGCGACACACAGGCGGGACGGGCGCGGAGTGCGGCCCGGACGTGGGGAATCGAACATGGAGAAACCTGTCAGGAGAGCGGAGCCGCAGGCGCGGCGTCATCCACGGCACGCGTGGACACGGCGACGTACGTGGCGGCTGCGGGTACGTTCGTGGAGTAAGACGAACGGCAGCGCCACAGCCCCAAGGGGGATCACTGCCGATCACGTCTCCACGCGTGACACGGCGTCATCTGTGAACGATGACCACAGCCATCGGCAGGCGGGTGATCCTCAGCCCCGTCGTCTCCGCGAGTGCATCCAGGGCCTGTTCGGGGCGATCGATACGCAGTGCGGCACTCACGGCCGGCAAGGTCGAAAGGTCGCCCTGCACGAAGGTCGGACCAGCACGATAACGACCAAGCAGATGCACTGCATCGGCAACATTGGCCTGCTCCAGCAGCAGTTCGCCCTGGCGCCACGCACCCACGCTGTCGGCAGCGACATCGCTCAGGCGGACGACGCCGGACGCGGAACCGTACTGCGCACGCTGCCCCGCCTGCAGATAGGTCCAGCCACTGTCGGCCGGGGCGGCCACGCGCACCCTGCCCTGCCCGACCTGGGTTTCAACCGCTTCCTCGACCCGCGACACGGAGAATGCCGTGGAGATGTCTTCAACCACGCCGTTGCCTGCGGCCACGCTGAAGCGCCGCTGCGGATCGGCGACCACCTCGAACCAGGCGCGGCCACGCAGCAGATCGACCCGCCGAGTGCCCGCATCGAAGTGCACGGCGATCGCGCTGTCCGCGTCGAGCACCGCACGGCTGCCGTCGGGCAACTGCACATGCTGGACGCTCTGGCGGCTGCGGTGGTCCGCCTGCAGGCGCAGGGACGCCTCGGGCCAGACCATCAGCATCGCCAGGGCGGCAGCGGCAGCCGTCATCCAGCGCAGCCGCTGACGCCGGCGCCGCACCGCAGACGCGACAGCCGGTCGAGGGCCGAGGCTGCGCCACAGCGTGCGCTGCTGCTCGAAGGCGTGGCGATGGCCCGGTTGCGCCAGCCACTCTTCGAATTCGCACATGCCAGCATCGGTGATGTCGCCCGATGCCAGCCACGCGATCCAGCGCATGGCCTGTTCGGCCACGACGTCTTCGCAGGCGGCGGGAGAAGAAGTGTTCGGCGGGCTCATTGGCTGGCGGACAGGAATATTCACGCGCGGGGAGAGGGAACTGGACCGCAGGTACAGTCCAGCCATCAAGACGTTTGAACCAGGCCCATCCCCAAGCGCGTCCGCTCAGCGGCCGCTGCGGGCCCAGGCCAGGCGCTGCAACGCGGCACGGATGTGGTTCTCCACGGTGGTGACCGACACGCCAAGGCGACGCGCGATCTCTGCCTGGGTCAGGCCCTGCAGCCGATTGAGGCGGAAGATGGCGCGGGTCGGCTCCGGCAGGTGGCTGGCCGCATCGAGGACACGCTGCAGCTCATCCTGCGCCATCACCTGCTCTTCGGTGGACGTGGACGTAGCCTCGTCCGGTCCCCACAGGTAGTGATCGGCCAACAGGCGGTTGCGGCGCGTCGACTCGCGTCCATGATCGGTCGCCAGGTTGGCTGCCAGGCGGTACAGATAGGCCCTGGGATTGTCGATCAACGGGGCGTTGCCCACCCCGCGGGCCTTGAACCAGACGGCCTGGATCACGTCCTCCGCACCCGGGTCGCCCCCCAGGATGCGCTGCACCCGGCGCAGCAGCGCCGGCCGCTCTCGGATCAGCAGTTCGGTGAGGGTGGCGGCATTGGATGGCATGCGCGGAGCCGGTACGACGGGAGGGCGCCGCGCATGCTACACCGTCAATGCGAATCAGTCACGTTCTCATTTGAGAGAATCACAGGCAACCGATCAGCCCCTCGTGAATCGAAATGCGGCCGCCCGGCGGCGTCACATGGATCGCACGGTTGGGCTGGGCCTGCTCCAGCGCACGCAGGAAGTCCTCAAGCCGTGTTCCCGTCGCCACGGGCAGTGGACAGGCGAAACTGCGCAGGTCGACATCGATCCGTCCATCATCAGCCACCGTGGTGGCGCTGCCGGCGAAGGTCCAGATGCAGCTCTGGATGGCGCCGCTTGCCGCATGCACCGAGCAGCGCAACCGCATCGGCAGCAGATTGCTGTATTCGCCTTCGCAGAAGGTGTCACCGCAGACGTGGTCAAAGCTCTGCCGCAGCGACCGTTCGACCGCCAGGAAGCGTTGCCACCCAGCCGCCTGGTTGGGGAACAGGCGTGCATCCACATAGGCCGGCGCAGCGTGTGCCGCGCCGGCCAGCCCCATCAGGCCTGCAAGAACACCCCTCTTCAGCGCGCGCATCAGGCGGCCCTCCCGGCATTGCCCGGCCGCCCCAGGCAGGTCGGCAGTGTGTCGAAGACCGTCACATCGGTTCCCGGGAAGGGCTCGAACGCGCCCTCCTCCTGCTCCAGCGTCGCGTGGAACACCTCCACCGGAATGCCCTCCCCAAGGGTGACGGGGCAGATCCAGCGCGCATTGTCCACCTGCACTTCGCCGCGGACCGGTTCGACCTGCAGCTCGCTGGCCACGATGCCCCAGGCGCAGTGGCGTACGGTACCGGCGTCGGCCTGAACGGCGCAGCGGAACGTCAGTACCCGGTAGTTGCTGTACTCACCTTCGCAGAAGGTGTCGGCGCAGATGCCGTCGAACTCGCGCACCAGCGACGCCTGCAACCGGTGGAAGCGGTCCCGATTGGCTTGGGGCGAGGGGTAGTCGACAAGGTCGACATGGCTGGCGTGTGCCAGCGGCGGCAGGGTTGCGAACAACAGGAACGTGCCGCAGCAGCGGGTTGTCCAGGACATGGCGGATATCTCCCAGGGAACGAGCCAGCAGCCTGCGCCGGCCGGCCTTCCGGGCCCATCGGGCAAGGCGGGCGCCGCAGGTCGTCCACCTGCGCAGCGGCCTGTAGGGGTCGCCCCACCTGCACAGCGGCCTGCAAAGGCATAAAATGGAGGGCTATCCGCCTACATCCCCACCTGGAGCACGACCATGGGTCTGGAACTCGTCTCGCCCGGCAAGAACCCGCCGGAAGAAATCAACGTCATCATCGAGATCCCGAAGGACTCGGAGCCGGTGAAGTACGAAGTGGACAAGGAAACCGGCGCGATCTTCGTCGACCGCATCCTGTCGACCCCGATGCGCTACCCGTGCAACTACGGCTACGTGCCCAGCACCCTGTGCGGCGACGGCGATCCGGCCGACGTGCTGGTGGTGCTGCCGCTGCCGCTGGTGCCGGGCTCGGTGGTGCGCTGCCGCCCGGTCGGCGTGCTGAAGATGAGCGATGAGGCCGGCAGCGACGAGAAGATCCTGGCCGTGCCGGTCGCCAAGATCTTCAGCGGCTATGCCCACGTGGAGGACATCGAGCAGGTTTCCAGCCACTGGCTGGAGCGCATCGGCCACTTCTTCGAGCACTACAAGGACCTGGAAAAGGGCAAGTGGGTCAAGCTCGACGGCTGGGGCGGCGCGGCGGAAGCCAAGCAGATCCTGGTCGAAGCGCACGCGCGCTACCTGGAAGGCAGCAAGGCCTGATCCTGAACCGCGTCGCTCCGGTGTGTCCTGCCGGAGCGATGCGGGTCACGTTTCAACACCACGGCACAGCACTCCGGGTGCTGTATTAGGTAAATTGCGTCACTTCACACGTCGTCGACATCCAGCGTCGAGACAGCCAGGGGATTGTGTCGTGCGTATTCTGCTTGTTGGAGATGCAGCCAGCCTGCCGGCCGAGCTGACCGAATTCATTGCCGATCTTGGGGAAGACTGGCAGCCGTTGACCGCCGCCGACGGCCACACCGCGATGACGGCAGTGGCCACGCAGGGCGTGGACGCGGTGATCGTCTGCCCGCAGCTGCCGGACCTCAATGCCACCACCTTGCTGGGGCAGATCCGGACACTGCGCCCGGAAACCATCCGTATCGCCCTGGTCGATGCCCAGCACGGCAACCGGCCACCACCGGCGCGCCTGATCGGCGTTGCCCACCGCTTCCTGCCGCTGCCACTGGCGCCGGAAGTGCTGCTGGAGGCCTTGACCAGCCTGGAAGAGCTGCGCGAGGTGCTGGACAGCCCGCGCCTGCGTGATGCCATCGGCCGCATCGAGAAGCTGCCTTCGCCGCCACACCTGTACCTGAGCCTGACCCAGGCCCTGGAACACGATGACGATACCGACAGCGCCGACGTGGCCAAACTGGTCGCCGCCGATCCTGCCATCGCCGCGAAAGTCCTGCAGCTGTCCAACTCGGCCTTCTTCAGCCAGGGCCGCACCATCGCCGATCTGCGCACGGCGGTCACCCGACTGGGCCTGTCCACCCTGCGCGACCTGGTCCTGGCAAGCGAGGTGTTCTCGGCACCGACGCTGTCTGCGGCCGAACGCAACTCGCTGCAGCAGCGCGCCCTGCTCGCCTCGCGTCTGGCCGCCCGCCTGCTGCCCGATTCCAGTGCGGAACTGGGTGCCACCGCGGCGCTGCTGGCTGACATCGGCCTGCTGCTGCCGGGCGTCCGCAACGAGCGCAGCGAGCCTGCGCTGGCCGGCGACCTCCGTCCCGGGCACGCCGAAGCCGGCGCCTACCTGCTGGGGCTGTGGGGCCTGCCGATGCCGATCATCGAAGCGGTGGCGTTCCACCTGCAGCCGCAACGCGCCACGACCCGCAGTTTCTGGGTGACCGGCGCGGTGCACGTGGCGCTGGCGCTGGTCAACGGCGATCCCGTTGACGAGGACTACCTGCAGCGCGCGGGCGTGCTCAATCGACTGCCGCAGTGGCGTGAGCATGCCAATGCACTGATGGGGCTGACACCCACTGACGCCTGAGCGGCACGCGGGCGACTGCCGTCACCTCGCATGAGGGCGCGTCCAACGGACGCGCCCTTTTTTCTCTCTCAGCGCTGCGGACAGGCGTCCAGCACGCACAGACGCCATTGACGCTCGCACAGGGCCGGGGCGTTGCCCTTGGCCAGGCACTCCAGCCGGAGTTGCTCGCAGTACACACCGCCGCCGCAGACGATGATGTTCTGTGCGGACAGCGAGCCCACCAGCGTTGCATAGATCAGGACGGCGGCCGATACCTGGCGGAAAAGCGTGCGCTTCATATCCATCTCCCAGTGTCCGGTATTGGACGCGCCTACTGTGCTGAATGCGACAAGAGCAGACAGTGACCGCACTCACTTTCCCGACCTGATCAGAATTCCCTTACAGAAACGAAAAGGGCGGACCTTGCGGTCCGCCCTCCTCGTTCTGCTATCGCACTTCGATGGATCAGAAGCGCTGGGTGTACTTCATGTACAGGAAGCGACCCACGTCGAAGCCGCCGTAGTAGGCGAAGCTCGAGTTCGGCTGGGTGAACATGATCGGACCCTTGTGGTCGAACACGTTGTTGGCGCCCAGCGCGATGGTGGCATCCCACGGTGCCTTCCAGCTGACCTGCAGGTCGTGGAAGGTGTTGGAGCCGGTCTTGCGCAGTGGCGACTTCTCACCGTTCTGGTAGCGGTCGGCGTCGTCGCACGGACGGTTGGCCACGCAGGCTTCGTTCATGCCCGAGTAGTAACGTGCGGTGTACGCCACGCCGAAGTCACCCTTCGACCAGGTCAGGCCCAGGTTCGAACGCACGCGGAACAGGCCCGGCTCACCGACACGGCCGATGGTGATGTTGTCACCGTCAGCGTTCTGGCCCTGCTCGTCGTACTTGGCCAGGTAGCTCGTCTGCCAGTCGATCGCGAACTGGCCGATGGCCAGCTCCGGCAGGCGGTACTTGATGCCCAGGTCGTAGCCCTGGGTTTCCATCTGGCCGAGGTTGGCCAGGCCGTAGGTCATGCCGTTGATGTGGCCATCGCCTGCACGGGTGTGCGCGGCGCAACGCGAAGCATCGCCCAGCACGTAGCAGTCACGCAGGATGCGGTCGACGCTGTCAGCGATGATCATGTCGCTGATTTCGTACTTGTACCAGTCCAGCGAGATGTCCAGGCCCTGCACCCAGCGCGGGCTCCAGACCAGGCCGACGGTGGTGCTCTTGGAGGTTTCCGGGGTCAGGTTCGGGTTGGCACCCGAGATGAACTGGTCCGGCGTCGCACACGGGGTCGAGGTGCACGGAATCAGGCCCTGGCCCAGCTGGGTGTAACCGACCGGGACGCCCGCCGCCGAGCAGGCCGCGTTGCCGTTGACCGAACCCGGCGCGGTGATGCCGCACGGATCGGTGTACGACTCGAAGCTGCTGCTCAGGCCACCGTACAGGTTGTCGATGGTCGGAGCACGGAAGCCCTCAGCCCAGGTACCGCGAACCAGCAGCTCGTCCAGCGGACGCCAGGTGAAGCCGAACTTCGAGTTCAGGGTGTCGCCGAAGTTGCTGTAATCCGAGTAACGGGTCGCAGCATTCAGGGTCAGCTCCTTGGCAAACGGCATGTCCGCCAGGACCGGCACGTTCAGTTCCAGGTAGACCTCGTCCAGCGAGTACTCACCCTGGGTGGTCTGCGCGCCCAGGCCGGTGGACTGGCCCGACTGTGCGAAGGCATCCGGCGAGAAGCGGCCTTCTTCCTTGCGGTGCTCGACGCCCACGGCGAAGCCCAGGTCACCGGCCGGCAGGGTCACGATCGAACCCGACAGGTTGGCGGTGAAGCTGGTGGTCTTGGTCAGACCGGTATCGGTGAAGTACGGGAACAGGAAGTCCTGGGTGGCCTGGTCGGCCAGCGAACCGGCACCGGCAACGCCGAACGGCAGCAGCGGGTTCCACGGACGGCAGCCGCTGGTGGCGAGCGGATCGGACATGCTGGTGCCGCAGCGGGCGACGCCATCAGCACCGATGAACGAAGCGCCCAGCGCCTGTTCCGATGCGATCAGGCTCATGTCGCCGTGACCACGCTTGGTGGTTTCGTTGCGGTTCCACAGCGCGCCGACGTCCCAGTCGAAGGTCTTGCCGGCGAAGTCGAAGAAGCCGCTGATGCTCGGGGCGAAGCGCAGGGTCTTGACCTGGCTTTCGGTGGTGCGCGGCACTTCCCACAGACGGCGGCGGAAGGTCAGGTCTTCACCGGTCGGGTTGAACGCGCTGTCGGCCGACAGCGGGGTGTCGAAGGATGCCGACTGGTACGGATAGCCTGCGATCTGCTGGGTGGTGTTGCGCTCGTTGTAGAGCACGTCAGCGTTGAACGAGATCGCGTCGGTGAAGTCGTAGTTGCCGTTGACGTACAGCGACTTACGCTCGATACCGGTCTGCACCATCATCTGCTGGTTGGCATTGACGGCGTCAGCGGAGGTTTCCAGACGGTAGTCGGCGCGGTTGGCCGGGTTGCCGCCATCACGCAGGGTGTACCAGCGCTGGTCGCTCGGGCCGACATAGCCCGGCTCGCCCTGCTTCAGGTTCGGGGTGACGCACGGGTCGCAGAAGCCACCCTTCTGGTTGATCGGGCTGGCGCCCGAACCCGGGTAGTTCGGGCCGGCGTTGCCGTCACGGCTGAACCAACGGTCCTTCGCCCACACCGGATCCTGCTTGGAGTACTCGGCGGACATGGTGACACCGCCGCGCTCGCCCATGCTGCCGAGGGTGAACGAATAGGTTTCGGTGTCGCCGTCGCCCTTGCCGTACTGACCGACATAGACGCTGGCTTCAGCGCCGTCGAAGCGCTTGCGGGTGATCACGTTGACCACGGCCGCGATGGCGTCCGAACCGTAGATGGCCGAGGCGCCGTCCTTCAGGATCTCGATGCGCTCGATGGCGGCCATCGGGATCTGGCTCAGATCCTGGTAGCCGGCGGTGGTCGCGCCCAGGCGCTTGCCGTTCATCAGCACCAGGGTGCGCTGCGCGCCCAGGTTGCGGATGTCGACGTAGTAGCCACCGACGTTTTCGCCCGAAGCCAGCGACTCCGAACGGGAGATGGCCGGGGAGCCGGCCGAGGTCAGGTTCTGCAGGACGTCGGCAACCGAGGTGTAGCCCTGCTTTTCCAGGTTCTCACGGCTCAGGGTGACGATCGGCTGCTGGGTTTCAACGGCAGCGCCGCGGATGCGCGAGCCGGTGACCGAAATGCGGTCCAGGTCGGTGGTGCCCTTTGCTTCCGGTGCTTCCTGTGCGGAAGCGAAGGCGGGCGCCAGCGCCAGCGCAATGCCGGCCGGCAGCAGGCCGAACCGCACTGCGGGGTTACGAACGTTCATCAATCTCTCCAAGGTACGTGTTAGCAGCGTGTTAAAACACCCCAGCACGTTACGATTGCGTTGCAGCGCTGTATTTGCGCGAACCAACCAGAGACTTTGCGGATTGTGGCGGGAGCAAGCCGCCGTTTTCCCTGAAGCGCGAAGCGGACTGCCCGTAGCGGGCGCGGAACGCCCGGGCGAAGCTGCAGCAGTTGTCGAAACCACTGGCCGCGGCGACCTCTCCCACCATCATGTCGGTGTCGCGCAGCAGGTCGGCGGCGCGCTCCAGGCGCAGCCGTGCCGAAAGCGACTGCGGGCTTTCTTCATACAGGCTCTGGAACGTCTTGGAGAGATACCAGCTGGAGAAGTTGGTCAGCTCGGCCAGTTCGCCGATGCGTACGACGCGGTGGCTGTTGCCTTCCAGATAGAGGCGGGCGCGCTGCATGCGACCGAACACCTGGCGCTTGCGGCTGCGCGAACGGCCAGGGCAGCGCTGCACGTTGTCGGCCAATCCACGCTGCAGGCCGGCCAGATGCAGCAGCAGCGGGCGCAGGTGCTGCGCCGGGTGGCCACTGGCCAAGGCATCACGCCACAGGCGCAGCGCGACGCGAGCGTCACTGCGGCCCATCCGGCCGCGGCCCGCGTACAGGCCGCAGTCGGCCATCTCCGCCAGCACACGCAGCGCTTCCACGTTCAGGTTCAGGCCGATGCACAGCCCGTTGCGCCCTGCCTGCACCAGCGGGCGCGATTCCTTCTCGAACGCGATCCATTCGCCGTGGCGCAGGCGGAAGCGCCCCTCCTTGGCCTCCACCCAGGAGCTGCCGCGCACCTGCATCCACACAGTGAAGCTGCTGCCCGCGGTCTGCAGGCTGCCGAGCCGGGCCACGCCCAGGCAGGTCGGCACGACGTCATCGAGTGCCTTGTCCAGGGAGACGGATTGGCCACGATCGGCCAGTGAGAGTTGACGCATGGTGCACCACGGATTTGCCAAGTACAGGCCTCCGTTTTGCCCAATCAGGCGGCACCGCGTCAGGAAAGACCGACGAGATCGCCACGAATTCGCGGCGAGATCCCGACGAAAAAATTACGAAGGCCCATTTCCCTTGAACATCAACATCTTGGAGAAGGCCGGGAACAGCGCTGGCGCCTTTTCGGGCAGCCGCATCACGCCAATGTCGGCGCCATCACTGACTGCCAGAGCGACAAACAGGGCCGTCCCGTCTGCGCTGGCACTGAGTCCGTTGCTCGCGCTCAAGCGCTGCGCGTCCAGGCAGCGCCCGGCATCCTCCTGCCCGGCGGCGATGCGGACGAGGATGGTGCTGCAGCGGGTGGAACTGCCGAGATAGCCGATGCTGTCGTGGCCGGCAACCGTCCACGAGCGGTAGCGCCAGCGGCTGGGTTTGTCCTCGCTGATCTGCCGCACGCTGTCCGGCGACAGCGCCGCGTCCGCCGCCCACAACCCCTCCGCCGCCAGGCGGGTGAACAGCACCCGACGGCCTGCGCGGTCAAAGCGGACCTGGGAGACGCCGTCGATGCTCGCCAGCCGCCGCCAGGGTTGGGTGCTGCGATCGAACAGACTGAGCCGCGTACGCTGGTCGGCATCACGTTCGACCACCAGCAGTTGCTCGGGCGTGGCGCCATACAGCGCCTGCAGCGGCTGTTCGGCGGGCACGGGCAGCGGTTGCAGACGCTCGTCGCGGGGTGCGATCTCGTAGACCACCGCGCGACCGTGTGCATCGCGCCCAACCACCAGAAGTTGCCGGCTGTCGGCCGACCAATCGGGGGCCTGCCGTGCTTCCGGGCGCAGGCCCTCGATCGGCCGCAGCGAATCGGGGCGTTGCATGTCCGCCCACCAGAGAGCGAAGCTGCCCGAGCGGTCAGAGGTGAATACCAGCTGGCGACCGTCCGGTGCTGCCATCGGTTGACCATCGCGACCGCTGGACGCAAACAGGCGCTCCGGTTCACCGCCCTGCATCGGCACCTTGAACACGCCGAACTGTGCACGGCGATGGACGAAGGCCAGCATGCCGCCATGCCGCGATACCGCCGGCCACTGCGCGTCATCCAGTCCGGCATCACGCAGCGTGCGCCGCTCGATGTCGAGGTAATAGAGCCGCACCTCGCTGTCGACCCGGCGGCCGAACACGATGGTGCGGCCGTCGCCAAGCCAGGCCCATCCGCGCAGCTCGGCCGACTCGCTGGTCAGCTGCTCCGGCGTGCCACCCGCGGCAGGAACCCGCCACAGGTCGCCCATCTGCGGGTTGCGCACGAACACCAGCCATTTGCCGTCCGGCGAATAGCGCGGCGCGTAATCGAAATCGTCCTGATCGACGGCGTACTGCAGCGGCTGCCACTGTCCGCTGGCCAGATCGAGTACTCGGATACCGCGGTGGGCATAGCGGCCCACCATGCTGCCGAATACCAGGCCGCGCCCGTCGGGTGTCCAGTCGAAGCTGAGCAGCTCGGTGCCATCGCAGCGCGTGGCCTGGCGCAACGCGCCGCCGGTCGCACTGGCGATCAGCACCTGACAACCCCCATCGGCGGAGAAGCGGGCAAAGGCGATGTCGCGTCCATCCGGCGACCAGTTCGGGAAGCGATCAACCGCACCCTCAGGAGGAACAAGCAGCTGCCGCGCCGGCGCGTTGCCGGACGTCTGTACCTTGATCGCACCGCCGCCCAGGCCATCCTCGCTGGCACCTTCGTAGGCCACCTGCGAACCATCCGGCGACAGCGTGGGATAGGTTTCGAAGCCTGCGGTGGCGGTGATCAGCCGATAGGGCCGCTGCGGGCTGCCGATCACCCGCGTGCCGTTCTCCACCGCCGCCTCCACCGGAGAGCTGGCCGGCGCACGGCGCAGCAGCAGGACCGTCATCACCAGCAGTGCGGCCAGCATCAACAGGCCCAGCACCAGCAACAATCGACGTCGCAGGTAGCGCCAGCGACGGCGTCGCATGTCCTCCGGGGCTGGCGTGTGCACTTCCACGACCGCGTTGGAATCGCCAGCCGCGCCTTCGGCATCGACCGCCAGTTCCGCTTCGGGCTCGGGCACGGCCTGCACCGGCACGCGCAGGCGGTAGCCGGTCTTGGCGATCGTCTCGATATACGCCTGGCCGTTGTCATCGTCGTTGGCGAAGGCTTTGCGCAGCTGGGTGACCGCCTGCGTCAGCACATCGTTGGTGGGCAGCGTATCGGGCCACACCTCGGCGAACAGTTCTTCGCGGGTGACCACGCGCCCGGGTTGCCGCAGCAGCACACGCAGCACGCCCAGCGCCTTCGGCGTCAGCCGGCGCGGGCGACGCGCGCCGGCAACTTCGACCTCTCGCGAGGACAAAGTGACGACACATTCGCCAATCCGGATCCGATCAGATTCGGTGGGCTGGATTTCGCTGCGGTTCATTTTTTGCTAAACAGTAGAGACAGTTTCCGGGCAGTGTTCGCCTTCGATACCGTCCCCAACGGGGAACAGCGAAAAGCCAGACTCCGCACAAAGCATCGGCGCATACCGCAAAAACAATGGAGCGCGCGAATACTAGCCTATGCCGGTTACCTCGCCTATCGCGTGGTCGACATCAGGCTCTCTCTCGCCGACGCATTCACATAACTTCGCACCATCATTCGCGCCCTTTCGGGCGCGAAATTTTTATCTGCCATTCATTTTCAGAAACGCCGCAGCATGGTCAATCCGACCAGCCGCGAAACCACCAAAGCCACGTACATCACGCCTGAGAACTGCTCCAGCATGACCAGTGCGCGTGCCTGCGGATGCAGCGGCACGACATCGCTCAGGCCGACCCCGGACAGCAAGCTGAAGCTCAGATAAAGCAGCTCCATCCAGCTTCGCTGAGGTCCCTCGCTGCTGCCCTGGAAGCTGCCCGGATACCACTGTTGGCACACCCCAAATGCGAAGGCGAATGCCCACGCGAGCAAGGTGAAGGTGGCGCCGGCCGCGAACAGTTCGTCGCGGGTGACTTTGTGGTCCTGCAGCATGTAGGCGATCAGGGCGCCGGCCGTATAGAAGTAGAGCAGGCTCTCCAGCAGCTGCGCGGTGGTCACCAGCGCGGCGCGGTCCAGCAGCGCGCCGGCGATGGAGAACACCACCGCCGGAATCGCCAGCAGCAGCGCCAGCCATGTACCCAACGGGCTGCGCTGGACCACCCACAACGCCAGGCCCAGCACCGCCATTCCAAACATGCCCAATGCGGCGCGGCCGGCGGCCGTGTCGTCCAGCGCGGGATACAGCATCACCGCCAGCAGCTGCGCGCCCAGCAGCCACGCGGACGGATGGCGGCGGGCGATGGCCAGCCAGCGGGTGGTCACGGCAACAGGCATGGCGTCCCTTCCCCGGAAAGATGGGCGGAGGATAACGGGATGCGCGTGAGGCGCGCGATGCAGCGCCGCCGGGGCACGCCCGGCGACGCCAGTCCGGTCAGCCCTGCTGGTAGACCTCCGCGCCCGCAGCGCGGAACTGCTCGGACTTCTCCTTCATTCCGGCCTCGGCGTACTCACGCACGTCCTGGGTGATCTTCATCGAGCAGAAGTGCGGCCCGCACATCGAGCAGAAGTGCGCCAGCTTGTGCGCGTCCTTGGGCAGCGTCTCGTCATGGAATTCCTTTGCCTTCTCCGGGTCCAGCCCGAGGTGGAACTGGTCTTCCCAACGGAACTCGAAGCGCGCCTTGCTCAATGCGTTGTCGCGGACCTGCGCGCCCGGATGCCCCTTGGCCAGGTCGGCCGCATGTGCGGCGATGCGATAGGCCATGATGCCGTCGCGCACATCCTGGCGGTTGGGAAGGCCAAGGTGTTCCTTCGGCGTCACGTAGCAGAGCATCGCGGTACCGAACCAACCGATCATCGCTGCGCCGATGGCACTGGTGATGTGGTCATAGCCGGGCGCGATGTCCGTGGTCAGCGGCCCCAGCGTATAGAACGGAGCCTCACCACATTCGCGCAGCTGCTTGTCCATGTTTTCCTTGATCAGCTGCATCGGCACGTGCCCGGGACCTTCGATCATCGTCTGCACGTCATGCTTCCATGCGATCTTCGTCAGCTCGCCCAGCGTTTCCAGCTCGCCGAACTGCGCCGCGTCGTTGGCGTCTGCGATGCAGCCCGGGCGCAGCCCATCGCCCAGCGAGAAGGTCACGTCGTAGGCCTTCATGATTTCGCAGATGTCCTCGAAGTGCGTGTAGAGGAAATTCTCCTTGTGATGGGCCAGGCACCACTTGGCCATGATCGAGCCGCCGCGACTGACGATGCCGGTCACCCGCTTGGCGGTCAGCGGCACGTAGCGCAGCAGCACGCCGGCATGGATGGTGAAGTAGTCCACGCCCTGTTCGGCCTGTTCGATCAACGTGTCGCGGAAGATCTCCCAGGTCAGTGCCTCGGCACGGCCATCGACCTTCTCCAGGGCCTGATAGATCGGCACCGTGCCGATCGCCACCGGCGAGTTGCGGATGATCCACTCGCGGGTCTCGTGGATGTGCTTGCCGGTGGACAGGTCCATCACCGTATCGCCCCCCCAGCGGATCGCCCACACCAGCTTCTCCACTTCCTCGGCAATGCCGGATGACACCGCGCTGTTGCCGATGTTGGCGTTGATCTTGGTCAGGAAGTTGCGGCCGATGATCATCGGCTCGCTTTCCGGGTGGTTGATGTTGTTGGGCAGCACCGCCCGGCCACGGGCGATTTCGTCGCGGACGAACTCCGGGGTGATGATCTTCTGGATGGATGCGCCAAAGGCTTCGCCCGGATGCTGCTGCAGCAGGCCTGCATCGCGGATCGCGTCCAGCCGCTGGTTCTCGCGGATGGCGACGAATTCCATCTCCGGCGTGATGATGCCGCGGCGCGCATAGTGCATCTGGGTGACATTGCCACCCGCACGGGCGCGGCGCGGCAGGCTGCGGGCCGGGAAGCGCACCGCATCGAGCTTCGGGTCGTGCTCGCGATCGCGGCCGAAGGAAGAGCTCAGGCCATCAAGCTGTTCGGTGTCACCCCGCGCTTCGACCCAGGCACGGCGCAGGGCCGGCAAGCCCGCGGACAGGTCGATGCGCACGTCAGGATCGGTGTAGGGGCCGGAGGTGTCATACACCGTGACCGGCGCGTTCTCTTCGCCGCCGAACAGGGTCGGCGTGCGGCTCAGTGTGATCTCGCGCATCGGCACGCGCAGGTCCGGGCGCGAGCCGGTGACATGGATCTTGCGCGAGCCGGGAATCGGCCGGGTCACGGATTCGGAGAGTTGCTGGGCCTGTTGCTGCAGGGCGGAGAGCTGTGCGTTCATCGGGCATCGTCCAGGAGGGTCAGGGACGAAGCGGCGGCGCACTGCCCCCGCACGCGGACGGCCCTTGGGCCGCGTCCGGGTTCGGTTGCATTGCAAAGCTTCCCTACGCCGGTATGAGCCGGATCAGGTTCCAAGGGACTGTCTCAACCGTGGCCGATGGCCGCGGTACCCCCGCTTCTTGCCGGCATTAGACCATAGAAGTCCTGCAACAGGGCGAGCCCACGGGGCGGCTGCGCGTCACGCGCCATTGATGAATTAACGCAACCATGACGTCGCGTTCAGTAACGTGCACGCGCATCGTGTCGCTGCGACCGATGACGCATCGCCGCCATCGCGGCCCCTGCCCGGCTAGCGCTCGAGTGCCGCCGGCCCCTCGCTGCAAGCATTTGCTCGCTCCCTCAATCCCTTTGATCGGAGAAGCTCCTTCATGGTGTTTCGTGTTTCCATCGCACTGGTCCTGTTGCTGGTGCTGCTTGCCGGCGTAGCACCCGGTCCCTTCAACGCCGTGGTGCAGAGCATCCTCGGCGAACTCATCCGCGGCATCGGCTGGCTGTACCTGCTGGTGGTGTTCCTGGCGCTGGTGTTCCTGATGTACCTGGCGTTCGGCCGCTTCGGCAACCTGCGCATCGGTGGCGAAGACGCCGAACCCGAATTCTCGCGGGCCAGCTGGATGTCGATGCTGTTCGCCGCCGGCATGGGCATCGGCCTGGTGTTCTGGGGGGCGGCCGAGCCGATCTCCCACTTCAGCAAGCCGCCGGAAGGACTGGCACCGGAAAGCATGGACGCCGCACGTGCAGCGATGCGCTATGCGTTCTTCCACTGGGGCCTGCATCCGTGGGCGATCTACGCGCTGATCGGTCTGGCAATGGCGTGGTTCCAGTTCAACCGCAACGGCCGCGGGCTGGTCAGCGACATGTTGCAGCCGATCATCGGTCATCATCATCGGGGCTGGATCGGACGGATTGTCAACATTGCCGCGGTGGTGGCCACGGCAATCGGTGTGGCCACCACGTTGGGCTTCGGCACCATCCAGATCGCAGCCGGCATGCAGCGCGTGTTCGGCGTGCATGCCGGTGTGCCGCTGCAGCTGACCATCATCGCCGTCGCCTTCGTGCTGTACATGGCCTCCACCCTCAGCGGCGTGGAGCGCGGCGTGAAATGGCTGTCGAACTTCAACCTGGCACTGGCCGCCCTGCTGCTGGCACTGGTCCTGGTGCTCGGGCCGACCGGCGCGATCTTCAATACCTTCACCACGACGCTGGGGTCCTACCTGAACCAGCTGGTGACGATGAGCCTGCGCATGTCACCGTTCTCCTCCAGTACGTGGGTCGCCGACTGGACGATCTTCTACTGGGCCTGGTGGATTTCCTGGGCACCGTTCGTGGGTTCGTTCATCGCGCGCATCTCGCGTGGCCGCAGCGTGCGCGAGTTCGTGGTGGGCGTGGTACTGGCGCCGACGCTGCTGGGCTTCTTCTGGTTCTCGGTGTTCGGTGGCACCGCGATCTGGTCGCAGATCTTCGGCCATGCAGACCTGGTACAGGCGCTGGGCAATGGCTATGAGACCGTACTGTTCACCCTGTTCGACAGCATGCCGCTGCCATTGCTGCTGTCGTGCATCGCGCTGGTTCTGCTGATGATCTTCTTCGTGACCTCGGCTGACTCGGCGGTGCTGGTGCTGGCCAGCATGTCCACCGACGAGGCAGGCGACCCGCCCGCCAAGCGCAAGCTGGCCTGGGGTGTGGGCATCGCACTGATCGCAGGTGCGTTGCTGCTGGCCGGCGGCCTCGACGCACTGCAGGGCATGATCACGATCTCGGCACTGCCATTCGCGCTGCTGATGGTGCTGGTGATGGTCTCGCTGTACCGGGTACTGGACCAGGAGTACACGCGGGAGCGGCGGCAGGCACAGCGCCAGCGGCACATGATCGATGCGTGGATCGCGCGCGAAATGGCGGCACAGGAAGAAACCCAGGCCGAAGCAGCGCGCGCGCAGGATTCGGATTGAGGGTGTTCGGCAGCCTGCGCCGGAAAAACACGAAGGGGTCGGATCCGTTTCCTCTGGAAAACGGATCGGACCCCAACCCACAGCGCGCGGCTGTTGCTGTTGCTGTTGCTTTTGATCTTCTTCTTTCTCTTCCGTGGCTGACGCGCACGGAAATTGTCGGGGGGCGTGCGGGTGGGAAGGACGGGGGTGTCCGCGGCATGGATGCCGCGGCCAAGCCTACAAGGACGTATTCACGGCGTCCCCCGGCATTCCCATCCGCACGCCCCAATCCATGATCGGCTCTGGCGATCAGCCGCGAGGGGGCTCAGCCCGGTGGCCGGGAGACCTCAATACCCCGCCGCCTGCCCATCCTTTCGACTCTCCGACGCGCCGTAGTACACGCCCGTGTCCGGATCCCGCATGATCGCCTGATACCCGCCGTACGGACCGTCGGCGAACACGATGCGATGCCCCTTGCGCATCAGCGCGCGCACCGTTTCGTACGGGAAGCCCGTCTCCAGGTTCACCTCCCCCCCATCGGTCATCGCCGTGGCCTGACCGGTCGGCTCCGTGGAACCTTCATGCTGGATACGCGGCGCATCTCCGGCCTCCTGCAGGTTCATGCCGAAGTCCACCAGGTTCATCACGATCTGCGCGTGGCCCTGCGGCTGCATCGCACCGCCCATCACGCCGAAACTGGCGTAGGGCTTTCCATCCTTGGTGATGAACGCCGGAATGATGGTCTGGAACGGGCGCTTGCCCGGTGCGTAGCCGTTCGGATGGTTCTTCTGCAGCACGAACATCTCGCCGCGGTCCTGCAGGATGAAGCCGAGCCCCGGGGGCGCCATGCCGCTGCCCATCCCGCGGTAGTTCGACTGGATCAGCGACACCATCATGCCGTCAGCATCGGCCACGGTCATGTAGATCGTATCGCCCTCCTCCAGCTGCTTCGGCGTGCCCGGCTGCACTTCCTTCAACGCCTTGTCCATGGAAATCAGTGCACGCCGCTGCGCGGCATACTCCTTGGAAATCAGCTTCTGGACCGGTGCGGGCTGGAAGGCCATGTCGGCGTAGAAGCGCGCACGATCGGCGAAGGCCAGCTTCTTGGCCTCCACGAACAGATGCACGTGCTCGGGCGAGCCGAATGGAATCTTCGAGAAGTCGTAGCCTTCAAGTACGTTGAGAATCTGCAGCGCGGCGATGCCCTGGCTGTTCGGCGGCAACTCCCATACGTCGTAACCGCGATAGTTGCTGCTGACCGGCTCGACCCACTCGCCGTGGTGGTCGGCCATGTCCTGGTAGCTCAGGTAGCCACCATTGGCCTTGAAGTAATCGCCGATGGTGTGGGCGACCTCGCCCTTGTAGAAGGCATCCCGGCCGCCGTCGGCCACCTTCTGCAACGTATCGGCCAGGTTCGGGTTCTTCCACATCTCGCCCTTGCGCGGGGCATGCCCGTTGACCGTGAACTGTTCCTTGAAGCCGGGATACTGCGACAGCCGTGGCACGGAACGATCCCAGTAATAGGCGATCACCTCGGCCACCGGGTGGCCTTCGCGCGCGTAGCGGATGGCGGGCGCAAGATTGTCGGCCATGGGCTTGCGGCCAAAGCGGCCATGCAGGGCGAACCAGCCATCGACGGCACCCGGCACGGAGACCGGCAACGGCCCGGTCGCCGGGATCTCCTTCAGGCCGCGGCGCTGGAACTCGGCCAGGGTCAGCGACTTCGGCGAGCGGCCGGACCCGTTGTAGCCGTACAGCTTCTGTGTCTTCGGGTCCCAGACGATGGCGAACAGATCGCCACCGATGCCATTGCCGGTCGGCTCCATCAGGCCCAGCGCAGCATTGGCGGCGATGGCGGCATCGACCGCCGAGCCGCCGGATTTCATCACGTCCAGTGCGATCTGGGTGGCCAGTGGCTGCGAAGTGGCCGCCATGGCGTGAGGCGCGATGACTTCCGAGCGGGTGGCGAAGGTGTGGCCGGTGATGCGGTCGGCAGCGAGGGAAAGCGCGGGCATGGCCGCCAGGACGGCGGCAGCCAGCAGGGAACGGGCAAGGCGTCGGGACACAGTCGGGTTCCGATGGAAGGGTGGTAGCACCGATCATCGCCGCTGCGGCCTTCACGCGGTATCGGGCAGAGGTCATGGGGCGAGGCGGCCGCGGCGACCGCTGCCGGCACCGGGTCATGCCCGGCGGGCAGACCCCCCAAAATCCGCGCAAAAACCTTGGTGAAAGGAGTGAATTCGGGTTCACCGAAACACTTTCAGCGGCAACCATCCTTGCGCCACAAGCGATTCCGCTGGACGCAGCGGAAAGTGCCTGGAATCACCCCGACAAGGGTTGACATCGTCAAAACAGCTGTGTTTCTCTCGATCACATGCTGCAACACAACACACCACCGCGAACCCACATCGAAGCCGCCGACATCGGCGCCGCGTCGCTGCGTTCGATTCTTGTGCTCGTACTTATTACCCAACCAACAGGTGCGGGACGAGCCAGCGTGTAAGCAGATAGAACACACCGGAACTCGATCAAAAACCCGCACCCGCCCAGGTGCGGGTTTTTTCATTTCAAGACCTGGTTTCAGACGCAACCACCATGACCACCGCCTTCTGCAAAACCCGGACCTGCTGCACCACGATGCCTCGTGGCGGCCGTTCCTGTGCGATGCGCGGCCCCTCCTCCACCGCTTTCCCCTGACCGGCCGGTACGTCGCTTCGACGACCGGCCGTTCTTTTTTCTTCCCACCGCAAGGAACCTCCCCCATGAGCACCAACGACCTGCCCCAGACCAAGATCGCCGTCATCGGCTACGGCAGCCAGGGCCGCGCCCACGCACTGAACCTGCGCGAATCCGGCTTCGATGTGGTGGTAGGCCTGCGGCCGGGCGGCCCGACCGAAGCCAAGGCCCAGGCCGATGGCTTCACCGTCGTGGCTCCCGCCGATGCGGTGAAGGATGCCGACCTGGTCGCCGTGCTGACTCCGGACATGGTGCAGAAGAAGCTCTACAACGACGTGCTGGCGCCCAACATGAAGCAGGGCGCGTGCCTGCTGTTCGCCCACGGCCTCAATGTCCACTACGGCATGATCGAGCCGCGCGCCGACCTGGACGTGGTCCTGGTCGCACCGAAGGGCCCGGGCGCGCTGGTGCGTCGCGAGTACGAGATCGGCCGTGGCGTTCCGTGCATCTGGGCGGTCTACCAGGACACCAGCGGCCAGGCCGCGCAGCATGCGCAGGCCTATGCGACCGGTCTCGGTGGCGCCCGCGCCAATCTGATCCAGACCACCTTCAAGGAAGAAACCGAGACCGACCTGTTCGGTGAGCAGGCGGTGCTGTGCGGTGGCGCCTCGGCGCTGGTACAGGCCGGTTTCGAGACCCTGGTGGAAGCCGGCTACCAGCCCGAGATCGCCTATTACGAAGTGCTGCACGAACTGAAGCTGATCGTGGACCTGTTCTACGAAGGCGGCATCTCGCGCATGCTGGAATTCATCTCCGAAACCGCGCAGTACGGCGACTACGTCAGCGGTCCGCGGGTGATCGATGCCGGCACCAAGGAGCGCATGAAGGAAGTACTGAAGGACATCCAGGACGGCACCTTCACCAAGAACTGGGTGGCCGAGTACGAAGCGGGCCTGCCGAACTACAACCGGTTCAAGCAGGCCGACCTGGAGCATCCGATCGAGAAGGTAGGCAAGGAACTGCGCGCCAAGATGGTCTGGTTGCAAGGACAGGCCGCGTAACCACGCGGCCCTCCCCCACCCGCTTGCAAGGTCCCCCATGAACTCTTCCACACACCGCAGCGCGCCACCCAACGGGGCGCGCTGGCTGACCCAGGCACTGGAGGCCGAAGGCGTCCGCACGCTGTTCGGCTATCCCGGCGGCACCATCATGCCGTTCTACGACGCGCTGGTGGATTCGTCGTTGAAGCACATCCTGGTGCGGCACGAGCAGGGCGCGGCGCTGGCCGCCAACGGTTTCGCACGCGCCAGCGGCCAGGTGGGCGTCTGCGTGGCCACCTCCGGCCCCGGCGCATCGAACCTGGTCACCGGTATCGCCGATGCGATGCTGGACTCGGTGCCGATGGTCTGCATCACCGGCCAGGTCGGTACGCCCCTGCTGGGTACCGACGCCTTCCAGGAGCTGGATGTGTTCGGCCTGACCATGCCGATCGTCAAGCACAGCTGGCTGGTACGCAGCGTCGATGACCTGCCCCGCGTGGTCGCCGATGCCTTCCGCATTGCCCGCGAAGGACGTCCCGGCCCGGTGCTGATCGACCTGCCCAAGGACGTGCAGGTGGCCGATGCCAGTCACCTGCCGGTGCATGTGCCGAGCAGCGTCGAACCACCGCCGGCAGCCACCGACGACGCCATTGCCGCCGCCATCGCAGCGCTGGCGGCGGCGGAGAAGCCGGTGGTGTATGCCGGCGGTGGCATCGCACTGGGCGATGCAGTGCAGGACCTGCGCGATTTCGTCGAGGCCAGTGGCATTCCCACGGTGATGACCCTGCGTGGACTGGGTGCTCTGCCGGCACACCATCCGCAGTCGCTGGGCATGCTGGGCATGCACGGCACCCGCGCTGCCAACATGGCGGTGCAGGAAAGCGATCTGCTGCTGGTGCTGGGCGCACGGTTCGATGATCGCGCCACCGGCAAGCTGGCGGAGTTCGCTCCGTTCGCGCGCGTGGTCCATATCGATGCCGATGCGTACGAGATCTCCAAGCTGCGCAGCGCCGACGTCGCCGTGCCCGGCAATGTCGGCCACGCCATCCGTGCCCTGCATGCGGCCGTCCCCTCCCCCAGGGCCCATCAGGACGCATGGCGCAGCCGCTGTGCGCAGCATCGCGACCGCTTCGCCGCCCGCTACGACGCGCCAGGGCAGCACATCTACGCACCGGCGCTGCTGAAGCGCCTGAGCGAACTGGCACCCGCCGACACGGTGATTGCCTGCGACGTCGGCCAGCACCAGATGTGGGTGGCCCAGCATTGTCGCTTCAATCATCCGCGCAACCATCTGACCAGCGGCGCGCTGGGCACGATGGGCTTCGGCCTGCCGGCGGCGATGGGCGCGCAGTTTGCCTGCCCGGAGCGCACCGTGGTGCTGGTGTCCGGCGATGGCAGCTTCATGATGAACGTGCAGGAGCTGGCGACCATCGCCCGGTGCCGCCTGCCGGTGAAGATCGTGCTGCTGGACAACAGCTCGCTGGGCATGGTCCGGCAGTGGCAGGAGCTGTTCTTCGCTGAGCGCTACAGCGAGATCGATCTGTCCGACAACCCGGATTTCGTCGCCCTGGCCCAGGTGTTCGGCATCGCCGCCAGCCGCATCGATTCGCGCGATGACGTCGAAGGCGGCCTGGCCGCGCTGCTGGCCGAGCCGGGCCCGGCGTTGCTGCACGTGGCCATCGACGCGCGCGCCAACGTGTGGCCGCTGGTGCCGCCGAACACCGCCAACAGCACCATGCTGGAAAGCAATCCAGCCCATGCCCGCCAGGAGACTCCCAATGCAATACCGGCTTGACCTGGTGCTGCAGCCGGCCGAAGGCGCGCTGCTGCGCGTGATCGGCATGGCCGAGCGCCGTGGCTTCGCGCCGCGTTCGATCAGCGGTGCTCCGGACGCCGCCGATGACGGGCGCTGGCACCTGCAGCTGGTCGTGGACGGCCAGCGGCCGGCGGAGACGCTGTGCCGGCAGATCGAAAAGATCTACGACTGCGTATCGGTGGAGCTGACGCCGGTAGACAGCAGCATCGAAGGAGTATCGCAATGAACACCCGTACCGTTGTGACCACGGTGCCGGTACGGAGGCGTCTTCTTCGCCGCCCGTACCCGCATGCGGTGGTCGCGCACACCGCACCGGTGGCCCATGCCGGCCGCTGATACCAGCAAGGAAAGTGATGTCGGCGACGTAAGCGTCGCCGATGTCCTGGCCGCGCAGGCGCGCCTGCGCCGCTTCCTGCCGCCCACCCCACTGCATCATGCCGAACGCTTCGGCACCTGGCTGAAGCTGGAGAATCTGCAGCGGACCGGCTCCTACAAGGTGCGCGGAGCGTTGAACGCCCTGCTGGCAGGCCGCGAGCGCGGTGACAGCCGCCCGGTGATCTGCGCCTCGGCAGGCAATCACGCCCAGGGCGTTGCCTGGGCCGCCTACCGGCTGGATGTCCCCGCGATCACCGTGATGCCGCACGGTGCACCGGCAACCAAGATCGCCGGTGTCGCCCATTGGGGTGCCACCGTACGCCAGCACGGCAACAGTTATGACGAGGCCTGCGCCTTCGCCGTCGAACTGGCGCAGCGTCATGGCTATCGCTTCCTGTCCGCCTTCGACGACGCCGACGTGATCGCCGGCCAGGGGACGGTCGGCATCGAGCTGGCCGCGCACGCGCCGGACGTGGTGATCGTACCGATCGGCGGTGGCGGCCTGGCCGCCGGCGTCGCCCTGGCGCTCAAGTCGCAGGGCGTGCGCGTGATTGGTGCGCAGGTGGAAGGCGTGGACTCGATGGCCCGTGCGATCCACGGCGATGTCCGCGAGATCGCCCCGGTGGCATCGCTGGCCGATGGCGTGCGGGTGAAGATCCCCGGCTTCCTGACCCGTCGCCTGTGCAGTTCGCTGCTGGACGACGTGGTGATCGTGCGCGAGGCCGAACTGCGTGAAACGCTGGTGCGGCTGGCACTGGAAGAACACATCATCGCCGAAGGCGCGGGCGCGCTGGCACTGGCTGCCGGTCGACGCATCGCCGGGCGCCGCAAGTGCGCCGTGGTCTCCGGCGGCAACATCGATGCCGGCGTGCTGGCCGGCCTGCTGACCGACATCCGCCCACGCCCGCCGCGCAAGCCGCGCCGGCGTCGCGCCGAGACGCCCCGCCCGCCGGCACGGACCGGCGTCACGCCCACCACCGCTGCCCCCCCTTCCCCCCTGCACGCCGTTGCACCTGTTGTCGAGGAGATCTCCCTGTGACCACCATCGAACGAATTACCACCCCGCGCATCCGCATCTTCGACACCACCCTGCGTGACGGCGAGCAGTCCCCCGGCTGCAGCATGAGCCCACCGCAGAAGCTGGTGATGGCGCGTGCGCTGGACGAACTGGGCGTGGACATCATCGAGACCGGCTTCCCGGCCAGCTCGCAGTCCGACCGCGAAGCGATGGCCCTGATCGGCCGCGAACTGCGCCGTCCGGGCCTGAGCCTGGCCGTGCTGTCGCGCTGCCTGCAGGCCGATATCGAGACCTCGGCACGTGCCCTGGAAGCCGCGGCCAACCCGCGCCTGCACGTGTTCCTGTCGACCAGCCCGCTGCACCGCGAGCACAAGCTGCGGATGACCCGCGAGCAGGTGCTGGAGTCGGTACGCAAGCATGTATCGCTGGCCCGTTCCTACATCGACGATGTCGAATTCTCGGCCGAAGATGCCACCCGCACCGAGCTGGACTACCTGATCGAGGTCTCGCGCGTGGCCATCGCCGCCGGCGCCACCACCATCAACCTGCCCGACACCGTCGGCTTCACCACGCCGGAGGAAATCCGCGCGATGTTCCAGCAGGTCATTGCCGGCGTGGCCGACGTGCCCAATGCCGCCAACGTGATCTTCAGCGCGCACTGCCACAACGATCTGGGGCTGGCTGTGGCCAACTCCCTGGCCGCCATCGAGGGCGGCGCCCGCCAGGTCGAGTGCACCGTCAACGGCATCGGTGAACGCGCCGGCAACTGCTCGCTGGAAGAAATCGCGATGGCGCTGAAGGTGCGCCAGGCCTTCTACGAGCAGGACACCGCGATCAACACCCCGCGCATCGTCGGCACCTCGCAGCTGCTGCAGCGCCTGGTCGGCATGCCGGTGCAGCGCAACAAGGCCATCGTCGGCGCCAATGCCTTCGCCCATGAATCGGGCATCCACCAGCATGGCATGCTGCGCCATCGCGGCACCTACGAAATCATGCGCCCGGAAGACGTGGGCTGGGAGGATTCGCAGATGGTGCTGGGCCGCCACAGTGGCCGTGCCGCCGTCGAAGCGCGCCTGCGTGCACTGGGCTTCTGGCTGGACGAAGAAGAGCTGAAGCTGGTGTTCGAACAGTTCAAGGGCCTGTGCGAGCAGCAGCGGGTGGTCACCGATGCCGACCTGCAGACCTTGATGCAGGGCGGCGCCAATGCACAGGGCTATCGCCTGGCCTCGATGACCATCAGCGATGTCGGCAGTCGCGCCAATGCACTGGTCGAGCTGTCCGACCCGGACGGCAACCGCGTGGCCGAGACCGCGCAGGGCGATGGCCCGGTGGATGCGCTGTTCGGCGCGTTGTCGGCCGCCACCGGCGTGCAGCTGATGCTCGACAGCTATCACGTGCACAGCGTCGGCATCGGTGCCGATGCACGCGGCGAGGCCAACCTGAGCGTGCGCCACGACGGCATCGAGTACGACGGCACCGGCACCAGCAAGGACATCATCGAAGCCTCTGCGCTGGCCTGGCTGGACGTTGCCAACCGGTTGCTGCGCCAACGCCAGGCTGCTGCCAGCAGCGTCAGCGAAACCGCCACCCCTGCCACCGCCTGAGAAACCTGACATGAGCGCCTTCGACACGACCACGTCCGCTACGGCGGGCCAGCAGTGGAACGCCCAGGACTATGCGATCGATGCCGGCTTCGTGCCGCTGCTCGGCGGCGCGGTGTCGCGCCTGCTCGACCCGCGCGCCGGTGAGCACATCCTCGATCTGGGCTGTGGCGATGGGGTGCTCAGCAGTGAACTGGCGTTGAGCGGTGCACGCATCCACGGCGTGGACGCGTCGCCGGAACTGGTGATCGCCGCCCGCGCGCGCGGCGTCGATGCGCAGGTGATGGACGGCCATGCCCTGTCCTTCGACAGCGCGTTCGACGCGGTGTTCAGCAACGCCGCGCTGCATTGGATGCGCCACCCCGACGCCGTGCTGGAAGGCGTGCGCCGTGCACTGCGTCCCGGCGGCCGCTTCGTGGCCGAGTTCGGTGGCCATGGCAACGTGGCGACCATCATCGCCGCGGTGCAGGCCGCACGTGCTGCGCATGGCCATGGCGCCAGCGGTTTCCAGTGGTATTTCCCGACCGCCGACGCCTATGCCGACCGCCTGCGCCAGCACGGCTTCCAGGTGCAGCTGATCGAATGCCTGCCGCGCCCCACCGCACTGCCGACAGGCGTGGCAGGATGGCTGCGGGTGTTCGCCGCACCACTGCTGGACGACCTGCCGGTCGAGGCCCGTGCCACCGTTCGCGAGGCCGCCGCGGCCCTGCTGGCCGACCTGCCCCGCAACGCGGCGGGCCAGCCGCTGGCTGACTACGTGCGCCTGCGCGTACTCGCGCGCCGCCGTTGACTTGACCCTTTCCCGTTATTTCCCGATGTTCGTTCAATCGTACTTCTGCCAGGCAACCGCATGACCTCCGCACCCCGCACCCTGTACGACAAACTGTGGGACGCCCACGTGGTCGTTCCCGAATCCGACAGCGCCCCTGCGGTGCTGTACATCGACCTGCACCTGATCCACGAGGTGACCTCGCCGCAGGCGTTCACCGAGCTGCGCGAACGCGGTCTCCGCCCACGCCGGCCGGACCGCACCAAGGCGACGATGGATCATTCCACGCCGACCCTGCCGGCCACCGCCGACGGCCGGCTGCCGTACGCCAGCGCCGCCTCCGAGGCGCAGGTCGCCACGCTTGCGCGCAACTGCAGCGAGCACGGCATCGAACTGTTCGACATGAGCTCGGACAACCGGGGCATCGTCCATGTCATCGCGCCCGAGCAGGGTTTCACCCAGCCCGGCATGACCATCGTCTGCGGCGACAGCCATACCTCCACCCATGGTGCGTTCGGCTCGCTGGCCTTCGGCATCGGCACCAGCGAAGTGGGTCATGTGCTGGCAACACAGTGCCTGCTGCAGCGGAAGGCGAAGACGCTGGCAATCACGGTCGACGGCCCCCTGGCGCCGGGCGTCGGCGCGAAGGACGTGGTCCTGCACATCATCGGTGTGATCGGCGTCAACGGCGGCACCGGCCATGTGATCGAGTTCCGTGGCAGCACCATCGAAGCGATGGACATGGAGCAGCGCATGACCCTGTGCAACATGTCCATCGAGGCCGGCGCGCGCGCGGGCATGGTGGCACCGGACCAGGTCACCTTCGATTTCGTCGCCAACACGCCACGCGGCCCCAAGGGCGCCGATTTCGAGGCGGCCGTGGCCCGTTGGCAGGAACTGCGCAGCGATGAAGGCGCGCGCTTCGACAGCGAAGTCCACATCGATGCAGCCGACATCCGTCCGACCCTGACCTGGGGCACGCATCCCGGCACCGCCATCGCGGTCGATATGCCGATTCCTGCGGCCAACGACGCCGCCGCGCAGAAGGGCCTGGACTACATGCACTTCCAGGCCGGCCAGGCACTGGCCGGCACGCCGGTCGATGTCGTGTTCGTCGGTTCGTGCACCAACGGCCGCCTCAGCGACATGCGCGAAGTGGCACAGGTGCTGCGCGGCCGCCGCGTCGCCGAGCGCGTGCGCATGCTGGTGGTACCGGGCTCGGAGATCGTCAAGCGCCAGGCCGAAGCGGAGGGCATCGATGAGATCGTGCGTGCAGCCGGTGCCGAATGGCGCGAGCCGGGCTGCTCGATGTGCATCGCCATGAATGGTGATCTGGTCGCCCCCGGCCAACTGGCAGTGAGTACCAGCAACCGCAATTTCGAGGGCCGCCAGGGGCCGGGCTCGCGCACACTGCTGGCCTCGCCGATGAGCGCCGCCTGGGCGGCGGTGAAGGGCCACGTGGCCGATACCCGCGAACTGTTCGCGCAGGAGGTGGCGTAATGGCCGGTTTCCGCACCTTGACCTCGTCCAGCGTCGTGCTGCGCCAGACCAACATCGACACCGACCAGATCATTCCGGCCCGGTTCCTGTCCACCACCGAGCGTGCCGGACTGGGCCGCAACGCGTTCAATGACTGGCGCTGGCAGTCCGACGGTTCGCCGGTGGCCGATTTCGCCTTCAACCAGCCGCACAACGCCGGCCGCAGCATCCTGCTGGCGGGCCGCAACTTCGGCTGTGGTTCCTCGCGCGAGCACGCGCCGTGGGCGCTGACCGACCTGGGCCTGCGCGCCATCGTCAGCAGCGAGATCGCCGACATCTTCCGTGGCAACTCACTGAAGAACGGCCTGCTGCCGATCGTCCTGGACGAAGCCGACGTTCAGGCGCTGATGCAGCGCCCCGACGACGAACTGACCATCGACGTGGCGGCACGCGAGCTGCGTACGCCGGATGGCCAGGTCTACTCCTTCCCGCTGGATGGCTTCTCGCAGACCTGTCTGCTGGAAGGCGTCGATCAACTGGGTTATCTGCTGGGCCGCGTCCCTGACATCGAACGTTACGAGAGTGAGCATGCACGCTGAGATCGTTGTACTCCCCGGTGATGGCATCGGCCCGGAAGTGGCCGCCGCTGCGGTTGCGGTCCTGAAAGCCATCGGCGAACGCTTCAACCACACCTTCACGTTCAGCGAGCACGATATCGGTGGCATCGCCATCGATCGCCATGGCGAGCCCCTGCCCGCCGCCACCCTCGCCGCATGCCAGGCCGCGAATGCCGTGCTGCTGGGTGCAGTGGGTGGACCGAAGTGGTCCGACCCGAACGCCAAGGTGCGCCCCGAGCAGGGCCTGCTGGCGATCCGCAAGGCGCTGGGCCTGTACGCCAACCTGCGGCCGGTGCGTACCCATGATGCCGCCCTGGGGGCATCGCCGATCAAGGCCGAACTGCTCAAGGGCGTGGACTTCGTGGTGGTACGCGAACTGACCGGCGGCATCTACTTCGGCGACAAGACCCGCGATGCCGACAGCGCCAGCGACCTCTGCCGCTACACCGTGGCCGAAATCGAGCGCGTGCTGCGCAGCGCGTTCCGCCTGGCACAGCAGCGCCGAGGCAAGGTGACCTCGGTGGACAAGGCCAACGTGCTGGAGACGTCCCGCCTGTGGCGCGACGTCGCCGCCCGCATCGGCCGCGAGGAGTTCCCGGACGTCGCGCTGGAACACCAGCTGGTCGATTCGATGGCGATGCACCTGCTGGCCAAGCCACGCGAATACGACGTGATCGTGACCGAAAACATGTTCGGCGACATCCTCACCGACGAGGCCTCGATGCTGGCCGGCTCACTGGGCCTGCTGCCGTCGGCATCGCTGGGAGAACCGGGTGCGGTCGGCATCTACGAGCCGATCCACGGCTCGGCACCGGACATCGCCGGCAAGGGCATCGCCAACCCTTACGCGACGATCCTCAGCGCGGCCATGCTGCTGCGCCACTCGCTGGGCCTGGATGCCGAAGCGGCGGCTGTGGAGGCGGCCGTGCACGCGGTGCTGGATGATGGCGTGTTCACTGCTGATCTGGCTGCAAAGGGCCAGGCCGTGAGCACGGCGGCGGCGACCGACGCCGTACTGGCGAAGCTGGGCTGACCCGCCGGGCGGCACCTGTAGCGTCGAGTCATGCCCGATGGCTGTTGCATGAGCCGGGCATGGCCCGGCGCCACAGGTGCAGTGCGGTGGAGCCGCGCCCAGCGTGGCCCGGTTACTTGGTGGTGTAGCCACCGTTGACCAGCACCGTCTGCCCGGTCATCCACCAGCCGTCGGTAACCAGGAAACGGATCCACGGCACGATGTCGGCAATGTCGGTCAGACCGGTGCGGGTGAACGCGGACAGCGCCGCCGCGGTCTTGTGATACGCCTGCGCATCGGCACTCTCGGCAGGATAGAAGAACGGCGTGTCCATCGGCCCGGGACCGATCGCGGTCACCGAGATGCCCCGCTCGCCGAACTCCTTCGATGCCGCGCGGGTGAAGTGCTCCACCGGCGCCTTGGTGCCTGCATAGCTGGAGTAGAACGGCGTGTAGGCGCCCAGCAGCGACGTCACCAGGGTGCAGATGCGGCCACCATCATTGACGTGACGGCCGGCCTCCTTGAGGAAGAAGAACGCCGCCTTGGCATTTACCGCGCTCATCTCGTCGTACTCCGCTTCGCTGATCTCCAGCAGCGGCTTCTTCAGGACCTTGCCGACGGTATTGATGGCGACATCGGGACGGCCGACGGCTGCGACAGCGTCGGCGAACAGGCGCTCCATGGCGGCAGCGGAGGTCAGGTCGCCCTGCAGGGCCACGGCCTTGCTGCCCGCAGCCTGGACCGCCGCGACGGTCGCTTCGGCGTCGGCCTGGCTGGCGTCGCTGTTGTAATGGATGACGATGGCCCCGGCGCCGTGGGCGGCGAAATCGCGGGCGAGCAGGCCACCGAGGTTCTTGGCACCGCCTGCGATCAGCACGGTCTTGCCCTTGAGGGAGTGGTCGGTCATGGCTTCGGTCTCGGAGTGGGGCTGTCCGGGATGGCAACCCTGCCCCAATGACGATATCGTGCGGAAAATGCGGATAAAGCCCGCAACATTGACTTAACTTTCCAGATCGAGCGAACAATGGATCGGATCGACCGCTTCCGCATCTTCAGCCGGGTGGTGGAGTGCGCCAGCTTCACCCGCGCCGCCGACCAGCTCGGACTGCCCCGTTCCACGGTATCGGCGGCGGTCGCCGAACTGGAGCAGCGGCTGGGTACGCGCCTGTTGCAACGCTCGACGCGACGCGTCTCCACCACCCACGATGGCGATGTGTTCCACGCCCGCTGCCTGCGCCTGATCGCCGAGGTCGAAGATGCCGAATCGCTGTTCCGCCAGGAGGACGCGCAGCCGGTCGGCCTGCTGAGGATCGACGTACCCAGCCGCATCGGCAGGCGCATCGTGGCGCCGGCGCTGCCTGACTTCTTCGCCCGTTACCCGCAGGTGGAGGTGGATCTGGGCATGACCGACCGCGCAGTGAACCTGATCGAGGAAGGCTGCGATGCGGTGTTGAGGGTCGGCCAGCTGGGCGATTCCAGCCTGGTTTCGCGCACGCTGGGCACGCTGGACTTCGTCAACGTGGCCGCGCCGTCCTACCTGCGCGCGTACGGCGTCCCGCAGCAACCGACGGACCTGCAGCAGCACCGGGCGGTGAACTACGCCTCGCCGACGACCGCGCGGGTGGAACCGTGGGAATGGCAGGACGGAACCCAGCTGCGCACGCTGCCCATGCAGGGTTGGGTGCGGGTGAACAGCGCCGAAGCCTCGATCGCCTGCTGCGTGGCCGGACTGGGACTGCTGCAGATTCCGCGCTATGACGTGCAGGACGAGCTGCAGTCCGGCACGTTGGTGGAAGTGATGCCACGGCACGTCGCACAACCGTTGCCGGTGACCCTGCTGCAACCGCATCGGCAGCATCGGGCACAGCGCGTGCACGTATTCCTGGAGTGGCTGGTGCCACTGCTGCGGAGCGGCCTGCAACTGCAGTAGATCCACGCCATGCGTGGATGCTTCTGTAGAGTCGAGCCATGCTCGACTCATCCCATCATCGCGCAAAGAGCAGCCGAGCATGGCTCGGCTCTACAGAAAGCAGATCCCGCGAGCATGCGTGGATGCAACGCGCCGTGCCAACCAGGGTTGGCACCTGCCAGAGGCGGCGGCCCTGGAACCCGGGGCATTACGCCCCGGATTCATCCGGCTTCACCCGGAACCACGCCGCATACAGCGCCGGCAGGAACACCAGGGTCAGCACGGTACCCACGATCAACCCGCCCATGATCGAAATCGCCATCGAGCCATAGAACGCGCTGCGCGACAGCGGAATCATCGCCAGCACCGCCGCCAGGGCGGTCAGCACGATCGGGCGGAAACGCCGTACCGTCGCGTCGATGATCGCATGCCAGCGATCATGCCCGGCATCGATGTCCTGCTGGATCTGGTCGATCAGGATCACCGAGTTGCGCATGATCATGCCGGCCAGCGCGATCGTGCCCAGCAGCGCCACGAACCCGAACGGTGCACGGAACAGCAGCAGGAACAAGGTCGCGCCGATGATGCCCAGCGGTGCCGTCACCAGCACCATCGCGGCACGCGAGAAGCTGCGCAGCTGCAGCATCAGCAGCGTTGCGACCACGATCAGGAACAACGGCATGCCTGCCTTGATCGAGTCCTGGCCACGTGCCGAATCCTCCACCGTTCCGCCGGTTTCCAGCAGGTAACCGCTCGGCAGTGCAGCGCGGATGCCATCCAGCGTCGGCAGGATCTGCTGCACCACGTCCAGCGCCTGGCTGCCGTCACTGATATCGGCACGCACGGTCACGGTCGGCAGGCGGTTGCGATGCCAGATGATGCCGTCCTCGAACACGTACTCCAGGCGCGCCACCTGCGAGAGCGTCACCGACGTGCCACTGGCGGTGGGAATGGCCAGGCTGCCCAGCATGCCCAGCTGCACGCGCTCGTTCTCCGGCCCCCGCAGCAGCATCTCGATCAGGCGATTGCCCTCGCGATAGGTGCTCACGCTCATGCCCGACAGCGAAGTGCCCAGCAGCTGGCTCACCTGCGCACTGCTCACGCCCAGCGCGCGCGCACGGTCCTGGTCAAGCACCAGCCGCACGACCTTGCTCGGCTCGCTCCAGTCCAGGTTCACGTTCATCACATGCGGGTTCTCCCGCACCTTGTCCTGTACCTGGCGTGCGATCGCCTGCACCTGCTCGATGTGCTCGCCGGAGATCCGCAGCTGCACCGGGTAGCCCACCGGCGGACCGTTCTCCAGCCGCGTCACGCGCATCTGCACATCCGGGAACTGCGGGATCACGTCCTTCAACAGCCAATCGCGCGTGGCCTCGCGCGCCTTGGCGTCTTCGGTGAGCACCACGAACTGCGAGAAGTTGGTCGCCGGCAGCTGCTGGTCCAGCGGCAGGTAGAAGCGCGGCGAACCGGTACCCACATAGGCCACATAGTTGGCGATGCCCTCACGGCCCTTCAGCAGCTTTTCCAGCTTGCTGGCCTGCGCCTGCGTGGCCTGCAGAGACGCGCCTTCAGCCAGTTCGATATCCACCATCAGTTCCGGGCGGGTCGAATCCGGGAAGAACTGCTGCGGCACGAAGCGGAACATCAGCAGCGAGAACACGAACAGGGCCACCGTTGCTGCGATCACCCACCAGCGGTGGCGCAGGCACATGTCCAGGAAACGGCGGAAACGCGTGTAGAACGGCCGCTGGTACGGATCGTGGTCGTGTGCATGCTCCTTCGGTGCGACCCAGCGCAGCAGCGCCGGATGGCGATCGGCCCAGGCCAGGCGCTTCGCACGCCAGCGACCGGCCAGGCTGTCCGGCTTGGGCAGCTGCGGATTGAACAGATCCGGCAGCATCTTGTCACCCAGGTACGGAATGAACAGCACCGCCGCAATCCATGACACCACCAGCGCGATGGTCACCACCTGGAACAGCGAACGGGTGTACTCACCGGTGCTTGACGCCGCCGTGGCGATCGGCAGGAAACCTGCCGCCGTGATCAGCGTACCGGTGAGCATCGGGAACGCCGTGGATTCCCAGGCGAAGCTGGCCGCGCGCAGGCGGTCGTAGCCCTGTTCCATCTTGGTGGCCATCATCTCCACCGCGATGATCGCATCGTCCACCAGCAGGCCCAGCGCCAGCACCAGCGCGCCCAGCGAGATCTTGTGCAAGCCGATATCGAAGTAGTGCATGACGAAGAAGGTCATCGCCAGCACCAGCGGAATGGTCACGCCCACCACCAGGCCCGTACGCAGGCCCAGCGAGAAGAAGCTCACCAGCAGCACGATCACCACCGCTTCGGTCAGCACCTGCACGAACTCACCCACCGACTCTTCCACCGCATGCGGCTGGTCGGAGACCTTGCGCAGGTGCATGCCCGCCGGCAGCGTCTTCTGCAGGCGCTCGAACTCGGCATCCAGCGTGGAGCCCAGCTTCAGGATGTCGCCGCCGTCTTTCATCGCGACCGCAATGCCGATCGCATCCTCACCCATGAAGCGCATCTTCGGCGACGCCGGATCGGCGAAGCCGCGCTTGATCTCGGCGATATCGCCCAGGTGCACCGTGCGGTCGCCGGCCTGGATCGGGAAGCGACGGATGTCATCGATGCTCTGGAACTGGCCGGTCACGCGCAGCTGCACGCGATCGGTCGGGGTCTCGAAGAAGCTGGTGGCGCTGATCGCGTTCTGGTCGGCCAGCGCCTGCTGCACCTGCTGCAGCGACACGCCCAGCGTGGCCAGCTTGGTGTTGGACAGCTCGATCCAGACCTTCTCGTCCTGCAGGCCCTGCAGCTCGATCTTGCCCACGTCCGGCACCCGCTGCAGTTCCAGCTGGATGCGATCGGCGTAGTCACGCATCACGGCGTAGTCGAAGCCCTGCCCGGTCAGCGCGTAGATGTTGCCGAAGGTGTCGCCGAACTCATCGTTGAAGAACGGACCGACGATTTCGCGCGGCAGGTTCGGCTTGATGTCGCCCACGCGTTTGCGCACCTGGTACCACAGGTCCGGAATGGCCTTGGAGCGCAGGCTGTCCTTGGCCGCGAAGATCACCTGCGACTCGCCCGGGCGCGAGTAGGAGCGGATGAACTCGTACTGCCCGGTGTTGAGCAGCGCCTTCTCGATCGGCTCGGTCACCTGGCGCGAGACCTGCTCGGCGGTCGCGCCCGGCCACATCGTGCGTACCACCATCACCTTGAAGGTGAACGGCGGATCCTCGGACTGGCCCAGATGCTTGTACGACCAGGCGCCGATGAGGGCGAAGGCGAGCATGGCGAACAGCACCAGCGCGCGGTTGCCCAGCGCCCATTCGGATAGATTGAAACGGCGCACAGGCTTACTCCTTCGCCTTCGGTGCGGCAGCCGGCGCTGCGGGCTTCAGCACCGGGCGATTCTGCCGGTCCACCGCCACGACCTGCTGGCCGGATCGCAGCAGATGGCCGCCCGCAGCCACCACCCAGTCGTCGGCGTCCACGCCGGACAGCACCGGCACGGCGTCGATGCCATAGGCGCCCGTGCTGACGGTGACCGATTTCAACGTGCTGCTGGCCGGGTCCACCACCCACACACTGGTTGCGCCACCTGCACCGCGCTGGAGAGCGGCCATCGGCAGCTGCAGGGTGCCGTGGCGGCCGGCGCTGCTGAACACGCGCGCGCTCTGCCCCAGCTCGACATCGGCCAGTGCATCGGCGGGCAGGCTGACCCGGGTTGCGTAGGTCCGCGCCTGCGGATCGGCGGCGGCGGCGATCTCGCGGATCGTGCCGGGCAGGCGCTGCCCCGGGCGGTTCCACAACTCCACTTCCACCGGCTGGCCTACCGCGTAGTCGCGGATGGTGGCTTCCGGCAGGTCGATCAGCACTTCGCGGCCACCGTCTGCGGCCAGGTTGAAGATGGTCTGGCCCGCGGCCACCACCTGCCCGGCTTCCGCCTCACGGCTGGCGATCACACCATCGGCCGGCGCACGCAGCTGGGCGTAGCCGGCCTGGTTGCGCAGCACGTCCAGGTTGGCCCGGGCCGCGTTGGCCTGGCCCTGCGCGGCCTTGAACGCGGCAGACTGCTGATCCAGCTGCGAGCGACTGACCAGCTGCTGGTCGGCCAGCACCTGGTAGCGCTTGAGATCGTCGCGGGCACGTACCAGATCGGCTTCGGCCGCAGCCAGCTGCGCCTGCGAGGCACGCGCCTGCAGGGCGAAGTCGGCGACATCCAGCTCGGCCAGCACGTCCCCCTTCTTCACCCGTTGGCCGGCGTCCACGTGGCGCTTGACCAGGTTGCCGCCGACGCGGAACGACAGCGGGCTCTCCCGGCGTGCCCGGACCGTACCGGGAAACGCCGCCGGCGCCTGCCCGACCTGCTCGCCGGGATGCACCACCAGCACCGGCACGGCCGCCGGTGGCGCCTGCTCCTGTCCCGAACAGGCTGCCAACGCAGCCACCCACACGATACCGCCCATCCAGCGCACGATCTTCATCGGTCAACGTCCTGACAACACTGAGTTCAGCAGGGGAGCCGCAACGTCCGGCCCAATTTAGTAAACTGGCCGGTATAGTATAAATATCGAACCGCTTGGTCTAGTATTACCGCAATGAGTTCTTCCACTTCCCGCAAGCCGTCGGCCAAGCCTGCTGCCAAGGCCGCCGGACCCGGGCGTCCCAAGGATCTTGGCAAGCGCGCGGCGATCCTCGAGGCGGCCAAGACCCTGTTCATCGAACAGGGCTATACCGGTGTGAGCATGGACAGCATCGCTGCCCAGGCGGGCGTGTCGAAGCTGACGGTGTACAGCCATTTCGGCGACAAGGAGACCCTGTTCTCCGAGGCCGTGCAGTCCAAATGCATCGAGATGCTGCCGGATGCGCTGTTCGTGGCCGACGCCGAAGGGCCACTGCGAGACCAGCTGATCGGGATCGGCCTGGCCTTCTTCAAGCTGATCACCTCCGACGCGGCGATCTCGATCCAACGGGTGATGATGGCCCCGGAGACCGACGAACGCCTGCGTGAGCTGTTCTGGCAGGCCGGGCCCGAGCGCACCTGCGAGGCGCTGGCCGACTTCCTGCGCTCGCGCAGCGAGCGGGGCGAGCTGCAGATTCCCGACCATCACCTGGCCGGGCAGCAGTTCCTGACCCTGGTCAAGGGTGAAGTGCACATGCATATGATGTGCGGCATGCCACTGTCATCGGTGGAGATCGATCCTGTCACCCACGTGGCGGCCAGCGTCGACTTCTTCCTGCGCGCCTATGCGCCCGGAGGAGCCGGAACCGGCTGAAACGGCAAAGCTGAACGAACCGGTGGTCGCGATGACTTCCGGCACTGCGACCCCGGCCCCCCGGCAGCGGATGCTCTGGGCGCGCCGCCGGCCTCCGGCACCGGTAAAATGGCCGGCCCACTGCGCTGGATTTGAACCTCATGACGATTGATTACGCCCACGCCCGCGAACTGATGGTGGAACAGCAGATCCGTCCCTGGGACGTGCTGGACATCAAGGTGCTCGACGTCCTGGCCCGCCTGCCGCGCGAGGCCTTTGTCGCCGACGCGCACCGGGCACTGGCCTACGCCGATGTTGAACTGCCGATCGGCAATGGCCAGAAGATGATGAAGCCCGTCATCGAGGGCCGTACCCTGCAGGCGCTGGACCTGCAACCGGGTGACGAAGTGCTGGAGATCGGCACGGGCAGCGGCTTCCTGGCCGCCTGCATCGGCGCGCTGGCGCGCGACGTGCTGAGCCTGGAGATCGACCCGGAACTGGCGACCGCCGCGCGTGCGCGGCTGGATGCCTCCGGCCTGGGTACCAACGTCCGTGTGGAAGTGGCTGACGCGCTGGCGTGGCAGACCGAACGTCGCTTTGACGTGATCTGTGTCACTGGTGCTGTCAACGTGGTGCCGTCACAGTTCGCCTCGTGGCTGCGTCCGGGTGGTCGCCTGTTCGTGATCCAGGGCCGTTCGCCGGCGATGGAAGCGCTTCTGATCAAGGCCGATGGCAGCACCGAATCCCTGTTCGAGACCGATATCGATTACCTGCGCGGTGCCGCCCCGGCACCCCAGTTCCACCTCTGAGTCCAAGGAAGCCGCAATGATCCGCCGATCCCTCGCTGTTGCGCTGGCCACTGCCCTGCTGCCGTTGTCTGCCCATGCCGCTGACCTGTTGCAGGTCTACGAGATGGCGCGCAACGGCGATCCGCAGCTGTCGGCCGCCGAATCCACCCGGCTGTACGACAAGGAAGGCGCCGTGCAGGCGCGCGCTGCCCTGCTTCCGCAGATCAACGGCCAGGCCACGCTGAACCGCACACGCAGCGAAGCCAACGCCGATGCCAATACCGGCACGGTCAGCAGCAAGCGCCGCAACTACACGATCGACGGTTCGCAGACCCTGTTCAACTGGACGCAGATCAACAACCTGCGCTCGCAGCGCGAACTGAGCAAGGCGGCTGACTTCACCCTGGATTCGGCCAACGACAGCCTGATCGTCCGCACCTCGGCGGCCTACTTCAACGTGCTGGTGGCGATCGAATCGCTGAATGCCGCACAGACCAACGAAGCGGCCGCGAAGAAGCAGTTCGACTTCGCCGACAAGCGCCTGGAAGTGGGCCTGGCGCCGATCACCGACGTGCACGAAGCGCGCGCGCAGTATGACCAGGCGCGCGCCAACACCATCGTCGCGCAGAACACCCTGGCCGATAACTACCAGGCGCTGACCGAACTTACCGGCCAGCCGGTGCTGAACCTCAAGGGGCTGCCGGCCGACTTCCGTCCCGAAGTGCCGGCCAACCGCGGCAACATCGATGAACTGGTGCAGCAGGCGACCAGCCAGAACCCGTCGCTGAAGGCGCAGGAGCTGAAGGTCAGCGCGGCCGAGGCCGGCGTGCAGGCCGCCCGTGGCGCCCACTACCCGACGCTGTCGCTGGGCGGCAGTTGGGGCAAGACCGCGACCTGGGGCGACAGCACCGGTTCGGGTTCGCTGTCCCCGGATGCGCGCACCAACAGCATCGGCCTGACCCTCAGCGTGCCCATCTTCGCCGGCGGCGCCACCCAGTCCGGCGTGCGCCAGGCGCTGGCCCAGCGTGACATCGCCCAGGATGGCTACGAGCAGCAGAAGCGCGCGCTGGATCGCAACACCCGCAATGCCTACCAGACCCTGGTGCAGGGCATCAGCGAGGTGGAAGCGCGCCGCCTGGCCGTCGTCTCGGCACAGAGCGCGTACGACGCCTCGCAGGTCGGCCTGGAAGTGGGTACCCGTACGGTGCTGGACGTGATCCAGAACCAGCGCATCCTGTTCTCGGCACAGCTGGACTATGCGCAGGCCCGCTACACCTTCCTGCAGAACCGCCTGCTGCTGAGCCAGTCGCTGGGCGCGCTGGACGTGGCCGAACTGCAGGACATCAATCGCCTGCTGACCCAGGACGCGGGCAACCCCGCCACGACCACGCAGTAAGTCGTCGTCGCCTGTGTTGACGGAAAGCCACCCGACCGGGTGGCTTTTCTGTTTGTGCAGCCGCGATGGGATCTAGCGCAGGAGCGGCAGCAGGCACAACGCCGCTGCCACCATGCCCAGCACGGCGTCGGCAGGCGAGCGCGTCACCTCGCTGCGCCGCTGGAGTCCCCCCAGGCACAACGCGGCCACCACCAGCAGTGCCACCGGCCCCGGCATCGTCGGCAAGACGCCGGCCGGCAGCCACAGCGCCAGCAGGGTCGCCAACAGGATGATCGCCACGGTCGCCACGCACGCCGCCGGTGGGTCGCCCTCGTTTCCAAGCGGCCACAGCGGCAGCGCCAGCCGTGCCGCCAGCATCAGCAGCACCACCTGCAGCGCCGCCAACCCTGCATACCCTGCCAGCGGCAGCCACGGCAACATCCAGGACAATTGGGGATGGCTTCGCAGCGCGACCGTCAAGGGCCGGCTGCTGGCCAGCGCTGGATAGTCGACCAGGCCCGCCTGCAGTGCGGCCAGTGCGATCAGCATCAGCGTCGCCGCGACGAGCACCATGAGCATCGTCAGTGGGCGTCGCGCCAGCCCGCCAACAGGCAACCCGGGAACGCCCAGTGCCAGGCCGGCGCTGGCAAAGATGCCCAGCAGCGGCACAGCCGCGGCGAGCACACCTCCCAGGCCGAAGCGATACGGTGCAGTGGCGGGGGGAACCCATGGGATCCAGTGCGCGTAGTGCACATACCGGGCCGCCAGCGCCAGCAGCAGCACGCCGATGCCGATCTTCACGGTCAACAGCGCGCACACCAGCAGCACGGTGCGCGACGGTCGCATCAGCGCGGCGGCTCCCAACAGCAGCAGGCCTGCAGCGGCCGTCACCTGCACCGGCAGCGTACCGGCGCTGGATGCGCTCGCCGCCGCCAGTGCCGCATGCAGATGGCCAGCCCCGGACTGCGCCGCACCCGCCAGCGTCGCCGTGCACTCCAGCAACAACGCCAGGCACAGCACGCGGGCAATCCACCGCCCCCAGCCGGCCACCAGCAGGCCATGCAGGCCATCCAGGCCATCGGCCATATCCGCCTGCGTCACCACCCTGTACAGGCGTGCCAGCACCAGCGCCGCACCGAGGGCTGCGAGCAGCAGACTGAGAACGACGGCCGGCCCCGCCTGCGCCGCCGTGTACTGACCGACCCGTGCGATGACACTGCCACCGAGCAGCAACGTCATCAGGATCACGCCCAGATGATCCATTCCAAGCCGATGGCCATCGCTGCCGCTCATCTCAAGCTCCCTTGATGCCGTCCAAGCACGGTCGACATCAGGCTGGCAGCCTGTGTTGGCAATCGATAGTCAATTTGCATCTGCATGCCGCGAGGTGTGATCCGAGGCACGTTGCGGCGTCGGCAATCGGTCCTGCGACGACAGAACGATGGCCGTCAAGCAGGCTTAATCCAGTTGATCGCGACAGTACGGCGGCAAGCGCGCCGCGTGCGGCTCAGCCGCGGGGCGGTGGCAGGTGCGGGGCCACCAGCGCCAGCGTCCGCTGCAGCGCGCCGCGCCCATTGCTGACCAGCGTGCATCCAGCGTGCGCCATGTCCTCGCGGGCCTGCGGATCCTCCAGCAGGTGCTGCAGCAGACCGCCGACCGCCTGCACGTCTTCGCCGATCAACAGCGCACCGGCCTCGCGCATGCGCCGCGAGATCTCCGAGAAATTGTGCAGGTGCGGACCGGTCACCGCGGCAGTGCCCATCGCCGCCGGCTCCAGCAGGTTGTGGCCACCGATCGGCTGCAGGCTGCCGCCGACGAAAGCGACCTGCGCACAGCCATAGAACGGCATCAGTTCGCCGAGGGTGTCGATGATGAAGGCATCGGTATCGGCGGACGGCCACTGCTGCGCACGGCGGGTCGCCACGTTCCAGCCCTGCTCGCGCGCCAGCGCCTCCACCTTCGGGAAGCGCTCGGGATGCCGGGGTGCCCACAGCAGCAGCAGGTCCGGATGGTGCTGGCGCAGGCGCCGGTGCAGTTCGATCACCGCCTGCTCTTCGCCATCATGGGTACTGGCCGCGATCCAGACCGGTCGCGTGTCCGGCACCCGTGCGTGGAACTGTTCGATGAAGGCCTGCACGTCCGGCGTGGCGATGTCGAATTTGAGGTTGCCCAGTGCCTGCACCTGGTCAGGCGCCGCCCCCAGCTGCACGAAGCGCTCTGCGTCGTCCTGCGACTGGGCTGCCACGCACGTCACCGTGCGCAGCGCGCGGCGGATCAGCGCGGCCAGCAGCCGGTAGCCACGCAGCGAGCGGGCCGACAGGCGGGCATTGAGGATGTAGACCGGAATGTCGCGGTCACGGCAGCCGAACAGCATGTTCGGCCACAGCTCGGTTTCCAGGATCAGCGCCAGGCTGGGCTGGAAGTGGCCGAGGAAACGGTTGACGCTGCCGGGCACGTCATACGGCAGGTAGACGTGGTCCAGCGCATCGCCCCACAGCGCGCGCACGCGCTCGGAGCCGGTGGGGGTGATGGTGGTGATGACCCAGCGGATATCCGGGCGCTGCTGGCGCAGGGCGTTGACCAGCGGCGCGGCGGCGTTGACCTCGCCCACCGAGACCGCATGCAGCCAGACCCGTGGCTGGCCGCTGGGCTGGGGATAGGAGGCGTAGCGCTCGTCCCAGCGGCGGAAATACTCACGGACCCGGAAGCCGCGCCAGACCAGGTGGTACACGGTGATCGGCAGCAGGATGTAGAGCACGACCGAATACAGGCCGCGCAGGATCCATTCGACAGGGTCTTTGCGCATGCGGCAAGGATACGGGACACCCCCGGGAAAGACACGCAGCCGGATTGCTAGAATGGCGCCATGTCCGATGCCTCCACTGCCGTCCGCCCGTCACTGCGCGATCCCCGCAACTGGCCGATGTTCGCCGCCATGTACGGCGCTTTCGCCATCGCCCGCCTGCCGTGGATGCTGCAGCGCGCCCTCGGTCGCGGGGTGGGGTCGATCGCCTGGCGCCTGGCCGGCAGCCGTCGCCGTGCAGCCGAGGTCAATCTCGCACTGTGTTTCCCGGAAAAGGACGTTGCCTGGCGCAAGCGGTTGGTTCGCGACAGCTTCGATGCCCTGGGCGTGGGCGTGTTCGAGTGCATCCGTGCCTGGTGGGGCAGCATCGACAGCATCCGCCCGCAGGTGCAGATCGAAGGGCTGGAGCACCTGCGGCAGATGCAGGCCGAGGGTCGCGGCGTGCTGCTGGTGTCCGGGCACTTCATGACCCTGGAGATGTGCGGCCGCCTGCTGTGCGACTACGTCGACCTGTCCGGCATGTACCGTAAACACAAGAATCCGGTGTACGAGTGGGCGGTGAAGTTCGGCCGCCTGCGCTATGCCAAGGCGATGTTCGCCAACGAGGACATCCGCGCCACCGTGCGCCACCTGAAGAAGGGCGGCTTCCTCTGGTATGCCCCCGACCAGGACATGCGTGGCAAGGACACCGTGTTCGTTCCGTTCTTCGGCCACACCGCCGCCACCATCACCGCCACCCACCAGCTGGCGCGGATGACCGGTTGCGCGGTCATTCCGTACTTCCACCGCCGCGAAGGCGGGAAGTACTTCCTGAAGATCGGCGCGCCGCTGGAGAACTTCCCGAGCGAGGATGTGGAAGCCGATACCGCGCGCGTCAACCAGGCGATCGAAGAGATGGTGCGCGAAGCCCCTGACCAGTACCTGTGGATCCATCGCCGCTTCAAGCGCCAGCCCGGCGGGCGCAGCGACTTCTACAAGTAGACCCAGGCACGCCTCGATCCGCCCGGATTACCTGCCCGTTTCCATCGCGCGTGGTGAGTCATCCGCGTCACGCGCCAGCAGGCTGCCGGCGAACAGCGCCGCCAGCAGCACGGTCAGCCCACCCCAGAACGCAGAGTAGAACGCCAGGTGGGTGTTGAGCGGGAACACGGTGACTGCCAGCGCCAACATCGCCGGCCGCGCCCGCTCGCGGGCCGCGGTCGGTGCGAAGCGCCACGCCCGCCAGGCCTGTGCCACGGCGGCCAGCCACAACAGCAGGCCCAGCACACCGGTCTCGGCCACGATCTCCAGCACGATCTGGTGCGCGTGCAGGGCCGGTTCCGCGCCCCACACCGCGGTTCCCTCCCCTGCGACGCAGGCGGGATACGCGTCGCGGAAGCCACGCGCGCCGACACCGTTGATCGGATGTGCTTCGATCATGCAGGCCGCTGCGCTCCAGATCCGCGCACGCCCGGACAACGCCTGGTCGACGCCCGTCTCGTCCCCCTCCCAGGCCATCGTCGTGCGCAGCACGCGCTCGCGCAGCTGCGGCACGCTGGCAACCAGGACCCCGGCCCCCAGGACCCCGACCATCGCCAACAGCGCCAGCCGCTTCCAGCCGAACTGGCGCATGCCGCTGTAGGCCAGCACGAGCGCGAAGGTGATCCACGAGGCGCGTGAGCCGGCCAGCAGCAACACACTGCCGAGGGCCGCAGCGGCCAGCAGCCAGCCGGCAGCACCGAAGCGGCGCGCCAGCGGCAGCAGCAGGAACGGCGACAGGCTGGCCAGCACCTGGCCGAATTTCAGGTTGCACGGGCCCAGTACGCCACTGAGCCGGTCGGCCAACGCCGCTTCATCGACCGGGCACAGCGCACGCCCGCTGATTGCCAGTTTGAGCTGCTCCAGCGACCAGAACCATGGGCTGGTGCCGGCCACCGCCTGTACCAGCGCATCCAGCGTCCAGGCGCCGGTGATCACCGCCAGTCCACCCAGGGTGAGTCTGCGCCGCTCCGGCGTGGCCACTGCGATCGCTACCAGCCACATGAAGGGCAGGTAGCGCAGGCCTGCTGCCGCCTTGGTCCACGAGGCCGACGGGTCGATCGCATCGAATGCGGAAAATGCCTGCGGCAACCAGTAGCCGAGGAACAGGATCGAGGTCAGCGCCCAGGCCGCCGGGCTCAGCAGATGCGGCCGGCGCTGCAGGCGGCGGATGACCATGCGCACTGCGGCATAGATCGCGCCCAGGCCCAGGACGGTCTCGGCGATGCCTGGCAGCGGCCACAACGCCACGTAGGCAAGCACCCACCAGGGCGCCCAGCGCCCGGCGCGTTCATCGCGCAGGACGGCTGCGGTGTCAGCCTGCGAGGTCGGCATAGAGACGGAGGGTATCGCGCTGCATGGCCTGCAGGGTAAACGGGATACGGCCCGGCAACGATGGCGGCTGCGCCAGAAGGGCCAGCGCACGTTCACCCAGTGCCTGCGCATCTCCCAGCGGCACCGCACCGGTGGGCTGGAGCTGCTGCAGCAGTTCGCCCACCCCACCGTGGTTCCAGCCGAGCACCGGTCGGCCCACCGACAGTGCTTCCACCACGGTACGGCCGAAGGCTTCGGGCTTGTCGGACAGCTGCAGCACCAGATCGCTGGCGGCATAGGCCTGGGCAATGCGGGCGGTCGGCGTGCTGATGTGGACCGCGTCTGCGATGCCGAGCGTGGCGGCCTGGCGGCGCAGGTCGGCCACATAGGCTTCGCGCCCCGGCTCGTCGGTGCCCAGCATCCACAGCTGCGCCGGCACGCCGGCAGCGCGGACGTCGGCCAGCAGCTGCAGCGCATGCGCGTGCCCCTTCAGGCGCGTGCCACGGCCCGGCAGCAGCAGAAGCGGCCCGTCCACCCCGGCCAGCCACGGGTAGTCCGCCACCAGCGACAGGCGCGGCCGGCGATCACCGCGCGCCACCCGCGGGAACTGACTGACATCGACACCACGCGGGATCACCCGCAGGTGGTCCTCCGGCACGGTCGGATAGTGGCGCTGCACGTATTCGCGCACGCTGTTGGAGACACAGATCACCCGCTCGCCGCTGGTCATCACCGCGCTGTAGCGGCTGGGCGAGTTCAGCCCGTGCACGGTGGTTACCCAGTGCGGCCGCTGCGCCTGCGGCATCGCCCGGATCGCATACAGCCCCAGCCACGCGGGCAGGCGCGAGCGGGCGTGCACGATATCGGCGCCGACCTCGGCGAACAGGCGACGCAGGGTCGGCAGATGACGCAGGGTCAGCAGCGACTTGCGGCCGATATCGAGGGTGAGATGCTCGGCACCGCTGGCCAGCAGCGGTTCAACGAGGCGGCCACCGGCAGACACCACCAGCGCGCGATGGCCGGCTGCCACCAGTGCCGACGCGATTTCCAGGGTCGAGCGCTCGACGCCGCCGGAGTGCAGCGCCGGCAGCAACTGCACCACGGTCAGTCGACGCATCGGTGAAGGCCGTTCAGTCAGCCAGTACGAACACGGAACCGCAGTACGGGCACTGCGCTTCACCGTTGGGTTCGTCTTCGATCGCCAGGTAGACCCGCGGATGCGAGTTCCACAGCGCCATCTCCGGGGTCGGGCAGCTCAGCGGCAGGTCGCTGCGGTGCACGGTGTAGCGCTTCTCGGCGTTGGCGGGCGCGGTGGCGGTATGGCTCATGGCGGATGTCGATGAACGGATTGCGAGGCCTGCGATTCTAGCACCTGGGGCGGCGACCCGGCCGCCCCTGTCCTTTCCTGGCCCCCGCCCCCTGACAGCCGGGACCTGCCAGCGCCCGGCCTACTGGAAGTCCAGCGACAGCTCCAGGAAGGCCGAGCGGCCATAGGCGTTGTAGATGCCCTGGTCGTAGTACGGCCAGTTGCCGTTGCTGCGGTCGATCGGCGGCATCTCGTCGGTCAGGTTGTTGACCGTCAGCAGCAGGCTGGCCAGGTCATTGATGCGGTAGCCGACCGTGGCGTTCCAGGTGGTCCACGGGCCGATGTTGCGCTGCTCGCCACGGCTGTCCCAGGTGGGCGCGTTGCGCACGCCGAACGCACTGGCGCTGAACGGCCCGCGCTTCCAGTTCATGCCCAGCGTGGCCCGGTACTGCAGTTCATTGGAATTGCCGCAGCACAACTGGTCGTAGACCGGATCGCCTTCCTTGTCCTGGGTGGTGTGCTTGAGCGGGCGGTAGTAGCCCGCGTTGACCGTGAAATCTCCCACCGAGGAGGTACCCCAGCGATAGTCCAGCGCTGCCTGCACACCGGTCTGGCGTTGGCTGGCGATGTTGATCGGGTAGGAGAACACCTTGTCCACACCGTTGGGGTTGAGCGGATCGGTAGCCGGCTTGCGCTGCACCTGGCCCAGGACCTGCTGGCAGGTGGGCGAGGTGATGTCGAAGCGGGTCTGCCCGTTCTCCGATACGCCCAGCCGGCAGTTGGCCTCGGTGTCAAGGATGCTGTCGGTGCCGAGAATGCGCACTTCGTTCTCGATCACCACCGAGTTGTAGTCCACCGACAACGTCAGCGCGTTGTCCAGTGTCGACCACACCGCACCATAGGTGAACGTGCGTGCAGTGATGTCCTTCAGATCGCGGTTGCCGGTACTGGAAGACAACACCGCCAATCCGGACTGCTCGCAGTCATCGAAGTTGTCGGAGGTGTAACCGGCCTGCCGGCACTGGTAGAGGTCGGTGTTGGTGGTATAGCCGCTGCTCTCGCGGGAAAACAGGTAGAACATGTCCGGCGAACGGAACGCAGTGGCGTAGCTGCCACGCAGCAGCAGCGATTCGATCGGCCGGTACTCCAGGCCAAGCTTCCAGGTCGCCTTGCCGTTGCCGCCACCGCCCTGCAGGGCGTACTTGTCGTAGCGGCCGGACAGGTTGGCGCTGAAGGTATCGATGATCGGCACCTGCAGTTCCGCACCCAGCGCGTACAGATCCCGCTGGCCCTGCGCCGAGGTGCCGGCGGTCTGCCCGCGGAACAGCACACCGGCATCGGGATCGGCCGACTGGTTGAAGAACTTCTCGCGCTGGCCCTGGGCGATCAGCGCGAAACCGACGTCGCCGGCCGGCAGGGTGAACAGCGAACGATGGGTCAGCAGTGCCGTCACTGCCGTGCGCGACGCGCTGGATGCAGCACGGTTGAGGCCGCTGAAGCTGTCGTACTGGTCGCGGGTGATCGGCTGGTACAGGCGCGACAGGTCCGGGGCGTAGACCTCGTAGCCATCCTGCATGCCCAGCATCGGCCCCAGGTAGTAATCGTCCACGCCGTTCCGGGCGAGGAAGTCGGTGGATTTGCGGGTGACATCGGTGCTGGAACGGTTGACGTAGACGTCGTAGTCGAAGCTGCCCAGCACGCCACGCACGCCGGCGGTGACGTTCAGCGATCGCGTGTAGACGCGCTGGTCCTTGGCATCCAGGCCGACTTCCTCGGGCGCGTAGATGCGCTGCCACTGCTCGTACTGGCCGCTGGTGCGGTTGTAGAAGGTCTTGTTCCAGAACGGGCTGCCACCGCTGTAGGTCGGCCGGCTGAAGCCGAACAGGATGTCCGAGTACAACTCGGTATCCGGGCTGAGGTGATAACGCAGGAAGGTGGTCGCGTTGACGTCCTGGCTGGCGTTGTACAGCGACGCGGTGCCGACGTTGTCGGGGGTGCCGCAGTAGTAGCCACCGCCGGAAATGTCGCGGTGCGCGTACACGGTGCTGCCACCGAACAGATTCGACAGCGGCGCGCAGGTGGCCGCGCCCGGGTCGATGTAGGCGTTGGGCCCCTGGCGCATACGCAGGAAGCTGCGCGACGGATCCTGCGGCCCGGTCGGGTTGTCGTTGACGCTGTCGATGCGGCTGCGGTCGAAGGCGTAGATCGCCTTCTGGTTGATGTATTCCAGCCCGTAGCTGATATCGAGGTTGCCGAAGGTCTGTCCACTGCTGGCGCTGAAGCGCTGGCTGGAACCGCCGCCCTGGCTGTAACCACCGACGCGGTAGCGCAGATGGGTGCCTTCCACGCGGTCTTTCAGCACGATGTTGACTACGCCGGCCACGGCCGAGGAGCCATACACCGAGGACTGGCCACCGGTGAGCACATCGATGCGTTCGACCATGCCCAGCGGGATGTTGGCAATGTCGGCGATGCTGGTGTTGCCGTTGTAGGCCAGCGGATAGCTGTTGATCGGCCGCCCGTTGATGAGGGTAAGGGTGTAGCTGGGGTCCAGACCGAACAGGCTGATGGTCTTGGCGCCCGGAGTGTAGAAGCCGGTTCCCTGGGAATCCTGCACCGACCCATTGGAGACCGGCAGTGAGCGCAGCGCATCGAACACCGTGGTGAAACCCTGCGCCTGGATCTGCTCGGCGGTGATGGTCGTCACCGGTGAGGGGCCTTCCACCTGCGCGCGCGGAATGAGCGACCCGGTCACCGTGACCGCATCCAGGTCGCGCGTACGCGGCGGATCGGCGCCCTCCCCTGCGTTGGAGGACTGGGCCTGCACGGCCAGCGGCGACAGCAGCAGCGAAGACATCAACAACGACAGCAACCTGGGTTTCATCAAGCGCTCTCCAGAGACGGATGACGGTCCTGCCGGTGGGGGACGGACGGGAGGGTCGTGGATGGACGGTGGTGACGGGCAGCAGCAGCAAGCGCAGGCCGCCCGCCCGGATCAGGGCATGCAGGGTGTTCCGGGACAGATGGAAGGGTTGGGATCGGGACGGGAAGGACGCCGCCTTCCCCGGGCCTGGACCCCGACCACTTTTAAATCGATCCAATCCCCTCTGTCAATAATTTGAAATGAAACGTTTTTCCCGGATTTGGATCGAACTAATTGCACTTGTCAGGGGGCAACGCACTGAGGCAGGATCGGGACCACTCCGACGACCCGATCGCATGGCCCGCCCCCACCGGACCGGCATCGCTCCTTTCCACCGCCCCTGGGCGGCGGGCGCGATGCTGGCCGTGGTACGTGCCGATGCGGGTCCTGCCTGCCGCCTGCCCTTCCGGGAGACCCTGCATGACCCTTTCCGATCCGCGCCGCGCCCTGCTTCCGCTCGCCCTGGCCCTGGCCTGCGCCACGCCCGCCCTGCCCGCAATGGCACAGGGCCTGCAGACCTCGTTCGAAGCAGGTGAGCCCGCACCGGCCAAGGCCGGCGGCGCGCTGCAGGTGCAGATCGGCACCGGTCCGGCGGCGCCGTATGCGGCCAAGCGCAACGCCGGCTACAGCGGCCTGCGCGCGCTGCACTACCAGGCCGACGGCGGCGCGGCGCGGCGCGACCTGTTCAGCACGGACCTGACCATCGACGCCGACACCACCCTGTCCTGGCTGGTGCTGCCGGAGATCGTCGACAAGGACACGATGGCCTCCACCTACGTCTCGCTGGACCTGCGCCTGGACGATGGCAGCCGCGTATCGGCCAGCTCCGCGCGTGATCAGCACGGCATCGCCGTGGGCGCGCGTGCGCAGGGCGATTCGAAAACGCTGTACCCGCAGCAGTGGGCGCGCAAGGCGGTACGCCTGGGCGATGTGCCTGCGCTGCGCGGCCGCCGGGTGGTCGCCATCGAGCTGGAAGTGGCCAGCGCCGACGGTGCGCCGGTGTCCGGCTGGATCGATGACGTGCGCCTGGATGCGCAGCCGCGGCAGGTGCCGCAGCGGGTCTCGGACTGGGTGCTGACCACCCGCGGTACGCAGGCCAACGGCACGTTCTCGCGCGGCAACAATTTCCCGGCCACGGCGGTGCCGCACGGCTTCAACTTCTGGACCCCGGTGACCGATGCCGGTGCACTGAACTGGCTGTACCGCTGGAACGAGCAGAACGATGCGAACAACCGCCCGCAGCTGCAGGCGCTCGCGCTGAGTCACCAGCCCAGTCCCTGGATGGGCGACCGCCAGACCTTCCAGGTGATGCCATCGGCCAGCCGCGGTGTGCCCGAGGCCGACCGCAGCAAGCGGGCACTGTCCTTCGACCGCACGCACGAGAACGCGCGCCCCTACCGCTACGACGTGCGCTTCGACAACGGCATCGCCGCCTCCATCGCGCCGACGGACCACGCCGCGGTCTTCCGCTTCGATTTCCCTGCGGAAGGTGATGCCAACCTGCTGTTCGACAATGTGGACGCACGCGGCGGGCTGACACTGGATGCGGCCACCCAGACACTGTCCGGCTACACCGACACGCGCAGCGGCCTGTCCAACGGTGCCGGCCGCATGTTCGTGGTGGCCCGCTTCGACCGGCCCTGGCGCAGCAGCGGACGCATCGACAGCGGCCGCCCGACCGGCTACATCAAGTTCGATGCCGGCAGCGATCGCCGCGTCACCATGCGCATTGCCACCTCGCTGATCTCGCTCGAACAGGCGCGGCACAACCTTGCTCTGGAGATTTCCGCCACGGATACGCTGGAAAGCGTGGCCGGCCGCGCCCAGGATGCCTGGGATGCGCGCCTGGCCCGCTTCGATATCGGCGATGCCACGGACGACCAGAAAACCACGCTGTACTCCAACCTCTACCGGTTGTACCTGTATCCCAACTCCGGCCACGAAAACGTCGGCAGCGCTGCCGCCCCCGAGTGGCGTTACGCCAACCAGGCCAGCGCCAGCGAGAACAACACCGATGGCAGTGACAGCCGCACCTTCAGTGGCGTGCGCGATGGCCGGGTGTTCGTCAACAATGGCTTCTGGGATACGTTCCGCACGACGTGGCCGGCGTACGCACTGTTCACGCCGGAGGACGCCGGCCAGCTCGTGCAGGGTTTCATCGAGCAGTACCGCGCGGGCGGCTGGATCGCCCGCTGGTCATCGCCGGGCTACGCGGACCTGATGGTCGGCACCAGTTCCGACGTGGCCTTTGCCGACGCATGGCTGAAGGGCGTCGGCGGTTTCGATCCCGCCGAGGCCTATGCCGCGGCGCTGAAGAATGCCACCGTGGTACCGCCCGATCGCCATGTAGGGCGCAAGGGCATGGACCGCTCGACGTTCCGCGGCTATGCCAGTGCCGACGTGCATGAAGGCATGTCATGGACGATGGAAGGCGCGCTGAACGACTTCGGCATCGCCAACATGGCCGAGGCACTGGCCAAGCGCGCGACCACCGCCGCGCAGCGCGAGCGCTACAGCACCGAAGCCGACTACTTCCGCTACCGCGCTGCCGGCTACGCGACCCTGTTCGACCCTGCCGCCGGCTTCTTCCAGGGCCGCAAGGCCGACGGCAGCTGGCGCGTGGACGCCAAGGACTACGATCCGCGCGTGTGGGGCCACGACTACACCGAATCCAACGGCTGGACGTTCGCGTTCACCGCCGCGCACGATGGCGAGGGCCTGGCCGCGCTGTACGGTGGCCGCGACAGGCTGGCCGCCAAGCTCGATGCCTTCTTTGCCACGCCGGAGACCGCCGATGCAGCGTTTGCAGGCTCCTACGGCGGCATCATCCATGAGATGACCGAAGCGCGCGACGTGCGCATGGGCATGTACGCGCACAGCAACCAGCCGGCGCACCATATCCCGTGGATGTATCTGTACGCCGGGCAGCCCTGGAAGACCCAGCAGCACGTGCGCGAGATCCTGTCGCGGCTGTACGTGGGCAGCGAGATCGGCCAGGGCTATCCGGGCGATGAGGACAATGGCGAGACCTCTGCATGGTACGTGCTGGCTTCGCTGGGCCTGTATCCACTGCGGATGGGCGCGCCGGAATACGTGATCGGCTCCCCGGCATTCAGGCACGCCCGGGTGGAACTGCAGGGTGGCGCGGTGCTGACCGTCAACGCGCCGCAGAACTCCGCGGAGAATGTCTACGTCCAGTCGCTGAAGATCAACGGCACGCCATGGACCCGGACCTGGGTACCGCACGAGGTGATCGCCAAGGGCGCGACGCTGGACTTCGAGATGGGCCCGCAGCCTTCGCGCTGGGGCACAGGCGCCGACGACGTGCCCCGTTCGCTGACCGCACCCGGCCAGCGACCGCGGATGCTGCACGATCTGCTGGGCAGCGGCACGCGCGCTGCGCTGGCCGATGGCCGCGCCGTGCCCGCGCTGTTGGACGACGATGCGACCACAGCCGTTCCGCTGGGCGCGGGTGCCACCCTCATGCTGAGCGCCGTGGGTGATGGCGCGCCGACGATGTATACGCTGACCAGCGGCGAAGGGCCGATCCGGGGGGCCGGATGGACGCTGGAAGCCCGTAACGGCGATGGCCGCTGGACCACGCTGGACCAGCGGCGTGGCGAAGACTTCAGTGCTGCGCGGCAGACCCGTCCGTTCCGCATCGCCTCGCCCTCACGCTATGCCGAGTACCGCCTGCGCGTAACTGCGCCGGGACGCCTGCAGCTGGCTGAGATCGAACTGTTGTCCCCCTCCACTGTACGGTGACCCCATGCGCATTCGCCTGCTGCCCCTTGCACTTGCTGCATTCACCCTGCCCGGCATTGCGCTGGCCCAGCCGTCGCAGAGCCGGGCCTTCGATGGCCAGTTCACCCGCGAAGGCATCACGTTGCACTACCAGGATGCGACCGGTGCGCTGGCCGCACCGGCACGCCAGCGCATCGTCGATACGTTCTATTCCGCCTACCTGCGCGAACGGGCGGACTTCCACCCGGCGGCACCGGCCGAGGTGCACATCGTGATCGATCCGGCCTACGACGGCGTCGCCTACGTCGGCGAGAAGGACAAGGCGAGCACCATCACCATCAACCCGGGCTGGCTGGTGAAGCACCCCGATGACATCGACCTGGTGACCCACGAGGCGATGCACATCGTGCAGGGCTACCCGAGCTACGGCGACACGCGGGTACCGGGCTGGCTGGTGGAAGGCATCGCCGACTACGCCCGCGACCGCTACGGCACGGACAATGCCGCAGCGGGCTGGGCGCTGCCGGAAAAAGTGGGCAAGGGCCAAAGCGTGGAAAGCGGCTACCGGGTAACCGGGGCCTTCCTGAAATGGGCCGAAGCTGGACACCCCGGCCTGGTGCTGGCGCTGGACAAGGCCCTGCGCAACGGCCAGTACACCCTGGCGCTGTGGCAGCAGCACACCGGCAAGGGCCTGCCGGCGCTATGGGCCGAGTACGCCAAGCCGCGTTCGGATGCCCCGCCGCCGGCACCGGCACGAGGCGGCAAGCGCTGACCGGTAGCGCCGGGCCATGCCCGGCGGAATGCCTGATTTGCCGCGCTGCGCGCTCGCCGGGCATGGCCCGGCGCTACCGATCGCGGTGACGAAGGATTACGCCTTCTTTTCCGCTTCCAGCTGTTTGCGGATCTGCGCATCGACCGCAGCGATGGCGGTCATGTTCAGGATGCGGCGCGAGGTCGCGCTGGTGGTCAGGATGTGCACCGGCTTGTTCACGCCCATCAGGATCGGGCCGATCGCCACGCCATCGGTGAACACACGCACCAGGTTGTAGGCGATGTTGGCCGCTTCCAGATTGGGCAGCACGAACAGGTTGGCGCGACCCTGCAGGGTGGAACCCGGCAGCAGCTTCTGGCGCAGCGCCTCGTCCCAGGCGGTATCGCCCTGCATCTCGCCGTCCACGTTCAGGCGCGGATTGCGCTTGAGCAGCAGCTCGCGGACCTGGCGCATCTTCAGCGCGTCCTTGGAATCGTGGCTGCCGAAATTGGAGTGCGACAGCAGCGCCACCTTCGGTTCGATGCCGAACAGTTTCATGCGGTACGCAGCCTGCAGGGTCGCCTCGCAGATCTGCTCGGCACTGGGATCTTCCTGCACGTGCGTGTCGACGAAGAAGAACACGCCCTGCTGGTTGATGACGCCGGTCATCGCCGAGGTCGAGGTGACCTTCGGCTCCAGCGGCAGCACGCTGCGGACATAACCCAGCTTCTTGTGGAAACGGCCGACGATGCCGGTCAGCATTGCATCGGCTTCGCCACGCGCGACCATCACCGCGGCAATCAGGGTCGGCCGCGAACGCATCAGGTTCTTCGCCGCCGCCACGGTGACGCCGCGACGACCGGTCAGCCCGTGGTAGTACTGCCAGTATTCGTTGAAGCGCGGATCATCATTGATGTTGGTGATCTCGAAGTGCTCACCGGCCTTCAGGCGCAGGCCCAGGCGCTCGATGCGCGCTTCGATCACGTCCGGCCGGCCGATCAGGATCGGATGTGCGAGCCCTTCATCGACCACGTTCTGCACCGCCTGCAGCACCACTTCCTCTTCGCCTTCGGCGTAGACCACGCGCTGCTTGTCGGTGCGTGCACGGTCGTACACCGGCTTCATCATCAGGCTGGTGCGGTAGACGAACTGGGCCAGCTTGTCACGGTAGGCGCCCATGTCGGCGATCGGCCGGGCGGCCACCCCCGAGTCCATCGCGGCCTGGGCCACGGCAGCGGACAGCTCCACCAGCAGGCGGCGATCGAACGGGCGCGGGATCAGGTACTCGCGGCCGAAGCTCGGGGTTTCACCGCCGTAGGCCGAGCCCATGTCGGTCGCGGCGCGGCGTGCCAGTGCGGCGATGGCGCGCACGCAGGCGATCTTCATTTCCTCGTTGATCGCGGTGGCGCCCACGTCCAGCGCACCGCGGAACAGGTACGGGAAGCACAGCACGTTGTTGACCTGGTTCGGGTAATCCGAACGGCCGGTGCCGATGATCGCGTCCGGACGCGCCGCACGCGCCACTTCCGGCATGATTTCCGGGGTCGGATTGGCCAGTGCGAAGATCACCGGGTCCGGCGCCATGGTCTTGACCATTTCGGCGGTGAGGATGCCGGGCGCCGACAGGCCCAGGAAGATATCCGCGCCGTCGACGATCTCGGCCAGGGTGCGCTTGTCGGTGTCGCGTGCGTAACGCTGCTTTTCCGGGTCCAGATCGGTACGACCGGTGTGGATCACGCCCTCGCGGTCGAACGCCAGGATGTTCTCCGGCTTCAGGCCCAGCTGCACCAGCATGTTGACGCAGGAAACGCCCGCCGCGCCCATGCCCGTGGTCGCCAGCTTCACCTCCTCGATCTTCTTGCCGGTGATCGCCATGGCGTTCAGCACCGCCGCGCCGACGATGATCGCCGTACCGTGCTGGTCGTCATGGAACACCGGGATCTTCATGCGCTCGCGCAGCTTGCGCTCGACCACGAAGCATTCCGGCGCCTTGATGTCTTCCAGGTTGATGCCGCCGAAGGTCGGCTCCAGCGAGGCGATGATGTCGACCAGCTTGTCCGGATCGGTTTCGTCCACTTCGATGTCGAACACATCGATGCCGGCGAACTTCTGGAACAGCACGCCCTTGCCTTCCATCACCGGCTTGCCGGCCAGTGCGCCGATGTTGCCCAGGCCCAGCACCGCGGTGCCGTTGGAGATCACCGCCACCAGGTTGCCGCGGGCGGTCAGCTCGCTGGCCTGCTGCGGGTCGGCCTTGATTGCTTCACAGGCGTACGCCACGCCCGGCGAGTACGCCAGCGACAGGTCGCGCTGGGTCAGCATCGGCTTGGTCGCGGAGACCTTGATCTTGCCCGGCGGGGACATCCGGTGGTAATCGAGGGCGGCCTGTTTGAAATCTTCGTTGGACATCGACGTTGGATACATGAATGGGCAAGAGGGACAGGGGATCATACCCCCGTTGGGGCGCCCGGACCTGTCGCTATCCTGTCGCAGGCATGCTGCGACCGCACAATTCCCTGGCGTATGCGACAACCTGGAGCCACCAGCTTCGGCGCTGCCCATGACAGCCATGGGACGCCTTGAAACGCCGCGGGGCCGCACCACTCACGTGACCGGCCCCGCGGTACCACACACCTGGATCAGCCCTTGGCGGGCAGTGCCTCCGGCACGGCATCGACCGGCGGCGGCAGTTCGCTTTCGCGACCATCCAGCGCCAGCTTCAGGCGGTCACGGTCCAGTGCGCCTTCCCAGCGCGAGACCACCACCGTGGCCACGGCATTGCCGATGAAGTTGGTCAGCGAGCGGCATTCGCTCATGAAGCGGTCCACGCCGAGGATCAGCGCCATGCCGGCCACGGGCACTTCCGGCACCACGGCCAGGGTGGCCGCCAGGGTGATGAAGCCGGCACCGGTGACGCCGGCCGCGCCCTTGGAGCTGAGCATGGCGACCAGCAGCAGCGCGATCTGGTGGCCCAGGGTCAGTTCGGTGTTGGTGGCCTGGGCGATGAACAGCGCCGCCAGGGTCATGTAGATGTTGGTGCCGTCCAGGTTGAACGAGTAGCCGGTGGGGACCACCAGGCCCACCACCGACTTGCTGCAGCCGGCCCGCTCCATCTTCTCCATCAGCGACGGCAGCGCCGACTCGGACGAAGAGGTACCCAGCACCAGCAGCAGTTCGGCCTTCAGGTAGCGCGCCAGCTTGAACACCGAGAACCCGCACAGGCGGCAGACCACGCCCAGGATGACCGCCACGAACAGGAAGGCGGTGATGTAGAACGAACCGACCAGCCAGGCCAGGTTGATCAACGACCCCACGCCGTACTTGCCGATGGTGAAGGCGATCGCGCCGAAGGCACCGATCGGAGCAGCCTTCATCAGCATGTGCACCAGCTTGAACACCGGAGCCACCAGCGCTTCGAGGAAGTTCTGGATCGGCTTGCCCTTCTCGCCGACCGACGCCAGCGCGATGCCGAACAGCACGGCCACGAACAGCACCTGCAGGATGTTGCCGTCCACGAAGGCGCTGATCAGCGTCTTCGGGATGACATCCATCAGGAAGCCGACCAGGGTCAGGTCATGCGACTTCTCGACGTAGCTGTGCACCGCGGTCTGGTCCAGCTCGGCCGGGTTGATGTTCATGCCCGCGCCAGGCTGTACGACGTGGGCCACGATCATGCCCACCACCAGCGCCAGCGTGGAGAAGAACAGGAAGTAGGCCATGGCCTTGGCGAACACGCGGCCGACCGTGCGCAGATGGGTCATGCCGGCAATGCCGGTGACGATGGTCAGGAAGATCACCGGCGCGATGATCATCTTCACCAGGTTGATGAAGGCATCGCCGAGCGGCTTCATCTTCTCGCCGATCAGGGGTTCGTAATGGCCGAGGATGGCGCCCAGGACGATCGCCACGATCACCTGGAAGTACAGCTGGCGGTAGATCGGCAACGGCTTTGCAGGCGCCGGGGCAGCGGTCGGGATGTGCATGGCGGACTCCGGGGAAGGGCGTTTTCAGGCACGTATGGCCCCGGAACTGCATGGGAGCCGATACCGTGGAAGCTGGTCACCGCCCCCTCGCTCCACGCGCAGGGTGGCGACCAATGGACGCCTTTGTACGCGCCGGGCACGCCAACGCAGATAACCTATTGGTACTAGCCCCCCGGTTCAGGTGGCCGGGACCCCTAAACTGGCCCGGCATCGCACCGCGCCGGGAGGCCGGTGGCGCGGGCTGAACGGCCCGTGGCGTCCCTGCCCAAGTTCCGGCCCTGGCGGCCGTTGTTGTCCTGACCCTACGCAATCCGAGAGAGCCGCACCCAACATGCGCCCCATTCCCACCCTGCTGGCCCTGTCGCTGGCCGCCCTGCCCGCCTTCGCGTCCGCTGCCGATTTCGACAACTGGCCGACCAAGTACGCGTTCGGCGACGGCACCGAGCTGGCGGCCACCGCCAACATCGCCTACGACTACAACGATTTCTCCTCCGGCAGTGGCCTGGACGATGACGACGCCGTGCGCCGCAAGGAATTCGGCGCCACGCTGAAGAAGAAGGGCGTGTACGACGCGATGGTGTACTACGACTTCCAGGCCGACACCTGGCTGGACGTGTTCCTGCGCCTGGAGAGCAAGGCCTTCGTGGGCCGCGACATCGGCCGCTTCCGCTTCGGCTACATGAAGACGCCGGTCGGCCTGGATGCCAACACCTCCTCGCGCGCCGGTAGCTTCCTGGAGACCGCGCTGCCGGTGCAGGCGTTCTACGCCGGCCGCCGCACCGGTGTGGAATGGGTGCTGGAGCGCCCGCAGTACCTGCTGCAGGCCGGTGCCTACGGCGGCAAGGACCTGCAGGGCGACAATCCCGGCACCACGCAGGCGGTACGTGCGGTGTGGACGCCGGTGAAGGCGCCTGGCGATGTGATCCACCTGGGCCTGGCCTACTCGCAGGAAAACCCGCGCGGCTACCGCGATGGCCGTGACGTCCATCACGAGGCCAGCGCACGGTTGCGCGCGCGCCCGGAAGCCGGCCTGACCGACATCCGCTACGTGGATTCCGGCGCGCTGGTGACCGCCGACCAGATCCGCCGCACCGGCCTGGAAGGCATCTGGATCCGTGGCCCCTTCTCGCTGCAGGCCGAAGCGCTGCAGGCCACTGTCACCCGCAACGACGGCAAGCCCGACTACACCGGCCACGGCCAGTACGCGATGGCCAGCTGGGTGCTGACCGGCGAATCCCGTCCGTACAACGCCGGCGCCGTGGCCAACATCAAGCCCGCCCACGACTACGGCGCGGTCGAGCTGGTGGCACGCTACAGCCGCCTGGATCTGGACGACGGCAGCATCCTGGGGGGGCGTCAGCACGACCTGACCCTGGGCGCGAACTGGTACCTGACCAGCCATTTCAAGTTCCAGGCCAACTACGTCAAGGTCGATGCCAGCCGCCGCGGTGTGCACAGCACCCCGGAGATCTTCGAACTGCGCGCACAGATGCACTTCTGATCCGCGCCACGGTGCGGAATCCGGCGGGCATGCACGTCATGCCCGCCCTCACTGCGTAGACTGCCGCCATGTACTGGCTCGGCCGCCACCGGATGCTGCTGCTGACCCTCCTCGCGCTGGCCGGAGGCACCGTGCTGTGCGCGATCGCGGCGGGCCACTACGCGTGGCGCAGCGCCCTGGCTGCCGAGAGCACGCAGGTCCAGCGCCAGCTGCAGCTGTACGGCCAGGGCCTGCAGCAGCGTATCGACCGCTTCGGCACCCTGCCGCAGGTGATGGCACTGGACCCGGACCTGCTGCGCGTACTGCGCACGCCGCCCTCGCCCGCCGAGCGCCAGCAGCTGAACCTGAAACTGCAGCGCGCCAACCAGGTCACCCGAACCTCCACCCTGACCCTGGTCGGCCGCGATGGCGTCGCGGTCGCGGCCAGCAACTGGGACCAGCCGACCACCAACGTCGGCGAGGACTACAGCTACCGGCCCTATTACCAGCAGGCCCTGGCCCACGGCCGCGGCCGCTTCTACGGCATCGGCATGACCACCGGCGTGCCCGGCTATTTCATGTCCGAGGCGATCGTCGACGACCGCGGCCAGCGCATCGGCGTGATCGTGATCAAGATCGAGCTGTCGGCGCTGGAACAGGAGTGGCTGAACAGCCCGGACGTGGTGCTGGCCAGCGACAACCATGACGTGGTGTTCCTGTCCAACCGCGATGCCTGGCGCTACCGCCTGCTGCGGCCGCTGGGCGCGGACGAGCGCCGCGAGATGCTTGATGCCCGCCAGTATGCCGACCGCTCGTTGCAGCCGCTGCGGGTGCGTACCGAGGATGTGCTGGCCGATGGTGGCCGCATGGTGCGCCTGCTCGACCCGGTGCTGCCGCAGGCGATGCTGTGGCAGAGCCTGGCGCTGCCCGACGAACACTGGAACCTGCATCTGCTGCACGATGCCAGTGCCGCCACCAGCGCCGGACGCGGTGCCGCCCTGGCCGGCGCCGCTGCGTGGCTGGCGCTGGGGTTCCTGCTGCTGTTCGTGCAGCAGCGCCGGCGCCTGGCCCGGCACCGCCAGCGCAGCCGCAGCGAACTGGAAACCCTGCTCAAGCAGCATGCACAGGAACTGCGCACCGCCCAGGACGGATTGCTGCAGGCAGCCACCGATGCCGACAGCGGCCTGAGCCGCAGCCTGGAGCACCTGCCGCAGGGCGTGGTGATCATTGATCGCGAACAGCGGCTGGTCGCCTGGAATTCGCGTTATCTGGAGCTGTTCCGCTTCCCGCCGGGGCTGGTCCGTGTCGGCCGGCCCATCGAAGAGCTGTTCCGCTACAACGCACGCCGCGGCCTGCTCGGGCCGGGGCCGATCGACGAGGCCATCGAGCGTCGCCTGAACCACCTGCGCAGTGGCCGCCCGCACATGCGCGAGAGCGAAAAGGACGATGGCACCGTTCTGGAGATCCGTGGCAATCCGCTGCCTGATGGCGGCTTCGTCACCAGCTACGCCGACATCACCAGCTACAAGAACGCTGCACGCGAACTGCGGTCACTGGCCGATGCGCTGGAACACCGCGTGGCCGAGCGCACCCATGACCTCGACGAGGCCCGCCGCGAAGCCGAACAGGCCAACCGCTACAAGACCCGTTTCGTCGCATCAGCGGTGCACGACCTGCTGCAACCGTTGAACGCCGCGCGCATGTTCGTCTCCGTGCTGCGCGGCAAGCTGACCGACCCGGCGCAGCAGCAGACCACCGACCACATCGATGCCGCACTGGCCGCGCAGGATGCCATCCTCAACAGCCTGCTCGACATCGCGCGACTGGAGTCAGGCAGCCTGCCCACGCGCGTGCATGCGTTCCGGCTGGGCCCGCTGCTGCAGACGCTGGCACGCGAGTTCGGCATCGCCGCGCAGACACGCGGGCTGGTCGTGGACTGGGTCGATACCCGCGCAGTGGTGGTCAGCGACGAAGCACTGCTGCGCCGCATCCTGCAGAATTTCCTGTCCAACGCACTGCGCTACAGCGAGCGTGGCCGGGTGCTGCTCGGCTGCCGCCGGCGCGGAGACCAGTTGTGGATTGAAGTGCATGACCAGGGCCCCGGCATTCCTGATGCGCTGCAGGGTGAAATCTTCGAGGAATTCCGCCGTCTGCACGATGGTCACCAGCGCGGCGCCGGCCTGGGCCTGGCGATCGTCGACCGTATCGGCCGCCTGCTCGGCCATCCGATCCGCCTTCGCTCGCAGCTGGGGCGAGGCAGCGTGTTCGCAGTGGGCGTACCTCTTGGCGATGCCAGCGCGATTCCCGCTGTTGCGCAGGCACCGGCGCTGGCACAGGAACCGGCGGCGGACAATCCGCTGCGCGGCCGCCGCGTGTGGGTGATCGATGATGATCCGCATGTCTGCGCAGCCAGCCGTGCCCTGCTGGAGCGCTGGGGATGCGAGGTGGTGCTGGCCGATGGCCCCCAGGCCGCGCTGCAGCTGGCCGGCGTGGAATCCGTGCCGGAACTGGTGCTGCTGGACGTTCGCATGGGCGACCATCACGGGCCGGTGATGTACGAAGTGCTGGCCGAGCACTGGCAGGCACGGCCGCCGGTGGTGCTGGTGACCGCCGAGCGCGACGCAGGACTGCGCGAAATGGCGGCCGAACGTGGCTGGGGCATGATGGCCAAGCCGGTGAAGCCGCCGGCGCTGCGGGCGCTGATGAGCCAGTTGCTGATCCGCCATCGCGGGTGACTCCAGCCAATGGCGCAGTCCCTCGCGGGTGACACGTAACGCAGTTCATGGTTGAGGTCGGACACGCTCCTTGTTCGTCCACCCACGGCGAAGAAAAAAAGATCAAACGCGGGTCGCGACGCCGCGCGTGCTCGTGTAGAGCCGAGCCCATGCTCGGCTCCACAGATGGCGGCCGGACAGGCTGCTTCTGCTTTTGATCTTTTTTCTTCTCCGCAGGGGCAGGCCACCGAAATCTGTCAGAGATCGGCCGGGTTGGGTTCGCGGGGGCGTCCGCCGCATGGATGCGACAGCCAAGCCTCCAGGGACGGATTCACGGCGCTCCTGCATCACCTTCCGGCTCAAGCGCCTTCACCAGCACCGCGGCCTGCGTGCGGCTGTGGCATTCGAGCTTCTTCAGGATCGCGGTGACATGCACCTTCACCGTGTTTTCGGCCAACCCCAGCGTGTAGGCAATCTGCTTGTTGAGCAGGCCATCGGCCAGGCACAGCAGCACCCGGAACTGCTGCGGTGTCAGCTGCGCCAGGCGGCTGGCCAGCAGTGCATCGGCCTCAGAACGCTCGGCCGCCATCGCCGGGAACCACAGGCCACCCTCCAGCACCGCCGTCACCGCCTCGCCAATGGTCTCGGCGGGCGCCGACTTCGGGATGAAACCGGCTGCGCCGAACTGCTGCGCGCGCCGGATCACCCGGGGATGATCGTTGGACGACAGGATCACCACCGGAATGTCCGGATGCGAGCCGCGCACGTGCAGCAGCGCGGAGAAACCGTGGGCACCGGGCATGGTCAGGTCGAGCAGCACCAGGTCCACGTCAGGATGCGCATCCAGCGCCTCGGCGAGCGCTTCGGCACTGGCCACCTCGCGCACCTGGGCAAGCGGCAGGCTCTGCCGCAATGACTGCACCACCGCCGAACGCAGCAACGGGTGGTCATCGGCGATCAGGATGGTGTATTCGCTCATGCGGCCATTGTACGGGCAGCGCACTGCATCCGCCGGGCATGGCCCGGCGCTACCAGGGCATCAGCGCCCCGCCGGCTCCACGCTGCTGCGCCAGGCATCGAGGAACTGGCGCCGCTTGAGCGCGTCCAGGTAGACCAGCAGTCCCGGCCCGAGCTGGATCGGGCGCCGGCTGCGACCGGGCGCATCATCGCGCCGGGCATCGCTGCGCACGATCGGCATCAGCCGCGCCTCGCGCGACAGCACCTGCTGGCCGCGCGGCGACAGCAGGTAATCGAGGAAACGCCGCGCCTCCTCCGGATGCGGACCGGTGCGCGGGATCACGGCCGTGCGCAGCACCACCAGCGTGTAGTCCTCCGGCTCGATGATGGCCAGTGGCGCGCCGGCATCGATGCGCGCCTGCGCGTACGAGCCGAGCACATTGTAGACCAGCGACAGCTGGCCGCTGGCGACCTTGTCCAGCAGTACCCCGGTGCGCTCCTCGCGAACCACCTCGTTGTCGCCGAGCGCCCCGAGCAGCGCACCGGCAATGCTGCCACGCTGCGCATCCTGCGTGGCCAGCAGGTAACCCACACTGCTGCGTTCGATGTCGTAGGTGCCCACCCGTCCGCACAGGGGCGCGCCTTCCGCGCGCAGCAGGTCCAGCAGCTGCCGGCGTGTATGCGGCACCTTGGCAGCGGGCAATGTGCGCGTGTTGTGGACCATCACCACCGGCTCGTAGCTGATTCCGAATGCCTCGCCCCGCCACTGTGCCCAGGCCGGCAGCGCCGCGGTCTGCGCCGAGCGGTGTGGCAGGGCATGACCGTCATTGACCAGCTTGGTCTGCAGGTCCATGCCGCTGGAGATCAGCAGATCCGGCGACGCCGGGCTGGTGCGGTCCTGCAGGTAACGCGCGTACAGATCCTGGGTGATGATGTCCTCGTACACCACTTCCGTGCCGGGATGCAGCCGCTGGTAATCGGCGATCACCACGGCGAACACCTCGATGTCGGTGGTGCCGTGGATGCGCAGCTGGGCAGTGGCGGTCTCACGTGCGGGGAAACGGCGCACATCGCCGGGTGCAGCCTGCGCAGGCAGAGCCAGCAGCAGCGCGATGACGGCGGCAAACAGGCGGATCATGGGTTGCTCCGGGGCAGGCGGATGGTGGCGATCAGCCCCCCCTGCGGGCGGTTGCTGAGGTCGATATGGCCTGCATGGCTGTCGATCACGCGTTTGACGATGGCCAGCCCCAGGCCGGCGCCACCGGATGGCACGCCTTCGCCACGGGCGAATCGCTCGAACACCCGTTCGGCGTCGGCCGCGGCGATGCCCGGGCCGTGGTCGGCAATGGTCAGCACCGCCTGGCCGCCCTCGACCGTCAGTGCGATCTGCAGCGGACCATCGCCGCCATACTTCAACGCATTGTCGACCAGGTTCTTGATCGCCTCGCGCAGCAGCAGCGCATCGCCGTGCACATGCACCTGCTCGGAAGTGACGGCCAGCTGCACGCGCGGCGCGGGACCGGCCTGCGGCAACGCATCGTGCAATGCCTGGTGCACGGTTTCTGCCAGATCCACCGGCGCGAACCGCTGCAGATGCGAACGGTGGATCACGCTGGCATCGCTGAGCAGCTGGTTGAGCAGCCGGCTCATGTGCGTGGCATTGCGCTCGATGGCCTGCAGGCTGCGCCGCATGTCCTGCGGGTCGTCATCATCCAGCGCCAGCTGCGCCTGCGCGCGCAGGGCGGCCAGCGGGGTACGCATCTGGTGCGCGGCTTCGGCCATGAACGCGCGCAGGGTCTCGTTGCTGCTCGACAGCCGCTCCATGAAGCGGTTCAGCGCCGCCACCATCTGGTCCATCTCACGGGGCACACGTGCATCCAGCGGCTTCAGGTCCGACGGTTCACGGCGCGAGAGTTCGCGTTCCACCCTCACCAGTGGCCGGAATGCACGGTGTACACCGAAGGCGACCAGCGCCAGCAGCAGACCGGACAGCACACCGATCGCCAGCAGCGACCGGTTGACCATGTCCTGCGCCACCGCCTCGCGCGCGCGCCGGGTCTGGCCGACCTGCACCAGCACCTCGCCCTGCGCGGACGCAGCAGCGAAGCTGCGGCCCACCACCACGAAGCGCACGGTCTCACCGCTGTAGCGCGCATCGAAGAACTGCGGTTGGCTCCCCGGCCGCCGGGGTGGCACCGGCAGGTCGCCGTAGCCGGTGATCAGCGTGCCGCGACTGTCCGCGACGCGGTAGAACACCCGGTCCTCCGGCGCCATCGCCAGCAGGTCGAGCGCCGCGTACGGCAGGTCGACCTGCCATTGGCCATCGGCCAGCGCCACCGAATCGGCGATGGACAGTGCAGAGGACGCCAGCAGGTGATCGTAGGAGCGATTGGCCGCACGCTGGCCGTAGTCGCGTGCGGCAAACAGCAGGGCGACTGCGAACACCGCCAGCAGCGCACCCAGATACAGCAGCAGGGTCCGCCGCAGCGAACCCGGCGCGGCCGCTGCCGGGCGCGCGTCAGCCATTGCTGTCCACGCCTTCGTCGCGGGCCTCGAGCAGGTAACCGACGCCGCGCACGGTCGTGATGCGCAGCGGCGCGTCGGCGAGCTTCCTGCGCAGGCGGCCGACATAGAGCTCGATCGCGTTCGGCCCGGCCTCGTCATCGAAGCCGAACAGGCCGTTGCCGATCTCATCCTTGCCGACCACGTGGCCCAACCGGCCGACCAGGATTTCCAGCAGACGGTACTCGCGGTTGGGCAGCTCGATGGGCTCGCCATCCAGGGTGACCCGATGCGCAGCATTGTCGAACTGGAAGCCGCCCACCTGCACCACCTCACTGGCCTGACCGCGGGCCCGTCGCAGCAGCACGCGGCAACGCGCCTCGAACTCGCGGAAGTCGAAGGGCTTGCCGAGATAATCATCGGCACCCACGTCCAGCGCCTGCACGCGGTCCTCGATGCCGTCGCGCGCGGTCAGCATCAGCACCGGCGTACTGTCGCCGCGCTCGCGCATGCCGGCCAGCACGCGTAGCCCATCAAGCTTGGGCAGGCCGATATCCAGCACCACCAGATCGAAACTCTGGTAGCGCAGCACGCTTGCGGCGGCCAGGCCATCGGCCTGCCAATCCACCGCGTGCCCACTGCGGCGCATGCGACGGATGATCGCATCGGCCAGATCCGGGTTGTCTTCAACCAGCAGCAGGCGCATGGGGACAAGCGTGGGAGGGGAAGCGAATGCTACCGCATGGCGCCCGGCCTGCCCGCCGGGCATGGCCCGGCGAGCGCAGCGGCCGCTTTTACGCTGCAACGCACAAACCGCTGACAGGCGGATGACAGCTTGCGCGACCCAGACTGCGGCCGCGCACCATCCGGTGCCCACGATTGCCGCGCGCCTGGCGCGCACCTGGGAGGGTTTGTGGAATTCACGTTTGCCTGGCCGCGTTCCGCCGCCATGATGGCCCTGGCTGCGTTGGCCGCGCCGGCCTTTGCCGCTGATGACGAGCGGCCGGTCACCGCCACGCTGGGCGGTCGCCTGCATCTGGACTTCGCCACGTTCGACAATGACAACCGCGGTACGCCGAACAAGGATGACACCGAGATCCGCCGCGCCTGGCTGGATGTCTCCGGCAGGTTCTTCGTGGTTGACTACAAGATGGAAGCCGACTTCTCCGGCGACCGTGTAGAAGCCAAGGACGTCTACCTGGCACGCAGCTTCGGCAAGGCCGGCAAGCTGACGGTCGGCCAGTTCAAGCAGTACTTCTCGCTGGATGACCGCACCAGCTCCAACTACGGCAGCTTCCTGGAGCGCGGCAATGCCGGTACCACGCTAGCGCCGCTGTACCGGCTGGGTGCCTCGTGGCAGGCCAATCCGGGTGACTTCACCTGGGCCGCCAGCGTCTACAGCCTGGAGAGCATCGATGCCTGGCAGGTGAAGGGGCGCGCCGCCGGCGGCCGCGTGACCTGGGCGCCCTCGCCCAGCGACGGCGATGTACTGCACCTGGGCCTGTCGCTGGCCCGTGAGGCGTACGACAACCCTGGCGCCAACGGTGTGCCGGCACTGCGCATCCGCCCGCGCCCCGCCGGCCATCTGTCCGATGAGAGCCGCCTGACCCTGGTCGATTTCTCCGCAGGCCGCGATACCGACGTCAACAAGTGGTCACTGGAGTACGCCCAGGTCCGCGGCCCGTTGTCATGGCAGGGCGAGTTCAGCGGTGCGACCTTCGATGACGGCGCCCAGCGCGGCGACGTCATGGCCGGCTACGGCATGCTCAGCTGGTTCGTTACCGGCGAGAGCCGCGCCTACGACCGCAAGACCGGCCGCTTCGCACGGGTGAAGGACATCCGCCACAAGGCCGGCGCCTTTGAAGTCGCGCTGCGCTACGACCGGATGTGGGGCGCGCAGCACCTCGACGGCGCTCCCGACCTGCGCCGCGGCAGCACCGAAGCCTGGACGCTCGGCGGCAACTGGTACCTGCGCGACAACCTGCGATTCATGCTCAACGTCATCGAAAGCCGCAACCGTGACCGCCTGGCCGGGATCACGGTGGACCGCACGCGCGCCGTGACCGGCCGCCTGCAGTACGACTTCTGAGCCTCTTCCGCGCCCCCCTCCGCACCCGCCCCTCCCTTTCCCACGTCCTGTTTTCTCAAGGAGTCCGCAGATGATGCTGAGCATCCTCGGCTTTGGCATGGTCATTACATTCATGTACTTGATCATGAGCAAGCGGCTGTCACCGCTGGTGGCCCTGATCACCATCCCGATCCTGTTCGCGCTGATCGGTGGCTTTGGCGCCGGCATCGACGAAATGATGCTGGAAGGCATCAAGAAGATCGCGCCGACCGGCGTGATGCTGATGTTCGCCATCCTCTACTTCGGCGTGATGATCGACGCGGGACTGTTCGATCCGCTGGTGCGGGTGATCCTGCGCTTCGTCAAGGGCGATCCGATGAAGATCGTGCTCGGCACCGCCGTGCTGGCGATGCTGATCTCGCTCGATGGCGATGGCTCGACCACGTACATGATCACGGTCTCGGCAATGCTGCCGCTGTATCAGCGGCTGGGCATGAACGCGCTGAACATGACCTGCGTGACCATCCTCGCCGGTGGCGTGATGAACCTGACTCCGTGGGGCGGCCCGACCGCACGCGCCGCCACCGCACTGCACGTTGATCCTGCTGATGTGTTCGTGCCGCTGATCCCGTCGATGGTGATCGCCTGCGCGGGCGTGCTGCTGCTGGCGTGGTACCTGGGCCTGAAGGAACGCCGCCGGCTGGGCGTGGTGACGCTGCCCAAGGGCGGCAGCTGGATGGACGGCAGCGTGTCCGACGACAGCAATGCGCTGCCGACGGTCGAGGATGCCGAGGACATCAAGCGGCCCAAGCTGCTGTGGGTGAACCTGGTGCTGACCCTGGTCCTGATGACCGCGCTGATCGTCGGCGTGCTGCCGATGCCGGTGCTGTTCATGGTCGGCTTCGCCATTGCCCTGGTGATCAACTACCCGAACCTGGCCGAGCAGCGCCGTCGCGTGGTCAGCCACGCCGGCAACGTGCTGTCGGTGGTGTCGCTGATCTTCGCGGCGGGCATCTTCACCGGCATCCTCAACAACACCGGCATGGTCGAGGCGATGTCGCACAGCTTCCTGGCGGTGATTCCGGATTCGTGGGGCCCCTATCTGGCGGTGATCACTGCCGTGGCCTCGATGCCGTTCACCTTCTTCATGTCCAACGACGCGTTCTACTTCGGCGTGTTGCCGATCCTGTCCGAAGCCGCTGGCAACTACGGCATCACGCCGGTGGAAATGGCCCGCGCCTCGCTGGCCGGCCAGCCGGTGCATCTGCTCAGCCCACTGGTGCCCTCCACCTACCTGCTGGTGGGCCTGGCCAAGGTCGAGTTCGCCGACCACCAGAAATTCACCCTGAAGTGGGCCATCGCCATCTCGCTGCTGTTGATGGTCGGCAGCCTGCTGTTCGGCCTGTATCCCCTCGCCGCCTGATCCCGTTACCAAGGAGCGTTCCGCAATGACTCTTCGCATCGCTTACGTCACCAGCGGCATGGGCAGTGTCGGCACTGCCATCTGCCAGAGCCTGGCCCGCGCCGGCCATACGGTTGTTGCCGGCTGTGCGCCGAACTCGCCGCGCAAGGCCAACTGGCTGCGCGAGCAGCGCGAGCAGGGCTTTGACTTCATCGCCTCCGAGGGCAATGCCACCGACTGGGCCTCGACCAGCGCCGCCTTCGCCAAAGTGCGCGCGGAAGTGGGTGAAGTGGACGTGCTGGTCAACAACTCCGGCGGCAGCCGCGACCTGCTGTTCCGGCAGATGACGGTGGAGGACTGGAATGCGGTGATCGCCTCCAACCTCAACGCGCTCTTCAACCTGACCAAGCAGGTGGTCGATGGCATGGCCACGCGGGGCTGGGGACGCATCATCAACATCGGTTCGGTCAGCGCCCACAAGGGGCAGATCGGCCAGGTGAACTACGCCACCGCCAAGGCCGCCATGCATGGCTTCAGCCGGGCACTTGCCGCTGAAGTAGCGTCACGCGGAGTGACGGTCAACACGCTCTCGCCGGGCTACATCGCCAGCCAGGCCATCAGCAGTTTCCCCCCGGATGTCCTGGACCGCCTGGCCGCATCGGTGCCGGTGCGGCGCCTGGGCCGTCCGGAAGAAGTCGCCGGCCTGTGCGCCTGGCTGGCCTCGGACGAGGCGTCGTATGTGACCGGCGCCGATTATCCGGTCAATGGTGGGCTGTACATGGGTTGACGTACGCCCAGACGTGGCGTGGATCTGCTTTCCTCCCCGCGGATCCACGGCGCGCTGCCCACTCCCTGTCGCAATGATGGATCCACGCTGCGATGCTCGTAATTCCATGCGTGGATTCATGCCTCGCGGAGCGCGACACCCTTGCAAGAGTCCGCCCAGCTGGAGGCTGCACTTTCATAGTTGTCCTATAGACCACGAAAGTCGCCAGACCACACCCTGAAGCGAATGCCAGCCAGGGAGGCGCGCTGCAATGCAAACGACTGCGAGGCCAACATGCACCGATCGCCTGATCGATGCCTGCTGGGGTCTGGACGTACCCGCACCCCCCGTCTTCATCCAGTCCCTCGACTACCGCGATGCGTTCAGCGAGGACTTCACTCTTACCGCCTGCGGCCTGGTGCAGGGCAGCCTGGAAGACGTACAGACACTGCAAGGTCGCGTCCTGGGACTTGGAGTGGCACAACCTGGCATCGGGCGTCGCTGGTTCTGCGGCATTGTCGATGGCATCCGGTGCACAGCGCAGCAAGGTGCGTGGCAGAACGTCTCGCTGCAGGTCGTGTCAGCGCTGGCCCTGCTGGACCGGCGAACCGCCTGCCGGGTCTTCCAGGACATGAGCGTGCCGGATATCGTCGCCTGCATTCTGGAGGAACATCGCCAGGGCAACGCCAGCATCGCCCTGGCCTTCGATCACCGTCGCTGCCTGCTGGCGCGGCATGATGTTCGCTCGTACTGCGTGCAGTTCAACGAATCGGACAAGACGTTCATCGAACGTCTGCTGGCCGAAGAAGGCATCAGCTACCGGTTCACCTTCGACCTGCTCGACGGCACGCCGCGCCACCTGCTCGTACTGAGCGACCAACCGCTGTTCGATGCTGAACGCGCCATTGCGCTACCGCTTCGTGCCGCAGGTGCGGATGACGGTACGCCCCACCTGCAGGCGTGGCAGCTGCTGCACAGGCTGCCACCCTCGCGTCACACCCTGTCCAGTTTCGACTACGCGAGCGCGCAGCAGCTGCGCGGCAGCGACGATCTCGCCATGCCTGTGAGCGCGGACGTGGCCCGCAGTGTGCAGGGCCTGGAAAGCCATCACGCGCGCACGCTGTACTACGGCAGCAACTCCACGGACATGAACCGTTACGCGCGCATGCACATGCAGGCGCAGGAACTGAAGGCCAGGACCTGGCTCGGCGAAGGCGACTTCCGCGGGCTTGCGACCGCCGACAGCATCCAGGTGGACGGACATCCCGGCACTGCCGAAGCATCACCGCCTGCCGGCTTCCTCATCAGCGGCGTGCATCTGCTTGCCACCAACAACCTCCCCGACGCCGTCCCCAGCCTCGGCCCGGCCACAGAGCACATGCCGCCGGCAGGCCGATGCATCACCCGTTTCCGCGCGGTGCCCGGCAACGTTCCCCTGCTGCCCGTGAACGCGCATCAGTTGCTGCGCCCCAATGCGCCTGGCATGCAGACCGCCACGGTGGTGGGACCGCCGGGCGAGACCGTGTACACCGATCCGTTGGGGCGCATCCGCATCCGTTTCCACTGGCAACGCGCGCAGGACCACCCGGCCGCACCGGACCCTCAGGATGAGCGCTCCTCCACCTGGGTACGCGTGGCCATGCCCAGCGCGGGTGACGGTTTTGGCCATCAGTTCCTGCCGCGTGTGGGCCAGGAAGTCGTCGTCGCCTTCCTTCACGGCGACATTGATCGCCCCTTGGTGATCGGTGGCGTCTACAACGGGCGCCATGCAACGCCACGCTTCGGCGGCATGGGCAGCCTGCCGGGCAATCGTGCCGTGTCGGGCATCCGCAGCAACGAGCACGGTGGCAAGGGATTCAGTGAACTCTCGATGGATGACACCGGCCAGTCGGTGGGGGCCACACTGCGGTCCAGCCCCTTCGAAAGCGCGCTGCACCTGGGCCACGTGGCAACACCGCGCCGTGATGGCAGCGCGCAGGCGCGTGGACAGGGCGCGGAGCTGCGCACCGATGCTGCACTGGCCTTGCGCTCGGCCAGGGGCTTGCTGGTGAGCAGCCACGCGCAGCCCGGTGCGGATGGCCCGCAGATGGCGTTGCCGGAACTGCTCGAAGTGCTTGGCACCTGCCGCCAGTTGTTTGGCACCCTCGCCGAGATGGCCACGCGTCTGCAGGCCGGCACGCCAGAGGCCGATGCACAGAGGGACCTGGAAACGGCGCTACGGGGCTGGTCGGGGGATAACAGTGCAGCAAACGAGCCCGTCATTGCCCTGGCCGCCGCAGCCGGCCTGGTCAGCGCCTCGCCTGCCAGCCAGCTGCACGTCAGCGGCCAGCACCACGAGGTGGTGGCGCAGGGCCGTGTACAGCACGCCAGCGGTGAACGCATGCAGCTGCTGGCCGGAAAAGGCCTGTCGATGTTCGTGGCCGAGGGCGGCCTGCAGGCAGTCGCCAACCAGGGCGACCTGCAGTTGCAGGCCCGCGACGGGCTGGTGGATGGCCACGCGCTGTCGGGTCTGCAGCTGAGCAGCGAGCAGGGCGAGATCGTGTTGTCCGCACCCAGCATCCGCCTGGTGGCCGCCGATGGCAGCTTCATCCGCATAGGCGACGGGGTAACCGTGGGCAGCAACGGGGCGCTGGTGTTCCATGGCGCCGACCACCGCTGGGAAGGCCCCGCGAGCGACCACTGGAGCCGGTCGTTGCCGACGGAGCCGCCACCGGTCTGCCTTCCCTGCCTGCTCAGGGCTGCAGCATCGGGGGGCGCTCGCGTACAGCTGGCGGGCGCGGCATGAATCCGCTGCCCAGTCAGTGGCACCACTGCAGCGAGCAGCCCGGCATCGAGCCGCTGGTGCTGGTGGATGGCGCGTTGCAGCGCGATATCGGAGCCCGCTTGGCGCGCTGCGCAGGCGGCGCCGTTTCGCTGTTTTCCGATCTACCCGAAGCGGCACAGGCACTCGGTCCCTGGCTGATGCCATCTGGCCAGGCCACATCGCTGGGGCTGGATGGCAGTGGCCCGGGAATGAACTGGCTGGCAAGCCACTGGACCTTCGAAGACACGCTCATGCACCTGCGCCATTGGCTGCGCGATGGCGACGCTGTCGGTATGCACTACACCCGGCTGGCAGACGGGCGTGTGCTGCGCGCGGCGGTACAGGTGTGGCGCCCTGCGCAGCTTGTCGCTTTCGCCTCGCCGTGGGCCGGGTGGTGGCTGGCAGACCGGGATGGGCGGGCGCTGCGGCTGACGCTTCCCTCGCTGCCTGCGATGGCTGCCGATGAGGATGCGTCGCCGGGATGGGATGCAGACCAGGCCGCAGCGCTGGTCGAACTGGAGCTGGCCGATGCGCTGCTGCAGTCGCTGAAGCCCGCGCTTCGCTCCACGGCGTCAGCCACAAGCCGCGAAGCGCGCCACGCCTTGGCGACAGCGCTGATTGCCGCAGCGCGGCAGCAGGGATACGTCGAGCCGACCGATCTTGCCAGTTGGATTGCCTGGGGAATGCTTTGCGGTGAGGACGCCGAGGCCCTGCGGGCGCATCCCGTGCACGCACACGAACTGCGAGGCGCTGATCTGTGGATGGCGCTGGGTAATGCGGATCGAAATCGCTCCTCCACCGCTTCCGACTGACTGATGGGGCCCTGGTCACTGATTGTGCACGCTCACCTCGCGACGCCAACGACTCCGGCACGCAGTACAAGTGCAGGAACCTCTTTGATGACGGAGGACTTGGCGAACATGTCCAAGCGTGAGATCGAGCGGCATCGCCAGAGCTCCACAGCACGCCTACCGACGGGCTTCTCCCACCAGACCTGGTCACTGGTCGTCGTCGCAGCATTGTGCGCATGCGCGCGTGCAGACAAGGCATACGAGCCACCCGCATACATCGGCAGCAATCTGACCTCGATGGATTACGAGCCAACCGACACCTTTGTTCGGCCGGTCTATGTAAACGGGAAAGGGGGCGACAGCGCGGGCACAGGGGGCAGCACCATGCTGGGCGTCCTCGCTCTGCCCACCCGCTGGTATCCCGGCCTGACGGTTCGTGTGAAATGGCGGCGATGTGAGGCAGGCACAGAGTACGTGCCTGATGAACCGGTAGATGAAGGCTGCCGCTGGGCGGAGAAGGATGTACCGGTCCAGCCCTACACCTATGTGGCCGAGACCTGGTTGCACATCTTTGAGAACGACGAAGTGCTGGTCATCCCCAGTGCGTTTTCACCCCGCCACCCCGATTATCCCGGCGCGCGTTACCCCTACAAGAACTTCAATGAGAAAAGAGGCATTGGCGAACATGAGTAAGCTGGATATCGACAGGCCTCGCCAGCGCTGCACCGGGCGTCTGCTTGCGATGCGGAGACAGCTCAGGCCAGTGGCGATCCCTGCCTTGCCACTGCTCGTGGCCGCAGTGCTGTGCGCATGCGCGCGTGCAGACAAGGCATACGAGCCATCCGCATACATCGGCAGCAATCTGACCTCGATGGATTACGAGCCAACCGACACCTTTGTTCGGCCGGTCTATGTGAACGGGAAAGGAGGCGGGCGGGCAAGCACCGGGGCGAGCACCGCATTGGGCGTCCTCAGCCTACCGACCCGCTGGTATCCCGGCCTGACGGTTCGTGTGAAATGGCGGCGATGTGAGGCAGGTACAGAGTACGTGCCCGATGAACCGGTAGATGAAGGCTGCCGCTGGGTGGAGAAGGATGTGCCTGTCCAGCCCTACACCCATGTGGCCGAGACCTGGTTGCACATCTTTGAGAACGACGAAGTGCTGGTCATTCCGAGTGTTCTCTTCCCAAGTGACCCAGATTATCCCGGCGCGCGTTACCCCTACAAGAATTTCTTCGATAAGCGAGGAATTGGTGAGCATGAGTAAGCTGGATATCGGCAGGCCTCGCCAGCGCTGCAACGGGCGTCTGCTTGCGATGCGGAGACAGCTCCGGCCAATGCTGATCGCAGCATTGCCACTGCTCATGGCCGCAGTGCTGTGCGCATGCGCGCGTGCAGACAAGGCATACGAGCCATCCGCATACATCGGCAGCAATCTGACCTCGATGGATTACGAGCCAACCGACACCTTTGTTCGGCCAGTCTATGTGAACGGCAAAGGAGGCGGACGGGCAAGCACCGGGGCGAGCACCGCATTAGGCGTCCTCAGCCTACCGACCCGCTGGTATCCGGGCCTGACGGTTCGTGTGAAATGGCGGCGATGTGAGCGGAATCTTGACTATGTACCACGCGAGCCAAGGGACAAAGGCTGCCGCTGGGTGGAGAAGGACGTGCCTGTCCAGCCCTACACCTATGTGGCCAAGACCTGGTTGCACATCTTTGAGAACGACGAAGTGCTGATCATTCCGAGTGTTCTCTTCCCGAGCGACCCAGACTATCCCGGCGCGCGTTACCCCTACAAGAACTTCAATGAGAAGAGAGGCATAGGAGAGCATGAGTAAGCAGAAGATCGAGCATGCCTGGCTTCCCGGCGACGCACCGGCAACCCTGCACTTCAACCCCGTATCGCCGCAATTGAGTTCTGGCATGGTGCCGTGCCAGATCACAATGCAGTTTTCCATCTTCTTTGATGGCACGCGCAATCACGCAGATGAGGACAGGCCAAGCGGATCGCACAGCAACATCGCGCGTCTGTCCGATGCCTGCAATGACGGGATTGAGGTCGGCCAGCACATGCTCTACATTCCAGGTGTCGGCACTCCGTTCCCGCCCATCGGTGAGCACGAACCGCACCCGCTGGGCGCGCGCGAGGGTGCCTACGGCGACCGTCGTCTGCGCTATGCATACCTATACATCGCCAATCGAATCGCCAAGCTCAGCGGCCACCCGGCGATTGTCGAGGAAAACGAGCCGACATTCATCCGCGCCATCGAAGACGAGAAACAGGTAAAGATCTGGACCGCGGCACTGGTCAACATTCTCGCCAATCCCAAACCGGCCGCCCCCCACATCGCCAGTATCACCCTGGACTTGTTTGGCTTCTCACGGGGCGCCACGGCAGCACGCACGTTTCTCAATCAGCTTGTCGAGTGGGCCGGCGACAACCAGCCCAGCATCTGCGGCATTCCCTTTCGGGTGCGCTTCATGGGGCTGTTCGATACCGTGGCATCGGTGCATGTGGCCGACTCGGTGCCCGTGCTACCCGGCGATGGTCATCTGAAATGGGCCGAGCCGCGATACATGGGCATTCCCGGGTTCGTCGAGCAGTGCGTGCACATGGTTGCAGCCCACGAGGCGCGAAACTCGTTTCCGCTCACCACCATCCGCGCATGGCAGGGTGAAGCGCCGCAGCGGCTGGAGATCATCTACCCCGGCATGCATTCCGACGTGGGCGGTGGCTATGGCCCGATAACGCAGGGCAAGGGCACGAACCAGTCCGGCGCCATTCGCCAGCAGCAGCAGGACATGCTGTCGCAGATTCCGCTCAACGACATGTATCGCAGGGCGCTGGCAGCGGGTGTCCCGCTCATGGATGGCGCCGCACTGGCGCGCGCAAAAGTTTCTGCCGACTTCGCCATCTCCCCCGAGCTCCAACGCGCGTTCGATGCACATCAAGCGCGCCTTGGCAGCTTCAAGGGCGGCGCCCCCTTGATGCAGCAGCTGCACCACCACTACCTCGACTACATCGGCTGGCGCCGCAGTGTGCTGCGCAGGAACGACTACATCGCCCTGCCCTTCGTCCGGCAGTGCAAGCCCGCCCTGCTGCAGGACTACATCAACCTTGACCAGTCCAACGTCGAGCTGCACCAGGATGTGGAGGCCTGCGAAGGCGTTGGCGGGACCATCCGCAGCATGGTGAGCCGCTGGTCCGGGGCCTACAGCTACGCCACGGGTTTTCCGCCCATGCGCGAGATGTACCAGCGCTATTGGAAGACCTCGCCCGCCCCTTCCCCCGCGGTCCGCACGCTGCTGGAAGACCATATCCATGATTCACGGGCTGCCTTCGTGCTGACCGACCCCCAGTGCCAACGTGACTACGACACGATGCACAAGCAACTGGAGGAGAAGGACCGGCGCTACAAGGAGGCGCGACGCCGCTACGAAGAGCGAACGCTGCCGGAATATCGACGACGCATGGAGCGGAATCCCTCCAGCCGTGAAGAAGAACCACTCCCACCGGTCGATCCATTGGGTATTGAGGACAGGCGAGCGCTGAAGATCTTCCGGGATGGGGGCCAACCCATCTTCACCGATGCAAAACCGGCATCGGCCATGGATGGAAAAGCCGACGTCCTCGACGTTATCGCGATGGCCACCCGGCGCGAGCCCCGCTGGAGCTACCTGCGTCGCCGTCAGGTATTTCGCATCACGTCCGCCGCGACGAATACTGTAAGGCCGTCTGGGCCACTGGCGCAGCCGTCCGCGGCCATCAGGCCACTCGGAATGAGCCAGCGTCTGATGTATCCGGACGGTTCACCATGAGCCGCTCTGTCTGGGCCCTGGGTTTTCTGCTGCTGGCCCTGGCCTGGTCCGTACTGATGGTGCTCTACGCAACAGACCCGGCAGAGAGCGCCGGCACTGCGGCGCTGGTACCGTGGCTGGCAGGTATGATCGTGGCCGCTCTCGCATGTACGGCGGGGCATGCGCTGCAGCAGGCGTTTGTGTCTCCGCCGGCTCGCCCTTCCCCACAAGCGCCCGCGCAGGCACCATCAAGCGTGGTCGCCGCACTCCATGTGCGCGCGTGCCACGCGTGGATTGCGGGTTGCCCTGCGGCGGAACTGGCGTCCGCGCAGGCGCTTGATCAGTACACCACGCCTGCAGCGCGTAGCGACGTTGACAACGACTCCGCTGAACACGGCATGCGACTGCAGGTGCAGCTGGCCCTGGCAATGGACATGCTGGCCTCTCACGTCCCGGATGGTGGCCCGTTGCCGATCCTGACGCTGGCACCGCCAGTTACAGGAACCGGCCGCTATGCGGCCCGGCATTGGCCGGGCCTGATGAAAATGCAATCCGATCAGTCTGCTCGACTGCTGGTGCGCGAACGCGATCTGGACGGCCCCTCCCTTGTGCCGCTGCTGCAGGACCTGCACAAGATGATGGATGAGACAACCCTGTTGGACAGCATCGCGCTGCTCAGCATCGATGGGCGCCTTGTCCGCGGCGACACAGCGCAGCAGACGCCGCGCCAAACTCCCAACGACAGCATCGTGCTGCTCTGGGTCAGCCGCGAGCAGCTGCCGTCACGCATCCGCAATGAGTCCGTTGCCGGAGCGCGTGCTGACACAGATGCCCTGCGCGTGCCCTACCAATGGTGGCGAGATGAAATGGAGTCGATGATCCCACCGCGCTTCGCCACACCCGAAACCCATGTCCACCCGAGTTCGACCTGGCGGCAAGCCATGTCTGGCGAGATGACGGAGGGCGTTCCAGACCGCGCCACGGGTGCACATGACCCCTGGTATCCCGCACCGTGGACACACGAGCAGGTTGTGCAGTGGGACGCTGCTCCCGTGTTGGCATCGCTGCCACCTCCGGCCTTCATCCCGATCCTGCCGCACATGGACGTTCCGACATCCGCGGGTCCCCTTCAGCAGCGCATCGCAGAAGCGTGGAACGCGCTTGCCACCAGCCTGCCCGACAGTTCGCTACATATCTGGTACGACAGCCACTCTGAGCCAGGTTGCCTCCACGCATTTCGGCTTGCCCTGGCTGGTCTGGCCGAGCCCATCAACCTGGTCGACCCGGAACACGCCACGGACATCCATTCCCGGGTGGGAGTGTTGGGCAGTGGTGCAGGCGCGTCGATGCTGTCGTTGGCCATACACAGTGCAGGCAACCATGTGGTCGTCGTTGCATCCGCAGATGGACTGCTGCTGCAGCCGGTCCTTTCGCGCATCCCATCCAATCAGTCGCTACACGAGGAAACTGCATGAGAACCTATACCGCGCTGCTTCTGGCATGGGTGCTACCGATCACGCTGGCAGCATGCAAGAAAGACGCCCCGCAGGCCGCTGAAGCTCCTCCCCGCCCCTGGTACGCCCCGGAGCCCTGGAAGGCAGGCCCCGAAGTCCCGCAGCCGCTGCTGCAGACTGTCTGGAAGCTGAGCCACCTTCCGCTGGACGACCATCACCCTGCCGTACAGCTGGACCCTCGCTCCCAGGCGGGCTTTGTCATCTTCGAGGCCGATGGCAGCCGTCTCACCGGCTTCGCGGGTTGCCAGCCGCTGACCGGTGTCTACCATCTGGAAGGCGAGCAGACGCTGGCCATTGAAGCCGTTGCCCGCACGGGTGCGCGCTGCCACAAGGCCATGTTCGACACGGTGGGTGACCGCTTTGCCACCGCACTCAGCACCGCAACCGGCTACCGCTTGGGCAAAGACGACGCGGTGCTGGAACTCCTGGACGGTGAACGGGTGACCGCCACACTGATCTATCGCGAACCGCCTCCGGGCCGGTGGTGACGCCATGCGCTCTCCCATCTGCCAAGGCGATTCCACGACGGGCGGCGGCGAGGTTATCCGCTGCCAACTCGCTGCCACCCACCGCATCAATGGTCATCCGTTGGCGGTGAGGGGCGATTACGCCACCTGTTCCCTCCACCCCGGCGAGCACAGCTTCGTCGAGGGCAGCAGCACCCATCTGGCCATGGGTCTGCCGATCGTGCTGGAAGGCCACCGGCTCAGCTGCGGCTGTCATGCCATTGCCGGCAAGGCCGCGCACATCGAGGTGGGGTGAGCCCCCCCGATGATCCGCATCCCCTCCACGCGCAGCGCGGATCTACCCGCACTTCGGCAGATCCACGCCTTCCCTGGATGCGCCCCCTTCCAATCAGAACTCCGCCGCCACCGTCATGAACACCTGCCGCGGTGCGCTGGCGTGGATCGCGTAGCGCTTGCCTTCCGGGTCGGTCGGCGCGAACGAGCTCAGCTGGCCGGCGTAGCGCTTGTTGGTCAGATTGGTCGCGTTCAACGAGACCCGCACGTTGCGCAGTCCCAGCCCAGGGCCGAAGTCATAGCCGGCACCCGCATCGAAGGTGGTCACGCCCGGCACCGACTGATCGTTGGTGTAGGTGTAATAACGCTTGCCGGTGTACTTGGCACGCAGGCTGGCGAAGAAGCCATCGCGGTTCCAGCTGATTTCGCTGGAGGCCATGCGCTGCGGCGTGTCCACCGTGATCTTGCCGGCCACCGGCACCACCGCGCCGCCGGAGATGTAGTCATCTTCGTAGGTGGTCTTGTTCCAGGACAGCGCGTTGTACCACTGCAGGCCATCGACCGGCTTGAGGATGAAGGTCAGTTCCGCGCCGTGGCTCTTCACCGAGCCGACGTTGATGAAGCGTGTCACGCACTCCGGTCGGGTGCCCACTTCGATGCTGGAGCACGGGTTCAGTGACAGCAGGCGGTTGTCGAACGTGACGTTGTAGGCGGCGATCGAGGCCTGGTACTTCTCGCCGAACGTGCGGAAACCGGCCTCCAGGCTCTTCGACTTTTCCGGTTCCAGGTCGGCGCTGGCAGCGAACGATTCCGGTGCCACCTGCAACGGGCCGCCACTGCCACCACCGACGAAGGCGGCGATGTTCTCGGCATACGAGGCGAACAGCTCGTTGTTGGCGTTGAGCTTGAAGCCCACGCCCAGCTGCGGCAGCACCGACTCCTTGGCCGTCAGCGTGCCGGACGCCAGGCGGGTCTCCACGCCCGGGCGGGCCGTGGCACGCATGCGGGTGTTCGGGCTCTTGATGCCGACATCAACGGTCAGGCGCTGGTCGAGGAAGCGCATGCGGTCCTGCACGTAGAACTGCTGCGTGCGGATGTCGTAGTCCTGGTTGAACAGCAGGCGGTCCGGATTCTTCAGGTACAGATCGTCCAGGAACGGACCGCTGATGTAGTAGAAATTGCGCGACACGTTGTGGTCGTTCTGCTCGTACCACAGGCCGGCTTCCAACTCGTGGATGCCAGCCGTCCATGACAGCGCTGCGGTCACGCCGTCGCGGTTGATCGTGTAGTTGGTGCTGCGGATGGAGATCGGCAGCATCCGGTCGGTGCCGGGGTAGGACGGCTGGCCCGGCGCCCACCAGTGACCCTGGCCGCGGTTGTCATGGTGGTAGGCCAGCAGTTTCAGGCGGCCCTGCTCGCCCAGGCGAAGGTCGGCATCGATCGAGTACAGGTTGTCATCGCGCAGCGCACGGCTCTGGTAGTACGCATCGTCGATGCTGGTGACGCCGCCACTGTAGGCACACCGCGCCGGATCACGCGTAGCCGGCGCGCAGTAGGCTGCGGCCACCGCGCGGTTCCAGTCCGGCGCATAGATGTTCCAGTCCCAGCCCAGGCCCCGGGCCAGCATGTCCTTGGACAGGTAGGCGTAGTTGGCCTGGCTGGCACGCGAGGTCGCCACGAACGCGCCAAAACGATGGTCGCCCACGTTCCACACGGCCTTGGCATTGAACTGGCGGGTGGTCTGGTTCTGATGCGGCGCGGCCCACATGTCCTGGTCCTGGTGAACGCCGGAGACATACGCAGAGAAGCCGTTGAGGTCGCCCGTATCCACGCGCAGGTAACCACGGCGCTGATTGTCGTCGCCGACGGTGACGCTGGCACGGCCGCCGAACTCGGTGGACGGATCGGCCGAGAAGTACTGGATGGTGCCGCCGAGGTTGCTGGTCGAGGCCACGCCGAGTGAACCGATGCCCTGCGACAGCTCGGCGCCGGCCAGGTTTTCGGCGATCAGCGCACGGGCGATGCTCAGGCCGTTGTAGTTGCCGTAGCTGTTGTCGCCCAACGGAATGCCATCGAGCGTATAGCCCAGCCGGCTCTTGTCGAATCCGCGCAGGCTGATGGTCTGCGACTCCTCATTGGCGCCGAACGCATCGTTGGACTGCACCGACACGCCCGGCAGCCGATCGAGAATCTTCTGGCCGCTGGTGCCTGGCGGGAGCACCTGCTTGTCGACGCTGGTGATGCGCTGCACCTGACGGGTCTCGCCTTGGCCGATCACCGAGACGGTATCCAGCGTCTGCGCGCTGGGCGCGGCGTCGATATCGGCGGCGAAGGCGCTGGCAGCGGCGGAAAGCGCGATCGCTACGGCGATCGTCAGGTGTCGAGTCTGCATGGTGGTCCGTTGCATGGGGGATGGGCACCGGCGTACGTGCGCGATGCCGCCCCACTATGCGAACGGAACATGAAAGCTTCTTTACGGAGGTGTGTGCCCGCTGGACGCAGTTCCTGCACGAACATCACTCCGGCGCCAGCTGGTCCATCCGTATCCGGTTGGCAAACAGCGAAAACGCCAGCATGCCGGCCAGGCCATTGGCCCGGCTGACCCAGTGCGGCAGCCAGCGTGGTGGCTTCAACACCCCGGCCTGGAACAACGGTGCGAACGCGATGGCGTCCTGCAGGCTCATCTTGCCCGCGAACAGCCACCGGCAGACCTGCAGGCGATCCTCGGCCAGCATGTGGCGGAAGAAGGTGTGCACCGATACCAGCCCGCGCAGGTACACGGTGTCCTTGGTGAAGGCCAGCCCGCCGCCGGGGGGCACCCCGCGGAACACGCGCTGGGCCGATGCGAAGCTCTCTTCCGGGTTCTGCCCGGCATCGCAGAAGTAGCGGAACACCTCGATGAAGTCGGCGCCCTCGCGGGCCATCGCGATGGCTTCGGTACGCAGGCTGATCCGCTTCAGGCGCTCGATGTCGATGCTGCCGGTGATCTGCTCGGCAAACGTGGCCAACCCTTCCTGGGTAGCCGTCACCCGCGGTGAGGACAAGGCCAGGCTGGGCAGCACCGGTTGCTCCCGGCCATTCAACGCGGTCAGCGAATGCACCAGCGCTTCGTGATGGAACAGCTGTGCACGATCGTAGGCGCTGAAGCGCGCACTGGTACGCAGGCGGATCCGCGTCGGTCCGGCGGCCGCCTTGGACACCAGTTCCGGGTCCAGCTGCACCTGGATGATCCGCGATTCGAAGAAGGCATCCAGATCGTTCTGCAGCTGCAGTTGCAGCGCGATCGCAGACACCGGCACCTGTTCTTCCGGCGCCAGCAGTTCATGGTCCAGCTCGGCCGCGATCTGGATGAAATGGCGCGCTGCATCGCGCGTGCTCGGGCCATTGCCCGGCAAAGGCTGTTCGGGGGCGCCGAACAGCTGCACCGAACAGGTGTCCACCGCTGCGGTACCCAGGCCCTCCAGCAGGCGTGCGGCCAGGTCCCAGCTGTGCGCGGACTGCTGCACGTAGTGACCCAAGGGATGCCCCGCGTCGCAGTCGGCGGCGATGGCTGCCAAGGTGCGGCGTTCCTCGCTGAAATCCAGCTTCGGGTAGTCCACCTTCGGCAACTGCGGTTGCCCGCGCGCGACGCTGTCCAGGAACGGTGCCTGCACCGTCGCCGGCCAGCTGGTCAGGCCCAGCAGGCGGATGCCACCCACGGCCTCGACCAGCCGCGCGTCGAGCGCCGCATGGTGGGCCACCTCGCGATCCAGCACGGCGGTCGTTTCCATGCGCGGACTATAGCGCCCTGCCAGGCCGTGCGCTGTCCACCGCGGGCCCCGGCATCAGCGGGGGCGTTACCCCGGCAACCCGGGATGAATCTCCATGCAGCCGCGCCCGTGGCCGGCTGCCTCATCAACGACGTCGCGGCTTTCCTGCCGGACGGAACTGCTGGCCCTTGCCTTTCCTGCCACCACGTTCCTGCGCGGTCTCGGCCTGGCGCACGGCCAGCTTGGCGGCGGCGGCCGCCACTTCTTCCTTCAACTTGAAGTAGTTCAGCAGCCGGCTTTCCTCGATCTCACCCGCGTCGATGGCCGCCCGTACCGCACAACCGGGCTCCTGGTGATGCGAGCAGTCGCGGAAGCGGCACTGTTCGGCCAGTGCTTCGATATCGGCGAAGCCCCCTTCGGCCAGCGTCTCCTCGCCGGTCGGCTTGAGCTCGCGCATGCCGGGCGTGTCGATCAGGCAGGCGCCGGTCGGCAACGGCATCAGCGCACGATGAGTGGTGGTATGACGCCCGCGTGAGTCGTTGGCGCGCACCGCATTGGTCTTCATCCGCTGCTCGCCAAGCAGCGTGTTGGTCAGCGTGGATTTGCCGGCGCCGGAGGAGCCCACCAGCACCACGGTGCGGCCCGGCCCCAACCATGGCTGCAGCACAGCCACGCTGCCAGCATCCAGGCCATTGATGGCATGCAGGGCGATCCCCTGCATTTCCAGTTCTTCCAGCACCGCCAGCGCATCTTCGCTGTATTCGGTCTGGTCGGCCTTGGTCAGCACCACCACCGGTTCGGCACCGCCGCCGCCCACCAGCAGCAGGTAGCGCTCGATACGGCGTGGATTGAAGTCCGCATCCAGCCCGCAGACGATGAACACCGTATCGATGTTGGCCGCGATCACCTGCTGGTGATAATGCTCGCCGGCGGCACCGCGCTTGATCGCGGTGCGACGTGGCAGCAGCGCCACGATGCGGATGCCGTCGAGCAGCACCCAGTCGCCGACCGCCGGCCGCTCATGGCTGGGAAAGCGTGGCCGCAGCCATTCCGGCAGCGATTCGGCTTTGATCGCAGCGTCCGGGGCGTCGGCCACGACATAGTGCGTACGGTGCTGCTCGATCACCCGGGCCGGGCGGGCCTGCGGGTGCTCGGCCATCATGGCCTGCCAGTCGGCCTGCTGCGCCGGGCCCGGCCAGGGCCAGCCGATGGTCTGCAGGGCGGTGAAATCGGGGGTCTGGGTCATCGCCTCCATTCTACCCGTGCCAACGCCGCTCCAGCCCAGCAGCGGCGGGCCCTGGGGGGCCTTGCCATGCAGTGCAGCAATTCCGCTACCATGGAACCTCCATGCCATCCGACGGCTCACCGACCATGTCAACCTCCGCGCCCAAGCCCCTGGCCACCCGCGAGCGCCTTTCCGAAGTGCGCTACGAAATCCGCGGAGAACTGGCCCGGCGAGCCCGGGAGCTGGAGGCGCAGGGCCGCAAGCTGATCAAGCTCAACATCGGCAACCCCGGCAATTTCGGCTTCCGCGCCCCGGAACACCTGCAGCGCGCGATCGCCGACGACATGGGTCGCACCGATCCCTATACCCACCAGCAGGGCCTGCCGGTGGCGCGCGAGGCGATCGCTGCCTACTACACCCGTCGCGGCGCTCCCGACGCGCACCCGGACCGTGTGTTCGTCGGCAACGGCGTCAGCGAACTGATCGACCTGTCGCTGCGTGCGCTGCTCAACCCCGGCGATGAAGTGCTGGTGCCGTCCCCGGACTACCCGTTGTGGTCGGCCTCCACCATCCTCAACGACGGCCGGCCGGTGTACTACCGTTGCGCCGCCGAGAACGGCTTCCAGCCGGACCCGAGCGAGATCGAGACCCTGGTGTCCTCGCGCACCCGCGCGATCGTGCTGATCAATCCGAACAATCCCAGTGGCGCCAGCTACCCGCGCGAACTGCTTGAACGCGTGGTGGACATCGCGCGCCGGCACAACCTGCTGCTGCTGGTCGACGAGATCTACGACCAGATCCTGTATGACGAGGCGGTGTTCCAGCCGGTCGCACCGCTGGCGGGCGACCATCCGTGCCTGACCTTCAGCGGCCTGAGCAAGGTGCATCGCGCCTGCGGCTGGCGCGTGGGTTGGGCGCACCTCAGCGGCGATGACGCACGCCTGGGCGACTTCCGCGCGGCGATGGACCTGCTCAGCGCGCTGCGCCTGTGCGCCAATGTGCCCGGCCAGTACGCCATCGAAGCTGCGGTGAACGGGCCCGATACCATTTCGGCACTGTGTGCCCCGGGCGGGCGCCTGTACGAAACCCGCCGCGCGGTGATCGAAGCCTGCGAGGCCAGCGAGCATCTGTCGCTGGTGGCCCCCGCCGGCGCGCTGTATGCCTTCCCGGCGGTGGTCGGCGCTGCCGCCAAGGGCTTCGACGATCACACCTTCGCCCTGGACCTGATGGACAACGAGGGCGTGCTGGTGGTGCCCGGTTCCAGCTTCAACGTGCCCTACCGCAACCACTTCCGCGTAACCCTGCTGCCGGAGGCCTCGGTGATGCGCGATGTGTTCGCCCGCATCGACCGCGTGCTGGCCCGCCGCGCCGAGGATGCAACCAAGGTCGTACCGATCAAGCCACGCCGTTCGGTGGCCTGAGTCGTGGGCTTGTCCTATCTGGCGCTGGGCGACTCCTACACCATCGGTGAGGCCGTCGCGGTCGAAGGCCGCTGGCCCCATCAGCTGGCCGCCGCGATGCGCGCACAGGGCGTCGCGCTGGCCGATCCGCAGACCATCGCCACCACCGGCTGGACCACGGACGAGCTCGATGCCGGCATCGACGAGGCCGCCCCGCAGGGGCCGTTCGACTTCGTCAGCCTGCTGATCGGGGTCAACAACCAGTACCGCGGCCGCCCGCTCGACGAATACCGCACGCAGTTCCAGGCCCTGCTGCAGCGCGCGATCGGTTTTGCCGGCGGCCGTACCGATCGGGTGCTGGTGCTGTCGTTTCCCGATTGGGGCGTGACGCCGTTCGGCGCCAGCAGCGGCCGACACCGTGGCCGCATCGGCATCGAAACCGACGCGTTCAACGCGGCTGCGGAGCAGGTCTGCAGTGGCCTCGGCGTCGACTTCGTCGACATCACCGACATCAGCCGCGTCCACGGTCACGACCCGGCGATGATCGCCGAAGACGGTCTGCACCCCTCCGCGCGCATGTATGCATTGTGGAGCGAGCGCGCCTTGCCGGTCGCCCTGCGCCGGCTCGGCGACGCCGGCTGACCCGATGGACGGCACGCCACGGAATGGCACGCCCCTGCCCTGCTCCCCGCTGACCGCCCCGCAGGCCCGCGCGATCGCCGAGGCGTTCCGACCTGCACAGGCCTGGGGCAGCCGCCGCGACTATTACTACACCCGCGGCAAACTCGGCAGCGATCCGTTGTACGACGGCGTGCTGCAACAGCTGCCCGAGGATGGCCAGCCGGTGCTGGACCTGGGTTGCGGACTGGGCCTGTTCGCGCATGTGCTGCGCCAGCGCGGGCGCGGCCAGCCCTATCTCGGGGTGGACGTGGACGCCGCCAAGATCGAGCGGGCGCGGCAAGCCGGTGAAGGCCTGCCGGCCGTGCGCTTCGAATGCCTGGATGTGCAGGCTGCGCTGCCGTCGCACGTCGGTCATGTACTGCTGCTGGACGTAGTGCAGTACCTGGATGCCGGACCGCAGCAGACGCTGCTGCGTGCCGCAAGCGCGCGGGTGTCCCCCGGAGGACGGCTGCTGCTGCGCACGCCGCTGGCGACCGGTGATGGCCGGGACCGCACCACGCGGGTCGCGGACCGCCTTGCCTGGCTGGTGGGCTGGATGGGTACCCGCCCGCGGCACTATCCCCAGCCGAAGACCCTGCTGGCGACACTGAGCGAAGCGGGATTGCGCGTCGCCGCACCACGGCCGCTGCACGGGCGCACACCGTTCAACAGCTGGCTGGTGGTGGCCGAACGGCCTGGATGACGCCTGGCGTGGCCCGACGCTACCGGAGCCTGCCCAATCCCCTGGTAGCGCCGGGCCGTGCCCGGCGGATTCCGTGCGCGCCGCTGCGCTATACCGAAGGCAGCGTTGCCTTCAATCCACGCTGATCCAGTGCCTGCAGCACGCGTTCGATGATTACCAGGTTGTGGCCATGGGCGGCCCCCTCATGCAGCAGCACGATGGCGCCCGGGCGAAGATCCGGCAGCAGGCGCTCCAGCACGCGCTCGGGCGTACAGCCGACACCATCGAAGCCGCGGGCGCTCCATCCCACCCGCACCAGGCCCAGGCGGCGCAGCACCGGGCCCACGAACGGATTGGTCATGCCCACCACCGACCGGTACCAGCGCACCGGCGTGCCCGACAATGCCTGCAGCGCATGCTGGCAGCCTTCGATCTCCGCACGCATCGCCTTCGGTCCCAGTCGCCAGAAGCGCGCCTGCGGATGGCTGAAGCTGTGGTTGCCCAGATCGTGCCCGCGGCGCAGGATCTCGGCCACCAGCGCCGGCTGGGCCAGCGCCCGCTCGCCCACCAGGAAGAATGTCGCCCGCGCCTGATGCCGATCCAGCAGATCAAGCACGGCCAGCGTGTCCGCACCGGGACCGTCATCGATGGTCAGCCAGACCGCGTCGTCCGCCTGCGCCAGGCGGCTCAGCACCGGCGTGTAGAAGCGGCTGTTGGGCAGGAACACCGGCACGATGAACAGCGCGTGGCTGGCCACCATCAGCGGCAGACCCCAGTGCCATCCCGCCAGCACCCAGGCCAGGATCACCCCCAACTGCGACGCCACCAGCCAGCGCAGCCAGCGCCATGGCCGGGGCGGAATGCGATGCAATGTTCCTGCGCTGCTCATACCCCATGATGCCATGAGGGGTAGAATCGAAGATTCGAATTACTGGACCCCCGACTTCCCATGTCTCTCGATCCTGCCCTGCGTTCGCGCATCGAATCCCTCCTCAACGCCAACCGCGTCGTGCTGTTCATGAAGGGCCAGCCGTCGATGCCGCAGTGCGGCTTCTCGGCCAAGGCCGTGGGCGCGCTGCAGGACCTGGGCGTCGAGTTCGCTCACGTCAACGTGCTGGCCGACCAGGAAATCCGTGAAGGCATCAAGGCCTACGGCGACTGGCCGACCATCCCGCAGCTGTACATCGACGGCGAACTGGTCGGTGGCAGCGACATCGTGCTGCAGATGGCCGCCAGCGGCGAACTGAGCAGCGTGCTGGGCCTGCCCGCGCCGGACCGCACCCCGCCGCGCATCACCGTCACCCCGGCCGCGGTGGAGATGCTCAAGGGCGCGCTGGCCGACGCCCCGGGCGCCGCCCTGCAGCTGAGCATCGATGCAGGCTTCCAGCCCAACTTCCAGCTCGCTCCGCATGACGAGGCTGCGATCGCCGCCGAATCCAATGGACTGCGCGTGCAGTTCGACCTGGCCAGCGCGCGCCGCGCCGAAGGCATCACCATCGACTGGGTGGACGACATCCGCGGCAAGGGCCTGGCCATCGACAACCCGAATGCGCCCAAGCCGGTGCAGGAAATCAGCGTGCGCGACGCCGACGACCTGGTGCGCGCCGGCAACGCGATCCTGGTGGACGTACGCCCGGCTGACGAGCGCGCCATCGCCGCCGTCGGCGTGCCGTTCAAGGTGTTCGACGGCAACGGCCGCGCCGAGCTGGAAGCACTGCCGAAGGACACCGCACTGGCCTTCCTGTGCCACCACGGTGGTCGCAGTGCGCAGGCTGCCGAGCAGTTCCGCGCGCTTGGCTTCACCAAGGTCTTCAACATCACCGGCGGCATCAACGCCTGGTCCGAAGAGGTGGACAACGGCGTGCCGAAGTACTGATCGGCTGCAGCGCGGAACAGGAGAACGCCGGCGCACGCCGGCGTTTTCCGTTTCCTGCCTGCCGCGCGCGTGGCTGGCGCCGCCCGGTCAGCCGGCAAACCCGCCTTCGGCCAGGTAGTCCAGTTCCTCCGGCGTGGGAATGCGGCCCAGCACGGCGTTGCGGTGCGGGAAGCGGCCAAAACGGCGGATGATGTCGCGATGCAGGTCGGCGTACTGCAGGTATTCCTTGTCACCCAGCGCGTCGAACATGGCCACCGAACGGTCCTGGTCCAGCGGATCCTCGGAATGCTCGAACGGCAGGTAGATGAAGGCCCGCAGCTTCGGAACCAGCTGCAGGTCCAGCCCTTCCTCGATGGCACGCATGGCGTAGTGCCGGGCCAGCCCATCGGTGGCGTAGGAGTGGGCGGTGCCACGGAAGCAGTTGCGCGGGAACTGGTCCAACAGCAGCATCAGGGCCAGCGCACCCTCGGCGCTGCCCAGCCAGTGTTCGCGCGCACGCGCGGCCGCAGCGAAATGCTCATCGAGGAACAATCGGCGGAACTGCGCGTCGAACGCATCGTCGCGGGCGAACCACTTCGCAGGGCCCGCCTCCTTCCAGAATTCCACCACCTGCGCGGCAACGTCCATTACCTACTCCCGGGCCCGGACGTCCCGCGCCCGGCCCTCATCATCATTCGTCGAAGCGCAGATGGCGGACCGACTTGCCGTTGCGCCGGATAAGCTTAAGCGCCTCGATGCCGATCTGGATATGGTTTTCCACGAACTGGGAGCTGACCTTGGCATCGGAGGCTTCGGTCTTGACCCCGTCGGGAATCATCGGCTGGTCCGAAACCAGCAGCAGGGCGCCGCTGGGGATGTGGTTGGCGAAGCCGGCGGCGAACACCGTGGCCGTTTCCATGTCGATGGCCATGCAGCGCATCGCGCGCAGCCGTTCCTTGAATGCCTCGTCGTGTTCCCAGACCCGCCGGTTGGTGGTGTAGACGGTACCGGTCCAGTAGTCGTACCCCAGATCGCGGATCATGGTCGAGACCGCGCGCTGCAGGGCGAAGGCCGGCAGTGCCGGTACTTCCGGTGGCAGATAGTCGCCCGAAGTGCCTTCACCACGGATCGCGGCGATCGGCAGCACCAGGTCGCCCAGCTGGTTCTTGCGCTTCAGGCCCCCGCACTTGCCCAGGAACAATACCGCCTTGGGCATCACCGCCGACAGCAGGTCCATGATGATCGCGGCATTGGGGCTGCCCATGCCGAAGTTGATCATCGTGATGCCATCGCTGGTGGCGCTGGCCATGGGCCGGTCCAGGCCGACGATGGGCGCACCGGTCAGTTCGGAGAAGGTGTGCAGGTAGCCGCCGAAGTTGGTCAGCAGGACGTGCGGGCCGAACTGGTCCAGGGGCACGCCGGTATAGCGCGGCAGCCAGTTGTCGACGATTTCCTGCTTGCTCTTCATGCTCGGTCCGGAACGGCGGGGACCGCCTATTTTCGGCCAGTGGGGCGACGCCGTCGAGGCACGCGGTCGCACCCTGTGAAGAAGGTCACTTGGCAAGCCCACCGCTGCCCGGCTAGCGTCAGCGGTTGCTTACGTAGCCGAGGGGATCTGCATGACGTCGACGTTGTTGCGCGCCGGGCTGGGGCTGGCGCTGGTTACGCTGGCCGCCGCGCCAGCACTGGGCGCCTCGCGCTTCATGGCCGATCCTTACCCCAGCACCTATCGGGCGCAGCCCGATGCGCCGGTGCTGATCCACAACGCAACGGTGCTGACCGGCACCGGCCAGCGCCTGGACAATGCCGACGTCCTGCTGCGTGAGGGCCGCATCGTTGCTGTCGGCCAGCAGCTGCAGGCCGAGGCCGATGTCACCCGCATCGACGCGCAGGGCAAGTGGGTCACCCCCGGGCTGATCGACGTGCACTCGCACCTGGGCGTATATCCAAGCCCGGGGGTGGGCGCCCACAGCGATGGCAACGAGATGACCGCACCGGTCACGGCCAATGTCTGGGCGGAGCATTCGGTGTGGCCGCAGGATCCCGGCTTCGCTGCCGCCCTGGCCGGCGGCGTGACCAGCATGCAGGTGCTGCCCGGCTCGGCCAACCTGGTCGGTGGCCGCGGCGTGACCCTGAAGAACGTTCCGGCCATCACCTACCAGGCGATGAAGTTTCCCGGCGCGCCGTGGGGCCTGAAGATGGCCTGCGGCGAGAACCCCAAACGCGTCTATGGCGAAGGCAAGGGTGTGACGCCTGCTACCCGGATGGGCAACGTCGCCGGCTACCGCGCAGCCTTCATCGATGCCGCCGACTACATCACCAAGAACACGCCCAAGGCAGCCAAGCGCAAGCGCTGGTTCGGCAGCGACAAAGGTGACAGCGCGGGCGATGCCGGTGGCAAGCGCGATCTCAAGCTGGACACCCTGGCCGGCGCGATCCAGGGCGACATCCGCGTGCACATCCACTGCTACCGTGCCGACGAAATGGCCACCATGCTCGATCTGGCCAAGGAATTCGGTTTCAAGGTGGCAGCGTTCCACCACGGCGTGGAGGCCTACAAGCTGGCCGACCGGCTGGCGGCGGACGGCGTCTGCGGTGCACTGTGGGCCGACTGGTGGGGCTTCAAGATGGAAGCCTTCGATGGCATCCCCGAGAACATCGCGCTGGTGGACCGGGCGAAGAACAGCTGCGCCATCGTCCATTCCGATTCGCCCGAAGGCATCCAGCGCCTGAACCAGGAAGCCGCCAAGGTCATGGCCGCCGCGCGCCGCGCACGCATGGCCCCGATCACTCCTGAACATGCGATCACCTGGATGACCGCCAATGCCGCCAAGGCGCTGGGCATCGAGCGCCAGACCGGCACGCTGGAGCCCGGCAAGATGGCCGACGTGGTGGTGTGGAACGGCAATCCCTTCAGCTCCTACGCATTGGCCGAGCAGGTCTATGTCGATGGCCGCCGCCTGTACGACCGCAATGCGTTGCCGGCAACGCCGCAGTCGGACTTCCAGCTCGGGCAGGAGGTGCACTGATGGCCGGTTCCATGCAGATGGCAAGGTCTTCCAGCCGCAACCGGGCATGGCTCGGCGCTGCGATCATGGTGCTGGCAGCCATCACCGGCACGGCATCGGCACAGGATCTGCTGGTGCGCGGCGCGACGGTTCACACCGCCAGCGCACGCGGCAGCCTGCAGTACGCCGATGTGCTGGTGCAGGGCGGCATCATCCGTGCCGTGGGTACGGGCCTGGCCGCACCGGCCGGCACGACCGTGGTTGAAGCCGATGGCCGCCCGCTCACGCCCGCGCTGTTCGGTGGCATCGCCGAGATCGGCATCGAGGAAGTCTCGGGAGAAGCGAGTACGGTCGACAGCAGCCTGAAGATCGGCGAGCAACCGCTGCGTCCGGAGTTCGACGTGACCCTGGCCTACAACCCCGCGTCGGTGCTCATTCCGGTGGCGCGACTGGAGGGCATCGGCTTCACCGCGCTGGGCGCCGTCACCGGCGGTGGCTTCGTGGCGGGCCAGGGCGGGGTGATGCGGCTCGATGGCAGTGCCGACCCGCTGGGTCCACGTGCGCTGTTCCTGCGGCTGGGCGCCGCAGCGTCGGAACTGACCGGTCATTCGCGTGCAGCACAGTGGATGCTGCTGCAGCAGATGGTGGATGAAGCGCGCGGCCAGGTCGCCGCCGATTCACCGCACGCCGTGCTGACACCGGCCGGTCGCCGCACACTGTCGCGCTATCTGGCCGGCCAGAGCCGCATCGTGGTTGAAATCGATCGCGCTGCCGATATCCGCCAGCTGCTGCGCTGGGCTGCACGTGAAAAGGTGAAGATCGCCCTGTCTGGAGCCAGCGAAGCCTGGCAGCTGGCGCCGGAGCTGGCTGCGGCCGGCGTACCGGTGTTCGTCGACGTGCTGGCCAACCTGCCGGCCAGCTTCGACCAGATCGGCGCCACCCTGGAAAACGCGGCACGACTGCAGCGTGCGGGCGTGCCCGTCAGCTTCGTGCAACGTGGCGATGCCTCGCATAACGCACGCAAGATCCGCCAGCTCGCAGGCAATGCGGTAGCCCATGGCCTGCCCTGGGCCGACGGGCTGGCAGGCCTGACCCGGGTTCCCGCACAGGCGTTCGGGGTGGCCGACCAGATCGGCAGCATCGAGCCCGGCAAGCGCGCCGACCTGGTGCTTTGGGAAGGCGACCCGCTGGATGTGGCGCACTATGCCGAACAGGTCTGGATGGGCGGGCGGCCGATGCCGATGCGCTCGCGCCAGACCGACCTGCGCGACCGCTATCTGCAGCGCAACGCGCAGCCCTGACCGACGAGGAAAGCCCCATGGCCCCGCTGCACTGGTACTTCGATTTCGTCTCGCCCTACTCCTACCTGCACTGGCAGAAGGTCAAGCAACTGCCCCAGTTCGCACAGGTACAGCCGGTGCCGATCGCCTTCGGGGCGGTGCTGCAGCAGCTTGGCAATCTCGGCCCGGCCGAGATCCCGGCCAAGCGGCGCTTCATCTACCGCCAGTTGCTCTGGAACGCGCAGGCGGAAGGCGTGACGCTGCGCTTCCCGCCTGCCCACCCGTTCAACCCGCTGGCCGCTCTGCGGCTGTGCCTGGCCGCAGGCGGCGGCGCGCAGGCCGTGGACGTGCTGTTCGACTGGATCTGGCGCGAGGGCAACGCCGCCGACAGCGCCGAGGCGCTGCGCGAACCCGGCGCGCGGCTGGGCATCGCGGATGTGGCGGCCGCCACGGCAACCGCAGAGGTCAAGGAGCAGCTGCGGCGCAACACCGAGGCTGCGCTCGCGGCCGGCGTGTTCGGCGTACCGACCTTGGCCATCGGCGACGAGCTGTTCTGGGGCAATGACGCGCACCCGCTGATGGCCGCTGTGCTGGCCGATCCGGACCTGCTGAAGCAGCCGGAATGGCAGCGGGTGGAGGCCCTGCCGATCGCGGTACAGCGCAGACGCTGAACAGGGCGCCTGCGCTTCCCTCGCGCGCGGGCTCCCGTTTTGAGATATTTTTCACACTTCCGAACCAACAACCGCCCTGGAGGGGGAGCCGCGGATGCGCATCGGAATCGTCGTCGACTCGGCCTGCGACCTGCCGCAGGCGTTCATTGCCGAACACAACATCGTGCTGCTCCCGATCACCGTACGGATCGGCGAAGCCGTACTCGCCGACCACCGCGACGAACAGGCCACGCTCAGCTTCCTGCACGCACACGTGGCCGAACATGGTGCCGAGGCGGAGACCATCCCCTTCAGCGTCAACCAGATCCGTGACCTGTTCCTGCAGCAGCTGGTGATCGACTACGACCACGTCTTCTGCATGACCATCACCAAGACCCGCAGCCCGATCCACGACAACGCCCTGCAGGCCAGCTTCGCCATCCTCAACGACTACAAGCCGGTGCGGCAGGCCGCGGGCTACAACTCGCCCTTCGCACTGCGCGTGCTCGACACCCAGAACCTGTTCGCCGCGCAGGCGGTGACGGCGGTGGAGGCGGTTCGCCTGCGCGACAGCAACGCCAGCGTGCAGCAGATCCGCGAGCGGCTGGAGGAACTGGCCGGCAACGTGCATGGCTACATGGTCACCCGTGACCTGTATTACATGCGGGCCCGCGCGCGGCACAAGGGCGACCGCAGTGTCGGCCTGCTCAGTGCCGCGCTGGGCAGCGCACTGGACATCAAGCCGGTGCTGCACGGCTACCGCGGTGAGACCGGCCCGGTGGCCAAGATCAAGGGCTTCGACAATGCCGTGCAGAAGCTCTTCGCTGTGGTCGGCCAGCGCGTGCGCAGTGGACTGATGACACCGACAGTCTGCGTCAGCTATGGCGGTGAGCTGGAGGAGCTGCGCGCCCTGCCCGGCTATGCGCAGCTGACGGACGTCTGCGCCACCCACGGCGTCACCGTGTACGAATCGGTGATGAGCCTGACCGGCATGGTCAACGTCGGCAAGGGCGCCGTTACCGTGGGCTTTGCCGATGGACCGCATCGGTTCGAATGAGGGCGGGCGACGCCTGCATGCAGGTGCGCCGGATGTACACAAGCATTGCACCGCGTCTATGCCAGCCTTGCCGCACTTCAAGGAGATCACCATGCCTGCGCAGTATCACATCAGCCTTCCCGACCCGTCCAAGGCCCGCGGCAACGACCCCGACCTGTCCTTCCATTCGCAGGGCGCCGCCGGCTTTGCCGAAGAACTGCAGGACGCCCTGCGCAGCGGCGCGCTGTTCGAGCGCTGGAAAGCCAAGCAACCCGATCCGGATGCAGTGGAGCCGCAGTGGGGCGTGACCGACCCGGACGCCACCGTAACCGGTGAGCAGAAGGACCTGCGCATCAACCTGGTGGCCACCACCCGCATCGACAGCGATGTGTTCAAGCAGCGCCTGCGTCTGCTGGCCGGCCATCACTGGGAACTGCGCGACGTGCGTTGAGCGGCGAACGCGCTGGCGTCTGCTGGGCTTAGCCCGTCGAAGCCCTCATCGCGCGGACGTGGGGCGGGCCTGGCCGTATTCGGCCCGCAGCGCATCGCCACGGATGAAGTCCGTCATCAGCTGGAAGTACCCGGCCGGCTGCCGTGTCGATACACGTTCCCCGGCCGCATCCAGCTCGAACTCGTACATGCCATGATCGGCGTCTGCATACACGGCCGTGTAGATCGGCCGTCCCTGGCCCTGCAGAACCGCAAGACGCCTGAGCGTCTCTACCGGCGGCGCATCGCGGTCCTGCCCGCCAAAGATCCACAACTGCGGCACCTGCAGATGCGTGAGCACCGGTAAAGGGTCGTAATGGGCCGGCACCCCGTCCAGCAGCCGCGGCCCCTGCTCGCGCGCAGTGACCTCCGGAGTCGACAACAGATACCCGGCAATGTTCCCGCGTACCGCAGGGAACCAGGGCGCATGCTGGTAACGCTGCTTCACCTCCGCCAGTACATCGAATCCCTCGGTGAATCCGCTTTCGACGATGGTCGCCACCGCATCGGCGATCTGCATCGCCTGCGCAGTGGCTTCCGCGCCCTGGCCGGCCCGCTGCATGTCGAAGGCGATCGCCTCGCGGTCTTCCTCCAGCGGCGAGACCGCCAGGCCGAAGCTGATCACGATGAAATCCACAGGCTCGATGCGTGCCGCCAGCGGCGCCACCCAGCCACCCTGGCTGCCGGCCTGGTAGCCGACCCGCTGCGCACGTGCCCCCGCCAACCGGCGTGCTTCGCGCGTGGCCAGGATCAGATCATTGGCCAGGGTCAGGTAGTTCTGCGTGTACCGCCCGCCAGAGCGTCCCGTGCCCCGCTTGTCGTACGCGAACACGGCGATGCCGGCACTGGCGAACTCGCGCTGCAGCGAGTAGCGCTCCAGCGCGGAGCTGTTCTCCGCACCATGCACCAGCACCACCAGTGGAACCGGCGCATCGCCCGGAGGCAGCGTCAGCCGCCCCTGCAGCGTTGCGCCGGCACCGCTGAAACGGGTGTCGATCTGCCGCAGCGGAATGCGCTCGCCCTTCATTCCATCGACGCTGATGCCGCGCTTCCCACAGTCCTTGAGCACCATCCGGTGCCCGTCCGGCTGCCCGGTCCAGCCGCGGGTACTGGTCCAGGCATCGCCCGCGGTGCGCTGCAGTGCGCCGCTGCGACCATCTGGCGTGCGCCACCGCAGTTGATCGCCCGCACCCGGGCCGATGTCCAGCGTACTGCCATCGGCCATCCGATAGCTCGCAGCGGCGCAAGGCGACGCCGCCGTGGCCGCGACCGCCTGCGCACTGAAGGCCATCGCGCTCCACGCGGCCAGCGACACCAGGGTTCTGTGCATGTCTGCTCCTCTCCACACTGGTGGGTGACGGTGAACCGGCTCCCGCGTGATCGCCAGCGCGGTGCGACGGAGTGCGGGTACCGCCGACGAAGGCGCGTCCGCGGGCGACAGCCACCAGCGGCGGAACCGCGTTCCCTTGGCGAATGCGCGGGGCGGGGTCTAGCGGCCGTCTGCACCGGCCGGCGCTGCGCCCTGCATCGCCACACGATTGCGTCCCGCGCGTTTGGCCACATACAACGCCGCATCCGCATCGGCGAGCAGCTGCCCGGCATCGGCTGTTGCCGGCGGATGCAGGAATGCGATGCCGATGCTGATGCTGACCCGCCCTTCCGGCAGCTGCAGCGCTTCCACCGCGCGTCGCAGCCGCTCGGCCAAGGCCTGTACGCCGTCCAACGCCGTGCCTGGCACGATCACCGCGAATTCCTCACCGCCGTAACGCGCCACGCTGTCGCCCGCACGCCCGGCGCTGTGCTGCAGCAGCGCCGCCACGGCCTGCAGGCAACGGTCGCCGGCGGGATGACCATGGGCATCGTTGAACGCCTTGAAATGATCGATATCGACCAGCAGCAGCGCCAGTTCGCTGCCGCTCCGCCGCGCCCGGTTCCATTCGGCCTGCAGTTCGGCATCGAACTGGCGGCGGTTGGCTACGCCGGTCAGGCCATCCTGGCGCGCGAGCTGGTCGAGCCCGGCCTGCCGTTCCAGCAGATCGATCTGCAGAAGCGCACTGCGCAGGCTGAAGCCCAACGTGGCCAGAACGAATCCAGCCAATGCCAGGGGCCTGGCATGGTCCACCACCAGGGTGCCCACCACCAGCAGCAGCAGCGGCAGGATGATCGGGCCGCCGGCCTGCACCAGCCGGGCCAGCCGTGGCTGCAGCACGAATCCGGTGGCCGGCGACCGCCGCAGTGCCAGCAGCGCCAGCAACAGGAACGGCACGTCGATCAGCAGATCGTTGTAGGCGCCGAAAGACTGTTCGGAGGTGAAGTGGTTGATGTAGTAGGCCACCAGCAGATAGGCCAGCGCGTACAGCGCCAGCGCGCGGAACACGCTGCGTCGCTCCGGGACATCACAGGACACCCAGCGCACGATGGCAAAGACAGCGATGCACAGGTTCTGGATATCGAACATGCGCTGCATGTTGGCCAGCGCCTGGTCGTCGATGCCGACATGGTCGGCAAATGACTGGGTATGCACGAAGAACAGCACGCCCAGCAGGGCCGCCATGATTCCGTCGATCACGCTGATGGCCCAGCGCTCCCGCCGCGAGCGGGCCAGGATGAACACCAGCGGCACGCCATACAGCACGTAAAGCAGCAGGCTGGCGCCCGGGGTGATGTCGGGGCGGTCGGCACGGAGTGCATCGAGCATGTTGATGCCCATGCCCCCCGCCCACAGCAGCAGTGCCAGCGCGATGGCACGCCAGCCCAGCGCGGCGCGATCCGCACGCGCGCGCCACAGGCATGCGGCGGCGGCCAGCAGCGGCGCGCCGGTGAGGAACACGAACGAACCCAGGCCTGCCGGCCCCGGCCACAGGGCCACGACCAGGCCATGGCCGAACACGTACAGCAGCGCCAGCACTACCGGCATGCATCCCCCACTGCGCAAGCCTGTCTGCACGCACGATAGCGCGACAGGCCGCCATGGAGGCGTGATCCACGCCACACCTGCTTCCCCTGCCCCTGCGCCGGGCATGGCGCGGCGCTACATCGACGCAGGCGGTCCGTCGCGCCGGGGCATGCGCGGTTGCGTCCCCGGGACCGCAGCTGTCACGCGGGCTATTCAGCCGTGCAGCGCGCGGGCGTGGTGAGCGATGTGCTCGCCGATGAAGCTGGCGATGAAGTAATAGCTGTGGTCGTAGCCATCCTGCAGGCGCAGGGTCAGCGGATGGCCGACGGCGTCGCAGGCCTGCTGCAGGCGCTGCGGTTGCAGCTGGCTCTGCAGGAACTCATCGGCCCCGCCCTGGTCCACCAGCAGCGGCAAGCGTTCGCTGGCCGCAGCGATCAGTTCGCAGGCATCCCACGCGGCCCAGTCGGCGCGGTTGTCGCCCAGATAGGCCTGGAACGCCTTCTGTCCCCAGGGCACCTGGCTGGGGGCAACAATCGGCGAAAATGCCGACACGCTGCGGTAACGCCCCGGATTGCGCAGCGCGACCACCAGTGCACCGTGACCTCCCATCGAGTGACCACTGATCGCGCGTGCCCCGGTCACCGCGAAGTTCGCCTCGATCAGCGCCGGCAGTTCCTGCGCCACATAGTCATGCATGCGGTAGTGCTTGGACCACGGCTCGCGGGTGGCGTTGAGGTAGAAGCCGGCACCCTTGCCCAGATCGTAGCCCTCCGCGTCGGCGACATCGTCGCCACGCGGGCTGGTGTCGGGCGCGACCAGAATCACGCCATGTTCGGCCGCATAGCGCTGCGCGCCCGCCTTGGTGATGACGTTCTGTTCGGTGCAGGTCAGTCCGCTCAGCCAGTACAGCACCGGCAGCGCCTGCGTTTCCGCCTGCGGCGGCAGGTAAACGGCGAACTGCATGTCGCAGCCCAGCGTGGACGAGGGATGACGGTACACGTCCTGCCAACCGCCGAAGCAGGCACGATGTTCGATGCGTTCCATGGTGTCTCTCCAGAAGGGTGGCAGCCCTGACGGCCTGCCACCCGGGATGGCTCAGTAGTGCACGACCGAACGGATCGACTTGCCTTCGTGCATCAGATCGAAGGCATCGTTGATCCCGTCCAGATCCATGGTGTGGGTGACGAACGGCGCCAGTTCGATGTCGCCCTTCATCGCGTCCTCCACCATGCCCGGCAGCTGGCTGCGACCCTTGACGCCACCGAAGGCCGTGCCCATCCACTTGCGGCCGGTGACCAGCTGGAAGGGACGGGTGGAGATTTCCTGGCCGGCGCCGGCCACGCCGATCACCACGCTCTGGCCCCAGCCACGGTGCGCGCATTCCAGCGCCGCGCGCATCACGTTGACGTTGCCGATGCACTCGAAGCTGTGGTCCACGCCCCAGGTGGTCATTCCAACAATGACCTGCTGGATCGGCTTGTCGAAGTCCTTCGGATTGATGCAGTCGGTCGCACCGAACTCACGCGCCAGCTCGAACTTGGACGGATTGGTATCCACCGCGATGATGCGGCCGGCCTTGGCCTGGCGCGCGCCCTGGATCACGGCCAGGCCGATGCCGCCGAGGCCGAACACTGCCACGCTGTCGCCTTCCTGCACCTTGGCCGTGTTGTGCACCGCACCGATGCCGGTAGTGACACCGCAGCCGAGCAGGCAGACATGTTCCGGGTTCGCCTGCGGATTGATCTTCGCCAGCGAGACTTCGGCCACCACTGTGTACTCGCTGAACGTCGAGCAGCCCATGTAGTGATAGATCGGCTCGCCGTTGTAGCTGAAGCGGCTGGTGCCATCGGGCATCACGCCCTTGCCCTGGGTCGCGCGTACCGACACGCACAGGTTGGTCTTGCCACTCTTGCAGAACAGGCATTCGCCGCACTCGGCGGTGTACAGCGGAATCACGTGGTCACCCGGCTTGACGCTGGTCACGCCCTCGCCTACTTCCACCACGATGCCGGCACCTTCATGGCCCAGCACCACCGGGAACAGACCTTCCGGATCATCCCCTGACAGGGTGAACGCATCGGTGTGGCAGACGCCGGTGTGGGTGATCTTGACCAGCACTTCGCCGGCCTTCGGCGGGGCGACGTCGATCTCGACGATCTGCAGCGGCTGGCCGGGAGCAAAGGCGACGGCGGCACGTGATTTCATGGTGGGATTCTCCAAAGACAGGCAGTAACAGATGGACGACGCTATGCTGCGCCGTTGCTTATTTCAGGTACGAGCGGATCAGCCCGCTCATCTCGCGCACGCGCTCGGCGCGCTGTTCATCGGACGATGCGGGTTGTCCGAACTCTTCGCGCAGGTGGGCTTCCATCACCTCGGACATCAGCCCGTTGACCGCCCCGCGGATGGCGGCGATCTGCTGCAGCACGGGCCCGCAGTCGGCGCCGGCTTCCAGCGCACGGTCCAGTGCATCGCACTGGCCGCGGATGCGGCGCACGCGGGCCAGGACCTTCTTCTTCTCTTCGGGAGAGTGCGGCATGGCAGGGTGACTCAGGAACTATACTGGGGGATAGTATACACAGGTGGCGGAAAGGTACATCCTGCGCCTCAGCGCAGGCGGTGCGCGGGTACGCCCTCGTGCGTCATCTTCACCGGCAGGATGCGGCCCTGCGCGTCGAAGTACAGGCGATCGATCGCGGTGACGCGGGCATTGCGGTCGGTCTGGTCGAGCGGCCGGCGGTGGTAGACGATGTACCACGTGTCATCGCCGGGCGCGTGGATCAGGGAGTGGTGCCCGGCGCTGGTCGCGATGGCCGGGTCCTGCTGCAGGACCCGGCCGATGCGTGTGAACGGCCCGGTCGGCGCGTCGGCGATCGCATAGGCCACCGAGTAGTCCGGCTCGCCCCAGCCGCCTTCGGACCACATGAAGTAGTAGCGACCGCCCCGCTTGAACATCAGCGGACCTTCCACGTACTCCGGCGCCGGCGTGATCTCCTTGAACAGCATGCCGTCGTCCCAGGGCAGCAGGCCGCTGAAATCCGCCTTCAGGCGCACGATGTTGGCGTGCTTCCAGCCGCCATAGATCATGTACCAGGCACCATCGTCATCCTTGAACACATACTGGTCGATCGGCTGCGCGCCATTGTGGAACGCGCCCACCAGGGGCTTGCCGAGCAGATCGCGGTAAGGCCCTTCGGGCTGGTCGGCCACGGCCACGCCGATGCCACCGGTCTCGCCGTCGTTCTGGATGTCATTGGCGGAAAAGAAGAAGTAGTAGCGCCCGTCGTTGGCCACCACCGAGGGTGCCCACAACGCCTGCCTGGCCCAGGGAATGTTCTCGATGGACAGCACGCTGTCGTGCCGGCGCCAGTGCACCAGGTCGGGCGACGAAAAGGCATCGAAGGCAACCTGTTCCGCATAGGGCCGCGAGCGCGTGGGGAAGATCCAGTAGGTGCTGCCGAATACGGCCGCCTCCGGGTCCGCGTACCAGCCCGGCAGGATCGGATTGCCGGACATCACCGGTGCCTGGCTGTCACGCGCATCCGCGATGCCGACGCCAGTGGCTGCGAGCAGCACGGCCAGTGCGGCCCCCCTCCCCCATTCGCGCAGTCCCATCAGAGCCACTCCCATGCAGGTTCGATCGCTCGAGTCTAGAACGATCGCCGGCGCCTTTCCGGGACACGCTGCCTCAAACCGCGCACCCTCTTGATCGACGGGAATCATCGGCGCATGGTGCCTGGCACAACGCAGGACCCGGGCCATGATCCCCTTCATCATCAATCTGGACGTTCCGGACCTCGCGGCCGCCGAGGCGTTCTACACACGCGCCTTCGGCCTCCATGCCGGGCGCCGTCTCGGCCCGGAGGTGCTGGAACTGCTGGGCGGCCCGACCCCGCTCTATCTTCTGCAGAACGAAGCGGGCAGCGCGGCTACCGTCGACGGTGACGTGCGGGATTACGAACGTCACTGGACCCCGCTGCACATCGACTGGATCGTGGAGGACCTCGACGCCGCGCTTGCCCAGGCGTTGGCGGCAGGCGCGGCGCTCGAGCAGGCGCCACGCGAGCGTTCATGGGGGCGCATCGCAATGCTGGCGGATCCGTTCGGACACGGCTTCTGCCTGATCCAGTTCACCGGCCCCGGCTACGACGCCTTGCTGGATTGATCGGCGGAGTGCACCGGGCCCGCCGCCAGCATCAACGCACGTAGGCGAATGATTCGTCCAGCCGCTCGAATCCGATCAGCTGCTGCACCAGCGCCTGCGCCTGGTCCTCATCGATCTCTCCCTGCTCGATCTCTGCGCTGCGTGCAAACAGGGCCTCCAGCGCAGTGGCCTGGTCGTCCCGCAGCCACGCGCGATGCGAGCCCAGCCAGCGCTGGAGATTGTCGGCCAGGTCACCGTGCGACAACAGCGTGTAGGGGGCCTCGTAGTCCGCCACCGCCTCCACCATCTTGCGGAACAGGAAATCCTGAAGGTTGCGGGCCAGTACGTCAGCGCGATCATCGTCGTGCCACACCAGCAGCACCGGCGGCTCGTCGCAGCCCGGCGCATTGGTCCAGAAGCAGTAGCTGTCACCGGCCCCCGTGCGGGCGAACGGCAGCAGCTGCAGATCCTGGCGCAATGGGTTGTAGTGATCCTCTGCAGTCAGCTCCTGCCAGGCCTCGAGCAGTTCGCCACGCTCAAGCGGCTCGTAATCCTGCGCATACAGCAGAATCGGCGGTACCGGTTGCAGCTCCGGAAGGCACACCTGCGCCCATTGCGGATGGGTCGCCCCCCAGCTCAGCCGGTCTTCCGTATCGAGCCGGTGGTAGAGAGCAGGAAAGGTCTGGCCGGTGGCCAGTTCGATCTCGGCAAGCGTATGCATGAACGTCCCTGTGATTGGATCGGCGCGCACTTTACCTCGACAGGCAGCGTCCGCGCAGGCATGGATCTATTCGCGCAGCATGTCCACGAATGCGCGCAAGGCCGACGCCATCTGCCGTTGCCTGGGGTAATACAGCACGAAGCCGGGAAACGGTTCGCTCCAGTCCTGCAGTACCGCCACCATCCGCCCGGCTTCGATGTGTGGGCGCGCGGCATCCTCGAGCACATAGGCCAGGCCGAAGCCATCCAGCACCGCGCGCATGATGGTGGTCTGCTCGCTCAGCGTCAGTCGCCCACGTACGTCGATTTCCAGCGACTGCCCATCGCGGTCGAACTGCCACTTGTACAGGTGACCGCTGGCGAAGCGGAAGCGGATGCATTCGTGCTGCAGCAGGTCGCGGGGATGCTGCGGCGCCGGGTGCTGGCGCAGATACCCGGGCGAGGCCACGATCATGCCGTGCAGGGCCGGGCCCAGCGGCACGGCCACCATGTCCTCGGGCACGAACTCATGCAGCCGCACGCCGGCATCGAAGCCTTCGGCAACGATGTCCACCAGCCCATCGTTCTCGGTCAGCTCCAGGCGCACATCGGGGTGCGCGCGCAGGAAGCGGGTCAGGCGTGGGCCGAGCTGGGTCGGCACTGCCGCGCGGGCCGCGTTGATGCGCAGCAGGCCCGTCGGGCTGTCCCTGAACTGGTTCATTTCCTCCAGCGCCTCGTGCACCTGGCCCAGCGCTGGCTGCAACCGGTCCAGCAGGCGCTGCCCGGCCTCGGTCAGGGCCACGCTGCGGGTAGTGCGATGGAACAGGCCCACCCCCAACCGCTCTTCCAGTGCCCGGATCGCATAGCTCACCGCCGAGGTCGACAGGGCCAGTTCGGCGCCGGCCCGGCGGAAGCTGCGGTGGCGGGCCACCGCCGCGAAGGCGGCCAGGTGGGTGAGATTGTCAGTGGCCATGATTGTGCAGTCTGCCTTGATGAATCATGCCGATATCCACGCTTTGTGGGCGGGTATGAGGGGCGTATTGTAAAACGCCTTTCCACAAACCCCGCCAAGGATTCCCCATGTCCCTCGCCCATGGTTATGCGGTGCGTACCAATACCGCTCCGCTCGAGCCCTTCACCTTCGAACGCCGCGCCGTCGGCGCCAACGATGTCCGCATCGAAGTGCTGTACAGCGGCATCTGCCACTCCGACCTGCACCAGGCCCGCGACGACTGGGGCGGCGCGGAGTACCCGATGGTTCCCGGCCACGAAATCATCGGCCGCGTGGTCGAAGTCGGTCCGGCCGTCACCCGCCTCAGCGTCGGCGATATCGCCGGCGTCGGCTGCATGGTGGATTCCTGTCGCCATTGCGATGCCTGCGACCACGACCTTGAGCAGTACTGCGAAAAGGGCCCGACCTATACCTACAACAGCCGCGACCGCAATACCGGTGAGCTGACGATGGGCGGCTACTCCGACCACATCGTGGTCGAGCAGCGCTTCGTGGTGAAGGTCTCCGAGACGCTGGACCTGAAGGCCGCCGCGCCGCTGCTGTGCGCCGGCATCACCACCTACTCGCCGCTGCGCCACTGGAAGGTCGGCCCCGGCCAGAAGGTGGGTGTGATCGGCCTGGGCGGTCTGGGCCACATGGGCGTGAAGTTTGCCAAGGCGATGGGCGCCACCGTAGTGATGATCACCACCACCCCGGAAAAGGGCGCCGACGCCAAGCGCCTGGGCGCGGACGAGGTGCTGGTCTCGCGCGATCCGGCGCAGATGAAGGCGCACGCCAACAGCTTCGACTTCCTGCTCAACACCGTGCCGGTCAGCCATGACACCAACCCGTACATGAGCCTGCTCAAGCGCGATGCCACCATGTGCCTGGTCGGCGTCATCACCGAGCTGGACCCGCCCCTGATGGGTGCCAGCGTGATCTTCGGCCGCAAGCACGTCACCGGCTCGGCCATCGGCGGCATGGCCGAGACCCAGGAAATGATGGATTTCTGCGCCGAGCACAACATCGTCAGCGATGTTGAGGTGATCGACATCAAGGATGTCAACCACGCGTGGGAGCGCATGGCGAAGAACGATGTGCGCTATCGCTTCGTGATCGACATGGCCAGCCTCAAGGCCTGACGGCCCGGCTGATGGAATGAAAAACCCCGGCGTGGAGGCCGGGGTTTTTTCTGCGCGCGACACCCGCCGGGCATGGCCCGGCGCTACCGGAATCATGGCGGGCATGGCCCGGCGCTACCGGAGCCATTGTGGGTAGCGCCGGGCCATGCCCGGCGGCCGCATTCAGTACGCGAATTCCCGGAACACCGGGTCCACGTTGCCGTGCCAGCGACCATGGAACAGCGCCAGCTTGCGCTCGGCCGGTGTCAGGCCGGATTCGACGATCTCCTGCAGCACATCCAGGAACTTGCTCTCGTCCTGGCCATCGGCATTGCGCGCGGCGCGGCGCTTCAGGCCTTCAACGGAAATCTTCACCGCCTCGCGCGCCAGATCGCGCACGGTGCCATCGCGGAACGGCAGGTTCATCGCATGCTTCGGCACGCCGTCGCGCAGGACATGGCGCTCGGCCAGGGTGAAGTCACGCACCAGATCCCAGGCCGCATCCAGCGCGGTGTCGTCGTACAGCAGGCCGACCCAGAACGCCGGCAGGGCGCACAGGCGGCTCCACGGACCGCCATCGGCGCCCCGCATCTCCAGATACTTCTTCAGGCGCACTTCCGGGAACGCCGTGGTCGTGTGGTCCGACCAGTCGCGCAGGGTCGGCAACTCGCCCGGCAGCACCGGCAGCCGGCCCTGCATGAAATCGCGGAAGCTCTGCCCGCTGGCATCGTGGTAGATGCCATCGCGGTAGGAGAAGTACATCGGCACGTCCAGCAGGTAATCGACGTAACGCTCATAGCCGAAGCCATCCTCGAACACGAAGTCGAGCATGCCGGTGCGGTCGGCGTCGGTGTCGGTCCAGATGTGCGATCGATAGCTCAGGTAGCCGTTCGGCTTGCCTTCGGTGAACGGCGAGTCGGCGAACAGCGCGGTGGCGATCGGCTGCAGTGCCAGCGAAACGCGGAACTTTTTCACCATGTCCGCTTCGCTGGCGTAGTCCAGGTTGACCTGCACCGTGCAGGTACGGGTCATCATGTCCAGGCCGAGCGAACCGACCTTGGGCATGTACGCGCGCATGATCCTGTAGCGGCCCTTCGGCATCCACGGCATCTCATCGCGCGCCCACTTCGGCTGGAAGCCCATGCCCAGGAAGCCCAGCTGGAGCTCGCCGGCCACCTGCGCCACTTCGTTCAGATGGGTACCGGTCTCCACGCAGGTCTGGTGGATGGTCTCCAGCGCCGCGCCGGACAGTTCCAGCTGGCCGGCGGGCTCCAGCGTCACCGACGCGCCATCGCGCAGCAGGGCGATGGTGTTGCCGTTTTCCTGCACGGGTTCCCAGCCGAAACGGACCAGGCCGTTGAGCAGGGCCTCGATGCCACGCTCGCCTTCAAAGGCCGGCGGTCGCAGGTCGTCCAGGCGGAAGCCGAACTTCTCGTGCTCGGTGCCGATGCGCCACTGCGCGCGGGGCTTTTCGCCGGAGGCGATCACCTCCACCAGCTGCGAGCGGTCGGTAATGGGCGTATCGGCGACGTGGCTGGGGCTCGACAAGGGGAAGACTCGCTGTACGGTGACGGGGGATGTGGGGCTGGGAGCCTTCCATCGCAAGGGCGCACTATAGCGTGGCGCCCCGTCGCAGCATGCGACGGAGACGGGTTTCAGCATCCTACCGACGACCTCTTGACCCTCGTACACTGCAAGGCATGACCCGTCATTCGCGCCATCCGGAACGACACAGGGCCGACCGCGTCGGCTGGCTGCGCGCCGCCGTGCTCGGCGCCAACGACGGCATCGTTTCAGTGGCAGGGCTGGTGGTCGGCGTTGCCGCCAGTGGCGCATCGGCCAGCACCCTGCTGGCCACCGGCCTGGCGGGCACGGTCGCAGGGGCGATGTCGATGGCCGCCGGCGAGTACGTCTCGGTGCAGACCCAGGCCGACACCGAAGGCGCCGACCTGGCGATGGAGAAGCGCGAACTGCAGGACGATCCGCACAGCGAGCTGGAAGAGCTGGCCGCCATCTACCGCCATCGCGGCCTGGCCCCGGCGCTGGCGCGGCAGGTGGCCGAGCAGCTCACGGCCCACGATGCCCTCGGTGCGCACGCTCGCGACGAACTGGGCATCACCGATACCCTGCGCGCCCGGCCGCTGCAGGCCGCACTGGCCTCGGCCGCAGCCTTCACCTGTGGGGCGGCCCTGCCGGTGCTGACCGCACTGCTGGCACCGGCCGACTCCGTGGCAGGGGTGACCACCGCCAGCACCCTGCTGGGCCTGTGCGTGACCGGCGCGATGGCGGCCCGCGCTGGAGGTGCGCCTGCCCTGCGCGGCGCCCTGCGCGTCATGTTCTGGGGCGCACTCGCAATGGCTGCAGCCGCCGGCGTCGGCCGGCTGCTGGGAGCCCACGTGACATGACCACGATGCTGCCCGCCGCAACGGCGCTGCTGGCCGAGATGTCTTCGCTGGCCGGTTGTGATCGCGCCGAGGGTTATGCCTGCATCACCGCGCGGCGCGAACATGGCGCCAGCTCGGTGGAGATCCCGCAACCGCAGTTCGCGATCCTGCTGGAAGGACGCAAGCAGGTACGTACCGCACACCAGACGCTGGAGTTCGCGCCCGGCGACATACTGCTGCTGACCCAGCGTTGCCGCATCGACGTGGTCAACCGTCCAGACCCGCGCAGCGGCCGTTACCTCAGCGCCATCGTGCCGCTGTGTGCGGAAGTGCTGGCCGCGGCGCGGACACTGTGGAACGAGGAACTGCCCAGCGCCGGTCCGTCGATGGCGCGGTTGTCGCTGGCCGAACATGGCGCCGTGCTGCGTCGCTGGCGGCAATCGCTGCAGGATGGCCATTACAGCGACGCCCGGCTGGCCCTGGCCTCGATGGTGCTGACCCTGTGCCGGCAGGGCCACGGCAACCTGCTGCTGCCCACGGCACCGACGCTGGGTGAGCAGATACGGGATCGCGTCGCCGCTGAACCTGCGCGCGACTGGCAATCGCGTGATCTGGAGGAGCAGTTCGCACTGAGCGGCGCCACCCTGCGTCGTCGGCTTGCGGCCGAGCGCACCAGCCTGCGCCAGCTGCTGACCGAGGCACGACTGGCCCACGCCATGCAGTTGCTGTACACCACCGACCTGCCGCTGAAGACCGTGGCCGCACGCGCGGGCTACCGTTCCGCGGCCAGCTTCAGCAAGCGCTTCGCCGAGCAGTACGGACTGGCTCCTACAGACATCTGAGGGGGTCAGGCAGGGCTGCGCCCTGCACCCGCAGAGGCAACGGCCGAAGCAACAGCAACAGCGGGCTATCCGTGGGAGGGCGGGGCACTGTGGATGGCCAGGACACGCCGTAAACCCATCCATGGGGGCTCGATGGCGCCATCCATGGCGCCAACGGTCCTGCCCACCCACAGTGCCCCGCCTTCGACAGATTCCGGCGGCTGATCGAACGAATTTCCGGGGTCAGATCCGTTTTCCTGCGGAAAACGGATCTGACCCCAAGAGCATTTCCGACAGATCGTGGAAAACTGTCGAAGGCGGGGTGGGTCCGGTTGCGGGGGCGTGAGCGCCATGGATGGCGCGACCGAGCCTACAGGGACGTATTTACGGCGTCCCCCGCAGCCGGACCCACCCCGCCATCCACGGATAGCCCGCTGTTGCTTCGGCCGTTGCCTCTGCGGGTGCAGGGCGCAGCCCTGCCAGCCCCCACTCCCTGAGCATTCCGCGCAGCGGTTTGAGCGCCGCGCGCACGCCGGCCACGGCACGCTAGCCGCAACGGAACCGCCCTTCTTCCATCGAGAACCCTCATGACCCTGCATCACCTGCCGCTGCGCGGCGCCCTGCTGCTGGCCCTGGCTGCGCTGCCGCTGACCGCACTCGCCGAAGCCACCTCACCCGCACCCACCCGGCAGATGCCCGGCGTCTATCACCACCGCATCGGCACCCTGCAGGTCACCGCCCTGTTCGATGGCGTGGTCGCACTCGGCCGGCAGGAAGTGGTCGACGTGCCGCCGACGCTGGTCACCCGCCTGCTGGAAGGCCGCTATGTCCCCGAAGACAGCAAGGGCCTGCAGACCGCGGTCAATGCTTACCTGATCCGCCAGGGCAATCACCTCACCTTGGTCGACACGGGCACCGCACAGTGCTTCGGTCCCGGCCTGGGCCAGGTACTGGGCAACCTGCGTGCCGCAGGCGTGGATCCCGCCGAGGTGGACGACATCCTGCTGACCCACGCCCACCCCGACCATCTGTGCGGCGTGCTCGACGCGCAGGGCAAGCCGGCCTATCCGAACGCGACGGTGTGGCTGTCCAGGGCCGACGCGGACTACTGGCTCAACCCGGCCAGCGAAACCACCGCACCGGAGGGCGTGCGCTTTGCCTTCCCGCTCGCCCGAACCGCCGTGGCGCCTTATCAGGCCAGCGGCCACCTGCGTACCTTCCAGCCTGGCGATGCCCTCCCCGGCGGTGCCCTGGCGATGGATACCCATGGCCACACCCCCGGCCACGTCTCTTACCGGTTCGACAGCCAGGGCCAGTCACTGCTGGTGTGGGGCGACGTGCTGCACTTCCACGCGGTGCAGTTCGCCCACCCGGAAGCCGCGTTCGAGGCCGATTCGGACCGCAAGGCGGCCACGGCCAGCCGCCGCAGTCTGTTGCAGCAGGCCACCGCCGGGACGTGGTGGGTGGCGGGTGCGCATCTGCCTTTCCCGGGCCTGGGCCACGTGCGCAGGGACGGCCAGGCCTATGCCTGGGTGCCGGCGGAGTATTCGCCATTGTGAGAGTGTGCCGACCAAGGTCGGCACCCACCGATCCGGTAGCGCCGGGCCATGCCCGGCGGGCGAGAGGTTATTCCAGGCCCAGCCAGCCACCGATCACGGCACGGGCTTCGTCCACGCCGGTGCGGTCCTCACCGGAAAACACCTGCACGCTGACGCTGTCGCCGTAGGCCGACTGCAGTTCCTTGCGCACCTTCTGCAGTGTCTGCATCTGCTGGCCGCGGCCCAGCTTGTCGGCCTTGGTCAGCAGCGCATGCGCCGGCAGGCCGCGCTGTACGGCGTAAGACAGCATCTGGCGGTCGTAGTCCTTCAGCGGGTGGCGGATGTCCATCACCACCACCAGCCCCTTCAGTGCCTCCCGGGTACGGAAGTACCGGTCGATGAAGGCCTGCCAGTGCGCCTGCAGCTCCAGCGGCACCTTGGCGTAGCCGTAGCCGGGAAGGTCGACCAGGCTTGCTTCCGGGGTGATCTGGAAGAACACCAGCTGCTGCGTGCGGCCGGGGGTCTTGGAGACGCGGGCCAGGGCATTCTGCCGGGTCAACGCATTGAGGGCGCTGGACTTGCCGGCGTTGGAGCGGCCGGCGAAGGCCACTTCGGCCCCTTCGTCGGGCGGCAGCTGCCGCGCGTTGTGGGCCGAGAGGTGGTAACGGGCGCGTTCAAGGAGCAATGACATGCGCATAGGATCGCATGTTGCGGCGCCGCGCGCCCGTGCCGACGGCCCCAGCGGGGATTTTGCTGCACTGCTTCGTTGACCGTGCGTGGAAACGCCGTTGATAATCCGGACGATGCCGGCGGCCACCGCCCGGCCCGGTCCATACGGAGCTTTAGCATGCGCCACGCTCGCGTTCTTGCCGTATCCGCCCTTGCCACTGCTGTCGTTGTTGCCGCCGCTGCGTTCGCGCAGACCACGTTGACCCCGCTGCCCGACAACGGGCCGATCAACACCGCCTCGCTGGAGGTGGATTTCAGCAAGACGACCTGGGGCGATGCCAAGGCTGGCCAGGGCAAGGCTGCGGCCTGCGCGGCCTGCCATGGTGCCGACGGCAATTCCACGGTCGAGATGTACCCGTCCATCGCCGGGCAGAGCGAGCGCTATGTCGCCCAGCAGATGGCCCTGATCGCCAACGGCCAGCGCAGCTCCGGTGCGGCAGTGGCGATGGTGCCCTTCGTGCAGAACCTCACCCCGCAGGACATGCGCGACATCGGCGCGTTCTTCGCCACGCAGAAGGCCACCGCCGGCATCGCCGACGACACCGCGGTGACCGAAGGCCCCTACAAGGGCATGAAGTTCTACCAGATCGGCCAGCAGCTGTACCGCGGCGGCGACGCGTCGCGCGGGCTGCCGGCCTGCATGGCCTGTCACGGCCCCAGCGGCGCCGGCAACCCGGGCCCGGCCTACCCGCATATCGGTGGCCAGCACGCCAGCTATGTCGCGCGCCGCCTGCAGGAGTACCAGGCCGGGCAGACCAACGAAACCGACAAGGCGCACTTCCAGATCATGGCCGCGGTGGCACAGAAGCTGACCGAACAGGAAGTGCAGGCGCTGTCCAGCTACCTGCAGGGCCTGCACAACCGGGCCGACGACGTGGCCACCGAAGCCACACCGGCACGACCGGCCGCCGCCCCCTGACCGCCACTGGTCGGCCCGGGCCGCCACCACGGCCCGCGCCTGCGGTATGTTTCCTTCACGCCGGCGACTGCGCCGGCGTTGCTTTTTCAACGGAGATGCGTGTCGATGAGGTTGATTCCCCGCCTGCTGTTGTCCCTGCTGGTGCTGCTGCCGATGGCCGCCAGTGCCGCCCCTGCCGCAGCCCCGCTGGTCGAAGGTCGCGACTACGAGCGCATCGCCCAGGCCGGTCCGTTCCAGCCGCTCGCCGGCAAGATCGAAGTGGTCGAGGTGTTCGGCTACACCTGCCCGCACTGCGCGCGTTTCGAACCACAGCTGGAAGCCTGGGCGGCCAAGCTGCCGGCGGATGTGCGCTTCACTCCGGTGCCGGCGGCGTTCGGGGGCGCCTGGGATGCCTGGGCGCTGGCCTATTACGCCGCCGAAGAAGTCGGCGTCGCCAAGCGCAGCCATGCGGCAGTGTTCAAGGCTCTGCACGAGCAGGGCACCCTGCCGATGCAGAATGTCTCGGCCGATGAGCTCGCCACCTTCTACAAGGCGTACGGCGTGGCGCCCGAGCGTTACACCCAGGCCCTGCGGGGCGACGCCGTGCAGAAGAAGGTCGACGCGGCGCGGGCATTCGCCCAGCGCACCCGCATCCCCGGTACCCCGGCGCTGATCATCAACGGCCAGTATCTGGTCCGCGGCAACAGCTTCGACGACCAGCTGCGCATTGCCTCGGCGCTGATCGCCCAGGTCCGCGCCAACCGCGGCCGCTGAACCAACGCCCACTCCCGACACGGCGCTGTCGCCGCCGCGTGTCATCATTTCCCCCTGGCCGGCGCCCGCCGCCGGCCCCACCATTCCAGATGCTGGAGACGCTTCCATGAAGATCCGCTACGCCCTCGCACTCGCAGCGCTGCTGCCGATCCTGGCGGCCTGCAAGGCCGACGACGGCACCGCCAACACCTCCGCCGCCCCGGCCGAGCCGACCACCGCCCCAGCCAGCACCGAGCCCGCTGCGGCACCGGCCGCTGACAGCGCAGGCGCGGCCCCGGTAGCCGAAGGCGAGAAGGCCGCCGAAGCCGCTCCGGCGGCCGCTCCGGCCCCGACCACCACCGCACTGACCGGTCCGGCGCCGGTGGCCGGTGAGGACTACCAGGAAATTCCGAACGGCCAGCCCTTCCAGCCGGTTGCCGGCAAGGTCGAAGTGGTCGAGATCTTCGGCTACGTCTGCCCGGCCTGCGCCGCCTTCCAGCCGCTGGTCGGCCCGTGGAAGGCCGGTCTGCCGGGCGACGTGAACTTCGTCTACGTGCCCGCCATGTTCGGCGGCACCTGGGACGACTACGCCCGTGCCTTCTATGCCGCGCAGACGCTGGGCGTGCAGGAGAAGACCCACGAGGCGCTGTACGCCGCCATCCACTCGCAGAAGACCCTGAAGGGCGAACGCGGCCGTGATTCGGTCGAGGACATCGCCAAGTTCTACGCCGGCTACGGCGTCGATCCGAAGCAGTTCGCCGCCACCATGGGCAGCTTCGCGGTGAATGCCAAGACCAACTCGGCCAAGCAGTTCGCGCAGCGCAGCCAGATCAGCGGCACCCCGTCGATCATCGTCAACGGCAAGTACCTGGTGAAGGGCAAGAGCTTCCCGGACATGCTGCGCATCGCCGACCACCTGATCGCCCGCGAGCGCGGTGCGGCCCAGGCTCACTGATCCAAGAGAAGCTGTCCCCGGCCGTGAATTCCCCCTCTACACGGACCCTGCGCCTGCTGACGGCCAACATCCAGGCCGGCTCCAGTACCCGCCGCTACAGCGACTATGTGACCCGCAGCTGGTCACATGCGCTGCCGGCGGGTCGCAAGCGCAGCAGTCTTGATGCGATTGCCACACTGGCGCGTGGGCACGACATCGTTGGCCTGCAGGAAGCCGATCCAGGCAGCCTGCGTTCGGGCTTCACCAACCAGACCCACTACCTGGCCCAGCGTGCCGGCTTCAACTACTGGAGCCACCAGCCGAACCGGCGCATGGGCGGGGTTGCATCCAGTGCCAACGGCCTGCTGAGCAAACTGGAGCCGGTGGAGGTGCAGGACCACGCCCTGCCCGGCCGCATCGGCGGGCGTGGCGTGCTGCTGGCCAGGTTCGGTGATGGCAGGGACGGCCTGGCCGTGGCCGTGGCCCACCTCTCGCTGGGTGCCGGTTCGCGGATGGCACAGCTCGGTTTCATTGCCGAGCTGCTGTCCGACCACCCCAATGCCGTGCTGATGGGTGACTTCAACTGCCTGGCCGAACGGCCGGAAATGCAGGTGCTGTACCAGAAGACCCGGCTGCAGCCTCCAGGCTGCATCGTGCCGACATTCCCCAGCTGGCGCCCGGACCGCGCCATCGACCACATCCTGGTCAGCAGCAGCCTGCAGACCCGCGCGGTCGAAGCCGTACCGGCGGCCTTCTCGGACCATCTGGCGCTGGCCATGGCCATCGACGTACCGGCCAGCGCCCTGCGCTGATCGGTAGCGCCGGGCCATGCCCGGCGAACGGAACCCAATCCGCCGGGCATGGCCCGGCGCTACCCCGCCTGCAATGCCGGCGCCTTCGACCGCCGCGCCGTCATCGTGCTCCCCACCGAAGCCACCACGGTGCAGCCGATCGCCAGCCACTGCAGTCCATGCAGGTGTTCGTGCAGCAACAGCATCGCCCACAGCGCGGCCACCGCAGGCTCCATGCTGATCAGGATGCCGAAGGTTTCCTTCGGCAGGCGCTTGAGCGCCACCATCTCCAGCGACATCGGAATCGCACTGGACACCAGTGCCACCAGCAGGCCCGCCAGCAGGATCTTCGGATCGAGCAGGGCCGCGCCGGCATGGATCACCCCGACCGGCACCACCACCAGCGACGCCGCCAGCAGGCCCAGCGACACCGAATGGCCTGCATGCAGGTGGCCGGCGCGCTTGCCGAACACGATGTACAGGCCCCAGCACGCCGCCGCACCCAGTGCATACAGCACGCCCACCGGGTCCAGTGCCGCCGCACCGCCCAGCGGCAACAGCAGGAGCAGGCCGACCACTGCGCATCCCACCCACAGGAAATCGATCGGGCGCCGTGACGACAGCATCGCCACGGTCAACGGCCCGGTGAACTCGATGGCCACCGCGATGCCGAACGGGATCGTGCGGATGGCCATGTAGAACAGCAGGTTCATCAGGCCCAGCGTGAGCCCGTAGCGCAGGATGGTGATCGCATCCGCGCGGCGGGTCTTCCAGCGCCAGGGTCGCCAGAACAGCAGCAGCAACAGTGCGGAGAAGCCCACGCGCAGCGCGCTGGTGCCCTGCGCGCCGATCAGCGGGAACAGGTGCTTTGCATAGGACGTGCCAACGGACAGCGCCGTTACCGAGCCGAGCACCGCCAGCGCCGGCAACATCGGCGCGAATCGTGAAGTCTGCATGCGTCCAGTCTATTGCGTCGACGGCGAGCACTTGGCTCAATTACCGGCCCGTCCATGCAACTTCTGCTCGCCATGGCCACTGCCCCCGTGCTGGACAGCTTCGACCGCGCCATCCTCGCCCTGCTGCAGCGGGACAACACGCTGCCACAGCGGGAGATCGCCGAAGCCGTGCACCTGTCGACGCCGGCGGTGCAGCGGCGGGTCAGGCGTCTGCAGGACAGCGGTGTGATCGCGGCCAATGTGGCCGTGGTGGCGGCGGCGCGGATCGGCCGACCGCTGACCCTCATCGTCGAGGTGCGCATGGTCAGCGAGCAGCGTGATCGCGTGGCGCCGTTCAAGCAGCGCGTGCAGGACGACCCGGCGGTGCAGCAGTGCTATGCCATCACCGGTGACGGCGATTTCCTGCTGGTGCTTTCGGCCACCTCGATGGAGGAATACGACGCCATCAGCGAGCGGCTGTTCGGTGGCGACGACAACATCGAACGATTCCGCACCGCGGTGGCACTGTCCACGCTGAAGCGCAGTTTCGAAGTCCCCCTGCAATGAACCGGCCTCGACACCCACCGCGCCATACTGGCGCGGCATGAATCCTTCGCCCCGCACACCCTCCACGTCTTCCGCCCGCCTGCTGCGCCGTTGGCTGCTGCGTGCGTTCCTGCTGGTCGTCACCGTCGTTGCCGCCCTGTCCGTCTGGAACAGCCGCTGGGCCGAAGCGCCGAAGATGCTGTGGTCATTGGCCCGGATGCCACCGGCCACCGAGCTGCCGGTACCGGTGGACGGCGTGCGGCCGCCGATACCTTCGGCGCGCCGCGCGGGCGAGACCGCAGCCATGCCGGCATCGACATCTTCGCCGCGCGGGGTACCCCGGTCCGCAGCGCGACCCCGGGCGTGGTTGCCGAGGTGCGGGAAGGCGGCCTGGGCGGCCGTCAGGTCTGGGTGATCGGCCCCGGCCGCGAGCGCTACTACTACGCCCATCTGGAGAGCTGGGCCGCAGGCCTCGCCCGCGGCCAGGTCGTAGCCGCGGGCGATCTGCTCGGCCACGTCGGCGACAGCGGCAACGCCAAGGGCACCCCGCCGCACCTGCACTGGGGCATCTACGGCGCAGACGGCGCACGGGATCCTCTGCCACTGCTGCGCCGCTAAGCCGCCGGACGGCGGTCGTCCCCGGCACCCGGACGATCCTGCCCGCGCGCCCCTGTTCATGATTTGTAAATAGGAATAGTTCGTATTAACATTCCTTTCGATTGCAGCGTCGCCAGGAAGGCGCGCCCGCCTTTCCCCTACCCTTAGCGCCTCGCCTCCTGGATGTCGGCCGAACGCGCATGCTCGTCCAGGAATCCCATGAACCGTCCTGCATTCCGTATCCCGCAGCCTCAGCGGCTGTCCGTTGCCGTGCTCGCCGCACTCTGCGCCATCGCCCCGACCGCCTTCGCAGAAACTGCCACCGATGCGACCACCCTCGACAAGGTGGTGGTCAAGGGCGAGCGCGCGGAGGGCTACTCGGTGCGCCGCACCTCGGCCGGTACCCGCTTCGACCTGACGCCGCGCGAGATTCCGCAGTCGGTCAGCATCATCAGCCATCAGCGCATCGAAGATCAGAACCTGGACGACATCATCGACGTGCTGGCCAACACTACCGGTGTGACCAGCACGCAATCGGACAGCGAGCGCACCGAGTTCTATGCGCGCGGCTTCTACATCGACAGTTACCAGTTCGATGGCCTGCCCACGCAGATGGTGCAGAACTGGAGCTACGGCGATTCCGGCCTGGACCTCGCCCTGTATGACCGCGTGGAGGTGGTGCGCGGCGCCACCGGCCTGCTCAGTGGCGCAGGCAACCCGTCTGCCTCGGTGAACCTGATCCGCAAGCATGCCGACAGCGCCGAGCTGGCTGGCAGCGTATCGGTGAACGTCGGCAGCTGGGGCCGTACCCGTACCACCGTGGACGTGGGCAGCGCGCTGAACACCAGCGGCACCGTGCGTGGCCGGGTGATCGGCAGCTACCTCGACACCGACGCGCAGATGGACCGCTATAACCAGCACAAGACGCTGGGCTACGCGGTGATCGACGCCGACCTGACTCCGGACACGCAGTTGAGCGTGGGCTACGACTACCAGCAGAAGCGCGCCAATGGTGCGACCTGGGGCGGCTTCCCGATGCTGTTCTCCGACGGCTCGGCCACCGGCTACGACGAATCGTTCAACGCCAGTCCGAACTGGACCTACTGGGACACCACCAGCAAGCGCGCGTTCGCCACCCTGCAGCATGCCTTCAGCAATGGCTGGAAGTTCAAGGTCGGTGCGACCCACGATGAGACCAAGGCCGACGACAAGCTGTTCTACCCGGCCTACAACGACTGGACCAGTGGTGCCTCGTTCTTCGACAGGACCACCGGCGCCGGCATTTCGCCGTCGGCCGGCTTCTACAACACCGAGCGCAAGGTCAACGCAGTCGATGGCTATGTCGACGGCCCGTTCCGGCTGTTCGGCCGCGATCACCAGTTCATGGCCGGCCTGAGCTACAACAAGCGCGAGTACGCCAACTACGGCGACTACCAGATTGGCGGCCCCGGCCAGAGCTGGGACCCGTTCACCAGCTACCTTGGCTGGACCGGCGACATCTCCGAGCCGAACTGGAACCCGCTGGCGCTGGCCAGCGAAGGCACGATCACCCAGAAGGCCGGTTACATGGCCACGCGCCTGTCGCTGGCCGACCCGCTGAAGCTCATCGTCGGCGCACGCTACACCGACTGGAAGAGTGAAGGCGAAGGTGCGGACCGCTCGCACAAGGTCACCACGCCCTATGCCGGCCTGGTATTGGACATCAACGATACCTTCTCCACCTACGCCGCCTATACCGAGATCTTCCAGCCGCAGACACTGAAGGACCGCAACGGCAGCTACCTCGATCCGGTCGATGGCAAGAGCTACGAAGTGGGCGTCAAGGGCGCGTGGTTCGACAACCGCCTCAATGCTTCGCTGGCGGTGTTCCGCATCGAGCAGGACAACGTGGGCCAGGCCACCGGTGAGCCGGTGCAGGGCAGCCAGAACGAATTCGCCTACCGCGCCGCGCGCGGCACGGTCAGCCGTGGCTTCGAATTCGAACTGAACGGCGAGCTGGCCCCGGGCTGGAACGCGACCTTCGGTGCCTCGCGTTACGTGGCCAAGGATGCCAACGATGCCGACATCAACACCAACCTGCCGCAGACCGCGCTGAAGCTGTTCACCAGCTACACGCCGCAGTCGCTGCAGGCACTGACGGTCGGCGGTGGGGCGAACTGGCAGAACCGCATCTACTATGCGGTGCCGGCCTACGGCCGCATCGAGCAGAACGGCTATGCCCTGGTCAGCGCCTTCGTGCGCTACCGCATCTCGCCGGAGTTCAGCGTGCAGGCCAACCTCAACAACCTGCTGGACAAGCAGTACCTCTCGCAGATCAACGGCTACGGTGCGTACGGCGATGGCCGCAACGGCTCGCTGACGTTCACCTGGTCGTTCTGATCAGCTGCAGGGCGCAACCGCCCCGCTCCTGTAGCGCCGAGCATGGGCTCGGCGCTACACCCGCAAGGCAGCGCCGGAGTGTCCGGCGCTGCCCCTCATCACATCAGAACCGCAGGTCCGCGCGCATGTACCAGTAGCGGCCACGCGGAATGTCATAGGTCGACGCGTCATAGCCGTTCAGCGAGCACGACAGGCAGATCGGCGGATCCTTGTCGAACACGTTGTTCAGGCCAGCGGTCAGCTGCAGTCCCTTCATCCAGTCGATCCTGTAACCCACCTGCAGATCATGGAAGGTGGTCGCCGAGAGCGTGTTGGTGCCCGCCACCTGGTTGCTGCACACCGGGAACGCCACGGCGTCGCCACAGTCTTCGGTCAACTCGGAGATGTGCCGCACCGTCCAGTTCGCGCTCCAGTTGTCCAGTGTCCAGCCGATGCTGGCGTTGCTGGTCCATTCCGGAATCGAGCTGTCGGCCACTTCCACGCCCGGCTTCTGTGGCTGCCGCTGGCCGGCCGCACCGGTGGCCTCGTAACGACCGACGAAGGTGTTCTTCCAGCCCAGCTTGAACTGGCCGATCGAGGTCTGCGGCAGGGTCCAGAACAGGTCCACGTCCCAGCCATCGGTCTTGATCGAACCCAGGTTGGTCAGTCGGTTGTTGAAGCTGCTGACCGCGCCGGTGCTGGCACGGGTGATGCCATCGCAGTACACCGGATCCAGCGTATCCACACACAGGTCCAGCTGGGTCTGCGCGTTGATCGCCTGGATCGCGCCATCGATGTTGTGGCGGTAGAACGTCACTTCCACGTCGAAGCGCTCCGACCAGGAGGTGTTGTTGCCGAACCACGGGCTCCAGACGAATCCGGCACTGAAGCTGCGTGAACGCTCCGGTTCCAGCTCGCGGTTGCCGCCGGTGGTCACCGAGATCTGCGAGTTGGCCTGCTGGAAGCCGGCCGGCACGCCCAGCGCGGCACAGTTGGCGGCGCTGCCACGCGGCGGCGTGCCGCCCAGGCCGATCGAGCACGGATCGAACAGCTGCAGGTCCGCGCGCGCGGCCGAGCCGTACAGTTCGCCGATCGACGGCGCGCGGAAGCCTTCGGCATAGGTGGTGCGCAGCACGAAGTCATCGGTCACCTGCCAGCGCAGGCCGTACTTGGGCGTGAACTCACCACCGAAGGTGGAGTAATCCGAGTAGCGGCCTGCCAGACTCAGGTCGAGCTTCTTGCCCAGTGCCGAATCGGCGAAGATCGGCACGCTCAGTTCCAGGTAGGCTTCATTGACGTCGTACGAGCCGGAGGTCGGCTGCGACGGCACGCCGTTGTAGTGACCGATCACCGTCAACGGGTCGGGCTGGTACCAGCCTTCGTACTTGCGGTACTCGTAACCGGTGGCGAAGGACAGCGGGCCGGCCGGCAGGTTGAACAGATCGCTGGACAGATTGGCGGTGAACAGACTCAGCTCGTTCTGGCTGCGGTCGCGTACCACCGGCTGGATCCAGCGCAGCATGTCCGGGGTGATGGAACCGGCACCGCCGAAGATGTTCAGCGGCACGCAGCCCGGCGTCGCCGCACATGCGGCAGGATCGCCCAGCGCCAGGTTGACGTTGTAGATGTTGTAGCTGCCGTAGTTGGTCTGTTCGGCCTTGTTCTTGCTGTACATGCCGTTGACGTCCCAGAACCAGCTGCGGTCGGCCGCCTGGAAGTTGCCGACCAGGCCGGTGGCGAAGTACGTGGTGTTGACCTCCTGCTCGAACACGCGCGCGCCACCTTCCACCGGGCGGCGGCCGACCAGGCTCATGTTGCCGGACGACACCAGGTCGAAGCCGAACGGGTTGTAGGGATTGAGCGCCGAGATGGTGATGTTGTCGGCCAGCGGATTGCCAGTGGCGCCATCGGGGCCGAAGAACAGCGGCTCGGGGCCAGCCTGGTTGGTCGACTCGCGACGGTTGCCCAGTGCCTTGACGTACCACTGCACGTTGTCGGTGATGTCAAAGCGGAACTGACCGAAGAGGCCCTTCCGCTCCGACGGCGTCAGCACCATGTTGTACTCGGCGAAGTTGAAACGGTCAGCGCTGGTGAAGCAGTGGTAGTCGTCAGTGCGGTTGCAGCCGGCACTGCCGTCATAGCGTGGATTGCTCACGCCGGTGTTGGGCACGATGTTCTGCTGCGCGCCCGTGTTGGGGTCGACGAAGGCGAAGCGGCCCTGCGGAATGGCACCGCTGCCGAAGGCCAGGCCGGTACCGGGAATCGGGAAGCGCGACTGTTCACGGTCCTTCGCATACACCGGATCCTGCTTGGTCCAGCTGGCGCCGAGGAACAGACTGAAGCGATCACCGCTCTTGCCCCAGGCCAGGTCCACGCCCTTCTGCGTGCCGTCGCCCTTGCTGTATTCGCCGTAGTTCAGGGTCACCTGGCCGCCATCGAAATCACGGCGGGTGATGATGTTGACCACGCCGGCGATGGCATCGGAGCCGTACAGCGACGACGCGCCGTCTTCCAGCACTTCGATGCGCTCGACGATGGCCAGCGGAATGGTATTGAGATCGGTCGCGGCGCCGACACCCGACGCCGATGACTCATTGACCCAGCGGATGCCATCGACCAGCACCAGCACGCGCTTGGCCCCCAGGTGGCGCAGATCGACCTGCGCCGAACCCGCACCGACGCCGCTGCCATCCGGGGGGAAGCCGAAGTTGCCGGACGAATTGAACTTGGCATTGAGCGCCGAACCGGAGCCGGTGAGCTGCTGCAGCACTTCGCCGATCGAACTCAGGCCGGTGCGCTCGATGTCGCCGCGCGTCAGGGTCTGGATCGGAACCTGGCCCTCCACTTCAGCGCGCTTGATGCGGGTACCGGTGACTTCGACCGCGTCCAGGTTGGTGGTGGACTGTGCGGCGGCGCCCAGCGGTGCCAGGGCAGTCACGCACAGGGCGACGGCAACCGCCAGGGGGCGGTGGTGCAGGTGATTCATTCGCTCTCTCTCCAAAGGAATGTCGGGACATTGGCTGCCGTACGCCCCTCCTGCATGGCGGCAGCGTCTCCTTTGTAAACAAGTAGTCAAAATCACGGCGTGATGACCGACACCCTTTCACGCGGGCTTGACGCGATTGACGGGCAATCGCATCAGATAGCGACAGATTCTGTGCCGTGTCCCAGCCTTGGCGCGCTGACCACGCGCCTGTTGCGACAGCAGGTGCCGGCATCCGCGGAGTGCTCCAAAGCACTCTTGGTTGAGGGGCTGTCCATCGACAGCCCCTCATCCGCTGCTCAGCGCACGAACGCAATGCGCTCCATGCCGGTGGCCTCGGCCGCCGCCAGGATCCGTGCCATCCCTTCGTACTCGGCCGCCGGATCGGTCGCGATGCGCAGCTCCGGCAGGTTGCCGGCGTACTTACCCGCCTGCGCCTGCAGGCGCGACTGCAGATCGGCAATGGCCAGAGGCTGGCCGTTCCAGCTGAGCTGGTTGGCTGCATCCAGACGCAGTTCGATCGGTGGCGGCGGGTCCGGCCGGGCGACCACGCGATCGGTCGCCTGCGGCAACTGCACTGCGATCGGCCGGGCCACGATCGGTGCGGTCACGATGAAGATGATCAACAGCACCAGCATCACATCCACCAATGGCGTGACATTGATCTCCGCCAGCGGGCCATTCCTTCCTGCGCTACTGAACGCCATGTGCCGCTCCCTGCAGCCGGGCGGTTCGCCCGGCTCTGACGTTACGCCGGCATCCCGCCGTTGCGGCAGAGGCTGCATGCACCTGCATTCAGCCGCCGTTGCCTTTGTCTGGCGTGCACGCGATGCGAAACTGAATTCAGCCAGTGCCCGCTATGCTGGCGCCATGACCCGACGCTCTTCGACCGCCCTGTCCCTGCTCCCGCTGGCCTCCCTGCTGCTGATCGGCTGCGCCGGTGCCCAGTCCCTCGATGCCCAGAACGCGCAGCTCAAAGCCGCCATCGCCGCTGCCGAACGCGGCCAGTTCGATCCCGGCCAGGCCGCCGCGCTCAGCCGCCATCCGGCCTATGGCTGGCTGGAGTACGCCAATCTGCGGCGCAACATCGACACGGTCGACACTGCGCAGGCGCAGGCCTTCCTCAAGCGTTACGAGGGCCAGGCCGTGGCCACCACCTTCCGCAGCGTGTGGCTGCCTTCGGTGGCACGCCGGCAGGACTGGCCCACCCTGCTCGCCAACTGGGTGCCTACCGACAATCTCGGCCTGCGCTGTGCGCAGTTGACCGCCCGACAGGTGACCGGCGGCGTCGATCCGCAATGGATCAGCGACGCCCAGGAGCTGTGGCGCCGGAACGGCAAGTCACTGCCCGACGGCTGCGATGCGGTGTTCGCCGTGCTGCAGGCCCAGGGGGGCCTGAGCGACGCACTGCGCTGGGAGCGCATCGACGCGGCCGCCGACGCGCAGCAGCCGGCGGTGATGCGCAGCGCCGCGCGTGGACTTCCCGCCGCCGACCTGGCGCTGGCCAACACCTATGCCGCGTTCGTCGACAAGCCCAATGCCAGCGCACTGAACTGGCCGCGCAATGATCGCAGCCGGCGCATCGCCACCGACGGCCTGGTCAAGCTGGCCAAGGCCGATCCGGATGCCACCGAGCAGCAGCTGCCGCAGTACGCGCAGGCCCTGGGCCTGAGTGCCGAGCAGCAGGCCCAGGTGCGCTACCAGATCGCGTTGTGGACGGTCGCCTCCTACCTGCCTGATTCCGCGCGGCGCCTCAATGCAGTCCCCGACGCCGCCTACGACGAGCGCCTGCATGAATGGCGCGTGCGCGAAGCGATGTCGCGTGGCGACTGGCCGGCGACCCTGGCGGCAATCCGCAAGATGGGGCCGAAACAGCGCAACGATCCACGCTGGCGCTATTACGAAGGACGCATGCTGGAGAAGACCGGGCAGGCACAGCAGGCACAGTCGCTGTTCCGGGAGGCCGCGCGCACGCCCACCTTCCACGGCTTCCTCGCGGCCGACAAGCTGCAGCAGGGCTACACGCTGTGCCCGTGGAAACCCAACGACAGCGAACAGGCCAAGGCCGCAGTGGCTCGCGATCCTGCCATCCAGCGCGCAGTGGCGTTGTTCCAGATCGATCGCGCCGGCTGGGCGGTGGCCGAATGGAACAGCGCGCTGTCGCGCTTCGATGACACCCAGCGCCGACTGGCCGTGCGGGTGGCCCAGGACAACGGCTGGTTCGACCGCGCGGTGTTCTCCCTCGGCAAGCAGCCGCAGGAGCAGCGCCTGTATGACCTGCGCTTCCCGCTGCACCATGACGCCACGATCCGCCGCGAATCGGCGCGCAATGCCATCGACCCGGCCTGGGTCGCTGCGGAAATCCGCGCAGAAAGCATCTTCACTCCGCGCGCGCGCTCGCCTGCCAATGCGATGGGCCTGATGCAGGTGCTGCCGGCCACCGGTGCCGCCGTGGCGAAGTCCATCGGCCTGACCGGCTACGGCGGTGCCGACAGCCTCTACGACCCCGACACCAACATCGCCATCGGCACCGCCTACCTGCGCCAGCTGATGAACAAGTACGACGGCCTGCCCTATGTGACCATCGCCGCCTACAACGCCGGTCCGACGCCTACGGCACGCTGGCAGAGCCAGCGCCCCGGTTTCGATCCCGACCTGTGGATCGAGACGATCAGCTACAAGGAAACGCGCGAGTACGTCGCGCGCGTGCTGGCCTTCAGCGTGATCTACGACTGGCGCCTCAACGGTGACGCCCTGCCGCTGAGCGACCGCCTGATGGGACGCCTGGTCGACAAGCGCAAGAGCTTCAGCTGTCCGGCGGACGCGGGCCAGGGCGGCGACTGATTCGGCTCTGCGCGCCGGGCATGCCATCATCCCCGCCATGAAGATCTATCTTGTCGGCGGCGCCGTGCGCGACCGCCTGCTGCAGCGTCCCGCCGGCGACCGCGACTGGGTGGTGGTCGGTGCCACGCCCGCGCAGATGGAAGCGCAGGGCTTCAGCGCCGTGGGGCGGGACTTCCCGGTGTTCCTGCATCCGCAGACCGGTGAGGAATACGCCCTGGCCCGCACCGAGCGCAAATCCGGCCGCGGTTATCGCGGTTTCGTGGTCGATGCCGATCCGGCGGTAACGCTGGAAGAGGACCTGCAGCGCCGCGACTTCACCATCAATGCCATTGCCTGCGACGAAGACAGCGGTGCGCTGGTCGATCCTTACGGCGGCGTGCGTGACATCGAGCAGCGCGTGCTGCGCCACGTCGGTCCTGCCTTCGTTGAAGATCCATTGCGCGTGCTACGCGCGGCCCGCTTCATGGCCCGCTTCGCCCCGCTGGGGTTCACCGTTGCCCCCGAAACCATGGCGCTGATGCGCGAGGTCGCTGCCAGCGGTGAGCTCGACGCGCTGGTACCAGAGCGCGTCTGGCAGGAACTACGAAGGGCGCTGGCAAGCGAACGGCCTTCGGCGTTCCTGCGCACCCTGCACGAGGCGCACGCACTGGGCCCGGTCCTGCCCGAGCTGGAAGCGCTGTATGGCGTTCCGCAGCGTGCCGAGTTCCATCCGGAAATCGACACCGGCCTGCACCAGGAGATGGTCAGTGACATGGCAGCGGGACTGGCCCCGGGCGATGACCTGGTCGGCTTCGCCGCGCTCACCCACGATCTCGGCAAGGGCCTCACCCCGCCGGAGGAATGGCCGCGCCACATCATGCACGAGCAGCGCGGCATTACGCCGCTGAAGGCGCTGTGCGCCCGCTTGAAGGTCCCGGCCGAACACCAGCAGCTGGCGGAAGCGGTCTGCCGCGAGCACTTGAACGTGCACCGCATCGACGAGCTCCGCGATGCCACCGTGCTGGAACTGCTCGGTCGCTGCGACGCGCTGCGCCGGCCCGAACGCATCGCGCGCATCGCCCTGTGCTGCGAGGCCGACAAGCGCGGACGGCTGGGATTCGAGGACAGTGACTACCCGCAGGGCGAAACGCTCAAGCGCCTGCATCAGGCGGCGCTATCGGTACAGGCACGGGATCTGGATACGACGCACCTGAAAGGCCCGGCGATTGGTGAAGCACTGGCCAGGGCGCGGGTGAAGGCGATTGCGGCGGCTCGGTAATCCCCTATTTTCAGGTTCTCCTCCCATCTGAGGGGAGAGGCTCACGGCCGACACGCCAGATCGTGGTTGTCGAGACTACAAACCGGGGCAGGTCAAATGCCGACGCAGCCAATCTTGCGTCAAGTCTTTGGAGCAGCCCACGCCTCAGACTCCGACAGCTTTCGCCCTAAGGCCGCCATTGCCTCATCCGGGAACTTCGGAAGTCGGCCCGTGCTGAACGTCTTGAACTTCTCGCCCGGGTCCAAAGCCGGGCCGGCATCGTTCATGTATTGGCGAATGTGCTCCCAAAGCTGCAGCAACTCGAAATCGTCCCCCCACCCCTTGAAGCCGATATTCACCTCACTGGCGACCTTCGTGGGGTCGTCTTCACGTCCGAAAACCATCGTCAGGATGTATGTCCAGCGAGCAGAACTCATGCCAGCAGTGACCTCGAGAATTCTGTATGTTCGAGGTTGAAGACTCTCCCAACTGTGCCGTTCAAACTTCACCGGTTGAAATTCAGAGATCCGTATGAATGACGGCATCTTGGGCACAGACACCCATACCTCCTTAGTCCCCCTATTAAATATGACCGGAAAATCGGACGGCATTAGAACCAATCCGCGGAAAAGCACACTGAATGTACTAAACCCAAAAAATAATCCGAACAAGCCAGCACATCCAATGCCAAGGGCCAACCCTGGCTCTTGAGCAAAACCCTCCCCAAGCTTGATAATAAGATGCGCGCAATAAATGCCAATCAAAATCATACAGAACGATGGAATTAGCCCAAACCACGCAAGAGCGGATAAGCTGGAAGCTCCTCTCAATCCACTTACAACCACTCCATTCTCATACACCCCCAGTATTACATCTGACGATGAGGGGCCACTGTGAACTCGGGCACCGTCAGCGGAATTCAGGATCCGGCGCGGTTGAGCTACACCAACCTGCCCGGCGCCATTAGTTCGCTTCTTTGCAAAATCCGTATCAAAGAAGGGCTCCTCGCCCTCCCACTCTTCAACCAGAACGTCGCCATACCGCTTCCTGGGTCTATTCATTCACCCAAAATCCTCTCGTAGACCGACCTCCTCCGTTTTTCAGCAGCGGGGCTCTTTAGAGCTCACATTTCATCTGGCCCGCCGCCAATAACAGGGCCATTAGGCCCTCGTAATTTCCCAAGCCTCGGATTCCGAGAGCTTTCGCCCCAAGGCCGCCATTGCCTCATCCGGGAACTTGGGAAGTCGGCCCGTGCTGAAGGTCTTGAACTTTTCGCCTTGGTCCAAAGCCGGGCCGGCATCGTTCATGTATTGGCGAACGTGCTCCCAAAGCTGCAGCAGCTCGAGATCGTCTCCCCAGCCTTTGAAGCCGATATTCATTTCACAGGCGACCCTTCTTGGATCATTTTTTTGACCAAATACTAAGGTAAGAATATAGATCCAGCGGGCAGAGCTCGCCCCTGGAGTAACCTCTAAGATCCTATACGTTCGAGGTTGAAGATCTGCCCAGCTGTAACGTTCAAACCTCACCGGATGGAGCTCAAGTATCCGGACAAACGATGGCAGCGTAGGAACAGCCACCCATATATCCTTCGCACTCCTATTAAAAATTACAGGAAAGTCCGATGGCATTAACACAAGAACACGAAATAAAAAACTAATTAAACCAATACCAAACAGAAATCCAGCTATTGAAATAAAGAAAAAAGAAATGGCAATACCGGGCTCAAAAACAGCATTGGCGCCCAATCTAAACAGTACATTTGCACAAAAGATCGCTACTGCAATAAGACCTAAAGCAGGAAGGAATCCGAACCACGCCAGTATAGAAAGACTTGCATTACCTCTCAGCCCACTGATCAGGATACCGTTCTCATAGGCCGCCAGAACAACTTCGGACGACGAGGGACCACTATGAACTCGGACATCGTCAGTAGAATTCAGAATCCGGCGCGGTTGAGCTACACCAACCTGCCCGGCGCCATTAGTTCGCTTCTTTGCAAAATCCGTATCAAAGAAGGGCTCCTCGCCCTCCCACTCTTCAACCAGAACGTCGCCATACCGCTTCTTGGGTCTATTCATTCAACCAAAATCCTCTCATAGACCGACTTCCTCTGTTTTTCAGCAGCGGGGCTCTTTAGAGTTCATGGTTCATCTGGCCCACCGCCAATAGCAGGGCCATTAGGCCCTCGTAGTTTCCCAAGCCTCGGTTTCCGAGAGCTTTCGCCCTAAGGCCGCCATTGCCTCATCCGGGAACTTGGGAAGTCGGCCCGTGCTGAAGGTCTTGAACTCTTCGCCCGGGTCCAAAGCGGGGCCGGCATCGTTCATGTATTGACGAATGTGCTCCCAAAGCTGCAGCAACTCGAAATCGTCTCCCCATCCCTTGAAGCCGATGTTCACCTCACTGGCGACCTTCGTGAGGTCGTCTTCACGTCCGAAAACCATCGTCAGGATGTATGTCCAGCGAGCAGAACTCATGCCAGCAGTGACCTCGAGGATCCTGTATGTTCGAGGTTGAAGACTTTCCCAACTGTGCCGTTCAAACCTCACCGGAATAAATTCAAAGATCCGTATGAATGACGGCATCGAAGGAACTGTCACCCAGACATCCTTCGTTTTCCTGTTAAAAATCACCGGGAAATCCGATGGCATCAGCACCAGAATACGAAACAGAACACTGAATCCACTAGTTCCAAAGAGTGCACCGAACAAGGTCCCAAATGCGAAGCCAAACGCAACGCCGGGCTCATGCACCAGAAACTCCCAGCCCCCCTTGAGCAAGACAGAGGCACCAAAGAACGAGGACGCGACGAGACCCAGGGCTGGAAGAAATCCGAACCACGCAAGTAATGAAAGACTTGCGGACCCTCTCAGGCCGCTAATCATGATGCCGTTCTCATAGGCCGCCAGAACAACATCGGACGATGAGGGGCCACTGTGGACTTGATCGCCGCCAGTGGAATTCAGGATCCGGCGGGGTTGGGCCACACCAACCTGTCCGGTGCCGTTAGTCCGCTTCTTTGCAAAATCCGTATCAAAGAAGGGCTCCTCGCCCTCCCACTCTTCAACCAGAACGTCGCCATACCGCTTTCTGGGTCTATTCATTCAACCACCATCCTCTCATAGACAATAACGTCCCCTCCATCAAGAGCGTCTCGAATTGTGAGCTCCACCGCCAAAGCCGAGAATCGACTACTCTCGACATGGCCGGATATTGTCAATGCCTCAACCGAGACATGATCCATCCTGCCTTCTGATACGCCCTGGCCCCAGTTCTCTCCGGCATTGCCCAACTCATCGGTGGAATAGCGGGCGATGCTCTCCATCCCTGCCGCGCCCTGACCGCTCACAAGAATATTTATTCCCAGCCGTTTCCGAATCTGATCTACAAGCTTAAGCGTGACCAAAAACTCCCTAGTGAACCTTGCACCGGAGTCATGGGCGGTCACGCGTTTCACTGCATCACCGATGATCACGTCATCCGCAGATGCGACATTCTTCCAGCTGAACGCGCTTCTATACTGCGCATCCACCTCAACACCCAAAAGAACTTTATTGAGTTCTCCAAGTTCTTCCTCCTGCGTGACCCAACGGGTCGAGATCCACCTCCCCCAAATAGTCCTGGCCGCCCAATCCTCGAGAGGAAGCGTCATTAGAAGCGAGGCAACGAAACCGAGCGCAAGTCCGAGAATCACAAGGACGATGCCCCACCCAAGCCATGAAGTAGTTGTGCCAAAACTCTGAACAAAGATGGATGCTGCGTATAGAGCAAGAGCGAACCCACCAGCGAACAGCGATACCCCTTCTAGGAAATGCACTACAGCAGCACCACCGCGCCCATTCTTCAAATCGTCCGCAGAAGCAACAAAGGCCTGCGCCGAATCAATGAACGAACCAATAGCCGCAAACAGAGCAACCGTGGCCTCCAGACGCTTGGCAAGCCCCTTCTTGAGAACATTCTGCGCGTACGATTTCGCGACATCGAGGAATGCCGAGACCACTCCTAACCCTGCCGAGAAGAAACTGAAGATGGCATCTCTGCGCTCCTTCGCTGTGCCAACCTCCATCTTCTTCCATGCTTTGGCTACTTCCATCGCGTGAATGATGCCGGCACCGGCACTCATCACCGTGGGCACATCGGCAATCACCTTGGGGGTGGCCGAAGCCAGGCTCATCAGACCGCTGGACCCCATCGTGATGGGAGCAGCCGCAACTACAACTCCCGTCATCATCGATCCCGGTGCTGGCCGCGCATTTGCCACGGATTGCCCCGGCTGGACCGTGGATTGAAGCGCGCGCAGTTGCTCTTCACTCTGGTTGGTCCACAGATGCAGCTTCACTCGCGTATCAGCCGCTTCACCGGCACCTGCAAGCTGGAGCGAGCTTCCGCTTCCAATCACCAGGCTCTTCACGCCATTGCGCTTGCCGGCCGGCGTGTCGGCCGCAGCCGCAGTGAATGCCCTTGAGACCTCCCGCCACGCGCGCCCTGCCATCCGCAGAGGGGCATCAACAATCAGATGTGTAATCTGCGGGGCTGCTCGTTTGACCATACTGCTCAACAAGGCCATGACACGGTCGTACAGAAGCGGGGAGAGCGTCTTCTTCACTTTCCCTGCGCCAAGCGCTACGGCGCCCACCATCGCGATCAGCGGGCTGGCATACGCACGTGCAAGAATCCGCAGCGTGTCAACGTGCTTCACGGCCAACGCGGCCGCCTTCCCGCCCTGGTTGGACTCGCTCAGCTTCTCTGCCAGATCAAGCAGATTGTTGAGAACCTCAGTGGCCTTGTTTCTCTGGCCCTCTTCGACGCTCCACCCGGAAAACTGCTCAAACGCGTCTTTCTGATTGCCCAGCATGGCCCTGACCAGCAGATTGTCCTTGTTGCTGGGATCATCCTTTACGAAGTCGGCGTACCACTCCACAGCCTCGTCGTCGATGGGCCCGCCGTGCAATAGGTTGGCGACCACCTGGCTGTAATAGATGCCATCTTCGGGGCTCGTCTCATCGAAATCGAACCCGGTGACCAGCTTGCGGCCATTCCACGACAGAAGATCGCGGTGATCCCCCTGGATGTGCTTGCGCAGTGCCTTGTCTTCAGCGGAGTACCTACCAAACTCCTTCAGGTAGTCTTCCCAGCCCAGTGACTTTCCGGTGACGGTGTCGCGAGTTTTGCCGGACGCCTTCTTCTTGATCTTATCGATCAGCTCAAGCGCGTCGGCCTCAAAAGCGCCGCCGGCTACGTGCACAGTCCCGTAGCCGTTCTGTCCGCTTGAGGCGACGCCTTTACCCCACGGGCCGTTCATGGGAATGGCGAGCGGCGACCAGCTGGCGGACGAAGGAACGATGCCTGCCTTCTGGCGGGCCTCGAACTCTGTCTTCGTTATCATTTCCGCACGAAGATCCATTGCAGACATCGCAGGCGGATTGCGATCACGGAAGTCAGCCTCCCGCACCCTGGCCTGCTCAACCAGCATCTGCTGAAGCCCCACCAGCGTCACTGCAGTCTGCAGGCGTCGGGCACCGTCCTTCTGCGCCATCAACCACGTCACAGCCTTGCTGGGCAGTGTCAGGCGCAGATGCGCGGCTTCGTGGGCCATGCCGACCGGGTCGCTGACACCCAGGATCAGAGGCTGCCTGGCGGCTGGATCCCTGGATGCGCCCGCGATTGCAGCCGCCGCCGCGGCAACGTCCTTGGCGGACTCGCGCCGCTCTTCGGTCTGCGCATCTTCCGAAGCCGGCTTCTCTGGGACCTTGCCATTCTTGTCCAGCGCTACCTGCCCTGGACGATGGGGATTTCCGCGCAGGCCTTCAAGCAAGCGACCGCGCTCGACGTCGTAGTCCGCAATTGCGCCCTGTATCGCACCATCCGTGAGCGCCAGCGCACGGCTGCTTTGACCGGTGGACGCGTTCAGGCGAGTAAAACGCTGGTTCAGAAGCTCCGGGTCTGCCGCGTAGTTCTGCCTTACCTTCACGGATAGCGGCACTTCGCTGAAACCTATCCAGACCTCACCAGCACGGGAGGGCTCTTTGATGTTGATCAGCATAGCGGCGGCATAGCCCGCCGCGCGCTCACAACTGAAGCGCGGCATTTCCTCTGGCAGAGGTGGATTCTCCAACGGAATGGGGCTGACATAGCCTGCCTCGTCGACAGCGTAAGCCTCCCAACCTTCTCCACCGATCAGCGCATGCATTGCTGGAGTCTGATAGTAGACGTAGACGTACCCTGTCCTCAGCGCACGCATGACATAGTCGGAGAACTTCAGGTCGGGCGCGGAAAGCCCGGCCATCAGTTGACGTGTCTGCACGGCTGATCTGGCCGCGTATCGTGCTTCCGCCAGCCCCGGCCGGGTAAGCAACACGGGCAGACCAGACTTGACACATGACGCGCAACCGCCAGCACCGCACGTCTTGGTTCTCCTGGCAGCGGTGATGGCGTTGCTCGAATATTGATTGCTATCACCTGAAGCCATGAATGCTCCCTCCTTGAGTGGCCTCCAGATAGCGAGCGCCGGATCGGCCTTGTCGGACGGCCAGTGCCATGGCGTCCCACCTGCTATCGGGAATCGCAGCAAGGGCCAAAGCGAGATTCGTGGCCTGTGCCTGGGATGTGGCAACAAGTCGCCGAAGCTCTGGCGACCTGAGAACGTGATTGTCTACCTGCAAGGCGTACGCTCCGAGGAGCACGCGATCATGCAGGCTTTGGGCGCCAGCGGCCTGCGCCTCGGATAGCGCGAACTCGGCCAGATCGAGGTAGTTCGCCGGAACGGTTGGTGCGAATCGCCGCCATCCTCTGAGCATGCTCTGCACAGCCTCGCACTCGTCAAGCATGCTCCCATCGAACTTCCATAGGAGCCCAGTGCGCTCCCGCTGTGGTGTCATTGACACGCGGAGTTCAGCGACACTCGAATCTCGCCCCAACACCAGGATCTGCGTCGTGGGTCCTGCCATGAAGGCCTGCTGGGCGGCGTCCAGGCGGCGCCAGAGCCACTTGAGTACCCGCCGATCCGCAAGGCGCAGATACCGGCGCCCCTGCCCGGCTACTCGAATCGTACAGATCGTGGCCCAATGTCTGGCCATCTCATCAGGCTCGGAGTCGAAGCCGACCCAAGGCCCAATGGCGAACCCGTGCTCTGCCTCACTATCGGGGTTCCGCTGCTCTTCCATTGCCTCAAGGCAGGTGGCGTGCAGCAGCGCGACGCCATCAGAGGTTGCTTCCAGCAGAAGCAGGTACGGAAGGCGCGATGGCGTTTTGTCACGAAGCGGCACATTGATTCTGAGTTTGGTTGCTCCCAGCTCCGCGACAAGCCCATCATCAAGTGGGTCGCGCACCAATGGATCGATGATTGCGCCTGCCCAGCGCGGCTGGCGCGGACCATGCAATCTTTCACCCACATCCCGGATCAACGATTCAAGCGAGTGATGATTCATTTCAGATAGTTGCAGCGCCGGCAGCTGCCAGCTGACTGTCCTTGGTTGGGCACGCTTTGAGATCTGCGGCAAGCACGGCGAGTTGCCCCACCACACTCGCCGGCCCCAGCCATTCGCGCTGGCTCGCCTTGAATTCCACCTTGCCCGGCGCGCCCAGTTCGATGTTGTCGCCCTCGATCCGGATGTAGGCGCCGGCCGCCGTCGCCAGCAGATGCTTGCTCGGTGCCGACAGCTGCACGTCCGCTTCGGTGCTGGCGATGCGTACCTGCGTCTTGGCCGCCACGATCGCCTGGTTCTTGTGCGCACGCGCACTCACCTTGCCCTGTGCCGCATGCAGCGCGATGCCGCGCTCCTGGTTCGGGCTCTCGCCGCTGGGTTCCATGCCGGCGGTG